>NBVN01000003.1 GCA_003056265.1 Zestosphaera tikiterensis | reverse complement strand
TAAGAACTTCGATGTTTTCTATGGAATGATGAGAAGGAAGTTTAAAGAATACTTAGCTCCGAAGAAAAACGAAGCGGATTTAATCAGCGGTAGGGTTTTCGTGGATAAGGTGAAACTCTACATAGATAGAAACGTTAAGAAAGCCTCAATAATTCTTGATAGGAGGGTTGACTTAAACTCCTTGCTGGATATTCTTAAAAAAGCTGGCCTTACGTATGAAATTATCAATCAACGATAGGGGTTCGGGTCTGAACGATTTCCCTAATCACTTTCTTCATCCCCTCATATCTTGTTCCTCCACTCCGTCTGGCTTCATCCTTCACTGCAGAGGCTCTTAGGGACGACCCCAAGCACCCCCGCACACGCTTAACCACTCTTCCCCCTAATCTCCACGATACTTACTCAGGGATCCACCTACCCTATAGGTGGATAAACCCCCTCACCAACCCAAAACAATATCCACTTCTAAAATATAAACTTTAAAATAGAAAGAAATTAAAACATTTAAGAATATCGATGAAATACATAGAGGGCGATAGGGCTATTCTTTTATTACGTTGGGTTTAACTATAGATGTGGGCGTGTAATTGAATGAACGGTTTTGCGTTGATTAACGGAACCATATATACGGCGTTTAAACCCGTTAGTAAGGTCGATGCGTTAGTAGTGTTTAGAGATAGGGTTCTCTACACCGGTTCTGAAAACGTAGCTTTAAATATTTCAAGGACGTTAAACATGGATGTAGTGGATCTTAAAGGACGTGTAGTAATCCCTGGCTTCATAGACGCACATATGCATCTAGATGGGTTAGGCTCTTACTTAACAACTCTGGATTTAAGAGGTGTGAGAAGCGTTGAAGAACTTAAACTTAGGTTGAGAAGGTATGCTGAATCAGCTAAAACTACCTGGATTTTAGGCAGGGGTTGGGATCAAGAACTCTTTAAGGAGAAGCGGTTCCCGACCAGATGGGATTTAGATGAGGTAGTTAACGATAAGCCCGTCGTCTTAACTCGTGTATGCGGTCATGCCGCGGTACTTAACACTAAGGCTATGGTTTTAACCGGTTTGATCAACTCCAACAGCCCCGACGTACTGAAAGACCCTTCAGGAAGTCCTTCCGGCGTAGTTGTGGAGAGAGCCCTCGATGTAGTTAGGGAGAAAATTAAAGAGAGTTTAACATACGACGATTTTAAAAAGCTACTTACTAAAGCGATGATTTATGCAGCATCTAACGGAGTGACTACCGTAGGTTTCGTATCCGCAGATCTTAACTCCTTTAAAACACTTCAAAAGCTTGAGGTTGAAACCGGTCGCTTACCGGTTAGGGTTAGAGTTTATTTAAACCCGGAGGAAGCTGGGTTTAACGTAGTTAAGGCTTTAGAGGCTTTAGGTATTGTTAGAGGTTTTGGTACAGAGTACGTTAGGTTAAACGGTATTAAAATATTTGTTGACGGTTCATTAGGTGCTAGAACCGCTTGGCTTTCTCAACCGTACGCTGATGCGGACACTGTAGGAGTACCTATACTCAATGAAGACTCTCTTCTCAAGTTAGTTAATCAAATCCATGATTTAGGGCTTCAAATAGCTATCCATGGAATAGGCGATAAAGCTGTCGAAACCATACTTAACGTCTACGAAAGATTAGAGGGGGTGCAGTTTTTAAGGCATCGTATAGAACACGCGTCAGTTTTACGACCGGATATACTTGATAAGCTAGTTAAAGTCGACTCAGTAGTTGTAGTACAACCTCACTTCATAATAACCGACTGGTGGGTCGTTAATAGATTAGGGGATGTAAGAGCTCAGTACGTATACGCTTTTAAAACACTTCTTAAAAGCGGTGTTAAAATAGCTTTTAGCACAGATTCGCCTGTAGAGCCTCTCAATCCTTGGGACACGATCTATGCTGCTGTCACAAGAGGTAAGTATGAAAACATACCGCTTTACGAATTAACTAAACATGAATGCTTAAGCGTTGAGGAAGCGCTTTACAGCTATACCGAAGGTTCTGCTTATGCGTTGTTTGAGGAGAAAAGCCTTGGAAGTCTAGAGCAAGGCATGCTAGCTGACTTCATAGTGGTTGATAAAGACCCACTTAAAGTAGGTGAGAAGGAATTAAAGGAGATTAAGGTCTTAGAGACTTACACCAGTGGTTTAAAGACTTACGATTACGCAAAACAAAACGTTGAGGGACTATCAACTTAAGCTTACTTATGTTTGAAAGTTATGTTTATGTTTTAGATGAACTTCCTTTCTTTTCCTTCTTCTTAGTGGATTTTACCTTCTTTTCTTCCTTTTCTTTCTTCTTAACAGTCTTCTCCACTGTTTTGGTTTTAACGCTTTTAACCTGCTTCTTAACGGAAGCACGTGAACGGAGCTCCTTAATCTTATTCACAACTTCATTAAAGGGTATTGAACCCTCCAGGCCCTTAATTAAAAGATCGCTGACTTCAGTCATGAGCGTTAAAGCCGAAACACTTGAAGTTATCCTAACTGAGGTTGTTTCCTCGCCTTCAACCTCGCTAGTGAATGACTCACCTAAAAATTGATCTACACTGCTTTCGAATAACTCCTCCTCAACCTCCTCCTCGCGTTTCTCCTCACTTTCCTCAGACATTTCAAACCCTAACTCTCTAACTCTACTTAAGATATAAATATTGCTTTCGTTAACTCAGCTACTAACCTCGCTTTCACACATTAAAAATTAAGTAGGTAAGGACCTAGGAAGGGTGGTTTAACAGGTTAGTGGGGCCGCGGGGATTTGAACCCCGGACCACCAGCGCTCCGGATTCACCGGCGGGAAACACCCCAGGCTGGCATCCTACCCAAGCTAGACGACGGCCCCCTAACTAAATATAGGGTGGTTGTTTTTTAAGTGTTTTTGAAGCTGTTTAAATGGGCTTAAGTTATGGTTAGGTTATTTGTAGCTGTAGAGTTAGAGAATCCTGAGGTTTTAAAGAGAGTCATAAGCTTTAAGAATTACGTTCTGTCGTGTTCTAAGCAAGGGGGTATTAAAGGGGTTGAAGACGAGAACATACATTTAACGCTTAGATTCATAGGTGAGGTTTCAGAAGGTTTGTTGCCTAAGATTTATGAGTGTGTGAAAAGCCTTGAGAACATTAGAAGGTTTGACATGGTGGTAGCGGGTGTCGGGACCTTCCCAAGCTTAAGTAGGCCAAGAGTCGTGTGGGTTGGTGTGAAGGACGGTGTTGAAGAACTTTCCAGGTTGAGGAAGCTTCTAGATGCTTGCCTGGAGAAGTACGTGAGGTTAGAGAGGGAGGATTTTGTACCGCACATAACTGTAGGTAGGGTTAAAGGTTCTGTAGATTCTGCCTGCTTAAGGGAGGTTCTCCACAACTACGAGAATTTCAACTTCGGCGCGTCACCGGTAACTCAAGTAAAGCTTAAAAGAAGTTTGTTAAGACCTGAAGGACCTATATATAACGACATACTAGTTGTTAATTTAAAGGAGGTTTAAAGTGGGTGTGGATCTTAAGGATCTACTCGACGAGTTAAGGAAGGAGTTAAGACCTACTGACGAGGAGGTAGCGAGAGGGTTAGAGACTTACGAATTTCTTAAGGATTTAATCCATAGTAAGTTAAGACTTGATGTAGATTTTAAGGTTTCTTTAGAGGGGTCTTTCGCTAAAGGCACCGCATTGAAAGGTGATCTAGACTTAGACGTGTTTATACTTATAGATAAGGAGGACCTTAGTAAGGAGTGGATTGAGGAAAACGTTATAAGGAGGCTTTATCCAGACCTTAAAAAATATGAAGCACATATAAAATACGCCGCACATCCCTACATAACCTTAAGAGTTAATAACATAGACGTTGATGTGGTTCCTGCCTATTGGGCTAAGACGCCAGCTGAAGCTAAAACAGCCGTTGATAGAACGCCTTTCCACACACGATTTGTAAATAGCAGGTTAACAAGCGAGTTACGAGATGAGGTTAGGCTTTTAAAGAAGTTCTTCAAAGGCATTGGGGTTTATGGAGCTGAGATAAAGGTGGAGGGTTTTTCAGGCTATCTAACGGAGTTACTTACGATTAAATACGGCGATTTCCTAAGCGTCCTTAAAGCCATGACTCAATGGGTTGAAGGTCAGGTAGTTGTTGTTGAAGGCACGCATAACGTGGAGATCCTACGTAAGTTATTCCTGAACGCCCCATTAATAGTGCCTGACCCTGTAGACCCGTATAGAAACGTGGCGTCAGCTGTTTCAAGGCGGTCTCTAACTATCGCGGTTTTAGCCTCACATAGATTTTTAGAGAAGCCTTCCAAAATATTCTTTAAACCACCACGTATGAAGTTAAGCGTAGATCGAATAAACGACATACTTAACGGAACCAACAGGGAGGTTATGTGTTTAATATATGAGTTTAAACCCGACCTATCCCCAGACATTATGTGGGGTGAACTTAAGAAAATCAGTAGGAAGTTACTTAACGCGTTGAAAATGAATAACTTCAACATTATCGACGTTGGTTTATGGAGTGATGAAAAATCCCATGCTGTGATAACGTTTGACGTTGACTTAAGTTCGGTAAGGCAGGCTTATGTGGTTAGAGTAGGTCCTTCGAAGTTATGCAACGGTTCTATAAACTTCTTAAGCAAGTACGTAAGTAGAGAATCAACTAAGGCTTTATGGATTTCTTACGATGGTGTAATTAAAGCTCTCACTAGGAAAAGATATACCGACCCTAAAGACTTCCTTATGTCCTTAGATAAGGAACGTTATCTAGAATCTAAAGACTTAAGGTTGGTTATGATTTCTAAAGACTTAAATGAAGTATTAAATGCTTTAAGCTTTCGTGAAGACTTCATAGAATGGGTGAGCGTTTTCGTCGTTAAAACACCGGCTTGGATGATGTTAAACACAAACCCACCACCTTAAAGTTAGTTAACGTGCCTACGTTTTAGTTAATGAGTAACGTCTAACCGAAACGGTTAAATATTTGGTAGGTAATTATAGTTCTTGGTGGTCAGATCTCACCTCGGATGTGGAGGGGGTGGTAAAGCTCCGAAGGAGGTGAGTGTGAAACCCTAGGCTTAAGATGTGTGGTTTTCCCTAAAGCCTGAGCATCCCCCATCGTGTGGTGATTGAGGAGGTGATCCCTCGGTGAGGGTGCGGGTGAAGGCTTTAGGTGGGGTTGCCACGAATGGGGGTGAGGGCGATGATAAGCCACCGATGAACCCAAGAGGGTGGCTGAATCTAATGAACCCCAAAGCCTACATAGGTGCTTGTAAGCCTATGTAGGCTGAACCCCTGGTTTTGAAGGTCAGTGTTTTTAAAGTTATGTCTTCCTTAAGCTATTCTACGGTGGTATAATGGGTCTTGAAGCTTTAGAGATAGTTACGTCTTTAATCTCTAAGATAGGTACGTTGAATTTGTCAGGTGCTTTAGCGTTAGTAGGGTTGGCTTTAATAGGTGTTACGGTTCTTGCCTACATCATCTACGGATTGATTAAGCTAGGTAAGTGGGTAACTTCATTGAGGGCTAAGGAGTTCTCGCTGTTTTTATTGGGGGTTGGGGTGGTTTTAGTCGTAGCTGCTTTGATCCTGCCTTAGAGGTTAAAGGCTTTTTTACCTATGAACTGCGCGTCATCCCCTAAATAATCCTCAATCCTTAAAAGCTCGTTATACTTTGCCGTTCTCTCGCCTCTGGCTGGGGCTCCCGTCTTTATAAGGCCCGTTTCCAAGCCTACGGATATGTGTGCTATACTCACATCCTCACTTTCACCACTTCTATGACTTATTATCGCTTTACCACCGCTTCTAAGAAGGTAAGTAACGGAATCTTCAGCCTCGCTGTAAGTCCCTACTTGATTAACTTTAATTATGGCTCCGTCAATAACTCCCTTACTAAAGTACTCCTCGATTAAATCACGTCTCGTAACTGTTAGGTCATCCCCTATGATTAAGGTCTTGCCTTTCAATCTCTTCCTAAGCTCTCCATACGCTTCAGGACTCTCCTCCCAAAACGGATCTTCAAGATATATTATAGGATATCTCAACGCGAGGTCTTCATAATAATCAAGCAACTCTGAAGTGCTTAAATACTTGCCGTCTATAAAGTATGCCTTACGTTCCTCCTTATAGAATTGAGACGCGGCCGCGTCAAGACCTATTAAGACGTCACTACCTAACCCATATCCAGACATCTTAATGGCTTCCGCCAAAGCGTTTAAAGCCTCTTCAGTTAACTTCATAGGAGGTGCGAAACCCCCTTCATCACCTACGTTGATTGAGTTCGGTCCGTACCTGTTTTTCAGGTATTTCTTCAAATTCATGTAAACCTCCACAGCAATCCTTAAAGCCTCACTAAATCTGTCAGCACCAACTGGAACGATCATGAACTCCTGTATGCTTAACTCATTACCTGCGTGTGAACCCCCGTTAATTATGTTCATTAAAGGCGTTGGTAGCAACCTCGCTTTAAACCCACCTAGAAATTGAAAGAGTGGAACGCCTAAAGTTTCCGCCGCTGCTTTAATATTGGCTAAAGACGTAGCCACGCAAGCATTACCGCCAATCCTAGATTTGTTCGCTGTCCCATCAACCTCAACTATCTTCCTATCAACTAATCTATAGTTAGCTGAGTTAAGACCTATTAACGCAGGACTTAAATATTTATTAACTGCCTCTACAGCCTTCGTTACACCCATCCCTAAATACCTATTCCCACCATCCCTTAAGTCCACGGCCTCACGCCTTCCTCGCGATGCCCCAGCTGGAGCTATAGCCCTTCCATAACCACCGCCTTCCGTGCCAACGAGAACCTCCACTGTTGGATTACCTCTAGAATCAAGCACCTGTAAAGCTTTAACGAAGGTTATGTCAAACTCCATTACTAAACACCTAGATTTTAACCTCTCACCATTTAAAACCGTTGAAGCCCCTCAGAATTCAATACTTAAAATCACTCGCAATTCCCAACACGTTAAAACCCGCTCTTAAAACACGCTTTTAAACTCCGTAAGGGTTAGCACCTCCCCAATTACGGCCACTCTCAACAGAATTCAACAACGGTCTTTAGGGAAAGACATAAACTTTACTCTAATTAATTCAAGCAGTAAGACTTTCTAACCCGTAGTGAATTAAAGCTACCTTCCTTAGCTCTATACGTAAGTCGTTGTTAAGCTGAAGCATGCATTCAGTTATTACGTGCTTTCATGAGTATTAAGTTTTTTAAGGATTGTTAATACATCAGTATCTTTTACGAGGTGTTGAGAAAGTGATAATAACTTTGGATCAACTGGATAAGTTCGTTGGTCAAATGATTAAAGATGAGTATGGTAGGATTTTAGGTAAGTTAGTAATGGTTTATAGCAACGTCTCCGGTGAAGTAGAGTCTATAGAGTTAAGCATTAATGACGCTATGTATGAAGGCGTGCCTGCTTCAAGAATTAAACTCACTCCAGACGGTTTAGTAGTTGTTCCCGAGTGGAAAGTGAAGGCGCTAGATATTGAAAATAAATTAGACCGCGTTAAGAAGAGGTTAAGAGCTACTGAAGATCTCTACAGGAAAGGCACCGTACCCGTCCACGCCTACGAAGAGTTGAAGAGAAAGCTGGAGGTCGAGTTTAGGAATTTAAAGGAGGAAGTTAAGAAGGTTAAGGAGTTGTTAAGGAAGAGAGCTGGGGAGTTAGAAGACCTCATAATAAGGCTTGAGAAGGACTTAACAAACCTTCAAGTGCTCTACATGAGCAACGAATTCAGCGAGGCTTCATATAAGATAGCGGCCGACTTCCTTAGGAACAACAGAACTAAGTCTTTAGACGAAAAAAGAGATGTTGAGAAACACTTAGAACTTATAAGTAAGTTAGAGACTGAAGCCGGTGAGATAAGGCAGGCGGCGGAAGCACCGCAACAAACACTCACAACCCCCTCAACCCCTGCCACGCAGTCTATGCCTAAAGCAGAATCCCCAATTCAAGTTCAGGTCGTCGACACTTAAACGCTGAAGGGAGGAGCTGGGAGGGGTGAGCAGTGACATCGGTAGAGAATGAGGGGGGTGTGCTTAAATGGTTCAGGAACTTAATAGGTCCGTTTAGTAGGAGTAAATCTAAGCTAGAGAAGAAAAGAGTTATATCCCTACTTATAGTTCATATAGACACAGCTAAGCAGGAGGTTACTGAAGCTATAGCTAGGCTTAAGTCTAGGTTCGAGAACCTACTGAAAGCAACTATAGCGGCTACGGTCAGTAAGGAAGGCGATAGAGCTTTAATATACGCTAATGAAGCTCATCAAGTACGTGAGATGGTGACGAAGTTAGTCATAGTTGAGAAGGTGCTTGAGCAAGTTAAACTAAGGCTTGAGACCTTAGAAGATGTGAGTAATATCTCACCATCTTTAATTGAGGTTTCTAACCTACTCTCCCTAGCTAAAGACTACGTTAAAGACGTTATACCGAGCCTCGCGTACAACATAGAAACTATGATTAACGAATCGAGGAAGATGCTAGCCTCCACAACAGACTACGTCCAGCTGAAGCCCGAGCAGGCTTTGGAATACACACCTGAAGCTAAGAAGTTGTTGGAGGAGATTGAGAAAGCAGCTGCGGAAACTGTGAAGAATCAACTCCCCGAGATACCGTTGAATATCCTTGTCCCTGTTAAAGTCAAGAGTAACTTGGAGGAGAGGGTTAAGGAGGCTGTAGCTCAACCACAGCCGTCGAAGCCTAAAACACCTAGTAGGAGGATGGAGCCCAGCATGTTAGATAAGGCTGTGCTGGAGTATATATTAACGCATAACGGCTTCCTAGACGTAAATGACGTAGCGTCTAAGTTAGGCGTAGGTAAGGAAGAGATATACGAGTCGTTAAATAGGTTGAAAGAACAGAATAAGGTAATCTTTTAGGAAGGGAAAACCTATATGAGGTGTTTTTACGGATGAGCAGCAACTCACTACCCTATCTTGAAAACGCAGCAAGGCATTACGCGATTCAAGCAGTTCTTAACGATAGGGAAGGTAATTACGGGGAGGCTATAAAAAACTATAGGAACGCTATAGAAGTACTTAACAAGATAATACAGTTATATCCCGACAACCCCCTCAACACAATCTACAAGGATTGGATAAAGCAATACCATAAGAGAATTAAAGATTTAGAAAGCTTGAGGACTTCACTCCTCCCAGCGACCGGAAGTAGGAGCTCGGAATCAGACGATGAAGATCTTGAGGAGTTTATACTTAAGGAAAAACCGAAGGTTACTTTTGAAGACGTTGCTGATTTAGAACATGTTAAGCAGGCTTTCTTCGAATCTATAATCTACCCCACCAAAAGACCCGATCTTTTTCCTTTAGGGTGGCCTAGAGGGATTTTACTTTTCGGGCCTCCGGGCTGTGGCAAGACCTACGTAGCGGCCGCAGTAGCTAATGAAGTTGATGGCTACTTCATACATGTGGACGCCGCTTCCATAATGTCTAAATGGTTAGGTGAAGCTGAGAAGAGGGTCGCTAAAATATTCAGTAAGGCGCGTGACCTAGCCGCAGCATCGAAAAAACCCGTGATAATATTCATTGATGAAGTAGATTCTCTACTAAGCTCGTTTAACGCTGAAGTAGGTGGGGAAACTAGAGTTAGGAATCAGTTTTTGAAGGAGATGGACGGCCTTCAAGACAAGGACAAAACGTACTTCGTATATGTCATAGCGGCTACGAACAAGCCATGGAAACTCGACGATGCGTTCATAAGAAGATTTCAAAAAAGGATCTACATACCCCTACCTAACAAAGAAGCTAGGCTGCAGTTAATTAAACTTTACACGAAGAAGTTAAGTTTAAGTCCCGACGTTGACTTCAGCAGGTTGGCTGACGCTTTAGACGGGTATACAGCAAGCGATATAAAAGATATAGTTATGACGGCTCATTTAAGAACGGTTAGAGAGCTTTTCGCTAGAGGCTCTCACGACGGCGTACCTAGACCTATAACTATGGAGGACTTTATGGAAGTTTTAAAGGAGAGGAAACCTAGCGTTAATAAAGAGTTGATTAAAGTTTTCGAATCCTGGGATGCTAAGTTCAAAGCTATTTAAGTAGTTTATAAACGTTTCACGACTTAACGTTAGGTAGTCTTATTCAACGAATTTTCCCTAGGGATTAACTTAACTTACAGCAGTAACTGCCTGTATTATTACTCTGGCTGTGAATAAGGTATTACCAAGCTTAAATAATAGTCGTGGAGTTAAGGAAAATAAGCTTCATAACTAAATACTAAGTGAATGGTATAGGTCGATTGAGTTTGACTATGAAATCCCTAACCGTAGTTAAGAGGAATGGACGTGAAGAACCTTTTGAGTTGAGTAAGTTAGTCAAGAGTGTTCATGCGGCGTTAAACGCGGCTGGTTTAAACGACGCGTCACTTACGTCAGTTATGGATGATGTTCTAAACTCCGTTTTTAACGAGCCTGATAAAGTTCCTTCAAGTAAGATATCCGACTTTGTTGAGAAGGCTTTCATTACCAGGGTTGTTGAAGACCCTAGGTATGAAGTTGCTGGTAGGTACTACTTACTTGCGAGGATCTACAACGACGTCTTCGGCAAGGGTAAGTGGAGTTCTTTCGACCCAGACGATTTAAGACTTACTTACTATGCTTTAAGGGTTTTAATGAGTAGGTATTTAAGGAAGGATCCAAACAGCGGAAGGTTTTTAGAAACGCCTAAAGCCCTTTTTGAAAGGGTGGCTAGGTTCGTCGCTTCCGCTGAGAAGCCGGAATCTAGGGAATATTGGTTTAACGAGTTCCTTCGTTTAATGAAGGAGTTAAGGTTCATTCCCAACTCACCTACGTTAATGAACGCAGGAACTAAGTTGGGAATTCTCTCAGCGTGTTTTGTCTTACCCGTTAGAGACGCTATGGTAACGCCTGAAAACGATGGGATTTACGACGCCGTTAGAGCTCAAGCAATTATATTCCAGCAGGGCGGTGGTTGCGGCTTCAACTTCTCTGAATTAAGGCCTGAAGGTGATGTAGTCGCTTCAACTGCTGGAGTTGCTTCAGGACCTCTTTCATTCATGAAGCTGTTCGACGTGAATACGGAGGTCGTTAAGCAGGGCGGAAGGCGTAGAGGAGCTAACATGGGCGTACTTCACGTTTGGCATCCAGACATTAAGAAGTTCATTAAAGCTAAATCTGGCGAGGGGAAAGACGCCGTCCTTCAAAACTTCAACATATCCGTAGGTATGTACGACTACTTCATGAAAGCGTTAAATGAAGGAAAACCCGTACCTTTAATCAACCCAAGAAAGACCTCCTTAGATAAAACACATAACTCGCTGAAATACGCTGTCGTCTGGGCAAGACATTACATGGATGAGGAATGGGTTCAGGAGGTAATAATAGATGAGTTGGAAATGAACGGAGGCTCCATACCTTTAGAGAATAGCCTCATAATAACGTGGGACGAAGCTTTAGCGATAGCTGAAGCGGAGGGGGCGATAGTAGCGTGGGAAGACCCTAAGGCAATATTTGAGGAGATAGTTAAGAACGCTTGGGAGTCGGGAGACCCAGGGCTTCTATTCATAGACACTATAAACCGAAGACATCCGACGTGGTACTTAGGCAAGATAAACGCGACCAACCCATGCGTTAGTGGAGAGACCCGTGTATTAACACCTAAGGGGTGGAGGACCGCCCGGGAGGTTTGGGAGGAGGCTAAGAAACATGGAGTTGAAGTCAAAACCGTAGTTGCTGATGAAAAAGTTCTCGGCGAGGGTGGTGAACCGATAGCATACGAAACAACGCTTGTAGCGCCGGTAGGTGAATCTGCTGTACGCGGAATCGCCGAAAACAAAGAGTTAAAGTTGAAAATCGTAGCTCCGCAGAAAGCGTGGGTTTGGTACGTAGGTAGGAAGCCAGCACTTAAGGTAGTTACGAAGGAAGGGTATGAGGTAACTGTCACGTATGAGCATAGATTCCTAACCCCTGAAGGTTGGAAAGAAGCACGTGAGTTAAGGCCTGGCGACGCAATAGCGTTAGCGAGAATGCATCCAGAGTATGTAGGGAGGGCCCTGACCTCTACTATCAAACTCGATTCGGACGTTGCGTTCGCCCTTGGTTGGTTGGTGGGAAACGGCGCATTAAGCAAGGATTATGTCGCGTGGCACTTTAAATCAGGGGATGGAGCTGCTTTCGAGAGGGTTAAGCAGGCGATAGCTAAGTTAGGCGGGAACTCAGACGGTAATGCGGTGTTAGATAAAGCTGAATTAACACTTAAGTTCGGTAGTGGAACAAGTGCATATAAGAAAGTGGTTGAACTTATTGGTGAAATCCCTCCATACCAGCATAGGAGAAGACTTCCAGAGATTGCTTGGAAGCTAGATCTAGAATCCCTTAAATCTTTCCTACGTGGTTTATTCACAGCCAACGGAGCTACAGGTTTTGACGATGCGATAAGGCTGACTAACGCCAGCTCAGACCTGCTTAAGGACGTTCAAATATTGCTAACGACGATAGGGATATTCAGCGAGATATATAGCAAACCACACGACAGGAAATTCAGCTATGCCACAGCAAATGATGAGGTGAAGGTATATGAGGCTTCCGAATACTATGAGTTAACGATAAGTAACTACAGCCGTCACATATTCACTGAACTCGTAGGTTTTGAATCATTGGAAAAGACCACCGAGCTGAAGTTAAGTAAAGCTGAGAGCGACCCGGTCTGGGTGTCGGTGGAGAGAGTTGAAGACGCTGGAGTAGTAGACTTTTATGACTTCACCGTACCGGAGGTTCACGCCTACATTGCGGCCGGATTAATACATCACAACTGTGGTGAGGAACCTCTTCTTGAGTGGGAGGCCTGCAATTTAGGAAGTATAAACCTTGAGAAGTACGTGACTAGCGACGGCCGAATAGATTGGGTGGGTTTAGGAAAGGATGTTGAGGTAGCTGTTAGATTTTTAGATAATGTTATTGACGTTGCTAGGTTTTTACTCCCTCAAATTGAGGAGCGTGTTAGAAGAACGAGGAAAGTTGGTTTAGGTGTTATGGGTTGGGCCCACATGCTTGTGAAGTTAGGAATCCCCTACGACAGCGTAGATGCTGTTTACCTAGCTTACCACCTTGCTGAGTGGATTGCTTACAACGCCTATAGAGCTTCACTTAAGTTAGCTATTGAGAAAGGTCCGTTCCCTGCTTGGAACTCGAAGCTTTACAAGATGTTTTGGAGTGACGCACTTCCTTTAGAAGAGATCTTCAAAGCTAGCGGCGTCTCCGGCAACATCTCAAGTGAGGTGAAGAAGCTTGTGTTTGAAAGGCCCTCCGTTAATTGGAGAGAACTTGAAAGTGAGGTTAGAGCTAAAGGTTTAAGAAACGCCGCCGTACTTTCTATAGCGCCTACAGGGACGGTCTCGATAATCGGCGGCACTTCATCATCTATAGAACCCATATTTGCTTTAGCGTTCACTAGAGTAGTAACTGTAGGGACTTTCATCGAAGTTAATCCACTCTTCCTAGAAGCCCTCAGACTCTACGGCCTCGACAACCCGGAGGTAGTTGGCGTTGTTGCGGAGTCAGGTTCCGTAAGGGGGAATCCCTTCATACCCAAGAAGCTTAGGGAGGTTTTCCCAACAGCTCATGACATTGAACCTATATGGCATATACTTCATCAAGCGGCATGGCAGCAATGGGTGGACGCTGGAGTAAGTAAGACAATTAACATGAGGGCTGAAGCAACCGTAGAAGACGTTAGGAAAGCTTATATGACGGCATGGGTGGTTGGCTGTAAAGGAATAACCGTATATAGAGATAAAAGCAAGACACAGCAAGTGATTTACTTCGGTGCGAAGCTAACTAAGAAGATGTCACGTGAAGGTAAAGAACTTGAAGAACCTCAAGTAAAGGAACGAGTAATCCGTAAATCTGAAGAAGCAGAACATGAGGTGGAGCCAAAACAAGTTAGAAAGGATTTAAGTAGGTATAGAATCACCCGATACGTGTTAAAGGAAGGCGAGTCAGGGGAATGCCCCACATGCGAATATTAAAGCATCTTAAACTCCTCACTAAGCAATAAACTCACGTTAATAAAAAGTAACTAACGCGTGGGGGGAATCCTCCGTAAATTAACTAATTAAAGTGGGTTACTTAACGTCCTTATCCTGTGTGGTATCTTTCTCTAGTTCTTTTAATAACCTCATATACTCTTCTTTTTTCTTCTGTTTTAAGTAAGCTTTGTTAGAATGCTCAACAACTTTCTCGAGGAATTGGTCTTCGTAAGGAACGCCGACGAACTCGACTTCACCGTTGATGGCTATTGTAGGGACTGTCATAACGCCGTACATGTCGGCAATATCCGGATTTTCATAAGCCTCAACTACGTCGGCGACAACTACCTTGTTACCTAGTCTATACGATTCGAAGGCGAACATGTTAGCTAGTAAAGCTGCGTAGGGGCAGTAAGGGCATGTGGGCGTTACTATAACCTCAACACGTACTAAGCCTTTAAGCTTAGATAGGGTTTCAACAGTAGATTGGCTTAACCCTGAATCCCCCGTGCTCAACCTAATTAACGTTTCAATGAAACCTCTGATTTCCTCCCCAGCTGGCATGCCTGTATATCTTATATATCCGTCGAGAAAAGCTACTGTAGGCACTCTAGACACGTTAAACTTTTTGAAAAGCCCTAAGGCGTCGTTACCCCTACTAACTACCGTATGTTTAATTAACTTACCCCCGTTGGATGATGGGCTGGCATCGCTTAATACCTCCACAAGCTTGACTGTGTTGGAACAGTATCTACACCTCTCGTCGACGAAGGTATATACCTCAACAGGGTTTTTCATCTCGCTTAACGTATTTCTTAACTCCTCAATCTCCTCCCTGCTGAACCTCACTCGAAACATCTCGTCTATACCGTACATACCCATGTTTTAAACCCGTTAAAGTAAGAATTACTTCAATTATAAGCTTTAAAATAAAACACTCAACGGTGGTTGAGTAATTAAGGGAGGCGTTAAGCTATTTAAGGCTTTATGCGTTGAAGGTAGGTTAGTTATTGAGTGTGTAGTTTCTTTAAACATCCCTGAAAACCTAATACTTAGGTTAAAACCTAAGCTTGTTTCAAACATAGTGAAGGTTAAAGGATCACCTTCACTTAAGGAGTTGAAAACGTTAAGCGCTGTAAGAAACCCTCAAGAGATAGAGCTTAGGTTATGCGACATTACATCCGTAGAGAAGCATCGCATAAAAGCGGATAGGAAAGAGTTGGCTTACTTAATACCGGAGGGCTATAAAGGCTACATCTCCTTAGTTAAGATCAAACATAAAACACGAGAGTTTAAGCTAGTATTGCTTGAAAACGACGCAGTCAAACTTAAGAAATACTTACTTAACGTTTTGAAAGAATGTCTTGAGGTTAAATAACCTCCTTAAAGTTCTAAAGCGATGCCCCTAAGTTATACAGGCATTACTCACATATCCGTCTTTATTGGAACGATGCCCTAATTCTTAAGACACCGTCATAACTAAGTCTTGAAATGTCTTGAAGGGTTTAAACACGTCACCTTACTAAAGATAAAAGCACCAGATATAGGAGTTAAAGACTTTAATACCAACCACGGACAGTTAAGGTTTTATTTGTAAAGAAGGTTGAAGTTTACTTCATCGCGACGAATAACGTAGATCTAGTTGCCTTAAGTCCTGGCTCTCCATGCTTTACTTGCTTGGTGGTGGGTGCGTACTCACCTAGGTAATGACCTATCATTTCAGGCGTTATTCTAACCGGCACATATTCCTTACCGTTATATACTTCTATAGTGAGGCCTACCATCACCGGCAAGATTATCGCGTCTCTTACGTGAGTTCTTATTCTTACGTTCTTACCCTTACTCATTAACTCTCTGGCCTTCATAACCTTACTTAAGAGTTTCATTCTGGGTGAGTCTTTAATTCCGTATTCCTGCCTTCTAAGTAAGACCTGCGTTTTAGACTCTCTAATGAGGGATCTTCTAATCCTCGCGGGGAAAAGATTTATTAATTGATCCATAGGCATCGATAGCAATTCCTCTAAGGTCTTCCCCCTATATCTAAAGCGCCTCCACTCAGGGGGTATCTCTATATTCACAGCCATCTACGCCACACCAAACAAATAGTATATGGAGAGCTTAAATACGTTTTTACGACAGCGTTTTAAAATACCTCGGTGGAAATCAATTTTAGGTGGATGCTTTGTCTGAGAGGGTTAGATCTGCCTCAACACCTGAGGACGTCGGTGGAAGGCAATACCATATAGCTGTTAAACCCGGTGAGGTGCCGAGGTATGTTCTACTACCGGGGGATCCCGATAGAGTTCCATTAATAGCTAGTTTTTGGGATGAGTTTAAAGAGTTAAGCAAACATAGGGAGTACGTTACGTACGTAGGTAGGTATCGAGGTGTTTCGATAGCTGCTACGTCAACAGGTATTGGCGGCCCGGCTGCAGCCATAGCTATTGAAGAGCTTTTTAGGGTTGGGGCGGATACGTTCATTAGGGTAGGTACTACAGGGGCTTTAAAGAAGGAGATTAAAGTAGGTGATTTAGTGATATCAACGGGTGCTGTGAGGTATGATGGCGTAACGAAGATATACGTTGATGAGGCCTACCCAGCCGTAGCTAATTATGAAGTAGTTTTAGCGTTGATAGCGGCAGCTGAGGAGTTAGGGGTTAGGTATCATGTGGGTTTAACGGCAAGCAGCGACTCCTTCTACGTAGGTCAGGGGAGGCCTGGATTTAAAGGGTATTTACCCAGTAGGTGGGCTGACATACATCTTAAACTCTCCGAGGTGAACGTACTTAACTTCGAGATGGAGGCCTCAACAATATTCACCTTAACGAATATCTACGGCGGTAGGGGAGGCGCTGTATGCGCTGCCATAGCTAATAGAATCACCGACGAGTTCGTTCCAGGGGCTGGAGTTACTGAAGCTATAAAGGTAGCTAACGAAGCCGTGAAGATACTTAGCGAATGGGATGAAGTTAAAGCTATTGAGGGTAGGAAGTTCCTCACGCCGGCTATAATAGCTAAGAGGTTGTGAAAAGCCTTGGTTAAAATCCTAATTAATAACGCCTCAATACTCACGTTCTCTACCGAGGAGAAACTCCTAATTAAGGAGGGGTATATATTCTCAAGTGAGGGAAGGGTTAACGGAGTGGGTGAGGGAGAGCCTCCGGAGGAATTCAGCTACCCCGAACTATTGATTAGCGGTAAGGATAGGTTGGTCCTACCCGCGTTTAGCTCCGCGTACACCATAGCTTCTCTTTACCCGCTTAGGTACGTCGTTAAAGACCCGGATTTAAGTAAGAATCTAGACTACCTTAGGAAGTTAAGCAGGACTGATATGTATTTCTTAGCAGCTATGACTATGATTGAAATGATCTCTAAAGGGATTACGAACGCGTTATTTATAGATATATACTTAGATGAGGTAGCTAGGGCGGCACACGACTCAGGCTTTAACGTTGTTCTAGCCCCGCCTATAAACTGCGGTTTGGAGGAGTTCGAGCCTGAGAACGAGTTTAAAATGTTGATTAACAGATGGCATGAGAAAGTTGATGAGGTGAAGGTAGCTTTAGCAACTTGCGGAAAACCCACTGATGAAGTTTTAGAGACTGCTAAAGCATATGGTTTGAAGCTCTTCGTGTTAAACGCGCCTTACGTAGACCCTTCAGAACCCAACGTAGTTTATATAAACCCTACGAACGGGTCTGGAAATAACGTAATCAGGTGGGGATCGCAGTTAAGCATGTGGAAACCTAACGAAGGGTTAGGCATAGGCGTTAGACCTTCATACAGCATGATAGACGTCTCTAGAGAGGTCGTGTATAAAACCGGTAAACACCCAATAGACGTAATTTACGCGGCGACGGCCAGAAACCCCAGCATCCTAGGATTTAAGTCTTTAGGCCCTATAGAAAACAACTACATAACAAACATACTTATGTTTAATACCTCAGAACCGCCCGGCTGGCCCTTACCTACAGAAATAAACAGCTTAACTAAAGCTATCGTTGAAGGAGAGCTACGCGTGGAAACACTAATAATAAACGATGAAATACTTCTAGACAACGCAGAAACACTAACTTTAGGACTTGAAGTAATATCAAAAGCTAAAAAACGTCTCTCACCAATAATTCAAGAATACTTAAGAAGTTATTCGTAGTTAATAAGAGCAACTAAGCAGTAGGTTATTTACTGGGTTGAAGCACGATAAGAAACGCTGAATACTTCCCCCATCAATCCTCTCCTTAGGACTTACTACAACACCCTCAACCAACAGTTTGTTAAGTGCTTGTTCAAATATAAGATGATATATAGGGTTGAAAGCTTTCTCTAAGGGTATTCCGTTCTTGGATGCTGACGGCCCCTGTTGTTTTTAACAGGGGTTCTCCCCCTAGGGCTTCCATCACCTTTCTGAAGCCCCTCACCGGGAGCGCATCACCTATCAGCTCCCGCCGTCAGCTCCGGGAAGATGTGGGTCTCATCCCAAGCTACGGTTGCCCACACCCAACCATGACTTAATTAAACACAAACTTATAAACATTTACCCCACCTTAAAAAGCGGAGCCTCAAGCATGTGGCGAATGTTGAGGTTCTCTGCTTTTCTTAGAATTTTTATGAGATAATCTTGACGTTTGAGTTAAATGCTGTAGACCTTTTAGAGGAAATCATGAAGACCTATCAAACCCTAAAGTCAGGGTAATGGTTAACCGCACTATAAAGTCTAAGCAACTCAAACGCTCTTCAACTTCCGTGTCAAAACCTAAATCTTTCTTTTCTTTAATCACCGCAACCAATTCGGTAGCGTAAGTTCTCTCTGTAGGCTTTTCAACCATAGCCATCTCTGCTCATTTCCCAGGCTTTACTTTAACTGTGAACTTAACCTCCTTATCCTTTGAGGACAGCCCGTAATAATGGTTGAATACTCCATGACATTTAGGGCATTGAAGCATCCTAACTCTGTAGAACCTAAACCTCCAAGGATCTCTGAGGAGCTTGAATTGAGATATGTCTGCTTTATAATCGCAGAAGGGACATTTGATATTACTCATCTCTATGAGTTCCCTTAAGAGCTTGGCTTGCCTCTCTACGATTGCTTGATACTTCCCATCGCGGATCATCTCCTTATTCAGTAATATGTGTATCTTTCCTAACATCACAAGCAACCACCATAACACTATAATTATATACGTGTTTAACATTTAAACCGTTTACCTTCCCTTCCACAGCTTTAAACGCAAGGGTTAAGAAGTCTGCGTTGAATGCTTAGATAGTGAGCAACGTTTGAGTTGAAACTATATAAGGTTACTTAACATAGTAGATTTACAGAGAGGATATTGATGAGGTTATAGAGTATGGTTATGAAGCAATACGAATTTTTTGCTAGATCACCAACTGAGTCATCAATAGATTCGAAAATTAGACCTTTTGAGTTGAATAAGGAAGGTAAAAGAGGTGGTGAAGGATACGCCCTTGTTTTAAGGTATGCTGGATGCAACCTTAGATGTCCCTTATGTTATGCTTGGAGATATGCGTGGTTTCCGAATAGAGAGGGTTACACATATAGTTTAGATCACGTATTGAAGGCTCTGGATAATCTCTACAGTCTTAACGTTCAAAGGAAAATTAACTGGGTAAGAATACAGGGAGGTGAGCCGTGCCTTTCTTTGGATAGAACTTTACTTACGTTAAAAGCCTGCGGTAAGGCTTTACAGGTAATACAAGAAATTGGGCTGAACAGATATCCCAGCACAAGAGCTGTTATTCAAACAAATGGTATCTTCTTCTCGACCTTAAATAATAACGAGAAGGCAATTAGCCTTATTAGAGAAGAGCTTAAGAAATCTCTACGTGATAGCGGGCGGGGAAGGATTATCTTTGAATTATCATTCAAGGATCCTACTGGGAAACGTGAATGGGATAGCTCAAGGATTTTAGAAAAGCAACTAACAGGCTTTAAAACCCTATTAAAGGTTGTTAAACCCCTATGGGATGAGAACTTTAACAATGTAGCGTTATATGTCGTAGCAGGGTTAGGCCCATCAATAGACTTTCATAACGTAGCGGTTGTACCCATAGATCCTTACTCCCTACCGAAGGAATATCCGCTTTTCCACCCAAGAACTTGGTCAAACGACTTTAGTTCGCTATACGATATGTTCATAAATAATGTCGTGCCTCACTTTGAAGCATACAGAGATTTCCGCAACAATCCAAAGACAGGTAACGGAAGAAAAGTTCCGCTTGAGGAGTTTGAACCTAACAAGTTCCAAAAAGCTTGGTTAAGCGGTTACGCCAATAAATATCAGGAATACGGATTGAAAGTTGGTGTTGACATACCTAGCTTATCTAACGTCCTCAGAAGACTAGACCCTAGCTTATCTGATGCCCTTAGAGGACTAGACAAAGGGTATTCGCAATGGAATGGGTTATGCGAACAAAGTAAGAAATGGCGAGATTTACTCGATAGCATACCTTTAGCTCACAATTCACACGAACTGCTAGAACTGATAAAGGAAATGAACGAGAAATTCTACCCTTCCCACCCAGACGGTCACTACCCTTACTTATAAACCCTAAGCAAACCTTATAAAGGTTAAGATATAAGCATGTTTAAGCAGTTTAATAAGCAATCTACGCTCTTACCATTAAGAGCAAGCTTCAACGGCAACAATATTTGGTTTATGTTACCTACTTCTAAGTTTTTAATAGGGCGTTTCAATTGTCTTCGTATTTAGATTTTTCTTTTGTGCTTATTCTAAATTTTCTCATGCCTTTACATTCCTCGTCTACTCTTTTAATGTATTCTTCTAACGTTAGCTCCTTACCTTTATAACAGGTTTTACTATTTCTTTAACCTTTTTCTTGAACTCTAATAAGAGAAATAAAAGGGCTTATCATAGGTAGGTAGCAGGTACGAAGCAATCGTGAGAACTCTCTTTATAATACCAGAATACCAGTAATATGACATCAATTCCTATATTCTTTGGAGAGAAGAGTGATGATCAAGATCTTTGTATCTGAGTTAGATTAGAAAGGTCTTTTAAACTAACTAAAGAAGTAGCTAGTATCTGTCTAACAATTTATTATTTAGCAACGCAATCTTTTTTATGTAACTCTTTATGATAAATTATGGGAGGTAATTTGCCTTCGTTGAAGGTTGTGGTAGTTACGTTAGTTGTTTTGAATATGGTTTTTGCGTCTCTTTTTGGGTATTTCTATAGTGAGTTTTTATCTCTCAAACAGGATTATCAAACGTTGAGTAATAAGTATGATTCGCTAACTAATCAATATAGTATGTTGCTCAATAACTACAACGTACTTAAAAGTAACTACGACACGTTAAAGAACCAATACGACCAACTTAAGGACAGCTATAACGAGCTTACCGCTCGATATAGTAGGTTGCTCAACAACTATAGCGTACTTAAAAACGATTATAACATGTTAAAGAATCAATACGAGCAGTTACTTAACGATTACGAGGCCCTTAAGAACGACTACGTAAAAATCACCACGCAATACAACGAGCTACTTAACAACTACAACATACTAAATAACAACTATGTTGCACTTCAAAACCAGTATAACTCATTACTTAGTGATTACAGCACTCTCAACAATAAGTACAACGACCTTAACAAGAAATATTCATTACTTCAAGAAGATTACGATAAGTTAAGCATAAACTACAACATGTTAAAAGAGTTTTATGATTCGCTAGTCAGCAAGTACGAAGCGTTGGTAAATATGTATAACTCACTTAAAACCGAATACGAGAGCTTCATATCTTGGTATAACAGCATCAAGAGCCAGGTAAATTTAAGGCAAGCACTAGAATATGAGGACTGGATGAAGTTTATAACACCAGAAGATCCAGCGATTAAATCGCTTGTAATCAACGTTACTGGCGGTTGGAGCAATCAAGCAGATATAAACGAGCTTTGGAATGACATACTAAAAATGTATTTATGGGTAAAAGACAGCATATACTACTCATACGATTCCCCAGAACCGATATTGCCTGAATTGAATACGTCGTTAATGTGGAGGCGTGAATTTTGGAGATTTCCCAACGAAACAGCAAGAGATTTAACTGGTGATTGCGAAGATATGGCAAACCTCTTAGCAAGCATGATATTAAACTATAACGGAAAGAAACGTATTGTATGGGTTTTGCTGGTTGTCTTTGAAAAAGACAACGAAACAGTAGGTCATGCAACAGTAGCTTTACCTGAAACTAACGGAAAGCTTGCGATAGTAGATCCCGCAGGGAGATATTATACTAATATGCCTTATGCTTTAACCGCTAAAGATGTTACCATAGCACTACAAGAGTACTTTAGCTACTGGAGTCAGAGTGGATGCGTAAACGGTAGGGTATATGCTATATACTCATACAATATGTATAAGCTCTTCTCAAGTAACGAGGAGTTCACCAATTACGTGAGAAATCTAAGTTAAGTGCTGACTAAATATACTGCGAGATTCCAGTAAAGCCTTTACGATAATTTTTAAAGTGATAAAGGCATTTATCACAATGAGGCGTCATAGCTAAACTGGATATGTTTCTGTCTCGATAACTGAGGAAGTCAAAACTACTTTATTTATTTGAATTTAAAGACATAGGTGTAAGGTCGTTTATAATTAATCATTAACCATATAATGAACTGTCAAAGCCAACAAGGAGGAGATAGACGTACCCGTAGGAAGCAACAACGTTGAAGTGATATTAGATATCATAAGAAGAAAATATCCATATCTCTTATAGGACTAGCAACTCTAATCACGTTACTCGTGTTACTATTTTTAAAATGGTGAATGTTTTAAAGAAAATAACTAACAAGAAATTGGAAACTAACAATTTAATTTGAGTGGTGCTAGTGAGAGGCTGATTACAATGCCTTCTTGGAAGCTTCACGTGAAGTTGGCTCGTTGTCTAGGTGTTAGTGAGGATGTTGCTCGATTTGTTAATAAATTGATTGATGAGCCATCTAAAGCTACGGACCGTTTAAGTAGTGAAGATGATAAGAGGGTTTTCTATGAGTTAATAGAGGCAGGTTTTATCGGGCATGATTGGAGTCGTGGTAGTAAAGGTAGAAGGAATATGGTGTTGACCATTTGTAGTAAGTATTATAATAAAGAAGAGTGTAGATTAGCAGTAGACCTGCATGACATGCTGGACTACATAGCTACCTTAAGGAATCCGAGAAAGTTAGCTGAAATTATATTGAAATCCGAACTATTTCACTCAAGTGGGAACATGCCAATAGACGAAAGGCTAGTAAAAATACGGGATGTATTAAAGAGCGACGAATATAAACACAAAGTCGAGGAGCTGGCTAAGGAAATAGAAGTTAAGCTGGACGAGAATAAATATAGTGAATTAATAGCGGAAATGGTTAAAGTCAAGGCAAAGGAACTGGAAATCGAAGAAAGAGTTCTCAACTATTTATTAACTAACATCAATGAAATACAGCGAAAAATTGCCGATGAAATAAGAAATAGAATTGAGCTAGCTGAACATAATAAACATATTTCACTAGATAAATGGTTTAAACGCTAGCATGAATTTATGTTGCCAAGGTTTTTCAGAACTTGCTTCTTACATCTACATAGCGTTTTTATAGATAACTTACGTAGGATCTCTTGGGTGGGGTTTGGGTTAATATGCCTTCAGAGTTAACTACATATTTGGGTGTTGGCTTGGGCTTCGTCGTTAAGAAGGTTAAGGGTAAGCTCTATGTCTACGAGCAGTATAGGGTCGGCGGTAAAGTCATCACAAACTACGTAGCCCCTCTTGAGGTTCTAGTGCGTCACTACCAGCTAACCCAGCTGGGCGTAGTTAACGATGACGGGTCAGTTAACTACAGATTAACCACGAAGAAATTACGTAGGCTAGCGAAGGAAATCGCGGGCGACGTAGTTAACTTAATGAGGGGTTGGTGGACCGGCCGGGACTTGAACCCGGGACCTCTCGGTTGCAAGCCGAGCGCTCTTCCAGGCTGAGCTACCGGCCCCAGTATAAATTAGAAATTGGGAGAGCTTATAAATGATCTTAGGAATGTTTTAAATCATTTGTAATTTAGTTTTTATTGCTTTATTGACTTCATTACCTATCTCAACGGATCTTTTATATGCGGTCTCAACTATCTCCATAAGTCCTGCTTTCACGCCTTTACTTTCGAAGACTTTCAACCCGTTGATCGTGGTCCCCGCTGGTGTCGTAACTTCATCTCTAACCTCTATGGGGTGGATTTTCAACTCTTTAAGGAGTTTTACGGTTCCGTCGATCATATCTAATACGGCGTTGTAGGCTACCTCTCTAGACATTCCTGAGGCTACAGCACCTAATACAAGCCCATCTATTATCTCAGCTATGAAGGCCGGCCCACTACCTACGAGGCCTGTCCAAATATCCAAATACTCTTCAGGAACCCAATATACAGTTCCTAAACACCTGAAGAGTTTATCGACTAAGTCCCTACTTTCATTTCTCACTGCTGCGTTATTCGTAGCTACTGCTGTGGTGGACCTCCCTACAAACGCGTTTATGTTGGGCATAGCCCTGAAAACTTCAGCACCTACTAAAGCCTTCTCAAGAGTTTCTAATTTAACGCCGGCCATAACTGAAACCACTACCTTACCCTCCCAAGAGTCCCTATTAACCTGCGAGTAAAGCACTGGGAAGTGATAAGGTTTAACACTAAGGAAAACCACGTCTGAATTACGAACTACGTAGTCGTTATCTTTATGTGCTTCAGCACCTAAACTAGAAGCCTTAGCTAAGGTCTCATCCCTCCTACCGCTAGCGTAAACGTGAATACCTTCAAAACACTGCAGAAACGCTTTTATCATAGCAGTACCTATCTTACCAGCGCCGACGATACCTACGCGTAAACCACTACCTATTCAACACCACCTACCGACGTTATTAAGATTGAAAACCTTTAAACAATAAAAACTTTACTAAGCATTAAGACATTTAAAAACATATATCTTTAAACGTTTAGTTAAGATAATGCTTTCACCGAAAGCCGTAAAGACGTAAAAGCATTTTTAGGCGGTGCCGGCTATAGCCCGCCTTCTGTACTACGGCAACATTTAGCTAAACGGCCTACCCACGCCTCACGCGGCCTTCATAGGCGTTGCTTGGCCTTACTCCCGGGAGGGCGGCCGTTTCAACGCATCCGCCCCCATACTCAGCGGGTTACTGACACCCCGTTACCGGGATGTCCTCACCGCATCATAGACATCCGAGGGCGGCCGTGTCGTTTCTGTGCCGGAGCCGCGGGTCTCCCCGCACCCCTTACGGGGTTCCCGCGCCGCGCGGAGGGCGGTGCTTCCTCAGGATTACCCCGTGGTTGCCAGCCGGCTCCGCCAAATAAAGAAGTTTTCAACCTTATTATCTATTTTTAATGCTTACTCAACGCGTAAGTGTTTATTAAGTATTTCCTCCTGGATTTTAAGTACTTCATCCTCGTTTCGTGCTTGAGAATACCTCTCTAGGTACTCGAGGTTAAGGTTTATGAAGGTAGGACCCCATTTAAACTTATTAAGTAACTCCAACGCGTAATTTCTTAAGCCGGTGATGTATAGCGCTGCCGCCACGGCTTCAACGCTACTTAACTTAGTTAAAACGCCGTAGTTTATCGGGTTTCCAGCTTTCAACGCTGGAAGCACTCTATGCTGTGCTTTAACGCTATCGCCAACCTTCTTAATCAACTCTATACCGGTATTCCATGAAGTATCTATAACGACTA
Source organism: Zestosphaera tikiterensis (assembly GCA_003056265.1). Classification (GTDB taxonomy): domain Archaea; phylum Thermoproteota; class Thermoprotei_A; order Sulfolobales; family NBVN01; genus Zestosphaera; species Zestosphaera tikiterensis. The sequence goes on along the minus strand of NBVN01000003.1, from coordinate 133,181 downwards.
AACCGTAACGACATATTAAACCCCTGTCTTGAGGGGTTAACACCTTCGTCGATAAAGGATTTAAAACTATGGAGTTCTTAGGTATGTCGTGAGGGCTTATTCGGGTGGCATACCCCAACCTAACGAGTTTCAAGGCTGTCGAGAGTTTCGGATTATCTCCTTCCAACCTAACTACAAACACCTTAGGTTTAAAACAATCTACATCCATTACCCTACCTAAGGATGTTCTTCTTTAAAATTTATATAGCCTCACCTCTTATTTTATAGGGTGTAAGTATGCCCGAAGCTATAGTGTTAATAAACACGGATATAGGCACGGAAGAGGAGGTTATGAACACATTAAGCACTATAGAGGGGGTTACCGAAACGTATATAGTGTATGGTGTGTACGACATCGTAGCTAAGGTTAGGGCGCCGACAACAGAAGCTTTAAAGGAGATAATATCCAGTAAGATTAGAAGGATACCTAACGTTAGATCAACGTTAACTATGATAGTTGTCGAGGGTAGGGAGGTAACTCAAAAGAAGTGAGTGTTAACGACTACACGACAGTCCATATAGGCTTAGACGACGTAGATACGCAGTTTTCAGGTTGTACAACACACGTAACTTACAGAATACTTAAGAACATACTTAACAAACACTCTAAAGTAACACCCTTAGATTTTCCAAACCTAATACGTTTAAACCCTACAATACCTTTCAAAACTAGAGGGAATGCCGCCTTAGCCTTAAGGCTTAAGGTACCGACGGAACTTCTAGATAGTTTGAAGAAGGACGTCGTTAATGAAGTTTTAAAGTATGTAAGCACACGCGTTAATGAAGACTTAACAAGCTATGGTGTGGATCCAGGCTTAGCTTTCGTATATGGTGAAGTATCGGAACCTTTAAGGAAGCTCTACCTTAAGGCGTTAACCGATTACGTACATATGGACTACTTAGTTAACGTAATTAACGAATTAAACGGGCGTGTGGAAACACCCCTTGGTTTAAAGAGGGGTTTGGTAGGGGCTTTAGCCGCCGTTGGAGCTGTTAACCTACCTGACTGTACTTATGAGTTAATCGTTTATAGACATCCTAGCAACTACCTTAAAGAGAGGTGTGTTGATGTAGAATCGATTAAAGCTATGGATGAGGAGTTTAAACACGTAACTTTCCTTAACTACGACTACAGCAAGGATAAGCCGCTCATAACCCCCTCAGGAAGTAATCCAGTTCTTCTAGGTATTAGAGGTGAGGACCCTAAAGCACTTCTTAAAGCTTTTAAATCGTTGAAGATCTGCGAGGAGATAGAAGGTTGGGCAGTGTTTAAAACCAATCAAGGAACTAACGCCCACCACGTGAGGAGATCTTTAGATGATGTGAGACCCTACCAAACAGGTTGTTTTGAAGGTGTTGTGTTAGGTAGGCCCTCAACCCTACGAGGTGGTGACGTAATGATTAAAATCGTTGACGGGGTTTCAACCCTTAACGCCGTAGCGTTTAAAGAAACAGGCCTTAATAAAGTACTTCAAGCTTTAATGGATGGAGATCGCGTGGAGGTTTGCGGCGGTGTTAAGTTCTGGACGGGTTTCGGGCCCGTACTTCATGTGGATAAGGTAAGCGTGTTAGATGTCGTTGGGGTTAAGTATTTAAACCCTAAATGCCCTAAATGCGGTCATAGGATGAAGTCCTTAGGTCGAGGTAAGGGGTGGAGATGCCCTAAATGCGGTTTTAAAGCTTCTAACTTAGCTAGGGATGAAATCGCTTTGGAAAGGAAAGTATCTTTAGGTGTTTACGTACCGGTGGATAGAGCGGTTAAGCATTTGATAATGCCTGAAGTACGTTACGGTAGGTGGAGGGCATGCCTTGATTTACCTATGGAGGTTACCGAGTTTATTCGTTGAGGTATGGTTAAATTTAATTAACGTCGTATCGAATAATATCTATCTGGTGTTACGTTAATTGAGGGCGGCAGTCCTTAAAGAACACTCTGAAGTTTTTGCGGAGGGGTTACCGAGGCGTTACCCTAACCTACCACTTAAAGAAGAGCCTTTAGATTTGGAGGATCTGCCAACACCTGAGGTAGGCCCTAATCAAGTGTTAATTAGAGTTAAGGCGTGTGGTGTTTGCTATACGGATATAGACATCATAGAGGGTAGGGTTGAGTGTAGTTTACCGTTGGTTTTAGGTCATCAAATAGTCGGTAGGGTTGAGGAAGTCGGGTTCGAAACTAAGGGCAGGGTTAAAGTAGGGGATAGAGTTGGTGTTGCTTGGATTGGCTGGAGCTGCGGTACTTGCAGGTTCTGCAGGTCTGGCTTGGAGAACTTATGCAGTGAGTTTAAAGGGACGGGATGCCATATAAACGGCGGTTACGCGGAGTATACTACAGCTTACGAGGATTTCACGTATTTAATACCGAGTGAAGGTGGTTTAGAAGATTATGAGATAGCGCCGTTGCTTTGCGCGGGTGCTGTTGGTTATAGAGCTCTTAAGCTAGCTGACGTAAGGGATGGGTTTAGATTAGGTCTCTTCGGATTCGGCGCGTCAGCACACATAATAACTCAAGTTGTTAGGAAGCTATACCCAAGCGTTGAGATATACGTATTCAGCCGGAGTGAGGAACATCGCGACCTAGCCAGGAAGTTAGGTGCTGAATGGGCGGGACACCCGCAGGAAAACCCACCTAAAAAACTAGATAGGGCCATCGACTTCACTCCCGTAGGGGAGATGGTGAGTAGAGCTTTAGAGCTGTTGGAGAGAGGAGGAAAGTTAGTGATTAACGTAATAAGAAAGCAAACACCGACGAACTTAGACTACGTCAAACATCTATGGATGGAAAGAGAGGTTAAAAGCGTTGCTAACGTAACTAGAAAAGACGTGAAGGAACTACTCTCAATAGCTCTAAAAAACAACGTCAAACCTGAAGTGAAGACATTCAAGCTAGAGGAAGTTAATAAAGCGTTAAAACTCGTTAAAGGAGCTAAAATCAGAGGATCGGCGGTCCTCCTCATATAGGGAGGTTATTCCCCTAAAGCTATTAACATACTATTATATAACTAAATACCGCTCTAAAAACTATATTTAATCCACACTGTCCATCATCATGCTTTTTCATTTCAAACCCAACCAACTGTAAATCACATAGCATATATCTTTAACTAAGTTACGTATATTTAATGGTGTGTTTAAATGACGGAGGATTTAAAACTTAAGGAGGTTCAGGATTTAATGAGGAGGTATTACTTTATGAGGGATTCCGCTAGAGGTCTTTACGCAACTTTTACGTGGTTTGTTGAGGAGGTTGGTGAGTTAGCTGAAGCGCTTATATCCAACGATAGGGAGAGGAGTGAGGAGGAGATAGCGGATGTTTTAGCTTGGTTAGCATCTATAGCTAACCTACTTAACATAGATTTAAACGAAGCGTTTAAGAAGAAATACTTAAATCCTGAACCACCCCATTAAATCAAGTCGTTGAGAATTTGAAAGCTTTATAACTAAACTTAAGTAAGATGTGTAGGGGCTTAAGTTGTCAAGCAGAAGAAAAAGAAGGGAGGTAGGGCCGGCAAGCGGTGCTGGCCTAGTTAGATTTTTCGAAGAAGTAGAATCTAAAGTAGGTATAAAACCATACACGATAATATGGCTCTCAATAGCTTTCGCAACCTCAGTAATCATATTAACATACCTCACACCATACATAATAGGAAAACCATAACCTTAGGAAAACTCCAGAGGAACTCAAACCGATGAAACCCCACCACAAAACCCACCATTAAGTAAAACCAACTCAATTAAAACACTTTATACAAAATCAAAAACATTCAAACAAAACCAGATGTAAAGCAGATAAAATACATCACTACAAAATAACATATAAATAAAATTCATAAAACACCAATAAACACCTAAAAATAAATCCAGAAACACCCCCACCCCTCTGTTTCCACTGGAGATTATTAACATATTTTAAATTGCATTGATTTAGTTTGTATAATTATCTCTATATATAAGATATTCTATTTTATAAGCATAGTTAATAATTATTTAATATGCTAAGTAAGAATTATAATAAATAACATCTTTTTATTTTCTACTTTAACATTATTTTAAAAAATAAAAATAAGACGTAATATATTCTTTATTTTAAGGTTTAAGAAATTCTTTAAGAAATTCTTGAATTCCTTCACTAAAAACATTGAGGTGATATGTTGAAATTAACGTGTTTAATAGGGTTTTCCGTTCCAGTGGAAATGAAGGGGTGGGGGCGTTAATTAAATAATGCTTAAAGTAAAGCCTTAATTAGCTTAATTTTATACTATATTTCAAATTATGTGTTGATTTTTATTTCGCAGTAGCTCTTGAGTACGTTAAATCTATTTTTGATTAAGCTTTGTTTTAGCAAAGGGTTCTCTAGGTTACGTTACGTAATTTAATGCTTTCCTATGTATTCAGTTCTTTTGGAGTATCGAAGTAGTTTATTTCTAACAACCTCATAATAGATTATGAGGTGAGTGCGGTCAGCAATGTTGGTTCCTAACCTTTGGATTTCCCATACATAATTATTCAATACCTTCACTCCCGAAATTTTCTTGCGGTTGCTTAATCAACGCTATTTTGAATGTCTGCAAAACTTGGATGTAAAAGTTGGCTTCGTGGGTTGTATGTGGGTTCCACAGGAAATAAAGGGGTTAAAAACTTTTGGTTTTAATATCTAATCTATTGGTTTTCAGATATTAGACTTCATGTAATATATCTACTTATACTAAGGTGAAAAATTTAACAACTTACAATCATGACTTAAACTCTATTGATTCACATTAATAAAATAATGTAGGCGCATCTTTTACAGTAAATAGATAAAGTAAGGTTTATTAGTTTCTTCAGTGTAAATTTACTCTGTGGGTGGTTAGGAATAGACAGCGTGTGCCCTAAATGTGGTAGGAGCGGGTCTCGAATTGTGCGTGTGATTAGTGGCAGGAGGTACGTCTACTACAGGCACTACAACCCGGAGACGAAGGGTGTTACGTACTGCTACGTAGGCCCTTTAGATGGATACGTTAGGGTTGAAGCCCTCCACGACTTAGAACTTACAAACATAGAGGATCAAGACTATATCGAAACAGCAATCAACTCACTACTTAAAGCTTTTAAGAAATTATCAAAAGATGAAAGAATCGAATATGAAGTAGCTGTAGAGGAAGTTCTTACGAAGCTCTTCACACGTCTAACAAACTATAGGAAAGCTATTGAGAAGGCATTTGAAAAAGCATTTACAGGGCAGTAAATCAACCGCTTCCGCTACGGCTTTTCCCTTAGTTTCCGTAGGTGGGTTTATCGTAGCTTCTTCAAACCCCTCTTCACATAGCATACACAATAGCTTAAAGAACACTAAGAAACTGCAGAAAACCTTTTTAAGTGTAAATTTACACTCAAAACACGCTTTCTTATCTACTCATTTTCCTATTTTTTAGGGAGGATAAGGGATTTGCTTCTTCATTTAAGTGTAAATTTACTCTCTAAGACCTCATCAGGTATTAGCCTAACCTCTAGCTTTTGAAAGATAAGGATTTTCTAAGTAAATCCATGTTTATTCTGACTACACTAGGTTAAAGGTTTGAGGGCTTGTTTGATTGGCTTTTTGGGTAAGCTTATTGAGGTAATGTTGATTAAGGAGGTTAGGGGAAAACCTGTTTTATGTAAACTTTAAGAGTGTTTCCCAGTTTTCATCTACTTGTCTTTCGAGGTCTTTTAATATTTCCTCAGTTATGTTTCTAAACCTGCCTTGAATTGATAGGTATTCTTTTATGGGTTTTCTTTTGGTTTTATCTACGTATGGCTTGCTTGGAGGGCTTATCACTACCTTCCCGTTGATGGCTTCGAATAATATCCACATCCCTGTCTCGACAGCTAACTTAGCAACGCTTACGGTCTTCATTGGGTCGAACCTCCAACCTACTGGACATGGAGCGTGTAGGTGGATGTACTTAAACCCTTTAATGGATGCTGCCTTCCTAAGCTTTTCTATGAAGTCTAGGGGGTATGCGACGCTCGCAGTAGCTACGTAAGGTATTTTATGCATTAACATAATCATCGGTAGGTCTTTCTTCCTTTCCTTCTTTCCTTTCCAAGTAGTCGTGGTCCAAGCCCCTAAGGGGGTTTGAGAAGATCTTTGAATGCCTGTGTTCATGTAAGCCTCGTTATCCACGCATATGTGTATGATATTATCGTTTCTTTCAGCAGCTCCTGAAAGCGTCGCAAACCCTATGTCCGCAGTGCCTCCGTCCCCAGCCCAAGCAATAACTACGGCGTCCTCCCCAATCAACTTCTTAGCTACGCTTACCCCCGCAGCTACAGCGTCCGACGACGCGAAGGGGACGTTAATTATAGGGAATTTAAGCCCTGACCCCGGCAGCAGGCCTTGAATTACTGAGGTACAGCCGGCGGGTATGGTTAAAATCGCTTTCTCGCCTAAAGCCATCCCAACGAACTTTAAACCTAAGTTTTCCGGACATCCGGGGCATGCCGCATTACCCGGCATTACGTACTTATCCTTAGGTAGGTCTTTAATCGTTAAGACCATCACCGCCCACCCCTATAATACCACTCAATAAACTCTTTGAACGTACCCACCTCCTCAACTTCAGATATGGATTTAAGCACGACGTCAACGATGTCTTCGTAAGTTACGTCAACGCCCGCGATCCCAGCCAAGCAATTCTTTATCGGGGTTCTAACCCCAGCTACGCTGGCGTGGGCGACAGTCTCTAGGAATAGATGACCGCCCGAACCAGGCGAGAAAGACCTGTCGAAGACGACGGCGCTTGACGCGTTACTTAACCACTTAATAAGGTCTTCTCTAGGGAAGGGACGTACATACCTGATTTTAATCAGCCCTACCTTAACCCCATACTTCGATCTTAACTTATCGACGGCTTCCCTCATATCTCCAACCCAAGCCCCCATACCTATGATGAAGTGTTTAGCGTCTTCACATCTATAGCATTCAGTTAAGCCTCCATACCTCCTCCCAGTCAGCTTCCCCCACTCAAAATCCACTTCGTCGATAACTTTCTTAGCCCTCTCCATAGCTTTATCTATGTCTTCACGCATCCTCATATTCAACTCTAAGTCTTTAGGTATGTTACCCATGATTAAAGGATCCCCGGCTTTAAACACGTAGGGTTGTCTTCTGTCAGGCAGGAATTGATCAACGACTTCCTGAGTAGGTATATCAACAGGCTCTGAAGTATGCGTTAATATGAAGGCGTCTAACCCCACGATCCCCGGGAGGTACACCCTAGGATCTTCAGTTATTTTAAACATTTTAATGGTTTCATCCAACACCTCCTGATTGTTTTCAGCCATAGCTATCAACCAACCCGTATCCCTCTGATCCATTAAATCGCTGTGATCCGTCCATATATTCCAAGGCGGTCCGATAGTCCTCGTAGCTACAGCCATAACCAAAGGTATTCTAGACCCAGCAACCCACCAAAGCATCTCATGCATGTAGAGTAGGCCGTGAGACGACGTAGCTGTAAACGCTCTAACGCCGGCTGAGGCCGCGCCGTAAGCCGCGGCCAACGCGGAATGCTCCGACTCAACTCTAATCATCTCAGCATCCATCTCACCATCTTCAATAAGTTGAGCTATCTTCTCAACTATAGTTGTTTGAGGCGTTATCGGATATGCCGAAACTACTTTAACCCTAGATAGTTTAACTGCGTAAGATACCGCGTAATTCCCTGTTAAAGTAGTTAAGACCAAACCCATCACCTCTCAGGAACTAAAGTTAACGCTTTAGTAGGGCAGACGTCAACGCAGACACCACAGCCCTTACAGTAATTGTAGTCTATGGTTATGAAGTTGGATGGGTTGGCTTCATTAACGTCGATAACGTTGTCTGGGCAGTAAAGCCAGCAAAGCCTGCATTTAATGCATTTCTCGCTGTTGAATACCGGCCTATTAACCCTCCAAGTTCCCGTCCTACCGGCTACACCGACCGTAGGCCTGGATAGTGGTAGAATTATCTCATCAACCACTGCATACCACCCCTTCATAAGCCCTCCTAGCTGCTAACGCGTTTAACTCACCTAACCTACCCTCAATACTTTCCTTAATAGAATCCTCGACGTCCTCTATAGGTATTTTCAATACCTTAGCTAACGCACCAACCATTGGAGTATTCACTAAAGCCCACCCAGACAAAACAAGGCCTAAATCCGACGCTATCTTAACTGCGTCAACATAGCAAACCCTGTAAGGCCCTAAAACATCGGGTTTTGAGCTAGAGTTTATGAGTAACGTACCACCTTCCCTCAACCCGTCAAGCACGTTAACTAAGTCCTTCAGCATAGGATCTAAGACGACAACGATTGAAGGCTTTCTTATCGAGGACCTCACTTTAACGGGGTTTTTAGATATTCTAGCGTAAGCAACTACTGGCGCGCCCCTCCTCTCAGCACCGAAAAACGGTATTGCCTGACCGTACATGCCGGCACGTAACGCAGCATTAACCAATAGGCTGGCAGCGGTGACTGCTCCCTGCCCTCCCCTGCCGTGGAACCTTATCTCAATAACTTCCTCTTCTGACAATGTTATACCCTAAAAATGTTTGAATAGGTTTAAAATAAGTTTATATACATCTATTATTATTTATATAACATAAACACAACACAAATTAAAATTATACGTTATCACCATGTTAAAGGCGGTTTAATTTGAGACGTCAGGGTAGGGAATTAGACTCCGTTAACGTATGCCTAGAGAAAAAGGAGTTAATACTTAAGGGAATACCTACTCAGTGGGCAGCTGAAAAACTAGTTAAGGATTTAAGCGAGTTACTACTAACTAAAGACGAACCCCCTACATACTACTTTGAAGGTAGTCCAGGTCCTGCAGGCGAGGGTTTAAACGTGAGGATTAAAGTTAAGGGGTTAGGAAGTTCTGAACTTACGGCAATCGAAAAATACTTTAATTTAAAGAGAGTTAAGGTTTTAATTCAATGCGATTAGTAAAGCTAATAAGCTATAAAACAACATATTTAACGGTGGTTTAAAATGCCACTTATAAAAAGAAGGAGGAAATTCCCAATACGTGTTGAAGACGTTATGAGTTCTCCACCGATAACCGTTCATCGGATGACCTCCATTGAAGACGCGGCTAAGGTAATGCTTGAGAATAAGATAGGTAGCGTTCTAGTCGTTAATAATGAAGGGGTTTTAGAAGGGATAGTAACTGAGAGGGATTTAGTGTTTGCCATAGCTAATGGGAAGGTCGGTAAGGGCTTGCCTGTATACATGATAATGACTGAAAACCCTGTGGTGGTAAATCCCGGTACGCCGGTAGATGAGGCTTTACGTAAGATGAGGGAGATCAACGTCCGCCACCTACCTGTAGTAAGTGAGGACGGTAAGCCATTAGGTATGGTTTCCTTAAGAGACGTTATAGACGTAATCGCGACTTTTATAAGCATTTTAACTTCGTAATTAGGGTAGACTGGATGGAGGTTAAAGTCCTACGGCATCCCTACATACAGGCGGTCCTAACCGAGTTAAGAGATAAGAACACGGAGCAGATTGAGTTCCGTAAGTCTTTAGTTAGGCTTGGGAGAGCCTTCGGCTTCGAAATAATTAAAGATTTTGAAACTGAGAAAGTCGTTGTTGAAACTCCATTAGGAGTTCAAGCTGAGGGGGTTAGGATAAAAGACGTGGATAAAGTCGTGATAGTTACGGTTTTACGTGCTGCATGGCCTATGACTGAAGGACTAATTAAAATCTTCCCTAACGCGAAGCAAGGCATAATCTCAGCCAAGAGGGTTGAGGAGAAGGGGATGGATAAGGAAATGAGGTTTGACGTGGATGTTGAATACGTTAGAATACCGCACATAAGAAACGACGAAATAGTTTTAATCGTGGATCCTATGGTGGCAACCGCGTCAACAATGGAAACGGTTTTAAACGTTCTTATGAGGTACGGCAAAGCAAAACAATACATAATAGTTTCAGCAATAACAACGCCGATAGCGATTAAAAGGCTGGAGAAGATAAGTAAGGAACTTAACATAAACTTAAAACTGTATACCGCGTCTATAGACCCGGAAGTTAACGATAAAGGCTATATAGTCCCCGGGTTAGGGGACGCTGGAGATAGAGCCTTCGGCGGAGCGTAACGTAAAAACTCCTCCCAATCAGTTTTTAACCGTAGAGCTTCGACATATCCTACTTAAAACACATCGCATACAATCGGGTTGTTTAGGTAAGCACGTTGTTTTCCCTACGTGGGTTAGTCCTGAATAGAGGAGCTTTAACTTATAGAGGTCCCCATTCAACGTATTGATTAACTCCTTCCTGAGTTTCTCGTAGCTTACAAACCCTTCAATCACGCCAACCCTACTTAAAACCCTCACGACATACCTAGATATAGGTATCGTAGCTCTGTTGAACGCGAAGAGAAGTAAAGCATCCGCGGTCTCCTCACCTATACCGTCTATCGAAAGTAGAAAATCCCTTAATTCATCATCTTTAAGCAATGAAAGCTTATCTAAGCCGCCGACTTCTTTAACCTTAATAGCTAATTCCTTAAGTCTTCGCGTTTTAACACCTCTTAAACCAACTGGCTTAATAGCGTCTCTTAAAACTCCCTCATCCGCCTCGTTAATCGCGTCTAGGCTTAACAACCCACGTACTTTAAGATTCTCTAAAGCTTTAACCACAGCTTCCCACCTACTTAACTGAACTAAAACCGCAGTGATGAAGATCTCATCAACGCTTCCTAAACAACCCCACCACTTAAGTGATTGTGCGTCACTAACGCACCAACCGCTTGACGTTAGGTCGTCAGCCCTCTCCTTAAAAACCTCAAGCACGCTATCAAGTAATTTAGAAGTTGTTAAAACCTCCACATATCTCAACCGTCTTAAATTTAAGGTTGGAGAAATTAAATCTTACCCGCTTTCTTCAACATCATGTAAATTCTCTCAGGAGTTAAAGGTAACTCATACACGGGTAAACCTATCGCGTGGGATACGGCGTTAGCTATAGCTGTAGCGACGGCGTTAAATGAAGGTTCCCCGAAACCTTTAGCGCCGAGAGGTCCTTTCCTATAATGTGCCTCAACCCATATAGGTATGATTTCCGGCGCGTCCTTTATGGTTGGGACGTAATACGTTGAAAGGTTTGGATTCATAACCCTACCGTCCTTATCATGTATTAACTCCTCCATAAGTCCATAGCCTAAGGCCTGTATGGCACCCCCTTCAGCGTTAAGCTCAGCACCTACCTTGTTAATTACCCTACCTATGTCGTAAGCTGTGTAGATTCTATCCACCTTAGTTAAGCCTGTTTCCATATCTACGGTGACTTCAGCTACTATAGCACCGAATGTGTAGGTTATGTAAGGCGCTCCCTGACCCGTCTCCTCATCCCAGACAGCCCTAGGTGCTCTGTAGTAGCCGAACTCTTGAAGAGGTATACCTAACCAGAAGCTTTGCTCTACAACATCCTGCCAAACAGTCCTGCGGTTAGGGTCTGAACCGCAGTAAACTTCAGGTGCTTTAATAACGATATCCTCAGGATCGCAACCCAATATATGTGAGGCTACTTCATTGAGCCTCTTCCTAAGCTTATGAGCAGCTATAACCGTAGCAGCCCCTCCCATAACAGTCGCTCTTGAAGCTACCGTAGGTCCTGCGTCGGGAGTTGCTGAAGTATCTGGGTTCTCAACCTTAAAGTATGAGGGCGGGACACCCAATATCTCCGCAGCTATTAACACAAGACCCCAAGTCGATCCCTGACCGAATTCCGTAAGACCTGTTCTGAAGGATATCGAGCCATCCCTATTTATTATTAACGTAACGGATGAGTAGTCAGCGCCCTCAACGCCTATGGAGTTTCCGTGGTAGAAGATGGCAACCCCTATACCCTTCCTTAAAGGACCTACGGCCTTCCTATACTCCATCCTCTTACTACTCCAGTTAGAGGCCTCAACAGCTTTAAGTAAGGCTTCCTCAAGCCCGACGCCATGTTCCTCAGTAAGTTTCTGACCATGTACTGTTTCATCACCTACGCGAAGTATGTTCTTTAACCTAAGCTCTACAGGATCCATACCTAACTCCTCAGCCAGTAGGTCCATCTGCCTTTCAACAGCGAATATCACCTGCGGGTTTCCAAAACCTCTAAACGCTCCAGCGTATACGTTATTCGTGTAAACAGCTTTAGTGTCGATTCTAGCGGCCCCCACCTTATAAGGACCTGTAGCGTGGACGGTAGCTCTCCACGGCACGAAAGGCCCTAAGGAAGCGTAGGAACCGGTATCCATAACTATATTAGCTTCAACAGCCAGTAAAGTACCGTCTTTCTTAGCTGCGTGTCTATACCAAGCAATCATGGGATGTCTTTTACTATGGCCTATGATCGACTCCTCCCTAGTGTGGATTGATACGGCCGGCCTTCCAGTTAATACAGCAGCTAAGGCAGCTTTAGCCGCTACCTCATTAGCTACGTCCTCCTTACCTCCGAAACCACCGCCAACGGCCGGAACCACTATCCTAACTCTATTTAGAGGAACTCCTAAAACCTTAGCTACAGCTTTCCTAACGTCGAAAGGACATTGCGTAGATGAAATCACGGTCACTCCGCCTTCAGCTTCCGGAATGGCTATAGCGGCTTCAGGCTCTAGATAGGCGTGTTCCTGGAAAGGCGTTTTATAAACCCCTTCAACTTTAACGTCCGCTTCCCTTAACGCCTTCTCCATATCCCCTCTCCTCACTTTGTAATGTACTAACACGTCGCTACCTCTCTCGTCATGGATTAACGTATGCGGTTTCTCCTTAAGCGTCATGAGGTCAACTACCTGCAGCGGGTCTGTAATCACTTCTAATGGTTCATACTCTACATGGATTAAGCTCTCAGCTTCCCTAGCTATCATCTGATCCTCGGCAACTATGAGAGCTACTATATCTCCTATATACCTTACCTTCCTATCAGCTATAAGTGGTTGATCAGGTATTACATACCCAACGTCGTTTATGCCCGGTATGTCTTTAGCTGTAATGACTTTAAGAACTCCTGGGTATTTAGATGCTTCGCTAACGTCAATACTCTTTATTAAAGCATGAGCGTATTTAGTCCTAACGCTATGAACGAAAACCGCGTTCTTGTAGAACTTAAGGAAGTCCGCAGTGTAGAGGGACTTACCTTTAATCTTCTCAACAGCGTCCCATCTCCTCACATCTTTACCTATATATAGGAATTCCCTCCCCTTAAACTTATCGAATACTTCTTCAACTATTTTAATGTATTCCGGGACTGAACTCATATACATCACCTCAAAACCTCAGACTCGTCGAAGTACGTCTTTCCCTCCCTTAAATACTTAGACGCTAGCTTCACAGCTTTAACAAACCTTAAGTAACTACCGCATCTACATAAGTTCCCATCTAAAGCCTCTCTTATCTCCTCCTCCGACGGGTCGGGATTATTATCGAGTAGGTGTTTAGACATCATTATAACACCTGGGAAGCAAAAACCGCATTGTAGTGCGTGCACATCAATTAAAGCTTTTTGAATCGCGTGTATCTTACCCTCAGGCGCTAAACCCTCTAAAGTAAGTATTGACTTGCCATTAGCTCTTACAGCCAAGACTAAACATGAAGGAACGGGTCGATTATCCATTATAACAACGCACGCACCGCATTCCCCTCTACCACACCCCTCCTTAACGGAAGTCAATCCGAGCTTATTCCTTAAAACGTCGATTAGCCTTTCGTAAGGTTTAACCTTAACTTTCTTTAACTCACCGTTGATTTTCATAACTATCTCAACGTCTGGATACTCCACATCCGATCTTCGAACTTCTAACATCACGCACCACCCAAGATTCTCTCCTTCGTTTTGAATAAAGCCCTCTTAAGTAAAACCTTAGATAACTCAACCCTGTACTCAGCTGAAGATCTATAGTCTGTAATCCTACGCATCTCATTAGGTAGGATAGATTCCGAAGCTTCCTTAACAACGTCTTCAGATAAAGTTTTCCCTCTTAAGTACTCCTCAGTTTTGTAAGCTCTTTCTGGGTAGGGCTTACCCATACTATCAAAAACTATCCTAACATCTTTTACTATATCGTCAATCAACTCTAAATACGTGCTGACGATTACATAACCCATGGAGTGACCGACCCTCCTATCCAGCTTGATTAAAGACGTTGAGGAGTTGGTTGGGGGTTCTTTAAAACTTAGCTCCACGATTAACTCGTCTGGCTTACGTAAAGTCTTTCTCTTATCAATGAAGAACTCACGTAAAGGTACTAACCTCTCACCATCTAAGCTAGCTAACTTAACGTTGGCGTCGTAAGCTAAGAGTAGGATAGCTATGTCAGATAGCGGGTGTGCTGCGCCAACATTACCTCCAACCGTAGCTATGGATCTTATGAAAGGCGATGCGAAACCTGAGCAAGCATCTTTAAAACCTAAAAACCTCTTATCCATGTAGATACGTGAGTCTAGCAACTCGCTCACGGTTGTTAACGCGCCTATCTTAACATACCCACCCTCAAACCTAACGTAAGACAGTGAATTCCTTAAAGGCCATAAATCAAGTAACTTATTAAACTTCACTAACCCCTGCCTGTAAAGCACGAGTAAATCCGTACCTCCGGCTATAGGTAGAAGCCCCTCACCCTCAACCTTTAAAGCCCTTAAAGCGTCGTTTAAATCCTTGGGGATATATACGTTAAACCTAAACGTTAAACTCACCCTTGAATATACGGTTGAAATTTTTAAAATATTTATTAAAGCCATTAAATTAACGGGGTTAAAGGCCTGTAAACACGTAGTCAATAGCTTAGGTATGTAGTTGCTTTAAACGTGTTAAAATCACACATTAAGATTAACCGCCGATGATTTACCTCCCCCATACGATTTTATTAAGAGTAAAATTTACAAATGTGTTTTAGTATGTGAGGTAGTTGTAATGGATTCCTTGTTAACGAATATGTGAAGCTGTGAATGATGTGAGAAACGTCGTTAAACCTTCAACGTAGGCTTCAGCTACTTTTTAATCGCGTTAAAACCTCCGAAACGATGTTTAACGTTTTTACGTTGGTACCGCCTTTAAGAATGCTTAACACTTCAGCAGCTACTGATATGGAGATCTCCTCAGGTGTGTCTGCTGGGATATCAACTCCGATGGGGCCTCTAAACTTACTTTTAATTACGTCTTCAGGGATTCCCTCAGCTAATAACCTCTTAACGAATTCAGCGACTTTCCTCCTACTTCCTAAAAGACCTACGTACTTGGGGTTGGCCTGCAACGCCGACTTAACGGCTTTATAGTCTATCTCCACCTCACCGTGAGTTACTAACACGACGTCCCCATCCCTAACGACTTCTTTAACCTTAGCTTCTATTTCGTCGACAGGCGTTAAAACCCTTGCTTCAGCATATGGGTATAAGTCCTCACGCAGCAACTCAGCGTTAGGATCCATTACAACCACTTTAAACCCTAGGAAGCTTAAGATATCTGAAAGAGGTTTCCCCACACGCCCACTACCAAACACAACAACCCTTTGTTGAGGTTTAAGCACATCTATAAACACTTCCAACACACCACCGCAAATAAGTCCTGTGTCTATAGCTCCCTCAACGGGACGTCCCGTGAAGGAATATTTAAGTGTTTTAGGCTTTCCTTCAGCTATGGCTTTAAGACATTCCGCTATTAAACTCCTTTCGAAAGACCCACCACCTAACGTCCCAAAAACCTTACCATCCGCTGTAACTAGGACTTTAGAACCTACGTCTCTAGGGCCTGAGCCTTCCTTCTTAACTATGGTGGCTATAGCTATTGGAACACCCTTCCTAAGCATTTCAAGAGCTTTAGCTAGTAATTCTTCGTCATGTATATTCTTAGGTATGCTCGTAAAGCAACCCCCAAAGTAAAATATTTAAACGCTGTTTAAATACCTTAACAGGTTAGGAATATGTTCATTACTGCCGTTATTTTAGCCGCTGGGAAATCAACGAGGTTTCCCGGCAATAAAATGCTGTATGAGGTCGTCGTAGATGGAGTTAAGGACTACATAGTCAGACATACTGTGGTTAAGTTTTTAAATTCAAGGACATTCGATGAAGTCGCTGTAGTGGTAGGGCATGAAAGTCAATCAGTAACGGAGGTTCTTAAAGACTTGAAAGTTAAATTCATTTACAACCCAGACTATGAGAGGGGTATGAGCTCCTCCGTAATTAAAGGAGTTTTAAACGTTATGGACTACTCCGACATAATCGCAATCCACCCGGCCGACGTCCCGTTAATCAAGGTTGAAACACTTGTGAACGTCGTTAATAGGGCTAAAGACCTCTATAAAGTAAGTAGGGAATTCATAGTAATTCCCAAGCACGCAACCCTAGGTAAGGGCGGACACCCGTTAGTTGTTGGGAGGGGGTTGTTTAAGGAACTCCTTAACATAAGGGAGGAGGAGAGGGGTCTTAAAGGATTCTTAAGTAGGTTTAAGGATCGAATAGACTACGTAGTTACGGATGACGCAGGAATTATAGCTGATATAGACACGTTAGACGATATATTTCGATTAAACTTAGCAACGCGGTAGGTCAGCGTAACTTAAATAACTTAATATATGCCTGAAAAGCCTCGTCATTGAGTTTTAACTATTACCACGTAGGAAATTGAAGACTTAGGTATTACAAGCCCTTCATCACCGCTTTTAACGCCTATCTCATATTTGGAGATCTTTATTAAGGTTCCGGAAACCACGCTACCGTCTATTAAGTGTATCTCAATTTCAGACCCTATGAACTCGGAGTTTATCACAGTATCGTTGAGTTGCTCTGCGCTGAATCCGTGGAGTTCTGTAGGCTCTACTTTAGCTGTGAGTATTGCGTGTCTGTAAATTACGTACGCCTTATCCTTAACCCTCAAGCCTATCTCATACCTGGAAACCTCATCTATAAGGCCTCGAATAGGTTCGTTAACCCCCATAACTTTAAACTCTACTTCACGTCCGCTGAATCTAGCGTCTATAATGTTCTCCCGAACTGGCATATACACACCCTAATAACATAGTCTTAAACGTTATTTAAGCATGTTACACGTTTGTTAGCTTCTTTTATAGTCTACGACAATGTACAGTATTTGACTACCTCTAATTAAGACAGTTCCATACCTTGCTAGCGGGGTGTTTAAATCGTCTGTAACTTCATCCGTATCCACCATAACTATATTCATCGTTGAGTCTGTGAATATCAACCTACCTAAGAATGAATTACCGTCCTTAACTTTAACGAGGACGTCCTTATTCACGGCAGACCTTAAAACCCTTAAGGGGTTTTCAAGTTTTTGCGACGCCATATAGCTAAACACCTTCCTTAACTAGGCCCACTCACATATATGTGAAGCCAAACCTTAAAAACGTTACGCATCCATAACATTCATTCAGTCAAAGCAGTTTAAACTTTATTAGCTTAACCTCAGTTGATGCGGAAATCCTATCCTTATATATGTTCTTCAAGGCCCTAAGCAACTCCTCCCTACTTCTAAACCCGTCGTTAACAGCGTCTTCATCCGTTAACTCAAGGACTTTCTTAACCTTAACCTCCTCAATTAAGGCCTTACCTAAAACAACACCCCCCGCTCTAACCTCCACAACATCACCTTCTTTAAGGTTTGAATTTAACCGTATAGTTAAGGTTTTACGCCCTAACAATATAGGCTTACCGTACTCCTTCTTAAACGCCAGCGTTTTCCTCGACTTCATCGCTTACTACCCGAGAATATTACCACTCAGTGGAAAAAGTTCTTTTTCACTCTGGAGTTCCTTCACCGCTTGAAAACATGCGGTACTCGCTTAAAAGCTTTTCAAGCTCCTCGTAAGTTAATCCATATTCCTTCCTTCTTCTCTCTTTCTCAAGTTGCTTAACTAACTCATAGGTGGAGCTTACGACGTCGCTACCCACTAACACCAAACACTCATCTACTTCGTAAACCTCGCTAGCTGTTGTGGCGGGTATTAAGTGAGTTGAGATTAAATCCTCGCAAGTTTTAAAGGCGCCTGGAGGTAATATCAAAGCTAGTTTATTCCTAACCACGTAGTTTAAAACCTTCTCGTTTAAGGTGCTTGCTTCAGACATGAAAACCATGGGTATGCCTTCCCTCCGCACTTCCATAAACTCTAAACACTCTTCTTTAAGCTTAGGTATTAACACGTGCTTACCTACGTATACCTTCTTTATGACGTCATAAGCACGTATTAACCTATCCTTAAGCACAGCGTTTTCCTCCATAACTTGATTTAAAGCGATTTCAGCGTTCTTAAGTCTGTGAAGCAACTCGCTAACCTTCCTATCTTTCAACACCTGCTCCTTAAGCTCCGAAGTAAGTATGTTTAAATCCTTCTCAAGCTCTTTCACTCTCTCTTCTAAAACCTTCACTCTCTGCCTATACATTTCCTTCTCCTTCTCAAGCTCAGCAACCCTACTTAAGACTGTAGGTGTGAGTTCTGAAGTTACTTGTGTAGACTGAGTGGCTTCACGCACTTCCTTCCGTTGATCCTCAAATCGTGAGTTACTTACGAGGTCGTTTATAATGTCTTCAACTATGGAACTCACGGTCTCATTCATTAATATCTTAACTTTATATTTCTGAATGTTAACGTTTATGAGGCCCATCTCCTTAAGTACGTCCGTTATCTTCTCCATCTTCTCCTCAAATGCTTTATAAGCTTTAAGAACGGCTGAAAGCGCATCTCTTTCATGTGCGTTCTTAACTTCAAACCGTGATGATGAACTACTTAAAAACTCAGCTACTAACATCTCCTTCTCTGCCGTAGTTAGGGATTTAGGGGGGACGTAAAGTATAGCACCTAAAGCCGAAGAAAGCTTCTTAACAACCTCAGGTGGGGGGTTCTTATCCGTGGCTACCATAACGGGCGTGCCGAACCTAACCACTAAAGCCAGCACCTCAGCCCGATCTAACTCCCTACCTGAAGCCAGGTAAAGCAGGTTTTTATCTAGGTCTAAAACCGCTAAACCGGCTTCAGTGCCTGGATCGTAACCAACTATTAAATACCTAGCTTCTTTAAGTTCGGATTCCGTAAGGTTAAGCAATCTCTTATTTAAGACGGGCTTCACCCTAACCACGACATCCTTACTTCTAACTTGCTTAACTATACCGTAAAGTTCCTCCCTAGAAGCATACACTATAAACTCAGCTTTCTCCACACCCCCTTTACTCCTTCTTAGTAGTAGATCGTAGTCTATCCCCGCCTTATCAAGTCTTTCTTTAATGTTCTTAACAACCCTAGACACAACACCCCTTAAATTCCTTTGGAACTTCTCAGTTCGTGAACCGCCAGCCACGCCAGATCTTCCGGGAGATACGCTTACCTTAACTTTCCTCTCGAAAACGACGAGCTTCCTTCCATAACCTTCCTTAGCTAAATAAGCAAGCACTATAGCGGTTTTAAACGGGTCTAACTTACCTCTATCTTCAACCAACCCAGCTTTACGTGCGAGCTCCTTCAGACTTACGGGCTTCTCATCAACGTTAACTTGAACTATATTTACTGATGGAGGCAACAACCTAAGGAACTTAACGAGGTTTTTCTTACTGCCCCCCAATTCCAACACGTTATCTACGGCTAACAGAGATGGTTTCAACTCCCATAAAACCCTAACTAACCTACCGAAACTCATCTCTTCAACGTTTTTAATCGTGGATCCTTCCACGTAAGCAACAGCATATCTAAACTGCGATAAATCACTACCTGATTTAAGTACGTCAACGCCTACAACCCTATCCTCAGAGCTCATCACTTAAGCCCCTAACATACCTTAACGCTTTAGATACGTCAATATAAACACCGTATCGACGTTTAAAGAATTTAATCACGTACTCCACATCCCTTAAAAGTAGGGGCTCATGCTGCGGATCAGCTACGTACACGTATTGAGGCCAATCTATTATGTATGGGGTCTCCACCTCATCGGTAGAACTCACTATTATGTTATACTCGCTTAAATCCCCATGAACAACACCAACGCAAAGGTACGCACACCTGACAGCTGAGAGGATCTTCTTCAAGATCTCAAGAGGTTCTCTAGCGTCTCTATACCTGATTAACTCAACCCCCGGTATGTAGTTAATGACGACTGCGTGTTCAGCCATCCCGTAAGCTTTAGGAACGTAGGGTGTCTTACCGTTTAAAGCGTTTAAGATTTTAAATTCCCTCTCAGCAGCTGTTTTAGACATTAACATCCAATTAGTTTGATCTATCGTGTAGTGCCTTACCCTCCTAACCTTCTGAAAGCTTACCCTACCTATCTTATAGAATTTCACAGCAACGATTTCATCGTTTCCAGCCTTAGCTATGTAAACCTCGCTTTCCTTACCAACACCTACCCTAGTTCCTAAATGGGTTATTACGCCCGCCTCACTTAACTTCTTAAGAGCTGTTAAGTCCAACCCTACGTAGGTTATCCTAAACCAAGGCATTGTAGGGTGTTTAACCACAGCTTTAAACTCAGTAAGTTTGTAAAGAGCTTTAAGTATATGCGTTGAAGGGAGTTTAACCCTACCCTCCAACTCTTCGAGAGGTACGTACTCATATCGAGTAAGTAAGGAATTTAAAGCCTTTAAAACTTTAAACTCAACCTCACTCAATTCCCTATATATTAAAGCTAACTCCATAGCTCACTTCCTAAAAGATCTAATCAGCCACCGACCCAACATCATTTCTCAGACCCGGTTTCACTCATCACTTATTCGCGTAAGTCCTTAAACCTCAAAATAGAAGTACCTTACCTTCAATTATAAGTTTCGTTAAATCCGTTATCCGCTCCAACTCATCATTCATGATGCTCTTAACGTCTGACATAATTGCGTTTAGAGACGGTGATGAATTGTCTTCAGGTAATATCCTAGCTAACGCAACTTGAGGTCTGTCTATAGGATGTCCTATCCTCGATAGAAGCTTTACGTAAACCTCCCTAACCTTAGGGACTTCATTAACTATCCTCTCAGCTATCTTCATAGCTAAGACGTTGTAAATCTTACCCACGTGGCTTACGGGGTTTTTACCTGCCGTAGCTTCTAAGCTCATAGGCCTCATAGGCGTTATTAACCCATTAACTCTATTACCTCTGCCAGTCATTCCATCATCACCATGCTCTGCTGAAGTGCCCGTAACGGTTAGATACACTATCCCCTTCTCAGGAACGTCAGCTGTGTTTAAGTAAACCTCGACTTCATGGTTGGGTGCTATCTTAACAGCTAAGTCTTGAACCTTATTTAAAACCTCCTCCTTTACTGAAATGTAATGATCTACGTCAGGTATTAAATGCGATATCATAGCAGCAGCTATAGTTAACCTTATCTTATTACCTTCCCTTAAACCCATGACTTTAACGTCTTCACCAACTTCAGGAATCCTCTCTTTAAACTCTCGCGAGTTTAAAAACCTCTCGACATTGAAAACAAGCTTCTCCAGCGTGGATAGGGGGGCGTAACTAACGCCTATGCTTGTGTCGTTGGAGAGGGGCTTCCCACTCTTACCTAATTCAAAAACTCCCACTAGGTCTTGACTCCCCGGCCTCACCATATAGTCGATTATGAGATGTCTCTCAGGATCTAAAAACCTGAAGTTCTGAGCAATCCAACTCTTAACGGCGTTAACTATTATCGTACCTACGGGAATCCTATCTATGCGGCCTCCCTCACGAGTAACGAACTCCGTAGCCCTACCAGCGACTACTATATATATAGGATGTAGAACCTCACCCCCGCCAAACACCGGTTTAGATTGACCGCCAACAAGCAAAACCTTATCGACGTTGTGATGAAGTATATACCCATACTCCCTAAGGTAATATTTAGATAAAGCTACGCTGGAGAGTTCCGAAGCCGCATCAGCTATATAGTCTGGGTGGCCTAAACCCTTCCTCTCAACAAGCTCTACTTTCTGCTCCTCCACAGGCGTCCAATTAATAAACTCAACCTCAATATTCCTTACATTTACCACATCCATATTTCATTACCTAAGAAAAATACGGTACTACAACAATTAAAGCTTTAAATTTAATACTTTCTAAGGTCGTCTTTAAAAGTAGGGATAAGACGATCTTAAACGTTAATTAACTCACAACTTAAGGGTGTTACCTTTAAGTCTAGCGGGTGTGCGGCCTCACAACGTTAAGCTTAACTAAAATCGAGGAGTTTGATCTAACTAGCTTGAAAACCACGTTAGGGATTTTAACATCGTATAGCTTAACTCAGCGTGTTTAGCTATTATGTCGTAAACCACATGCTTTACCTCAGAATATCTCGAGCAGTACGGCCTACCTATGAAGTTCAACGTGTTATACCCTTTAACGCCTAGGACATAGGCTATAACGTCTGCTCTAGGCACTGCTTTAAACGGGTAGATTATCGGGTGCTTATCAACGACCTTAACGTTTAAGGGGTTTAAACCCTCCCCACGTTTAATGAGTAGATATTCAAGTAGGGCTTGATTTAAGTCTGTTAAAGTATACGGGAGTATGAACGCATCTACCCTCTGTCCTTCAGACCTTATTTTTTGGATAAGTTTTAAAGAATCATTCAGCGAGTCTAACACCGTGTAGCAATCCTTATCTGAGAGTATCTCATCATCGTAAGTGATTACGTTTAAGCCCTCCTCAATATATTGCGAATCGATTAAGAATTTAAAAACAGACTTGGGAACGGTGAAAGCTACTTGACCTCCATACCTCCTCTCAACCTTACTTAAGAGTAAAGTTAACGCATACCCTTCAACAACCCTCTCAGGCAGTATCAAAACGTTTAAAACAGGCTTAACACTCAACCGACTTGAAAACTCGGAGAAGCTCCTCCTAATATTCTTCATTAAAGACTTTTCAAGGCATGGAAAACAAAGCTTCTCCCCCGAAGCTCTCCTATAATAGAAAGCCTCCCTCCGACCACATGAAGAGCATCTAACGCTGAACGTCATTTAAACCCACCAAAGTTAGGCGTTGTTTAATGAGGTTCCCTTAAGAAAATAATCAACCTACTTAGAAACTCTCTAAAGCTTACTTCATTTAACTCATCACCTAAAACACTCATCAACTCAACAACGTCTTTATCCACGTATTCAATAAACTCAGTAACATACTTCATCAACTTCTTAACAAGCTTACTTAACTCCCTACCATCTATTAAACCAACCCTCCATAGATAGGCTAAATACCCCATAACAAACACTAAAAATATGTTGATGTCGTCTATAGAGCCTTCCTCAACTAACTCCTCCAACGCTTTAACGACGTCAGTTAAACTTACTGAAGGTATCAAACACCACACCCATGTAGAAGTGCTTAAAGCATATATAATCGTTTTCAAGAGGTTAAAGCCTTTTTAATGAAAACATAATAAATACATTATTGGATGCTTTAGGTGGGTTCTAATGTGTCCTGAGGCGCTTGCGAGGATCTCTTCGTCAGAACTAGCGAGTTACATAAGGGGTTATGCTGCTAGAGTCGCTCCAGGCTCGTTAAATCTCCTTGACTTCCTCATTAAGGCTAGATTTGGTGTTGACGCAGTAACTATGTTCTTTAAAGATTCGTCAACGTTTTTTAAGGTTTTAGAGGAGGTTTACGACGTTAAAGAAACAGCGCTTTTTATGTTAGTTAGCGTTTTCATAAAGCCTATGTTAATTAAGTTAAATAAACTTGATGTTCTTAACGAAGCTGTTTCATTAGCTATAAACGACTCAAGTAAATTTCGTAAGTTACTTTCTGATTTAGGTGTTGATTTAAGTTAAAGCGTTATTAACTCACTAACTACGTATATCGCAGTAACCAACGAAGACAGTAAGGCTATATACTTGAAAGTTTTTAAGAGGTTATCCTCTATGACTTTACTTACTATTATCGACGCGATCGACGCTAAAGCGATGGAGGACACGTAGTAAGCGGATTTAACCACATTAACGTTAACTAACTCACCACCACCTACCAAGACGTTTGAGGAGGTAAGCATAGACGTTAACAACCCAACAGTTACTACGGCGGATAAGGCGTATGCGATTATGGAGAGTGTGACGACCAGCTTATACTCGCTTAACCTACTACGTCTAAGCATATCTAACCGAAGGAGTTGAGTTAAATACTCGTTAGTTTGCTTTAATACGTCCATATACGCCCCACCAGACTTGAAAGCCACGGATAAAGCAGCGAGAACTAACCGAACCTCATTAGGTGCCTTCCTTAAGGCGGGTTTATTAAGAATGTCTTCAGGGTCCTCACCTAAAGACACCATCCCGGAGAACAGCCCTAAATAGTTTTTAAGGGTGGGTTCCCGAACCTCCGGAGTAACCCGTTTTAAAGCCTCAAATAAAGTGCTGCCGGAGCTTACGTGTGCTATAGTAAGGGATAGAAACTCCAGCAGTTCCTTCTTAAAGTCTTTAGACGTTCTTACATTATGCCTTAATAACATGTAAATAGCTCCTGAAGAGGAAGCTATTAAAGACCCTATGAAGACGTAGGAGTAAAGACCCTCAATTAAAATCGAAGGTATGGAGCCTACGTAACTAAACTCTATAAGTAGCTTAAGTTCGCCATAACCTAGCAACAGCAACACGTACGGAAGCACTATCGACGGTAGTGAAAAACCCAACGTAAAAGTTAAAACCGCTTCAATAAGTGCTCTAGCGTTGGTTACCCTCATGTTAAACCCTCAACCTAGAAATGATGGCGTCCGTAACGATTAATGTGCCTATAGAGCTTGCCGGAGCCACTAAATACGTGAGTATTGCTAACAACGCTTCAAACGCTATACCCCTTATTGGGTACAGTATTAATAACATACCTATGGAACCCACGATCAACGGTAGGATAAGGGAGAACGCTAAATAAAGTTCTAAAACCACGCCTAAGTCGTTAACGCCCTTTTCTAAGCTTACCTTATAACTATCGAGATATTGCGCTGTAATACGGTTAACGACCTCTACAGGATCTCCACCCACCCTAGCTAAGGTGGATAAGCTGCTAAGAACGCTTTTAAGTGTTGGCGACGGTGTTATCGACGCTACCTTATCTAAAGCTTGATCTAGTGGGATCCCCACCTTAGGTAACGAGTTGATTAAGCTTAACTCCAGGTCGAAGTCTTTAAGTTCTTGCCCGTATCTCGTGCTTAACGTGTTTAAAGCTTTAGATATGTTCTTCTCCGAAACTACGATGAGGGAGAGGAGCGTTATAAATAGCGGGAACTTAGCCTCCAGCAAGTCACGCCTAACTCTATACCTTAACGCAGGTATCCACACAGTTAATGCGTAGCCCATCGGTAGGAAGACAGCTATCGCTAAAACAGCGGATATTGCGGTAGTTAATGAAGGGCTTAACGTTATAGTGTATACGTGGTAAGCGGTGATTACAGACGCTAATAAAGTGAATGAGAGTATGAACGCTTTAGCGTTTCTAAGGAATTTCTCAAAGCTTGAGGAGGTTTTCGAACCTATCACTATAGGTTCTAACTCAGTGCTGTAGAGTCTAAGCCGAGTTGCCTTCCACAGCATGTTGCCTTCCTTGAGTACATGCTTAGAGGATTCTCTTCTCTTCCTCGTCATAGAGCTTCATCCCATAGCTAGAGCCTAAGGATTTAAGAACCGTCTCGTATATCTGATGCGGTTTCTTCCTATACGTTCTTACCAACGTGTAGAGCGTGACTGTATCAACGTTCTTTACCGCGGCGTAGTAGAGTATCGTAGCCCTCCTACTTAAGTCCTCAAGCACTTCATCATAACTCATCATACTTGATTTAGCTATAGCTTCAATTAACTTACTGCTACGTAGGTTTAACCTCCACGAATCATCCTCTTTAAACCACTTAACCACAACCTTAAACGTTATTAGGTCTTCAGATGGGTTGTAATCCGATGTCTCATGAATTAAGGTCACTTTCCTAACAACCTCCCCGCGTAAGGTAAGCCTAAGCGTTTGTACGAAGAGCTTGGCAGTAGCTATTAATGACTTAGGGACGCTCATAGGGGGTGAGTAAAGCCTTCGCACTAAAGACTCTAAGCTCTCAGCATGTACTGTGGTGAGCCCGCCATGCCCCGTTGAAACCCCTTGAAAGAATGCGTAAGCTTCCCTAGACCTTATCTCACCCAGTATTAATACGTCAGGCCTCTGCCTCATGGCGGACTCCAACTGAGTTTGTAGATTAACGTCTTGAATTAAGGGGTTCACGCTTAACCTAGTGACCATAGACATCCAATTCTCGTGGAAGGGAAGGAAGATCTCCGGAGTGTCTTCAGCTGAGACTATCTTAGCTTCAGGAGGTAGGAACACAGTCAACGCATTCAACAGAGTTGTTTTGCCTGACCCCGTAGGTCCATAGATAACTATTCCCTGCTTATTTTCGATAGCTAACCAAAGCAACGCAGCAACCGCAGGATCTAAAGTCCCCCTACTTATCAACTCAGATATGGTGAATGGGGTCTCTCTAAACTTCCTTATCGAGAATGAATGACCCCTTCTAGAGACGACGTCTAACACTATATGGACTCTATACCCTTCAGGCCTTAAAACCCCCTCAACTATAGGCCTAGCTACCGTAGGTTCTTGACCGGATCTAAGGGCAAGACGTCTAACAACCTTCTCTAAGGACGTAACGTCCGTAAACACTACGTTCGTCTCCAACCACTCATACATATCGTGGAAAACATAGACGGGGATTTCAACACCGTCACAAGTTATATCCTCTACGTGAGGGTCTCTAAGTAGAGGGTCTAAAACACCGTAACCGCTTAAGTCCCTCGCTAAATAGTAAGCTACACTCCCTAAATCCTCATCGCTTACATCCCGTAAGCGCTTGCCGAAGTGTTTAAAGGGGAATGCCCACTTACGCTTAAGTAGTGATTGAATTACCTCCTCAGCCTCATGTAAGGCTTCATCAAAAGATTTAACTTCTGAGAACCTTCTAATAAGGTCTACATCGCTGTATATCCTATTCAACACATGTTTAAGAATTTCTAAAGTAGTTTCGTTGAGTGGCGGTTCTCTAACGTGATATCTTAACTTAGCGTCAGCACCCTCAAATATAACTACGGAAACGTATGGCGATACCTTATACTCAGCTAAAGTCCTTAGGGCTTCACCAACGCTCATCTATAGCAACCGCTCCAATAAGATATATTGACCTAAAATAAAAACTTAATCGATGTGGTTTGGTTTCAGCCTTAAAATACTTCGATTAGACGCTTACCCGATTTAAAGGTAATGTTAAGGAGGTGTAGGGAGTTGAGAGTGTTAGAATTACGGAACGTACCTCCTGTGGAGTAACCCCCTTAACAAGTATCGATAGTTGATGGCCTGTGTTAAGCGGTATAGGTAGTGACGTATTGCTTAAAGCGTTTAAACAAGGTTCAACGCATTTAAGTATTTGAGTCTCTATAGGTTCTACACCATATTGAGACGCTATAACGTAGCTTCCGTCTTCATATACGATCACGACGGCCGTTATCAATATCGCCTCGGGGTAGTTGCTGGTTAAGTTAATCTCTACAGTCCCGTTTTTCAACCTCCAATACCCGGAAACAGCTTTAACTATTAACTCGTTTTTAGCCTTGCCTTGGATTTCGTTGCTGAGGGTTAAGCTGAATTGAGTTAACCTCGCTATATAGGATATGAGGAAAGAAGCCGCAAGTAAAAACACTAAAGCAAAAACAACAACCCCAACTAAAGTACTTACGCCTCTATCCAGCTTTAACGACGTAAGCTTCAAGAACACCTCCCTCGTAAGTTATTCTAACGTAAAGCAAACCTTCAGGTAGATCACCTACGTAACACTTTACTACAGCAACGCCGTAAGGTTTTAACTCCCCATCACCTACCACATTACCTGAAAGAACGCATCTATCTACGTAGATTGTGTTGTTAATGTAGATACTGAGTATCTTAACAGGAGTTGAGGAACCGGACAATATGAGTATTAACTCACGACCTCCCCGCACATACACAGCATTAAACAGCAATGAACTCTTTAAGAAACGCTCAACCCTAGCTAAACCCCCACCCACCACATCACTCGTTAAAAGCAGCAATTCCCTAAAATTAGCGTATACAACCACAGAAAGACCCAACACAATAGCAATTAAAACAACTGTAGATACATATTGACTTACACCGTAACCCATCAACCTCAACCAAATAAGAATCTACGAATCAAGTAAATTAAACTTATTTAAACTCAAGAAAATATGTTTAAAGGGGCCCGTCGCCTAGCCAGGACAGGGCGCCGGCCTTCTAAGCCGGTGGTCCGGGGTTCAAATCCCCGCGGGCCCGCCACACACGGAACGGGCCCCAAAAGTTTATGTTCGTCCCCCTCACGTTATTCCAGAAAGAAAAAGTACGCTAACTTGATTTACTCAGGATTTTAGGTCTGTTGAAGCAGAAATGTGAAGTAATGTATGCTTTGGTGAAGTTTATTTTAACAGATTCGCGTAAGTTCCTAACGACCTTAAGGGGTTGACTAGGTTGTTAGGTAGGTTTTTATAAGTTTCACGAATTTTTCATGGTTTTCCTCTTCTTTAGCTATTGAGTTGAAAAGCTCTGATAAGATCTTTGCTTCAATATCGCCTTCGACTTTAACGTGTTTTAACATTATGGTCTTCGCTAAAGGTATTACAAGCTTGCTATATAGTTCCTCACCTGTGTTCAACTCTATGAGGTCTAGAAAGCTTAAAACATCGAAAACATCGCGTGCGGTTAGCTTCTCTTTAGGCAATAACCTCTCGTAAATCTGCTTAACTACCTCACCCAACTCACCTAAGTCACGATAGCATAGGCTAAGATCTTCAGACAGAACGTCAACGTTAAAATACCTTTTTAAAACAGTCTGCAGGAGCTCGGCGTGGTTTAAACTCTCGTTAGAAATCCACTTAAAAGTAAGCGACAGTAGAGGATCCTCTAAAGACTTAGACATCTTAAGGTAAATATCGCCAGTATCACGTTCAATAACGTAGAGACATTTAAAAACATCTTTCAAGCGCTCCTCAACATCCACCGCAAACACCTCAACTAATTTAAACTTGACATTATTAAAAAACTTAAACTATTTACGTTCCTGAGCAATAAGGAGAACTTCAACCTTAACTTAACCTGGTAAGTCTCTACAAATCAGATAAAGTTGTATGGCTGAATGATGAATCGAAAATCGTTTTTGTTTTAAAACAATCAATAATGAATGATTGTTAAATCTTTATTTTTATATATAATTAAAGTTAAACATTAAATGAGTTTATGTTTTTGATTTTATTTTTAAGTTTCTGATTTGCTGATACTCCGGTCGAGGAATTTGTATTGTTACAGCGTTTTCCGATTTCATTATTTTAACTTCTTGAGTTACTTCTCTGTAGTTGCAGAGCTTGCATTTAAGTATATGTTTGGATATCTTATACCCGTTGTAAGACTCTGTTTCTGTGTATTGCGTTAGTTTACCCCCGCATTTAGGGCATTTCAATCCGTTACTGACTTCTGCAGTCATATGCTTCACCTTCCTTGCTCGACTTTATCTTGCTGGTTTTCAAGTTAATTATCGTTAGTTTTAGTAATAAGCTTATGTTTAAATTTAGCTTCTTACGTCTATTGGGCGTTTATCAAAATAATTTTTAATTTCATGTTTTAGTTGTTGAAAATTATTTTACAATTATGTAGCGGGGTTAAAGTTCTTTTAGGCCTTTCCTAAATGCTTCTATGTTTAAGTTAATCCATTTCTCAGGGATTAACTCTTCTATAGCTTTCTCTACGTGTTCTGGGTTCAGCATTTTAGTTCTGCCTATGATGTGTCCTAAAGCAACCATGTTACCTACTCTGGGGTTTCCTAAAGTTTTTTCAGCGATTTCCGTGTATGGTGTTTTAAACAGTTTCCAAGGGCCTTTAGGTGATTCTTTAAAGTAGGTTGCGTCTATAAATACGTATGCGTTAGGGTTAAGTAGGTTTAAATAGGAATCTATGTTGTATGGGTACATAAACAACGCTACGTTAGCGGATCTAACCTTAACGAAGTCTACATCCTCTGGGTTATCAGATATTATGACGTCTGACCTGGACTCGCCCCCTCTGGTTTCTGAAGCGTAAGCTTCAGTTCCAGTTACGTAAAGCTTAGCGTACTTAGCCGCAGCAACTCCTATAACATGCCCTAGCAGGAGGACGCCCTGACCGCCCCTACCCACTATCAATATCTCCCACTTCATCTAACCACCTCCTTAAGCTTCCTTACATAACCTGGTTCGTTCCTAATTAGGTACTCCCCTAAAACTATTCCTGACTCCCAACTTAACTCAGACTCATCTACGTGTGGGTTTTGCTTAACTCTAACCTTACTTCTCAACACGTTATATAGGGTTACGGGGTCTCTATAGCCGGCATGCCTACCGAAAACCTCAGGGCATGTTGACATAATCTCTATGAATCGAAAGCCCTCCATACCTAACGCCTTGTAAGTGTATTGCTCTATCAATGGAGGATGCGTTATTGAGGCTCTAGCTACGTAGTTAGGCATTAACGCTGAAACCAATTTAATCACGTTTAAAGGCCTTTCAGGGTTTCCATGAGGTGTTGTTGTGGTGTAAAGCCCTTGAGGTGTTGTGGGAGCTAACTGACCTCCAGTCATGGCGTAGACGAAGTTAGTTATCATAAAAACTATTATGTCTAAGTTCCTCCTAGCTGCGTGGATTAAATGATTACCCCCTATACCAGCTATGTCGCCGTCACCGCCTACAACCATAACTTGAAGCTCGGGGTTAGCTAACTTAGCTCCTGAAGCGAAAGCTATGGCTCTACCATGTATTGTATGGGCTGAGTCAAACCCTACGTAGAATGAAGCCCTTGCCGAGCAACCTATCCCAGTAACGAAAACAACCTTACTAGGGTCTAACGAACCCTCACGAACTCTCCTGTCGATAGCCCTCAATATAGACCCTAAGGCTACCCCTATACCACATCCAGAGCACCAGATGTGGGGTAGTCTGTCAGCACGTAAGTACTTATCCAACGGATGTGTAGAGTATCTTAAGCTTGCTTCACTCGTTACAGCCAACTTGAAACCACCTCTAAAATCTCCTCTGGAGTAGGTATATCCAAACTTAAAATAGGTATGGAAACCACCTCAGCTTTCTTTATATATCTCTCAAACTCCGCAACCATCTTACCGGTATTGTTCTCAACGACGAAGACCTTCTTAACGTCCTTAGTTACTTCCTTAATAACTTCCTCCTTAGTTGGCCAGAGGGTTTTAGGCCTAAACATACCTACCTTAACCCCCTTCCTCCTTAAGTCCCTAACGGCAGCTAAAGCAGACCTAGCCGTTGAGCCGTAGGAAATAATTAAATACTCCGTTTCGTTGTTTAAGTAGTAAGTTTCGTAGTCGTATATCTTATCAATATGTCGTTTAACCTTATTTATCAACCTCCAGATAAGTTTCCTATATACGTCATTACTCTGTCTGTAGTAGCCCCTCTCGTCATGAGCTAGGGATTCAACTAAGACTTTATAGCCCTCGCCGAAGTTCGCCATCGGAGGTATTAAATCTTCATCCGGTTTGTAAGGCATGTACTCGTTAGGTGGGGTTGAGGGTTTCTTCCTATTCACTATCTCAACTTCGTTAACGTCTTTAATTATGGCTGACTCCCACATGTGCGCGACTACCGCGTCTGAAAGAAGTATGACCGGCGTCCTAACCAACTCTGAGATGTTGAAGGCTTTGATGGTTAAGTCGTAAGCTTCCTGTACAGACCAAGGAGCTAACGCAGGTATTAAATGCTCTCCATGTGGGGCGTACCTAACTTGAAATACATCGCTTTGTGAGGTCTTGGTGGGGACTCCGGTCGACGGCCCGGCACGCATTATATCGGCAACCACTACAGGCGTTTCAGTTATTGCGGCTAGGCTTAACGCTTCAACCATTAACGAGAATCCAGGTCCTGACGTGGCCGTCATGGACTTAACCCCAGCCCATGAAGCCCCTAAAGCAGCGTTTATAGAGGCTATCTCATCCTCGTATTGAACTACTAAACCACCCTTCTCTGGAAGGACTTCAGCTAAATACTCCATTATATCGGATGCTGGTGTTATCGGATAACCAGCGAAAAACCTCATACCGGCTGTTATAGCTCCTTCAGCTATAGCCATATTACCGGACATAAACTCCAACTTCATTTCTGAATCACCTCCACGAAAATCGCGAAGTCGGGGCAGCTATACTCGCAGAGCTTACAACCTATACATTTACTTATGTACTTCGGTTCAGGATATTTAAAACCATACCTATTGTAGTTATCGCTCTTCTCTAAAACTTTAGTCGGGCATACGTTAATGCATAAGCCGCATTCCTTACATCTATCGACGACTACATTTACTGTAAACTTAGCGTTTGAAGCGTAGACGACCTTATACCCGCCGAGAGATTCTGGAAACTTTCACCACCGCGAAATAAATGTATTTAACCTTAAAATTTTTTCTTTTTGCTCATTAACTCTAGGTTGCTGAAGATATCGCTACACGTATATGCGTACTTTCAGGGAGTACCACAACAAAAGCTTTTTCAAGCACTAAGTCTATTTCCTTAACCTCATTACCGTTTAAGTACTTAGCTATGTTACTAGCTAACGCGGCCGTTAAAGCTAACGCCTTAGATAAGGGCTCGACGTCACCAATAGTTAAAGGTGTGTTTACAACAACGTCTACTAACTCGCCCTTCCTACTCATGATTAAGACAGCGTTAAACTTATTAATTACCTCTTCCGAAGGGCTTTCCTCGTGATAGACTTCCAAACGTTGTTTCTTATCATGTATTGAAACATCACTCACTAATCACACCTCTTTAAGATTCTGGTAATGATATTTACTTTTAAGGGCTTAGATCCTTAAACCTTTTAAAATCATCTATTAAAGACCTCACTCTTTAGAAGGGGATAAAGTTATTATATCCTTTAAAACCTCCTTGAAGGTCTTCGGAGGTTCCGTAGGTTTATAGAACTCTATAACAACATGCTTTACGCTTTGCTCAGCAGACGTTATCCTACTTACTAACTCCTCACGTACGGCGTTTATCTCCTCAACGCTTAAGTTCTCCGGAACTTCAACTTGAATTAGTAGGAGGTATTGATTAGGCCCTATCACGAGAGACTTCACATCGTTAACGTCAACCACTCTAGGATCTGAAAGAACTACCTTAACAGCCCTACCTAACACGTTCTTAGGAGCTGACCTACCTATTAAAACTTCCGCATACTTAAAACCTAAACTGATAGAGGAAATCAAAAGTATCGCCGCAATTATTAAGGCGCCTACCGCGTCGAGAAGTGGGTTAACCGTCGTAAGCGCTGCTACGGCGATTACGTCGCCTACACAATCCGTTAGATTCTCGACTAAGGTATTTCTAGTGGATGGGTCGTTCATTCCTTTACGGAATTCGTGGAAAGCCCAAACAAACATGCTGAAATCCATGAATGTGGCTGCGGCCACAGCTAGTAAAGACTCTTGAGTTACGTAAACACTCTCTAAGGATTTAAGCTGGTTAAGCCCTGTAAATAAAGATATTGAGAATAGGAAACCACCCACTATAGACGCTGAAATTAACCCGGCAACGTATATACCCCTCCCAAAACCGAAAGGATATCTAAACGAAGGTCTTCTATTCATTAAAATAAGACCCAAAACCAACATGCCGGAACCTACGGCATTCCCTAAAGCATGGAGAAACTCAGCATCGACAGCCGAAGATTTAGATTGCGTGAAAGCTATAACCTTAAGTATGAGTATGATTAAATTCAAAACGAAGGAGATATATACAGCCCTCATCTTACTTCAAGTGTTAATACTGCTCTCACACCCTATAAGCGTTTCCGTATCTTTAATTAATTACTAGGGTTAATAGTTAATACTAAAGTAGAGGTGCGGTTGTGAACGGTAAAACCCTCTTTAGAGGGTCTGTAGGGGTTAAAGACTTAAGAGAGTTTATTGTTAAGTGGTTTAAACGCGCTACCATAGTTTTAGTTGGTGCGTGTGAGATCATTTACGAGGGTAGGGCCTCATCTAAAGCAGGTAAAGCTACTAGGTTAATCATAATTAAAGAAGACGGTACGGTTCTCGTTCATGAATCGAGAGGTAGAGAACCTATTAACTGGCAACCCAACTCAACAATTACTGTAGAGTTAGTTAATGATGTCATGACTTTAAAAGCCGTTAGATTAAAACCTAAGGAAGTTTTAAAGATAAATATGAGCTTAACTGATGAAGTGGAAGCTTTAGTTGTTTCCTTAGGTAGCGGTAAGTTCGAAATTTCAGGAACTGAGGAAGAACTTGTTGAGTATTTAGCGCGAAACCCAACGCTTATAGGTGAGGGCGTTGAGCTAGTTTCTAGAGAGGTTATAACCCCATACGGTAGGATAGATCTAATCTTTAGAGATAGGTTAGGAAGTCTCATTTTAGTTGAGGTTAAGAGGGGTGTTGCCGATGTGGACGCAGCCTTTCAATTGAAGAGGTATGTAGATTATTATAAGTCATTAGGTATCGATGAAGTCGTAGGTGTTTTAGTAGCTCCGGAAGCAACTCCGAACGCACGTAAAATCTTAAGTCAATACGGCTTTAAACTTAAGAACATCAACTTAAGTGATGTTCGATGATTAGAGGTAGGTATGTAGACTCACACGCGCATTTATACGAATATAGCGAGGAAGACTTAAGTAAGTACTGCAATAACGAAGACTTAACAATAGTAAGTGTTTCAGAGGACTTGACAAGCTCCCTTAAAAACCTTAAGATAGGTGAGAGTTGTAGCAACGTTTACGTAGCTGTAGGCATACATCCGTGGAGGGTTAACGCAGTCTCACGTGAGGACTTAAGTAAAGTTTTAGATATGAGTACTTGGGTTTCACTCATAGGTGAGGTTGGGTTAGATAGGAGGTTTACACCTGAAACCTATGAGCTCCAGTTAAAAGTATTTAAAGAGTTTATAGATATAGCTTTAAAATACGATAAAGCGTTACTGCTCCACGCCGCCGGAGCTTGGCGTGAAGTCTACAACCTAATCTATAGGTCGGGAGTTTCAACAGCTGTTTTCCACTGGTATACAGGACCTCAAGACTTACTGAAGGAAATAGTAAGTAGTGGATATTACATAGGTGTTAACGTAGCTTTACTAAGGCAGAATAAGATGAGGGAGGTCGTTAAGGCAGCACCTTTAGAGAGTATGCTTACCGAATCCGACGGTCCATACGAATATAGAGGTCTTGCGTTACACCCCCATATGATTAAAGACTTAATAGCTGAGGTAGCCATAATTAAAGGCGTGCATCAGGAAGACGTGGTAGACGCCGTCAAGAGAAACTTCGAAGAATTCCTTAAGCGCGTGAAGGCCTTTAGGTGATGTAGGTTGAGTAAAGTTAAAGTCGCGGTAGTCGGCGTAGGTGTGTGGGGTAGGAACATAGCTAGGGCTTTTAAGGAATTAGAGAGTGAAGGTCTCGTAGAGTTAACTGCTTTAGTGGATATCAATCAGAAAGTGGTTGAGGAAGTCTCGAAAAACTTAGGTGTTAAGCACTACACGTCAGATATCTACGATTTAAAAAGATTTAACGTTTCCGCAGTAGCTATAGCGACACCTATAGATAAGCTCTACGTAACAGCTAGGGAAGCGATCTCTTTAGGCATGCATACGTTTGTTGAGAAACCTGTAGCTATAGACCCTAAAGAAGTAAATGACCTAATAAAGATCTCAAGCGAGAGTGGGGTTGCTGTACAGCCAGGTTTTATAGTTCGATACGACCCAGTAATTAAAACGTTACTTAATAGGGTAAGAACAACGCCTAAATACATCATTTTCAAGAGACTTTCTTTAAGACCGCAACATAGGAGGTCCTTCCCGCTGGTCTTCGATTTAACGATACATGACATAGACGTAGCTTTAGCTTTAACTAAAACAAACAAAGTAGAGGTTTTAAGCGTTGTCGGTTTAAAGAAAGAACTTGAAACATGTCAGGAGATTTACGTTAAAGCTCTCTTTAACGATACTGTAGCTTACTTCATAACGGATGGTTTACTACCAGTTAAAGTTAGGGTTGTGGAGATAGCTTTAAACGACGTGTACTATCAAGCATCACTTACGGAATCCTCCCTCAAGACATACGGCGTTGATGGAGTAAAAACTGAGCAGATATTAGGTGAGGAGCCTTTAGTGGCTGAGTTAAGGGATTTCATAAACAACGTAAAAGGAATTTCAAACCCGGCCAGACCCACACTTCATGACGCGTTAAAAGCATGTGTAGTTGCGAATGAAATACAGCAAAAACTCAACTGCCGAAATGTAGAGGGGTAGGAAAAACCGTAATCTACAAGTAATTCAACTGAATTTAAAAGATGATTTCTTGAAAACAACTTTTAAAGTTACTTTAAATTTGAAGGTGTTTTTAATTTAAGTCTTCAGCTAAAGAATCTAGTGGTGTAATTCGTGTATGACGTTATAGTTTTAGGTGGTGGCCCCGCCGGTTATGTCGCAGCAGTTAGACTCGTTGAGAAAGGTTTTAAAGTAGCGTTAGTTGAGCGTAAGTATTTAGGCGGTGAATGCACTAACTGGGGTTGCATACCGTCTAAAGCTTTAATAGACTTAAGCAATAACCTCTATAGTTTGAAGGCGTTATCTAAGGCGGGCTTAAGCTATTCGATCGAGCGCATAGACTACAGCAGGCTTTTAAAACATGTTGAAAGAGCTGTAATTAAGTCTAGGGAAGGTATTAAATACCTACTAAGCGACGTTGACGTTTTCTACGGAGTCGGGAGGGTTAAAGATGTAAACACGGTTGAAGTCCTTAATAACTCTAAAGTAGTTAAGGAGCTTACCGGAAAGAACATTGTAGTAGCTACGGGTACGGAGCCTAACGTAATACCTTCGTTTAAATTCGATGGTGAGAGAATATTAAGCAATAGAGAGTTTTTCGAGTTGAAAAGCTTCCCCAACTCTATAGCTATAATTGGAGCCGGCGCTATAGGTTGTGAGATTTCATCAGCTCTAGCCAAGTTAGGTGTTGAAGTTCACTTAATAGAAATAATGAATAAGATATTACCTGAGGTTGATAAGGACTTAAGCGATGTCGTACATAAACACTTAGTTAAGCAAGGCGTTAAAATATACACGTCAGCTCAAGCTAAATACGAGGGAGTAACACCAGACGGTAAGGAAGTAATCGTTAAGTTAAGCTTGGGGAGCGACTTGATAGAGTTGAAGGTTGAGAAGGTATTGATAGCTGCTGGGAGGAAATACAACACGTCAGGCTTAGGTCTTGAGAACGTAGGCGTTGAATTAGATAGTAAGGGTGTTATATCCGTAAACGAGTTTATGAGGACTACCGTACCTAACATTTACGCAGCCGGGGACGTCACAGGACCTCCGCTCTTAGCCCATAAAGCTTTTCGTGAAGGTATGATTGTAGCTGATGCTATAGCAGGCGTTAAAAACCCTCTACCCAGAGGTCCCATCCCAATGGTCATATATACGGAACCTGAAGTAGGTCTTGTGGGGTTAAGTGAAACTCAAGCGTCTAAAGCCGGGATAGCTTATAAAGTATTTAAATTCCCCTTCATAGCCTTAGGGAGGGACTACGCCTCCATTAAATCAACTCCTGAAGGCTTCGTTAAAATCCTCATAGAGGAGAACACCAGAAAGATGCTTGGAGCGGCTATAGTGGGTAACGCAGCTTCCGAGGTAATTCACCTATTTGGCATGGGCTTAACCCTCGGTTTGGATTTAACGGAGTTAAGGAAGGTTGTAACAGCCCACCCAACATACTCAGAAGTCTTTAGTGAGGTAGTTAATGAGGCTTTAGGTGAGCCTTTACACGGGCCTAGGAAGTAAAGCAGTTAAAAAATTAGAGGTAGTTTATTCAACACTTCATAACCGGATTTCCTAACAAGGACTAGATTCTCTAACCTAACACCATACCTACCAGGTATGTAAACCCCCGGCTCTACGGTTACTACCATACCCTCAACTAATACGTCTTCAGAGCCCTGAGCTAACCTAGGCTTCTCATGCACTTCAACTCCGACGCCATGACCTAAAGAATGTATGAAGTACTTATCTAAGCCGTATTTTCTCAATACGTCCCTAGCTTTAGAGTCGGGCTCGCTTGACTGAACTCCCTCTCTTATAAGCTCTGTGGATTCAAGTAAAGCTTCCTTCACAGCTTCTAAAGCCTTCATCGCCTCAGGCTCTACCTTCCCCATACGTAAGGATCTGGTGGTATCTGAGCAATAGCTATTAACTCTAGCCCCGAAATCCACCACTACGAGATCTCCTTCAGTTAATACCCTATCTGTTGGGTATGCGTGAGGGTATGCTGAGTTAGGTCCTGAAGCAACTATAGTGTCGAAGGCTATGCCTTCAGCCCCCCTCAACCTCATGTTACTATCTATCAATGCTGAGACCTCAGCTTCAGACCTGCCTAAAACGCCGTTCTCAAGAACTCTCACGAAAGCTGTTTCAGCTATGGATAAAGCCTTCTTAATATGCTCCACTTCCTCGGGTTCCTTCACGGATCTTTGAGCAGCTATTGAAGGACCTACGTCAACTACCTCCACTTCATTAGCTAGCCTCATCTGAAGTTCGTGGTTTAACGAAGTCACATAGCTTAAATCTAGACCTACCTTCCTAGCTTTAGAACTTCTTAAGTAGTTAATTACCCAATCACTTACTTTACCTGTTATAGGTTTAACGTCAAGACCGGGTAATTCATAACCAGCGTATGGAAGGACCTCAACCTTCGATTTAACATGGTTTGAAACACGCCATAAATCTAAAGCTGGTGTTAAAACCTTAGGCGTTGCTTCAGATTCAACGATTATGAATGTGCCGGACGCCCTAGGAAGTTTTAAGTAGTAGTTAACGTTCCATTCATAAGACACTATTAAAGAATTTAAACCATGCTCTTCTAAGATATTTTTAAGCTTATGCAACCTCACTTTATCAACACCTAAATAGGATGTAACTATAGTTTAAAAAGTAGTTAGCTTCCT
This sequence comes from Zestosphaera tikiterensis, assembly GCA_003056265.1. Taxonomy (GTDB): domain Archaea; phylum Thermoproteota; class Thermoprotei_A; order Sulfolobales; family NBVN01; genus Zestosphaera; species Zestosphaera tikiterensis. The sequence goes on along the minus strand of NBVN01000003.1, from coordinate 94,153 downwards.
AATACTTTTAACGTATCTTAACTCTTTCCAAGAATTCATCAATTAACTCCTTTATCGAAGGGCCTTCAAGTACGTTTAACTCCCATCGAACTCTAACGACTGGCTTATCTATTTTAATTAATCTAGTTATGTCGGAGGGCGTGCCTAAAACTACCGCGTCAGCCGGTGTCTTGTTTATCGTTTCCTCTAAATCTCTAAGTTGCTCTGGTGTGTAACCAGTTGATGGGAGTACCTCCTTCATATGCGGGTATTCCTCATACAGCTTCTTAAATATGCCCACGCTGTAGGGTCTCGGGTCAATGATTTCGGAGGCGCCGTACTTCTTAGCTGCTACGTAGCCAGCACCGTATGCGACGCCTCCATGCGTAACTGTAGGTGAGTCTTCAATCACCAACACACGTTTGTTTTGTATTAACTCAGGCTTATCAACAGTTACTTCCATGTCCGCTAACACTACCTTAGCCTTGGGATTCACGCTTTTCACGTTATTAACTACCTTCCTAACAGACTCCGTGCTTGCTTGACTAACCTTATTAACTATCACCGCGTCAGCCATCCTCACGTTGACTTCACCGGGGTATGAACCGACTTCATGACCGGGTCTCATAGCGTCTGCTACAGTCACCATATAATCAAATTTAAAGAATGGGAAGTCGTTGTTACCTCCATCCCACAGTATCACATCGCCCATACCCTCAGCAACTTTTAAAACCTCCCCATAATCTACCCCAGCTAAAACCGGGAGCCCTAACCTAAGATACTGTTCGTACTCCTCCCTCTCCTCAACCGTTACTTTCCACTTATCGAGGTCTTCGTAGGTGTTGAAGACCTGTACAATCATCTCCTTCAGGTCTCCATAAGCCATCGGATGCCTTACAGGAACGGGCTTTAAACCCCTGCTAACCAACTCCTTAACTATCGCTCTCGACACAGTCGATTTACCGGCACCCGTCCTAACGGCGGTAACTGCGATGACGGGCCTGTGGGATGTTAGCATAGTCTCCCTAGGCGATAATAACCTAAAGGAAGCTCCATTAGCTAAGGCTATAGAGAAAATCCTACCGACATCTTCATACTTTAAATCACTATACGATAGTATAACTTCATCTACGTGAAACTCCCTTATTATTCTAGGTAACTCACTCTCGGGAAGTATTGGAATACCGTTAGGGTATAACGAACCAGCAAGCTCCGGCGGGTATCTCCTCCTCTCAACGCCGGGTATTTGAGCAGCTGTGAAGGCAACCACTTCATACTCTATATTATCTCTAAACACTACGTTAAAGTTATGGAAGTCTCTTCCCCCAGCACCAACTATGACGACCCTAACTCTTCTCACATTTAAACACCAAATAATTTACTGTATAGCTTAAAAAATTTTTATGGCGACGCACGGCAATAGTCCAAGTATAGAATACCTCATACCATACCTTAATATAAAGTTCTTATGACTTAAAAACTTAAATTAACTTTCAAACGAAAGACTTATAAACATTCCCTCAAATATTTTTACTTGGTGTGTTTAAATGAATAAAAAGTTTCTGAATATAGCCGTCGTTCTTGTTATAATAGTGATAGCTTTAATCGCTTACGCACCTCCAAACGCTGAATTCATGCCTGAAGAGAAGAGATTTCCATATGTGGTTTTCCCATTACTGCCTCCGATACTAGCTATCGTGCTTTCAATGGTTACTAAGGAGGTAGTTCCAGCGCTGTTCGCAGGTGTTTGGGTCGGTGCTTTAATGGTTACAGGGTATAACCCCATACACGCAACGGTTCAAGTCATTGATTGGTATATAAAAAACGCTACGGATTCTTGGAATGCGGCGATACTGCTTTACGACTTCGTGTTAGGTGCTTTCATGGGTCTTCTATACACTTCAGGAGCGGTTCACGCCGCAGCTAAAGCCATATCCAGGAGGGTTAGAAGCGCTAGAAGTGCCAGCTTAGCGGCTTCTTTGTTGGGGGTGGCTGTGTTCTTCGACGATTACGGCAATACAGTCATAGTCGGAACTAGCATGAGGCCTGTAACTGATAGGTTGAGAGTTAGTAGGGAGTTATTAAGCTATATAGTGGATTCTACGGCTGCTCCAGTAGCAGGCATAGCTCTGGTGTCTTCCTGGATAGGTTATGAGGTTAGCCTCATAAGAGACTCCATAAACACTTTATCTGAGCAAGCAGCAAGCGGTGCTATACCTTTAGCTCCAGATATGAGTGCTTACGTTATGTGGTTAAACGCCGTTCCATATCACTTCTACTCCTTACTAGCTATAATCATGGTGTTTATAGTTGTTTGGTCGAGAAGGCATTACGGACCTATGTTGAAAGCCGAACATAGGGCTGTGAAGGAAGGTAAGGTTTTAAGAGATGATGCCACGCCATTACTCCCTACGGAGGAGGTTTTAGGGGTTGAGCCGACTGGTAGGAAGCAAGCCTCCGGATGGCTTTTCCTAGTGTCTATGTTAACTTTAGTTTTCATAACTATCTTAGGTCTCTGGGCTACTGGAGCTGAAGACATGACTAGATTTTGGGAGACCCCCTTTGCGGACGCGTTAATGAATGCTGACACAGCTAAAGCCCTATTCTGGGGCGGGTTCGCCACATACTTCGTTGCTTTTGCGTGGATCTTACTAGGTAAGGTGATGTCGTTCCATGAAGTTATGAAGCAAACCATAAGGGGCATGTATCTAATGGTTCTACCAAACACTATATTACTTCATGCGTGGACTATCAAATCAGCTACTGACGCTGTAGGCACGGCCGACTACGTAATACATGGTGCGGTAGTAGCCGGTTTATCGCCTTTGTTAGTGCCTTTAATCATATACGCAGTCTCGATGTTCATATCCTTCACTACAGGAACGAGTTGGGGAACGTTCGGAATTATGATGCCTATAGCAGTACCTATGGCTTGGCAACTGGCTTTGATGCAGTACCCGAACAACCCGGAGATAGCTTACTTAACAGCGTTCGCATCCATCGGAGCAGTCTTCGGTGGGGGTATCTTCGGAGATCACTGCTCACCCATAAGCGACACAACAATCATGTCATCAATGTTCTCAGCAGCTGATCACATAGACCATGTCTCAACGCAGTTGCCTTACGCAGCTACAGCTGGCTTCGTAGGCTTAGCTCTCTACGCGTTATTCGCTTTAAACTTAACTCAATGGTTTATACTGCTCCCAGCAGGCATAGTGCTCCTTATAGTAGCACATAGAGTTCTCAACATATTAAGCTCTAAGAGGCAGGGATTACCTCCAGTCGTACCTAACTACGTAGTTGAAGAGTAGTCAAACACAACAAATAATAACCTTAATTATGGGTGGTTTTTAATATAGTATAGGTAACTATCTTCAACTACATCGTTCATCGTAACGTAATTTACTTAAGTTAACACGTGAGCTCCATCTACAAACTTTACTAGTGTAGAGTACGTAGCTTACTCAATAACTTAGCTACACTTCACTTCCACTTAACGACATGCTTGATTTCCTTAGGTGAAAGCTTTAATACTTCAAATTGAAGATGGAGTTAGGTGAGTTAAATTACTAATTCGAGTGGCGGGAGAGACTTCATCAAATATTTGGTTGAGATCTCGAAGAAGTGGGTTGATGTTTGGGATAGGGAGAAGGTTTACATAGCCGATCCAGATCCTAAGAAGCCTAAGTATTTCTTAACCGCGGCCTTTATGTACCCGAACGGCCCCGCACATTTAGGTCATGCTCGAACGTATTTAATCCCGGATGTAGTAGCTAGGTTTTTAAGGGCTTCAGGCTATAACGTATTGTTCCCTATGGGGTTTCACTACACCGGCACGCCGATACTAGCTACTGCGGAGAGAATAGCTTCCGGCGATGAATCATATGTTGAGAGGTTGGCTGAGGCTTTCGCCTTAAGTAAGGAGGACATAGCCAAGCTTAAAAAACCTTTAGACGTAGCTAAATACTTCCACGAACTCTCTAAGGACGCAATGCGTAGATACGGCCTTTCCATAGACTGGAGGAGGGAATTCACAACCATAGATCCTGAGTTTCAAGCCTTTATACGATGGCAGTTTAAGAAACTGCTGGATAAGGGTTACTTAATTAAGGGATCTCATCCGGTGGGTTGGTGCCCCTACCATAACATGCCGGTTGGGATGCACGACACTAAAGATGATGTAGAGCCTGAAATAGATGAGCTATTCTTAATTAAGTTTAAGGACGTGAGCGGTGGGAACTTCTTCGTAGCCGCTACTTTAAGACCTGAAACGGTCTTAGGGGTGACGAACGTTTGGGTGAATCCTGGAGGTAAGTACTGCATAACTGAAGTATATACTGAAGCAGGTGTGGAGAAATGGGTTATTTCCTGTGAAGCGGCTAGGAAGCTGTCGTTCCAGAAGGAGGTTAAGGTAGTAAAGGAAATTTCAGGGTCTGATTTGGTAGGTAGTAAGGTAGTAAATCCGATCACAGGTTCCGTCGTTCCTGTGTTGGAAGCTTCCTTCGTAAGCCTTAAATTCGGAACTGGAGTTGTTATGAGTGTTCCAGCCCATGCCCCATACGATTACGTAGCTCTACGCGAGTACGTAACTAAGAAGCTCGGGGGTTTATGGGGTGATTTAAAGCCAATACCTCTAATCACAGTTGAAGGGTTTAGTGAGATCCCCGCAGCCGACGTAGTTCAGAAGTTGGGCATCTCAACACAAGGCGACACCGAGTTACTGGATAAAGCGACTAAGGAGGTATATAAAGCAGAGCATGACTTAGGCGTTATGAGGGTAGGTCTTGAAGGTCTTGTAGTGTTTGAACACTTACCCGGTGTTAAGAACTTTATAGCTGCTGAGATCTCAGGCAAGGAGGTTAAGGTAGCTAGAGAGAAGATAAAGAAATTATTGCTTGATTTTAAGTTAGGTGACGTAATGTATGAAGTCATGAACGCGCCAGTCTACTGCAGGTGCGGGACAGAGATAGTAGTTAAGATAGTTAAGGATCAGTGGTTTATAGATTATGGAAACCCTGCCTGGAAGGACATGGTGTTGAAGGCTTTATCCAATATGCGTATAATCCCTGAGGAGGCACGCACTCAATTCATAAACACCGTACATTGGCTTAAAGCTAAAGCATGCACCAGAAGTAGAGGGTTGGGGACGGAACTGCCTTGGGCTAAAGGATGGGTTATAGAGTCCTTAAGTGACTCAACTATTTACATGGCTTTCTACACGGTAATACATAAGATACGTAAGTACGGTTTAAACCCAGAGCAGTTGAGTGAGGAGTTTTGGGACTATGTTATGTTAGGTTTAGGGGATTTAACAACGCTTTCCAGCAAATTAGGAATTAAGCAAGAGATCCTTAAGGACATTAGAGAGGAATTCACGTATTGGTACCCTCTAGATTCAAGACATAGCGGTAAAGACCTCATACCAAACCACCTTACGTTCTTCGTCTATAATCACGTAGCTATATTTCCAGAGGAGTTCTGGCCTAAGCAGATAGTAGCTAACGGTTGGGTTTTAATTAAGGGGGAGAAGATGGCTAAATCTAAAGGCAATATATACCCAATCCACTGGCTCGTTGAGGAGTTCTCCCCCGACGTAGTTAGATTCGCTATAGCTTTAGGCGCTGAGGTTGAGGCGGATCTTAACCTAGATATAGACTTAATGGAGAGCTTAGCTACTAAGTTAAAATCCATATATGACTTCATAAGCTCGTTTGATGAAGTTTATAAAGAACTTAACGACTCTATTGACTTACCGGAGAGGTGGTTACTCTCTAGGTTTGCTAACCACATCTTATCCGCTTCAGAAGATTTACGGAACGTCAGGATTAGATCAGCTGGTTTGAAAATATTCTACTCAATACATCAAGACATAACTGAGTATTTAGAGATGGTTGGGAAGCCTTCGAAAACGTTGAAAGACGTACTTCGAATGTGGGTTATTGCGATGTCACCCTACACGCCATTCCTAGCTGAGGAGTTGTGGCATAAGCTAGGGAATAAATCCTTAGTTGTTAAGGAGGCTTGGCCGGATGTAGAAACCCTTAGAAAATACGTTGATATAGAAGCTGAGCTCTCAATGGAGTACTTAAGTAGGTTCATTGACGATTTAAGGAAGTTGTCTGAGGTAGTTAAAAGTAAGGAGGCGGTAGTTTACGTAGCTCCTGAAAACCTATATAGGCATTTCGTCAACATCGCTGATATAGTGACGTCTGGAGGAACCCTACGCGATGTAGTAAACTATATAATTAGGAATTCCTTAGTGGATAATAAACAAGCTTATAAAGTCGGTAAATACTTAATGGAGTCTGTACTGTCTCTAAATGAAAACATACTTAAATCCTTTAAGTTGTTAACCGCGTTTAACGAGCATGAATTGCTGATGAAGTTTAGAGAATATATTGAAAGGAAATCCGGAGTAGCTATTAAAGCCATATACAGGTCAGATGATGAGAAAGCTCCTGACTTAGGCAACAAGAAAAGCTTAGCTATGCCATTCAGACCAAGCATATATTTCATAACGAATCAGTAGAAGGGTTTCAACGTAAATTATTACCCACTAAAAAGTTAAATAGTCGCGTAAGTATTAAGGTTATGGCTATGAAGTTAACGACGGGCGGACTGATTGATGAAGAACCACTGTAGCGCTGAGCTTCAATCCAAGATTTTACTGTCTCTAATTGCTTTAGCTAGTTTAAACCAGCTGTAAAGAAACACTACGTTGATTAATCCGTAAGTTACGAACCCCGATATCTGCCCTATTAAGGATGAACCGAAGACCCTACTTAATACGTATATCATAACCGGTTGTAAGGAAATCCAAATCAATCCATATAGAGTTAGTAGCAGAGGGATCGTAACATTCCCAAGTATTTTCATCATCACACCTCACAGGCCTTACACATGGTTAAACTACGTAATGTATTTAAACTCTTTGACTATTAAATGGCTGGGATGAAGTAGGTCTATAAGCGCTGATTCGTGATGTAAAACCCACGCGACGACCTCAATAACGTGTTTAAGATGTTCAGACAAATGCCTTTTCATCATCGTCAGTTCCGGAGGTAGACATCATCAAGAAATGCATTAACTTCACACATTTTATTTCTTTATGTTTTCGAAGTCAACCATATATAAAGCAAGGAAGTACTTTAATCTTAGTGAGTAAGGTGAAATGGACGTTAAGTAGAAAGTACTTGAACTTAATGTTGAAGGTGGATGCGATAGCTGCGATTGCCGCGGCGAGAAGAGTCTTTAAAAATGTTGAGTTAGCTAACGCTTTAGGCCTAAGCGAAACCGTAGTTAGTAAGTACTACCACGGTATCTCAATACCTGCTACGCAAACAGCTAAAAACATATTAAACCTACTGCTTTCCGATGGATTCGTTAAGAAATACGTCAGTAGGATTATGAGTGAGTATGGGTGGGATTTAAATAAAGTTTTTACAGAGCCTACATTCCAACAATATGTAGCGTTGTATTTCAAGTATAAAGTTATTAGTGGGTTGGCTGGCTCAATACTTGATAAGTTATTAACGCTTCCGGATTACTCACTTAATATAGCGGCGTTCCTTTCGTCCTGGTTTAACGTCCCGGTAATATTAGCCGTTGAGGAGCCGGCAATCATAGGCTATGAGAGTAAGGCCCACTTAGCTCTACGTAAGGGGGATACTGTAGTTACAGTGCATTCGGTACTTAATAATGAAGTAGCTGATCATTTCTCATACTTCATAAGCACGTACGAGTTGAGGCACATCTTAGCCTTAACCATAGTCTTAATGGATGAAGAGTCCGTTGCGAATAAGCTCAAGAAAACTAAAATTATAAACATACTACCCTAACCTAGCACTTTAAAAGAGTAAAGATAAACAGTTACGGCTATGGATTACCAAAAGCTAAAGTTACTCCTGTATTTAATACAAAATTTAATTCACCACGAAGGTTTTGTGGCGGGCCCGCCGGGATTTGAACCCGGGACTTCCGCCGGGTCGGTTTCTTCGATCCCGTCTACGGGTTAAAAGCCCGCCGCTCTACCTGGCTGAGCTACGGGCCCACCAAAACTTATATTTGTTGATACCTTAAAAATTTGTTTGGGTCGGTGTGAGGATGTTAAAGCTTAAAATATGTGTTCTCATTTACGTAATTAGCGAGTGGTAGGTTGGTTAAGATGGTGAGCAAGAAGGTGAATGTAATAGAACATGAGTTGGTGCCTAAGCATGAGGTTTTAAGTCCTGAGGAAGCCATTAAAGTTTTGAAGGAGTTGGGCGTTCGCCCCGATCAACTGCCTTACTTACGGGCTTCAGATCCTGTGGCGGTAGCTATAGGTGCGAAGCCAGGGGATATTGTGAGGATAACACGTAAATCGCCTACGGCTGGTAAGATAGTTGTTTATAGGTTTGTCATAGCTGGTTAAGGGGTGGTGAGGTTCTTGAAGGGCAGTAATAACAACGTATTAACTCTTGAGGACAGATGGACTTTAATGGAAGCGTTCCTTAAGGAAAAAGGTTTAGTGAGGCAACATCTCGACTCATACAACGAATTCGTTACTTCGTGGATTAAGAAAATCGTTAAGGAGTTGGGTAGGGTTGAAATAGGGTCTCCTAAGACATACCTTGAGGTTGTTGACGTTAAGATTGGAGAACCTGAATTTAAGGAGGTTGAGGGAGCGCCAATCACAGACATCGAGCATATAAACCCCATGACGGCTAGGATTAGGAACCTCACGTACAGCGCTCCTATGTATTTGAAGGTCGTCATACATGAGGACGGCGTTGAAACAGTTGAGGATAACGTCCCGTTAGGGCAGTTGCCGATTATGGTTAGGTCCGTGTTAGACCCGACGTCTAAGATGAGTAAGGATGAGTTGATAAAGATAGGTGAGGATTGGCGGGATCCTGGAGGTTACTTCATAATAAACGGTTCTGAAAGGGTTATAGTCACTCAAGAGGATCTAGCACCTAACAGAGTCTTCGTAGACTACGGTAAGGAAACCTCAACGATAACGCATACAGCTAAGGTGATATCCGCATCTTCAGGTTATAGAGTTCCTATAATACTCGATAGGTTAAAGGACGGCACGCTAACGTTAAACTTCCCGTCAATACCTCAGAAGATACCGTTCGTCATTATGATGAGGGCTTTAGGCATCGAAACAGATCGAGACATAGCCTTAGCCGTTTCTCCAGATCCGGAAATACAGAATGAGTTAATACCTTCGTTCTATCAAGCAAGAGAGATAAAAACACAGGATGAAGCTCTAGACTACATAGCGTCTAGGGTAGCTATAGGTATAGTTGACGTTAAGGCTAGGAAGGAAAGAGCCTTGCAGATAATTGATACGTATTTCCTACCGCATTTAGGTAATAGTCCTGAGTCAAGACTTTTAAAAGCCCTGTATTTAGGGCAGATGGCTTGCAAGTTAATTGAGCTTATGTTGGGTAGGAGGAAACCAGACGATAAGGATCATTACGCCAACAGAAGGTTAAGGCTAGCTGGTGATTTACTAGCTCAGCTCTTTAGAGTTGCTTTTAAGGCTTACATGAAAGACCTGAAGTATCAGGTTGAAAGGCATAAGCTAACTAAAGGGAGGAAGCTCTCACTTAAAGCCTTAGCAAGGCCTGACATCGTAACGGAGAGGTTTAACCACGCGTTAGCTACCGGGAATTGGGTAGGTAACAGAACTGGAGTAAGTCAGATATTAGACAGGACCAACTGGATTTCCATGCACAGCCACTTAAGAAGGACGGTAGCTCCTCTGAGTAGGGGGCAGCCGCATTTCGAAGCACGTGATTTACACCCAACGCAATGGGGTAGGATATGCCCGTTTGAAACGCCTGAAGGGCCTAACTGCGGCTTAGTTAAGAACTTAGCGTTAAGTTCCTACATATCGGTGGGTGTGGAGGAGTCTGTAGTTTTAGCGGTTCTTAAGGAGTTAGGGTTAATCCCGCTTGTTGAGGTTTACGAACGCTTAAGGAACGGTGATGAAGAACTTTACGAGCAGGTGATGACGTACGCTAAGGTATACCTCAACGGGACTTTAGTTGGTTATTACCCGCGGGAGGACGCTTCAGAGCTTGTGAGTAAGTTAAGGGAGCTTAGGAGAGCGGGTAAGATACATCATGAAGTGAATGTTTCATACTTAAGGACTGAATACCTTAATGAGGTCTACGTCAACTGTGATTCAGGTAGGGTTAGACGCCCGTTGCTAATCGTTGAAAACGGTTCTGTGAAGGTAACTAAAGAGCTAATCTCTAAGGTTAAGGAGGGTAAGATCCCATTCTCACAATTGGTTAGCTTAGGTGTTGTAGAGTATCTGGATGCGGAGGAAGAGGAGGATGCGTACATAGCTTTAAACCCTGAAGACTTAACGGAGGAACACACGCATCTTGAGATATATCCACCCGCTATATTAGGTATTGCGGCGGCTTTAATACCGTATGCTGAACATAATCAATCACCTAGGAACGCGTATCAATCGGCTATGGCTAAGCAGGCAGTAGGTTTAAACGCGGCTAACTTCCATCTGAGGTTCGATAGCAGAGCGCATTTCCTACACTATCCTCAGAAGCCGTTAGTTCAAACGAGGTTCCTTGAGTTGATAGGTTATAACACAAGACCCGCTGGGCAGAACTTTATCGTAGCTGTGCTTTCATTCACAGGATATAACATGGAGGACGCCGTAATACTTAACAAATCCTCTGTTGAGAGAGGGTTGGCTAGGTCAACATTCTTCAGAGAATATAGTGTTGAAGAGCTACGATATCCCGGCGGTGAGAAAGACGTCATAAGTATCCCAGACCCTAGCGTTAAAGGGTACAGAGGTAGAGACAATTACAGACTACTTGATGAGGACGGTATAGTAGCTCCTGAAGTTGATGTAGAGTCCGGCAACGTCTTAATAGGTAAGATATCACCGCCTAGATTCATCGAGGAATATAAGGAGTTTGGGCTAACCAGCGAGACTAAGAGGGATACGTCGGTAAGCTTACGTCACGGCGATAGAGGCATCGTAGACACCGTAGCGATAACCGTCAGCGGCGAAGGTAATAAACTAGTTAGGGCTAGGGTAAGGGATTTAAGAATACCTGAAATCGGCGATAAGTTCGCGTCGAGACATGGTCAGAAGGGAGTTGTTGGTCTTCTAGTTCCTCAATACGATATGCCGTATACCGTCGACGGGATAACGCCGGATCTCATAATAAACCCGCATGCCCTACCTTCGAGAATGACCGTAGGACAGCTGATAGAGGCGATAGCCGGTAAGGTGGCAGCGCTCCTCGGTAGGTTCGTCGACGGAACTCCCTTCGCTAACGAGAAATTAGAAGATCTTGAGAGGGAGTTACTCCTAAGCGGGTACCCGCTTAACGGTACTGAACCTATGTACGACGGAAGAACCGGCGAGTTAATAATGACTCCAGTCTTCATAGGTATAGTTTACTACCAGAGGCTGCATCATATGGTTTCAGATAAGATTCACGCAAGGGCTAGAGGGCCTGTCCAGCTCCTCACTAGACAACCTACTGAAGGTAGGGCTAGAGAGGGCGGTTTAAGGTTCGGTGAAATGGAGAGAGACGCCATAATAGGTCATGGTGCTCCCATACTGCTTAAGGAAAGACTGCTGGAGAGCTCAGATAAGTTTACGATCTACGTCTGCGAGAAATGCGGTTTGATAGGATGGTTTGATAGGCGTAAGGGTAAGTATATATGCCCAATCCACGGCGAGAGCGAGAAGTTAGTCCCTGTAAACGTGTCATACGCGTTCAAACTCTTGATTCAGGAGATGATGAGTATGATGATCTACCCGAAGTTAATAATTAAGGATAAAATATCGAGGTGATTTTAGATGGTTGAGGAGAAGGAGATTAAAGGTATTAAATTCGGTATCCTAAACCCAGACACTATAAGGAAGATGTCCGTTACAGCTATAGTTACTTCAGACGTGTATGATGAGAATGGAATGCCTGTTGAAGGCGGGGTTATGGATCCAAGGCTTGGGGTTATAGAACCGGGTCAGAAATGCGAGACCTGCGGTAACACGTTAGCTACATGTCCAGGACACTTCGGTCATTTAGACTTGGCTAGGCCAGTAATCCACATAGGGTTCGTTAAACACATACATGATATTTTAAGAGCTACATGTAGGAAATGCGGTAGGTTAAAAATACCTGAGGAGGATATAGATAGGTATCTCAACCTACTTAAGAGATTGGAGGATAGGTGGCCGCAACTAGCGATTTCACTAACTGAATACGTGAAACGTAAAGCCATGAAGGCGTTGGAATGCCCGCACTGCGGTGAGAAGCAATACCCGATAAGGCTTGAGAAACCCACGACCTTTATTGAGGAAGGACCTTTAGGTAAGTTATGGCCTACGACTATAAGGGAGTGGTTATTACGAGTTCCGGAAAGACATCTTAAGGTTATGGGCTTCGATCCTGAGGTAGCTCATCCGGCGTGGGCCGTCATAACGGTACTTCCAGTGCCTCCGATAGCTGTAAGACCTTCCATACTTCTTGAGGCTGGCATCAGATCTGAAGATGACTTAACCCATAAGTTAGTGGATATAATAAGAACCAATGAAAAGTTAAGGGAGGCCATAAACTCAGGCGCGCCTGAAGCTATAATAGAGGATTTATGGGAGCTTCTGCAGTACCACATAACTACCTACATAGATAATGAAGTTCCTGGGCTCCCACCAGCTAAGAGAAGGTCCGGAGCTCCATTAAGGACTTTAGCTCAAAGACTGAAGGGTAAGGAAGGTAGGTTTAGAAACAACCTATCTGGTAAACGTGTTGAGTTCTCAGCGAGGACGGTCATATCGCCAGACCCCTACTTAAGCATTAATGAGGTTGGCGTGCCTTTAGAAGTCGCCATGACTTTAACAGTGCCTGTAAGGGTAACTTCCTGGAACATAGATGAGGTACGTAAATACGTGCTTAACGGGCCGTTTAAGTATCCTGGAGCAAACTATGTCATAGACCCCAACGGTAGGAGGTTAGACCTGCGATTCATTAAGGACTTAAGAGCTGTTGCTGAAGGACTTAAGCCTGGGTATATAGTAGAACGCCACTTAATAGATGGGGATATCGTGCTCTTTAACAGGCAACCATCCCTACATAGGATGTCTATAATGGGGCATATAGTTAAGGTGTTGCCAGGCAGGACTTTCAGACTTCACTTAGCTGTCTGCCCACCGTATAACGCCGATTTCGACGGTGATGAAATGAACTTACACGTCCCTCAAACAGTTGAGGCTATGTCTGAAGCTAAGACTTTATTGTTGGTTCAAGAACATATACTCTCGCCGAGGTATGGAGGACCTATAATCGGCGGCATTCAAGACTACATAAGCGGTGCTTACTTACTCTCGTCTAAGACCTCCTTACTAACTATGGAGCAGGTTTCAGACCTTCTAGCTAGTATAAACTACGAGGGTGAAATCCCTGAGCCTGCGATTCTATCACCTAAGAAGGGATGGCTGGGTAAGCAGATAATAAGCCTACTCATACCTGAGGGCTTCAACTTCTCGAAGGAGGCTAAGATATCCAGCGGGCATCTTAAGTGTTCGAATGAAGAGTGTTTCTGGGATTCATACCTAGTCATAAAGAAGGGTAAGTTACTACTTGGCGTTTTAGATAAGAACGCTATAGGAGCGCAACAACCGGAGTCTATGCTGCACTTCCTGATTAGAGAATATGGAACAGACTTCGGTAGGGAGTTCATGGATAGAGCGTTTAGGCTGTTCCTCAGGTTCATCGAGATGAGGGGGTTTACGATGGCTATAGACGATATTTTAATACCTGAACAAGCATATAGAGAGATTATGGAGGTCTACGACAAAGCTAAAGCTAAAGTCGATGAATTGCTTAGGCTTTATAGGGAAGGGAAGCTTGAGATAACCCCTGGCAGGACCTTAGAGGAGTCTCTGGAGTTGAAGATCCTTGAAGTGCTTTCTAAGGCAAGGGATGAGGCAGGCGATATAGCAGCTAAATATTTAGACCCATTCAATAACGTCTTTATAATGGCTAAGACCGGAGCTAGAGGGAGTTCGTTAAACATAACTCAAATGGCCGCGATGTTAGGGCAGCAGTCAATAAGAGGTGAGAGAATTACAAGAGGTTATAGGGATAGGACGCTACCCTTCTTTAAGAAGGGCGACGTAGGCCCTGAAGCTAGGGGGTTCGTCCCAAGCTCTTTCGCCAGAGGCTTAACACCTGTTGAGGCGTTCTTCCACGCGGCTGGCGGTAGGGAAGGCCTTGTGGACACAGCAGTTAGGACCTCGCAAAGCGGTTATATGCAGAGAAGGCTTATAAACTCACTACTTGATTTAGTGGTGGAGTATGACGGATCCGTTAGAAGCGCGTATGGTGAGGTGGTTCAGTTAGCGTATGGTGAGGATTACGTAGACCCTAAGAACACGTCCTTCGGTAAGGCAATCAACGCCGATAGGATAGTTGAGAAGCATATAGGGTGGAAGTAAAGATGTCTAAGGCCGGGAAACCCAGTAAGAAGAAGTCTAAAGCTAAAGCTAAGGAGGAGAAGATCAAGGAAGCTAAACCGTCAGTTAAGGAGATCGTGGAGAAGATTAGCGAGCCTTACGAAGTCGTCAGTAAAGTTTTAAGTGAGGTTAAAGATATCCCAAGCGAGTTCGTAGATGAGGTAAGGAAGAAGTTAATAAACGACTACATATTTAAGAACTTAACTGAGGATCAGCTACGTAGTGAAGCTTTAGAACTTAAGGAGAAGGCTATGAGAGTTTTAAAAGTTGTTGAGCCAGCTAAGGACATCTTACCTGAAGCGCTTTACTACGAGCTAGTAAACTCCCTCTTCAAAGCATGTCAGAAATATGAAGTAAGGGATGAGGAGCTGATAATCATTAGAGATGACGCTATAAGAACGTACTTAAGCTCTATGGTAGATCCTGGAGAACCCGTCGGTACTGTAGCAGCTCAATCCATAGGTGAGCCGGGCACACAAATGACTTTAAGGACTTTCCACTTCGCTGGTGTGAGGGAGCTTAACGTTACTTTAGGTCTTCCGAGGCTTATAGAGTTGGTTGACGCTAAGAGGGTGCCTGACACGCCCATGATGGAGATACATCTTGATGAAGAGCATAAATACGACAAATCAAAAGCTGTTGAAATCGCTAGGAAAATTGAAATGACTGTTTTAGAGAATGTCACCAGCTCAGCAGACATAGACCTAACTGAGATGAGGTTAATCATAACGCTTGACCCTGAAATGCTTGAGGATAAAGGCCTTACACGTGATGAGATAATTAAAGCTTTAGCTAAGGGGAAGACGTTAGCCGGACGTGTTCATCCCTCAGAAGACGATCCTAACGTGATTTACGTGGATCTCCCGAAGAACTATAACGACGTGTTGAAAGCGCAGAAGTTTAGAGATAGACTCCTTAAGATTAAGTTAAAGGGAGTTAAAGGCATTAAGAAAGTCATACCTCAAGAACGGACAGATCCTGAAACAGGTAGGAAATACTACGTGTTGATAACGGACGGCTCCAACTTGGAAGCCGTCCTCAAGATAGAGGGGATTAACCCATCTAAGGTTAGGACTAACAGCATTCACGAGATAGAGACGATTTTAGGTATTGAAGCTGCTAGGGAGGCTTTAATACGTGAAATTAAAAACACGCTTAATGAGCAGGGTTTAGACGTGGACATAAGGCATGTTATGTTATTGGCTGACATGATGACTAGATCTGGAACTGTGAAGCAGATAGGTAGGCATGGAGTGGTTGGGGAGAAGCCGAGCGTCTTAGCTAGGGCGGCCTTCGAAGTAACCGTTAAGAACCTCTTCGACGCTAGCATAAGGGGCGAGGTGGATAACATGCGCGGTATAGCTGAAAACGTAATCATAGGTCAGATAGCACCTATAGGGACAGCCTTAGTAGAGCTTAAAATGAATCCAGCAAAAATTAAATCTGTGATTAAAGAAGTTGAAAGGGGTGAGTGAAGCATGTCGCAAGCTACGCCGATAGATACAGATATAAAGCTACTGTATAAGACCGGGAAGGTTGTTTTAGGATCTAAAAGAAGCATTGAAGCAGTTAAGTTGGGTAAGGCCGTAGGCGTTATAGTTGCGAATAACATACCTAAAAACTTATTGGAGGACGTTATGTATTACGCTAAGTTAGGCAACATTAAAGTGATTAAGTACCCGGGAAGCAGTTACGACCTAGGGTCTGTTTTAGGTAAGCCCTTCCCAGTAACTTTAGTTGCTGTGTTAGAACCAGGTGATTCGAAAATACTTGAAGTAGGTGAGAAGTGATTTGCCTGTAAAATTAACTGCGGACGAGCTTAAGTATATAGCACTTTTAAACGACATCACCGGGATTACGGCTAAGGACTGCATCGTCGATGAAGAGTCTAACACGTTAATATATATAGTCCCCCCAGGAACCGCCGGCTTAGCTGTAGGTGCTAAAGGAAAGAACGTTAAGCAACTCTCTAAGATCTTAGGCAGGAGGATTGAGGTCGTTGAGTGGGCTGACTCACTTGAAGACTTCGTTAAGAATCTCTTTCTGCCTGCAAGGGTAGTTAGCATAAAGTTGAACAAGCTTAAAGACGGTAAGAAGATATTGCAGGTTAAAGTAATGCCTGAGGATAAAGGGTTAGCGATAGGTAAGAACGGACGTAACGTTAATAAAGTTAGGGTAATCTTAAAACGATACTACGATATAGACGTAGTTAGCGTTTCATAACTTTAGGGTTCGTACCTATGTAAGCTTTCGTTTGCATACGTAGGTACTCATCGCCCCTATCCTCGCTCCACCCCCCGCTTTTCGAGAGCTTAGCTTCATTGCCTTAGACTTCCGCATCGCTCCGCTAGACTCCCTCAAGCGAAGGTAGGGCCTCATTAGGTTGGGTTTCATCCTTACCTCCGTCTCCTCATCGAATCGTCAACCCAACCCTCACTTTACGATAGCGCTAGCAAAACTTATAAACCCACCACTAAATGAAGCACTATTAATACCTATTCAACACCTATAAAACTTAAAACTGCTTCGCTAGGCAGTTGGCCTACATGCGTGGGTATACAAGCAAAAAACTTATAAGTGTTCTCCACTTTCATAAATAGCGAGGCTGTAGGTGCTGATGGCCCCTGTTGTTTTTAAGAGGGGTTCTCCCTCTAGGGCTTCCATCACTTCTCTGAAGCCCCTCACCGGGGGCGCATCATCTATCAGCTCCCGCCGTCAGCTCCGGGAAGGTGTGGGTCTCATCCCAAGCTACGGTTGCCCACACCCAACACCAAAAACATAAAGTTACAAAAAGCTTATAAGCTTTTACCCCGCCTTAAAAGATGGAGCCTCAAGCATGTGGTGATTAGTCGGTGCCTGGAAGTAAAGCACCTAAAGGGCTTTACGCCGCTAGGAAGCTTAGGTTGAAAAGGCTGAAGTTTAGGTGGAGTCAGAGAGAGTTTAAGATACGAATGCTTAAGCTTAAGGAGAAGTACGATCCGTTAGAAGGTGCTCCAATGGCTAGAGGGATAGTTCTAGAGAAGGTTGGTATTGAGTCTAGACAGCCTAACTCAGCTCTGCGTAAGTGTGTTAGGGTTCAGCTTGTTAAAAACGGTAAGGTAGTTACGGCGTTCGTCCCGCAAGACGGTGGCATTACGTTTATTGACGAACACGATGAGGTAATAATCGCGGGTATAGGCGGTACTTTAGGTAAGTCTATGGGTGACTTACCGGGGGTTAGGTATAAAGTCATAATGGTTAACGGCGTTTCTTTAGACGCTCTATTAAAGGGTAAGAAGCAGAAGCCCGTTAGGTAGCTCTTAAGGTTAAACGTCCTTAAAAGTTGTTTCGTCGTCCGACTCTCCGAAAAACTCATCGCCAAGTTCTTTAGATATTTCAAGAACTTCCTCGGTTACGAAGACAGGCTTCTTAAATAACATAGCTAGGAATAAAGCGTGGCTAGGTATTAAAGTCTTCTTAACTGTTAAGTTATCAACCTCTAGATATAGGCTGGCGCTGTATACACCTTTGCCAACGTCGTAAGAATCTATGACAACCCTCTTTATTGAGTTATGGAGTTCTGTAAGCCTAGGTGAGAACATTATCATCACGTCATATATAGTCCCCCTCCCGTCGAAGGAGTCATCCCCCTCAACGTCTATTTCCGCGTAAGAACTTCTAAGGGCTGTTATAGCCTTAGCTATGTCAAACGGAACGTTATAAAGCGTGAATGTCTCGCCATTTTCTAAGTAGCAATTAAGTGCCGGCATCTCTAAATCGATGCTGGGGTTGTAAGTCGTTATAGGTTCTACGTCAACTACTTTAAGAAGCCTTCCTCTCTGCTTGATGGTGGAGTTCCTCTTCAACTATCCTACCTCCCTTACGTTACCAATCGTTAGAATACTTCGACGGAATTAAATCTTTTAATGCGGTTTTAAATCTTATTAAGCTCAACAGCATCATTACCTTAGGTCGGTCAGGATGTCAGGTGAGGCAACTGTTGAAGTGAGGCCTCTTGATATAAAGGTGTTTGGTCGTTGGGGTTTTGAGAATATAGTGGTTAGAGACCCTAGCTTGAAGAAGTACATATCTTTAAGGCCTGTGTACCTACCGCATACCGGAGGTAGGCATGAGCACAGGAGGTTTGGAAAGTCTGAAGTACCTATAGTTGAGCGCTTAATAAATCAATTGATGAAGCATGGGAGGAACACGGGTAAGAAGCACCTAGCTTACAACATCGTTAAGCGCGCTTTCGAGATAATCTACTTAAAAACTAAGACAAACCCCATTCAAGTCCTCGTTAGGGCTATTGAGAATTCAGGTCCTAGAGAGGAAACAACTAGGATTATCTACGGCGGTATAATATATCATGTCGCGGTTGATGTGGCGCCCTTAAGGCGTGTTGACTTAGCGTTAAGGCATATAACCGATGGTGCTAGGCAGGCCGCCTTCAGATCAGCTAAAAGCATTGCTGAGTGTTTGGCTGAGGAGATAATAGCCGCGGCTAATAACGACCCCAAGAGCTACGCCATCTCTAAGAAGGAGGAGATTGAGAGAATAGCCCTGAGCTCGAGGTAATTAAAGAAAGAGTTTTTAAAAGATAGAGTAAAATTTTATAAGGTGCTCATACCTAACTAAATGAGGATGGTGAGAGAACGTGAGTAGGCCTAAGAAAGAACACCTGAATCTGGTAGTGATAGGGCACGTAGACCACGGTAAAAGCACTTTAGTAGGACATACGTTGCTTAAGTTAGGTGCTTTAGACCCTAAGATGGTTAAAGAGGTTGAGGAAGCTGCTAAGAAAGCCGGTAAGGAATCTGAGAAATACGCTTGGTTCTTAGACAGGCTTAAAGAAGAGCGTGAGAGAGGTTTAACAATAGCTTTAAGCTTCATGAAGTTCGAAACACCTAAGTACTACTGGACTATAATTGACGCGCCAGGACATAGAGACTTCGTTAAGAACATGATTACAGGCGCTAGCCAAGCAGACGTAGCTTTAATAGTGGTCTCAGCTAAGTCCGGTGAGTTCGAAGCTGGGATGAGTAGGGAAGGTCAAACTATGGAGCATATAGTCTTAGCTAAGACTATGGGTATAGACCAGGTAGTAGTTGCTATAACTAAGATGGACATTACGGACCCGCCGTACAGTAAAGACAGGTACTTAAAGATCGTTGACACGTTAAAGAAGTTCATGAGAGGCTTAGGTTATAAAGTCGATAACATACCTTTCGTGCCTGTATCCGGTTGGTTAGGCGAGAACTTAGTTGAGAGATCACCTAACATGCCTTGGTATAACGGACCAACGTTAGTTGAGGCTTTAGACTCTGTACAACCACCACCTAAACCCGTTGAGAAACCCTTACGCATACCGATTCAAGAGGTATACTCCATAACCGGCGTCGGCACCGTTCCTGTGGGAAGGGTTGAGACCGGAAGGCTTAGGGTTGGCGATACGGTAGTGTTCATGCCTCCTGGAGTGTCCGGCGAGGTTAAATCTATAGAGATGCATCATGAGAAGCTTGATGAAGCACTGCCGGGAGACAACATAGGATTTAACGTGAGGGGTGTTAGCAAGACAGACATAAAGAGAGGTGACGTTGCTGGCCACCCGCAGAACCCACCCACGGTAGTTGAGGAATTTACGGCGAGGGTTTACGTGGTCTTCCACCCAACAGCTATACATGTAGGTTATACGCCAGTACTTCACGCACATACAGCTTCAGTAGCTGCTAAAATCACGGAGATAATCGGTAAGTTAGATCCTAAAACCGGTCAAATAGCTGAGAAGAACCCGCAATTCATTAAAGCCGGTGAATCAGCTATAATGAAGTTCAAGCCGATTAAATCGATGGTCTTAGAGAAGTTCAGCGACTTACCGCAACTAGGAAGGTTCGCAATGAGGGACATGGGTAAGACGATAGGTATCGGCGTAGTAATGGATGTAGTCCCAGCTAAAGCTGAGAAGAAGTAACGAAAGTAGGGTATTGTTGATGTCATCAAGAGTAAGGATAAGGCTTTGGAGTACCAACATCGACCACTTAAGCGAGGTAACCCAGCAACTAGTTCAGATAGCCAGTAAAGCCGGCGTAAACGTTAGAGGTCCCGTACCTCTACCTACGAAGAGGTTGACGGTGCCTGTGTTAAGACTGCCACACGGTGAGGGAACGAAAGTATATGAGAAATGGCAGATGAGAATACATAAAAGGTTGATAGATATAGACGCCGACGAGAGAGTAATGAGGCAAATAATGCGTATTAAAATACCCGACGACGTCTACATAGAAGTTGAGTTAGTTAGGTAAAGCTGTTTTTCATTTAATAAAATAATCAAATCAACACGTCTAATTATTATAACTTATATTACCTCAATAACTAGTTTAAAATGGCCGGGGTGCCCGAGCGGTCTAAGGGGGTGGGCTCGAGTCAATCCGGCAAAACACTACGTGAGACCCACTGCCCCTCTGGGGCGCGCGGGTTCAAATCCCGCCCCCGGCGCCAAAACCCTCACGCCATGAAAATATTCGATGATGTAACGTAAGTATTTGCATAGGATTTACTGGAATTTTAGTTTAAAGTAAAATCCAATTTATATAAAATTTTCAATTTTTCTCTTAAAGTCAAATTATTTTTATTGGATTCGAGTACGTGTATGTAATATTTATTGTTTAACTTATTAAAACAAATTAAAATCTTCATTAACGCGTAAAGAATATAAGGATATAGTAAGTTACCTATTTCAAGTTTCAAGAGGAGGTGTTTTTAATGGAGGGTAGGGAGCGTTGGGCCACTAAGTTAGGTTTAATACTGGCTATGGCAGGTAATGCCGTAGGTTTAGGTAACTTCTGGAGGTTTCCTTACCAGCTAGCTAAAAACGGTGGAGGCGCTTTTATGATACCGTATTTTATAGCGTTGCTGTTGCTCGGCATACCTATAATGTGGGTTGAGTGGGTCACAGGGAGGTTTGGAGGTAAGTATGGGCACGGTGTTTTAGGGCCTACGTTCTACTTAATGAGTAGGGAGAGCGTTAAACCAAGGACTGCTTTAATCTTCGGCATCATAGGCGGTATGTTAGCGTTCTCCGTGACTACCTTACTTAACTCGTACTATCTACACGTAGTTGGTTGGTCTGTAGCCTACACATACTACAGCGCTACAGGGGCTTACTATGGGCAGAACACCGTAGCTTTCTTCATCAATCACGTCAACAACTTAACTGCGGTTTTAGCTTCTTGGGGTTTAGCTGTAGTTTTACTTGCGATCGCGACGTCTAGGGGTGTTGCTAAAGGTATAGAGGCTTGGAATAAGGTTATGATGCCTTTACTGTATGTCTTCGCTGTAGTGCTCGTAGCTAGGTCTTTAACGTTAGGGTCTCCGGTTAAGCCTGAATGGAGTTCTCTAGCTGGTTTAGAGTATATCTGGAAGCCCGACTTCAACACGTTAAGTCAGAACTTCTTTAGGATTTCATTAGCTGCCGCAGGACAGATATTCTTTACTTTAAGCTTGGGTATGGGCATAATTCAAAACTACGCGTCCTACGTAGGTAAAGATGACGACATAGCCCTATCGGGTTTAGCGACGGTCTCACTCAACGAGTTTGCGGAGGTGGTTTTAGGCGGTTCCCTAGCTATACCTATAGCTTTCGCTTACTTAGGGCCGGAGCAAGCCATTAAAGGTGGTGTTGGGCTAGCTTACATGTCACTACCCAACGTATTTACAGCTATGGGTGAGGCGGGAAGATTATTTGGGAGTATGTGGTTTCTACTGCTCTTCTTCGCAGGGTTTACGTCAGCTATAGCTATGTATAACTACTTAGTAGCCCTTCTTGAGGAAGACCTACATATAAAGAGGACGTTAGCAGCCGTGATAGTCTTCATACTCTACCTACTCCTAGGTCTGCCGGTAGCTCTCGACGGTACTCTAGTATATCTTAGCGAATTAGATAATTGGGTTGGATCCTACTTCTTAGTCCTGCTGGGGTTATTCGACATCATAGTGGCGGTTTGGTTGTTCAAACCTAAGAACCTATGGGACGAGCTACATAGAGGAGCTTACATTAACGTGCCGACATTCTTTAAGTATATATTACTCATCGCAACACCGATCTATATAGCGTTATTACTCGCTGGAACTACATACGATTACTACAACATGGGTGCTTTCACAGCATCCAAAACCTACGTTGAGGAAGTTCTAGGAGGGAGTTATCCGGACTCAGTGCCTATAGTGACTTGGGCTAGGGTAGCGATGATAGCTATTCTAATAATCGGAGCTTTAGAAACCTACTACTCCATAAGGAGGAAGTACGGTGAGGAACTAAAACAGAATAGAAAGATAGTCGTCGCAGGTGATTAACATGGATTTAGGGGCTTTAACATTCCTTCTAATTTCGTGGGGGTTTATCCTCGGTTTAACTGCGTGGTCACTTACAAAACTCCTGAAATCGAATAAAGGGAAGAGCTGATTTTTTAGTTGAAAAGCTTAACTTCCCAATATTTTTAAATATGAAGTTATAGAAGATTAAAGAGGTATTTAAAGTTGAAGAGTTTAGAGTTTCTTCAGGAATGTGTTAAAAATATAGAAGCGGTTTCACAAGCGTTAAGTAAAGCACCTGAGGAAATACGTGGTAAGACCTTTGGTAAAGTAGATGAGATACGTAACAACTTAAACATAATCATTAAGGAGATTACAGTAGATAATGAAGAGCTAGCTAAGTTTTTAAACAGCAGAAGCGAGGACCTTAAGAGGAAAGTAAGTAGTTTAAGGAAGGATAACTTCGGCGATTTCCTTAAAGAGTTGAATGAATTTCTTAGGTTTTCCAGAACGGCTGTCTACGACTTTACAGGTAGACTCTCATCAGTTAGGAAGGCTTATAGAGCATACCTTTACGGTATGATAGATTTCTTCATACTTTCCGGGTTTTTCGGCCCTCAATTCGCTATTACGGCGTTAATCTTAGTAATTCCTGTACTGCTATCTGTTTTCAACGTAAGGAAGAGGAGAGCTTTAGGGTTAACGTTTGTTTACGTTACTACACCCATACCTTTAGTGATGGGGTTCATAGCCGTTAGATATGGGTTTTACGCTTTAACAACACCTGAGGAGTTAGTTAGCGTAGCCTCCATACTTAACATAACGCTTGAATTAGCTACTTTAGTAGTTGCCTTAATCCTAGCTTTAGGTGTTGCTGAGGTAATCCTCATAACCTACGCGGCCGTAACTTTCTATAGGAATAGACATGCGTTTATATAAGCTCATTAAAACGAGATTCCCCATGCTTTCAAAAATATTAAACGCTCAACCTTAACATACTTGGTGTGAAGATGAAATTTATAGTTAAGGTTGACTCAAGAGGTAGGGTCGTTATACCTCAGGTAATGAGGGAAGCTTTAGGTTTAGAACCACGGTCGTTTGTTGAGATAGAGCTAGATCAAGCCGATAGGAAGCTTGTGATCAAACCTATAACGTCCTCCGGCGAGATACTCGTAAACGTAGACATCATTCTTAACAAAGCTGAGGACGTAGCTAAAATCGTTAACATAGTGCTTGAAAACGGGGTTGAGGTAAAGATGCTTAAATGCTTTCCAAGTCCTGACAGATGCTCTGTCACGGTCGGTGTATTAGATTCTAACGCTATGAAGCAGTTAACAGAAGCTTTAGAAAGGGAAGGGTTTAAAATCGCTGGAATATCTACCGAGCTCTCTCCTAAACATGTTTGAGTTTGTTAATTTACTTTATAACTTAACGTATTTACTCGTAAATCACATCGCCGGTCTTTAAATGTTTTTTATAACCTACGTATTTCTTGATAAGGTCTTCAAACTCACTACTACGTAGGATACCAATGATTTTAGACACTACCTCTTTATTTAGGCTTTCCCTATGTATCACTATATCATATACTTCCTCACCGATTTTTATGAAGTCTAAGTTATACAGATATGCCGCATGTTTTATGCCGACGCCTACGTCCGCCCGACCCTGAGCTACTGAAGCGGCAACGCCTGTATGCGTTTTAGCTTCGTTGAAATACCCCCTAACCTTCTTGACTAAGTCGTTGAAACTTACCCCTAAGTTTTTAGCTAGCTCTCTTAATTTAATATCGATTAAGGATCTTATTCCGGAACCTTTAGTTCTATTCACGAATATGACGTCATCACGCAGTAGGTCCTTAAACGAGGTGATGTTCTTAGGGTTTCCTTTAGGAACGATGAAACCAACCTCACGCACCCAACCTCTAACAACCACTACGTTGTTTCTCAACCCCAACTTCTCAATTAAGGTTACGTTATATTCTCCGGTGGCTTCATCCAGTATGTGCGACCCAGCAATGTCTGCTTCACCCTTCCCAACAGCTATCAACCCAGCTAACGAACCGACGTTTATCAACTTGTAGTTCTTACCTAACGTTACTGAATTTACTAACTCTTCAATTAAGTAGTCATGACTGCCTATAAACACGATCTCCGGAGGTTGCCAGAAACTCTTAAATAAGTTTACATCAACTTCAACCCCCTCCTCCACAATCCAAGCATCTTCAGAAATCTCTATAAATCCATCCGCATATGTGAGAGTTTTAATAGATCCTGAAGGTGTTTGTATAGGGTATGCTCTCAACCCATCACCCCTCCTTATTAAAGCCACAGGCACTAGAGACACCTTACCCTTACTCCCTAAAGTTCTTGAAGCTAGCTTCGCCTTCACCTTCGTAGAGGCGATAACGCTTTCGGAGATTCCAACCAACTTCGCTATTATAGGGGTTGCTACCAACCTAAAAACCATGGCTGAGGATAGGGGGAAGCCGGGCAAGCCCAGAAGTAGCTTCCCATTAACTACAGCTACTATAGTGGGTTTACCGGGCTTTATCTTAAGCCCGTGTATGATGACGCCGGGCTCGCCTAAATCGTTGAAGACTCTGTAGGTTAGGTCTGCCAACCCAGCTGAAGTCCCCCCTGAAGTAATGACTAAGTCGTTCTCACTTAACGCCTTACTTAAAACCTCCTTAATTAAGTTGTAATCATCCGGTACAATACCGTAGTATCTACTTGAAACTCCCAACTCATTCAACGAGGCGATGATGTTGAATGAGTTAATTTCGTAAATCTTAAAGTCAGGTAGGTAGTCCTCCTCAACATCTACGAGTTCCGAACCTATAGAGACAACACCAACCTTAGGCTTCAAGTAGACCTTAACCCTCCCCACGCCAGCAGCCGCTAAAGTAGCGAGTTCAAACCCTCTTAACACAGTACCCCTACGAAGCAGTAACTCACCTTTCATAACGTCCGACCCAGCCCTAACTACGTTCTCGCCGGAATGGGTTGAGGCATATACGTAGACATACTCACCAACCCTCTTAGTGTACTCCACCATAACTACGGAGTCGGCACCTCGAGGTAAGGCAGCCCCAGTATCTATCTCTAAAGCCTCACCTATCGAAACCTCACCCTGCGGTTTCTCACCTACCTTCACAGAACCTTTAACCCGCAACTTAGCTGGGGAATCTTCCTCAACACCAACTAAAGAATCGGAATTTACGGCGTAACCATCCACTTCAGACCTATCGAAAGGTGGGTAATCGCTTAAGGCATAGACATCCTCAGCTAAAACCCTCCCATAACCGTCCCTTAAACTAACGACCTCAACACCTAAAGGCTTCAAATCAACGAAACCGGAAACAACCTTAACAACTTCATAGGGGCTTACTAACTCATGAAAGACCTTACGCACTCCAACCACCACAATAAAGATTGAGATTAAAACACTTAAACGTGTGACATGCATAATAAAATAGCGTCCTACTTAAGAATAAAACCCTCTAAAAACTCGTGATTAAGTAAGTTAATTTAATTTTGGTGGACCGGCCGGGATTTGAACCCGGGACCTCCGCCGTGCGAGGGCGGCGCTCTTCCAGCTGAGCTACCGGCCCATCCAATAATGTTTTAATTGTCGAGTAATATAAGGTTGTTCTTCGTCCCTTCCCAATACATCAACACTCCAGTAACACCTCTTAAAACCCGACTTACTTGCTTCTTAAGTTTGAACTCACTTGAACTCCTCGCTAATATGGGTAGGGTGTTCGTAAAAAACTTAAATAGTAAAAATGAAGGGGAATTACTAAGTAGATAGGGCTTCAATTATTAGTTGACAAAATTCGGGTAGGTCGTCAGGAACTCTGGCTGTTATTATATTGTCATCTCTAACTGCCGGCACGTCTTCATAGATGGCGCCGGCATTCACTATATCGTCTTTAATTGCTGAAACCCCTGTTATCCTCTTCCCTTTAACTATGCCGGCGGATATTAAAACCCATGGCCCGTGACATATAGCCGCGATTACCTTACCTTTCTGGTAGGCCTCCCTAACAAAGCTTAAAACTTCTGGTATTCTCCTCAAGTAGTCTGGTGAGAACCCGCCAGGTATTACCACGGCATCAACTTCATCAACGCTTACGTCTTTAAGCTCTTTAAGTATGTGTCTCTCACCTTCTCTAAAGACTAGGAAGGGCACCGGTATACCGAATCTGCCGGTTACCGGTTTACTTGGGTCTGAAGGTCTTGGGTGATGGCCTGCCTTCACAGGAACTATAATCACTTCAGCTCCTTCCTCGCTTAAGCGAACGAAGGGATATAAAAGCTCAATATCTTCAAATTCGTTAGCTACAATCATTAAAACCTTCTTACCCTTGAGTTTCGTGCCGGGGCCGGTCCTCCTAACAAGTGAACTCAATATAATACACCCAAGAGTTATATGATGTTAGCTCAGTTAAAAACACTTTATAAAACATGTTTATAGAGATTCAATGATGGATCTAGCTGCGAGAACTCCCGTAGCTGCTGCGACGTTAATCCCTCTAGACAATCCAACACCGTCTCCAGCCACGTAAATACCTTCAACATTCGTTTCTAAGTTCTTACCTACCTTAGCTTTAACTCCGTAATATTTTATCTCTGGTGCGTATATCAGGGTTTGAGGTGAGTATAGCCCTGGATATATAACGTTAAGTCTAGCCATAGCTTCTACAAGGTTAGTAACGACTCTATATGGGAGTATCATACCTACGTCACCCGGCGTTACGTTCTTTAAAGTAGGCGTTATAACGCTTCTTTCAATCCTCTCCCAAGTACTCCTCCTACCTTTCTCTAGATCCCCAAGCCTTTGAATTATGGGTTTACCCATACCCACCTTCGTAGCCATTCGAGCTATGGACTTACCTAACTCCAACACATCTAGATACGGGTCTGTAAGCCTTAACGTAACTAGTAAAGCGAAGTTAGTGTTTTTAGACTTAACCTCACGGTAGGTCTCGCCGTTAACCCCTATAGTCCCATCATCGTACCTCTCTTGAATTACGAACCCGTTAGGATTAGTGCAGAAAGTCCTAACTTTATCATCATATGATTTAGTGTACATAACTATCTTAGGGTCTGGATTAACTTTAGTGACGTGCTCTGTAACGTAGTAAGGCACTTCAACCCTAACACCTATGTCTAAAGGTCCGGGCTCGATCACCAAACCCAACTTCATAGCTACGTTTTGAAACCATTTAGCGCCGCCCCTACCCGGAGCTAGCAAAACCCTCTTAACTAAATACTCACCTTTATCTGTAGTTAATTTAAAGCCGCCGTCGACCTTACTTACGTCCTCAACGGAAGTCTCCACAGCGAACTTAACTCCCATGCCTTCTAAGTATTTAGTTATGTTGTTAGTTACGCTAACAACGACTTCAGTTCCTAAAACCCTCTGAGGGGTTGGGACGTACTTAGCACCTGCTTTAGCAGCAAGCCTCTCCAACTCAGTAACCTTCTTTTCGTCGGGGATGTAGAGGTTATTCTCAGGAGCTCCGAACAAAGTGAATAAGTCGTTTACATATTTAATTAAATTCTCAGCCTCTAACCAATCACCTAACAGCTTATCTAAATCGCCACCGACGTCAGGCCTTAAGTTTATTATACCGCTACTTAAAGCTCCAGCGCCGCCCACTCCATGCATTATATGGCAAACCCTACACTCAAGACACCTAGTTACTTTATTTAAGGCGTTACGGCTTGATTTAACTGTTAGAGGGCATATCCTCCTCTCAACGTATGAGCCCTTATCAAAAAGCACTACTTTAGCCCTACTCCCTAAATTCTTAACTATTTCTACGGCGGCGAAAAGACCTGCGGGGCCTGCCCCAACAATACCTACGTCGAATTCCCTCATAGGTACCCCAACTCCCTCCTCCTATCTATTACGTGCTCCACCTCCTCGCCAGTACCTATCAACGTTATTGGAACGCCTAAAGCGCCCTCAATCTCATCAACCCACCTCCTGGCCTCAGCAGGTAACTTACCCCATTCCTTAACGCCGTAAGCGTTTGGGAAAAGCCAATCAAGTTTAGTTATAGCTACTTGAGTAGCTGAATTTAAAACTATCGCCTTCTTAGCTAATTCAAGGTTAAACGGAGCCACCCTACGGGCCCTACCTGTGACGGTACCCCTCTCAATCAAGCCTCTCTTAATAACCTCCTCCTCAGGCAACTCACCGTCTAAAGGCCCTTCCCCAACCCTAGTAACGAAAGACTTAAACACCACAACCACCTCATCAACTTTCTTGGGCCCTAAACCAACCTCCGAAAGAACTGCTGAGGAGGTGGTATCCCTACTAGTTACGTAAGGGTATGTACCGTGATATAGGGATAGGAACGTGCCTTGAGTGCCTTCAACCAACACGTTAAAACCTCTATCCACGTAATCATTCACGACCTCAGAGACGTCTATTAAGTAAGGACGTAATTCAGGGTAATCTTCAGCAAGCTTCAGCCTCCTTAAAACCCTATCAGCCATAGCCGCACCAACACCCTGAAGCGTTGAGCCAATCCTACCGCTTAAGTTAGGATCCTCACGCTCTCGAATAACGTGCTCTTCATCTATAACGCCAGCATGCCTATCGAGAAAGACACGGTCACGCACGCCTAAAGCCTCAACCTCACTTAAGAACACATCCTTCCGCACTAAAGCACCGGAGGCTATCATTAACTTAGTCTTAGAGTTAACGAAAGCTGAAGGAATAAGCCTTAACTTATAAGTAACGCCTTTCCAAACCACTGTATGCCCCGCATTTACAGACCCTACCCTAACCGCCGCGACGACGTCGTCAGCTAAGCCTAAGTAAGCAACTAACTTACCCTTACCTTCATCGCCGAAGAACCCTCCCACAACTACAGTAAGCATTGAGTTAAACACCTCCGCAAACCACCAAACTTTAAGAGGGTTTCCAACTGTTCCCTCCTAATAATTTAAATAAAGCAATATAAAATTTTCTGTCGATTAACGGATTAATTTCTTAAATGGAATTAACATAATTAAATCAAAAAACTAAAGAAGAACTCCACACTTCAAAACATAACTGAAGTAATAAAAACAGTTAAATCCGCGAAAGGACGTCACTAACCCACCTTCTTTAAATATAGGTTTAAAGACTTCATTAGGGCTTCGTTGCTTAACGGCGTGTTAGAAGCTTTTAACTCATTAAGTAGTTTTAAAGCTTCTTTAATTAAGTCTTCACTAGACCCTCTAGCTTTAGCAAGGCCGTAGAGAGTCTCGCTGAAGGACCACGGGTAGAAAATCCAAACCCAATTCTCAACCTTCTCAACGTAGAAGTCGGGAGTTAAAGAGCTAGTGCTTTTATAGTGTAGGACGGCCGTCCTAACCTCTGAGGCCCCGAAGTCCTTAACCAACCTAACGACTTTAGACATGGTGGCGCCTGTATCCACAACCTCATCAACTATTAAGGTCTTCTTCCTGTTTACGGATAACCCCTCATGAATAGACACCTTCGGTTCTGCGTAGACCTTACCTCCAATACCCCAAAACTTAGACCTAACTACGAATAGCTCGTCAACACCTAAGACGTCGCTAACTATCCTAGCCGGTACTAAACCACCTCTGGATATCGTCACTATAGCGTCGAAATCCATTCCGGACTCCATGACCTTCTCAGCTAAGCTATAGCAAAGCTTTAAAGCCTCCTCCCAAGTTAAGTAGAGAACCTCCATCAACCCCACCTTAAGCCTCAGCAAGGCTCTATAGTGCTGGGGGGTTTGGAAGTTATGGAGTAAGTAACCATAGTTACGTTACTTAACTCCGACGTCACCCTCCTGGATATCCTATCTAAAACTTCGTAAGGCAGCCTGACCCAATCAGCCGTCATCCCATCATCGCTTGAAACAACCCTAACAACTACAACGTAGCCGTAATCCCTTGAATCACCTTTAACTCCAACCCACCTATCCTCCCCAACCACGGCGAAGGCCTGCCATACCTCATCGTAGAGGCCGGCAAGCCTTAACTCCTC
This sequence comes from Zestosphaera tikiterensis, assembly GCA_003056265.1. GTDB lineage: Archaea > Thermoproteota > Thermoprotei_A > Sulfolobales > NBVN01 > Zestosphaera > Zestosphaera tikiterensis. The sequence goes on along the minus strand of NBVN01000003.1, from coordinate 63,369 downwards.
CTCAACGATTTTCGAAGCTTTTCTAACGAGCTCTAACTTTTCCTTAGTTAAAGGACCTACAACCCTAACAGCTAAGCCAGGGCCTGGGAACGGATGCCTTCTAAGCACTTCCTCCGGAACCCCTAGGAAAGCCCCTAAACGCCTAACCTCATCCTTATACAGGTATTTAAGAGGTTCAACGACCTTGAGGTTGAACCACGTTGGTAGACCGCCGACGTTATGGTGGGTTTTAATCCTATGTGAACCGACCTCAACCCCACTCTCTATAACGTCCGGGTAGGTAGTTCCCTGAACGAAGTATTTTATGCTGGGGTCTTTCAAGCTAAGCTCTAAGAATATCTTAGCGAACTCCTCCCCAATGATTCTACGTCTTTCCTCACAGTCTGAAACCCCTTCAAGCTTGCTTAAGAACCTATCCCTAGCGTCAATGAAGAGAGGGTTTAACCCAACCTTCCTAAGACTCTCTAAAACCTCAGCTACCTCACCCTCACGCATGAAGCCATGATCCACAAACACGGGAATTAACCTATCGCCTAAAAACCTCTTAAGAAGAACAGCTGAAACTGTTGAGTCAACCCCGCCGCTAACGGCCGCGAGAACTTTAGAGTTGGGGTCAACCTCCTTAACAACTTCCTCAGCCACCAACCTCAAGTAGTTTGAAGGGATCCAAGTCCTACGAACCCCCGCTAAGTCAAGGAAATTACTTAAGAGGGTCATACCCTTAACGGTGTGTTTAACCTCGGGATGGAATTGAACCCCGTAAGCTGGCTTACCTAAAACTTTAAAAGCAGCTAAACAACCGCTTGACGAGTAGGCAAGAACTTCAACATCTTTAGGTGCTGTAGTCACGCATTCCCTATGACTCATCCACACGACTTCCTTAGCCCCCCACCCGTTAAAGAGGGGGTCCTCCTTAACTATGGAGACTTCAGTACGTCCAAACTCAGGCAGTGAAGGCTCTACAACACCGCCCAACGCTGAAGCCATTAGCTGATGCCCTAAGCAAATACCTAGCAACGGCTTCCCAGAGTTGATTAACTCCATAACCACGTCTTTAAAGAAGCTTAATTCGTTAACGCTTGCTGGACCACCGGATAAAACAACCGCTTTATACTTAGGTAGGATTTCACCCACTACGTCAGCCTTGCCGAGTCTAACGTAGGGAAGCACTTCAGTAAATACGTTAAGCTCTCTTAACCTACGTGAGATTAAATGAGCGTATTGACCGCCGAAGTTAACGATCAAAACCTTATCGAAAACCTCGAGGGACGTCATACCCACCGTGAAGTATTTTAAATCAAAGCTTATAAACGTATGTGATCCTCCCACGTAATTCTATTATATAGATTTACATCATCCATTGAAAATTAGGTTGGGCATACCCTAATAAATATAAACGTTTTAAACAACCCACCCAACTATACTACTTGGGTGTTAAAGCTGGTTTCCCCACTTGAGCTCTTCATAGTCTTCTTTAAAATCGGTTTGTTCATGTTCGGCGGTGGTTACGGAGGTATTGCTTTACTACATAAAGAACTAGTCGAAATCAATAAGTGGTTAAGCGATGAGGAATTCGTTGAGATCTTAGGCATAGCTGAAAGCACTCCGGGCCCTGTAGCTATAAACTCCGCTACGTACATAGGCTATAAGCTATGCGGGGTTTTAGGTTCCTTAACGGCTACCTTAGGTGTTGTACTACCTGCTTATTTAGTGATCTTAGCCATAGCCGCCGGACTTTCGAAATATTTAGACACGCCGTTAGCTAAGGTTTTATTTAGAGGTATTAACGCCGCAGTAGTTGCTTTAATATTTATCGCCTTACTTAAAGTAGGTCAGACGGTTCTCATTAAAAACGGTGTGTTAGACTTAATTTCGCTAGCCATAGGCGTTATAGCCTTCCTTATAGTTTACGCATTAAATCAACACCCTATAGTAGCTATACTTACTTCAGCTGGGTTAAGCCTAACGCTTAAGTTTCTTTTCGGGATTTAACCCTTAAGGAAATCACCTTAACCTCAACGTCAAGCAACACGTTAACAACCACACCAAACAGAGGTAAACGACCTAAAGACCTCCTCATCAACTCCACATCCCTTAACTCAAGAAGCCCAATCAACGGAACCAACGTTAAGTAAGTCGTTAAGAACGCGATAACCTCTAAAGCAAGCCTCACTACGTAATTTACGTGTAACATAAGCAACGCCGAGTAAGGAATGGTTGAGATTAAAGATACTGTGAAAACCTTCACCAAGCAAAGCCAGTCAACCCTCAACCCAACCTTCTTAATAACTACGTAAACCATGAAGGTAAGTGGCGGGATACCGGCTAAAGCTAACGTTAAGGCATAGCCTGAAGCGCCGAACCCACTTATTAAAGCGTAAGCCGCGGGCGTCATCACCAACGCCTGAATAAGTGAGGAATACATTACGTAATTAGTTGCTCCCAACCCAGGTATTAAAGCGCCTAAAGCCGTTGATAGAGGAGCGTATAGATACCCTAAAGAAATTAGGGTAAGGTACTCTGGGGCTAAGGTATACGTACGGCCGTATATAAGCCTAACCACATCCGTTGAGAAAACAGCCATGAAAAGCGAGAGGGGAATCGTAAATAAAGACATGTACTTGAGGACCGCGTTGAAGTACTTGCTTATCTCCTCACGGTGTGTTTCAACGCTTAAGCTTGAGAACATAGGGAATAAAGTTATTGAAAAGGGTGTTGTAGTAAGTGATAAGAGAGTTGCGAATTGAGTGGCTGCCTGCACATTCCCTATCTCAACGTCGCCCGCGTTTAAAGCTAGTAAAACGTATTGATACCTACTAAGTAAAGTACCTATAAAACCAGATATAAATAGAGGCAATCCATACCTGAAGAGCTCGTTAACACCGATTAAATCGTTGCTTAAGTGTTTCTTTATAGAACCTACGTACTTAACAACGAATAAAGCTGAAGCAATGCCTACAACGAAGTAGCTTAAGACATGACCTACTAAAGCCCCTAAAACACCTAAGCCAAGTATGATTAAGGTAGGGCTTAAAGCAAGTTTAAGCGCTGCTTGAGCTACTTGCGTGGAAGCCCTCCTCACACTTAAACCTAAAGCTATGAAAGTAGCTAAGGAAGTATTCATCAAAACCTGACCTAAAATCAACGGTGAAGTCAACCTAACGTAGTCCGCGAGCTCCGGCCTACCTATGAGGTAGTTAGAGAGCTCTCTAGCTAAGATAAAGTTAAGAACTGTTAAGAAAGCGCTTAACAGGATCTTAACGGTTAAGGACTTAACCACCACAGCCTTAACTAAGTCATCGCGGTTTAAAGCTCTAAACTTAGATACAAACTTAACTAAAGCAGCGTCAACACCGAAATCTGAGAAAATCATAACTATAGAAGAAACAACCAGTGAAACCGAGTAAACACCGTAGCCTTCAGGACCTAAAAACCTAGCAACGATAATCGCTGACAACGCAAGAATCAACACAGAAAGTAAGTTACCAGCGAAAACAACCACAGTATCTTTAGACGTCCTCAAAAGCAACCTCTCGAAAAACTCCTCACCCATCCCCACAACACCAAACCGTCGTTAAACTCTTAACCACACTACACGAGTGAATAGGCGAACACGCCTTAATAAATAACTCCCGCGTTATCCACAGTTAAAACCGCTTCGTTGAAGGTTGGTAAGGCGTGTATATAACTAAAAACTAAAACTAGAGTTAGCAATATCTGAAGGAATGCTTAGAATTCATGGCTGTAGTAAAGCAGTGACGTCATAACGCCGTAGCTGAAATAATATCCCAACCATTCAAAACAATAAGCTAAGGAGTAACACCACCTTACCAACACAACTAAACACTGCTTCCTGCCTATAGCATTTCATTTTCTTTAGCAAGCATGCTAAGCTTCGCTTTAAAAGTAAAGTTTTATTATTAAAGTCTGTGTTGATGTTGTTATATACGATACGTTAATTTCTTATGCGAAACTCTCCTTTTTATACATGAAATTTACTAAATTCAACAACGATAATGAAAAATATTCTACATTGCTGATTAAAGCATCAAAGCTTTTAAATTGAACGTTATTGACTAACATGGTGTAGGACGTCGGCTATTAAAACATCGGCAGATAGGGTATTAGAGTTAAACCGCGTAGGTGGCGAAGCTGAATACTTAGTTATTAGTAGCGATGGATATGTTCGTGACGCCTATTTTATAACAACGGCTCCTGTTAGAGGATTTGAAAAACTCGTATTAGGGAAAAACCCTGTTTTCGTTATAAATGCTACGATGAGGATTTGTGGGATTTGCCATGCAGCGCATGGAATAGCTTCTTCCGAAGCGTTTGAAGATGCTATGGGTATAGTACCCCCCTACAACGGTAGATTACTACGTGAAGCGATTGGCCTTGTGAATCGCATTCAAAGCCATTTACTTCATCTAATCCTTATCCTCCCTGATATTGTTCCTCACAGTTTAACTAGAGAATACTCCCTCAGGGTAATAAAGCTCTATAATACGATATCAGGTGTTTTAGAAAAACTAGGGGGCTCAACCACACATCCCAACTACATCGTTATAGGAGGTGTTTTAAAAAAGCCTAGTGAGGAAGCACTCTCAAAGATTACTGAAGAACTTAATACACTCTCTCAAGACTATCGATCATTGCTTAAAGACCTTCCCAGCAACTATACTGAAAAGGTAGACTTTCTTAAAAGTAGGAAGTATCAAACTAAATATCTCGCAACACATCTATTCTACGGTGATAAGTACAACATCGATGTTGATAAAGTCTATGTAAAACGATACGAAGAATATAAAGGAAAAGAAATACCGGGGAATATAGGGCGATCTACGAGTATGATAGCATTATATGATGGCAAAGAGGTTGAGACAGGACCTAGGGCAAGACTATCCATATATAAAGATTTCTCAGGGAATACCCTTTGGGATATCCAGCTCGCTCGTTTTAAAGAAATAGAAATAGATATAGAAAGAATTCTTGAGTTGTTAAATAAAATTGAGTTAAGAGAGCCAACATTTACTAGGGTGCTAATTTACAGAGGAGGAAGAGGTATTGGAGTGTACGAAGCACCTAGAGGCACCCTTATTCACACTGTTGAACTAGATGATAACGGTAGAGTCAAACAATATAAAATAATTGTTCCAACGATGTTTAATATTCCACATATAGAGAATGCAGCTATAAGTATTCGTGAAGAATATGCTGACTTAGTACCGAGGATATATGATCCATGCGTTCCATGTGCGACGCATATAATAAGGTTATCCTAAGGTGAGGTGTTTGTCCCAAAGAACTAAGCCCGAGCTCCTCATATATGATTTTGGTGGATGTGAAGGATGTCCTTTATCAATCATTCGCGTCATAGTACAACTTTCTCAAATAGTTAATGTATCATCTCGTTACTTAGGATCAGTAGACCTGAATAGGTCATATGATTACGCAGTACTTACAGGTTCGATATGCTTAGATAGTGTTAGACACGTTGAGACCTTAAGGAAAATAAGAGAAAACGCTAAGATAGTAATAGCTTATGGTTCATGCGCTAGTGTTGGCGGAATAACGCTGTACGCTAGAGGAGGGCAAGAACCGATGCCTGAACACAGAAAATTTACGTCAATAACCAAGCTCATTGATGTAGATTACTCTATCCCCGGTTGCCCACCAGCTCCGCAAACACTTATCTCATTATTGAGTAACATTAAACAAGGAAGAGGTTATTTCCTAGATTTATTCAAAGCCTCTTCCTACACTTCCAAATTAAGTGGTTTCGATTTAATTGATGAGATTGTGTTGACTGGATTATGCGTGGGATGTGGGGCATGTGTGCTGTCCTGCCCGACCAACGCTCTGCAAATGATTGAAGGCCATCCAGATCTCATACCTGAAAAATGCATTCGTTGTGGATCATGTACCGTTCGTTGCCCAAGGTTTTCGCAACTACTTATGCAGAGAGCGAAATTATTAGAGAAATCACGTATATTAATACGTGGGGTGTCGGGTGAAAAACATGGTTAGTTTCCAATCATTTATAATAGATCCTGAGTATCCCATGGGTATGTACATTCACGTATATGAAGCTGAAGCTAAGGATTCAAGGATTAAAGAAAGAGGAAAAGCAGGTGGTGCTGTAACAGCCATACTGCTGTATTTATTGGAGGAAAAAATCGTTGACACAATTATAGTGGCTCGTAAAAAACACGGGTTGCGTGGAGAGACATACGTAGTAAAAACACCCGAAGAAATTCTAGAAGCTGTAGGTTCAATATGGAGTGTTGTACCATATACACTTGGATTAAAGGAGAAGCTGCTATCTCCGGAAGTTAAGAAATCCGTATTTGTTGGCCTTCCTTGTCAAGCACAATTTCTTAGGCAAATGAAAATGTTTCCTCTCCTAGAATCGGACTTCAGTAGTAAAATATACTTGATTATAAGTTTATTCTGTATGGGAACATTTGCTATAGAAAGCTTCTTAAGCTACGTGCATACATCATACAGAGTCTCTCCGGACGATATAACTAGCGTAGAGATAGTTAAAGATAAACTGTTAATTAAGCACGTTAAAGGGGAATTGACGATAAGCGTAGATGAAGTATTGCCATATCTACAACATGGATGCCTGACATGCCCAGACTACACAGGGGTATTTGCAGACATTTCAGCAGGTAGGTCTCCAGAATCAGAATCCACACTACTGATAAGCAGGAATAAAATGGCAGATAAGATCATCAGGGATGCCGCATCCAAGGGCTATATCGGAATACGTGAAGCTTCTGTAAAAGTTATCGATAATGCCATCGAGAAAAGTAGGGAAAAAATTCTCAGGTCATACAAATACGTATCAACGTTAATCTAAAATCCCAACCACGGACATAAACCCTATGATATTCACAAAAAGTTTAGGTAAGAAAACAACGCTAAAATATTGAAGAAGTTCTAGGAAGGTAATTAAGTTTTCTCCACGTGCGTAGTTAAGATTGAGCTTAAGGTCTTTTTAAATAAAGCGGCGTAGTGTCTATCCCGATTTTAGTTCAGCTATAATATCTAGGATAGCTTTTCTAGCATCTTCAAAATACATTAGGGTATTGTCGTATGTGAAGAGAGGGTTCGGTATGCCCGCAAATCCGGAGGCTAGCGATCTCTTAATAACTACGACGGTTCTTGCTTTATAAACTTGAATTATTGGCATTCCGTAGATAGGTGATTTAGGATCTGTTTCCGCATATGGGTTAACAACGTCGTTTGCTCCTACAACAATTGCTACGTCCACCTGCTCCATAGCTGGGTTTATTTCGTCTAAACCCTTCATCTTCTCATAAGGTATTCCAACCTCTGCTAGAAGGACATTCATGTGACCGGGCATTCTACCCGCAACTGGATGTATGGCAAAGTCTACTTCTATACCTCTAGACTCTAGAATACCTACAAGCTCCTTTAACGGATAGTGTGCCTGCGCCACAGCCATACCATATCCTGGGACTATGACAACTTTCCTCGCAGATCTTAGAAGTTCAGCAACGTCCTCTGCTGAAGCTCTTTTAATCCTACCCTGGTATATATCCTGTGACTCGATAACTTTAGAGCCAAATCCTCCAAGGAGAACGTTTATAAACGATCTATTCATAGCTTTACACATAAGGTTTGTAAGTATAATCCCCGACGTTCCAACAAGGCTTCCAGCTATTATTAACATGGAATTTCTTAACACGAAGCCTGTTGCCGCCGCAGCTAATCCTGAATACGAGTTTAGCAGAGATATTACTACAGGCATGTCAGCACCGCCTATAGGCAGTACCAAGAATACCCCGAGGGCAAGAGCTACTGCAGACATCAACCAGAACGTATTGACGCTTTTCGTATACGGTATTAATATACCGAGGCCAACGGATAGGGTCAGCAACGCTGCCGTCAGGATATGTATCCCTTTAAACATTACTGGTCTTTCAATCCTATGCCACTGCAGTTTTGCGGTGGCTACGAGACTACCGGATAGCGTTACAGCACCTATAATACCACCAGCAATTACAGAAGCTATGTAGTCTGTCGATAGGTCTGTTCTCGCGATCTCTATGGATTCTATTAAAGATATTCCGGAAACCATCATAGATGCTCCACCTCCTAGACCATTTAATATGGCTACCATCTGAGGCATGGAAGTCATGGGAACTTTAAGCGCCATTAAAGCTCCGATAAAGCCTCCTACGACAATACCTGATAAAACCGTAGCTATATTGGCAAAACCGTAATATAAAACCGTAGCTACAACAGCTATAAACATTCCCATACTTCCAATAAGGTTTCCAAAAATAGCTCTCCTAGGTGTTGAGAGCATCTTGAACGCAAGTATGAATAGCACTGCTGCTAAGAGATATAGCAGGTTTAGTATAGTCATGTTCATTTCCTTTCACCTTTTCCCTTCACAAACATCATTAACATTCTATGAGTCACGAGGAACCCTCCAACAACATTTATAGTTGCGAATACTATAGCTATAAATGATAGATACGCTGTAAGCTCTGTAGAGCCGTGCAAGGCAGAGACGATCGCACCAACTATAGTTATGCCGGATATAGCGTTTGAACCTGACATTAATGGTGTGTGAAGAATGGCTGGAACCTTCCTAATAACTTCAAAACCAATGAATAGGGATAACACAAATATAGTGAAGAGTGTTACCATATCTACCGCATAGACCTCCTGCATCTTACTTCACCCCTATTAACTCCTTAAACTTTCTACTAACGATCTCACCTTCATGCATAATAAGCGTGTCTGAAACAATCTCATCGTTAATATTTATGTTGATCATACCGTTCTTTGATATGTAAAGTAGGAAGTTAACTAGGTTCCTAGAGTACAGGATGCTTGCATGATATGGGAGCTGAGAGGGTAGGTTGGTGTATCCTATAATTACCACGCCATATCTAGTTACAACTTCCCCCGGTTGTGTTAGCACGCAGTTCCCACCTCTATCAGCAACAACATCAACTATTATTGAACCCTTCTTCATCCTCTTAACGGCTTCCTCTGAGATGAGTTTCGGAGCATCCCTACCAGGAACTGCGGCCGTAGTTATAACTATGTCGAAATCCTTTAGAATCTCCTCGAAAAACATACGCTGTTTAGCATAGAAGTCTTCTCCCATATATCTCGCATACCCTTCCCTATCCTCTGCCCCCGTAGCTTCTACGGGCATTTCAACAACCTTAGCACCAACGCTTCTTATCTGCTCCTTAGCTGCCGGTCTCACGTCATAGCCATACGTATCTGCGCCAAGTCTCCTAGCGATAGCTAGGGCTGTCAGACCCGCCACGCCAGCACCTATAACTAAGACCTTCGCGGGCGTTATGAGACCTGCGGGTGTTGACATCATGGGGATTACCTTCTGCAGGTATGAAGCTGCCAGAATAACAGCTCTATACCCAGCTATAAAACCCATGGATGTGAGGATGTCCATGCTCTGAGCCTTTGTTATCCTAGGTATTAACTCAAGAGAGAATAGAGTAAGTCTCCTGTCAACATATCTAAGTAACTCCTTAGGATTATCGTAAGGGTTAAGACCGCCTATAACCACAGCACCCTCCCTTAACTTTCTATTTAGAACATTCCTTGACAAAGCAAGGACTATATCGCATTTCTCTATAATCTCATCCCCCGCCCCAACGACCGCCCCCTTCTCCACGTAGTCCTCAGCGGAAAAACCTGCGGAGATACCGGCACCGCTTTCTATTAATACGTTAAAGCCTGACTTCTTAAGGATAGGGATTACGTCTGGTGTTATAGCAACACGCCTCTCTACATTATCTGCCTCGTTAAAGCAACAGATATTCATGAAATTCCACCTTACCCGTTGAAGCTACTGCATATCGCTTTAAAAACTTAGCTGTTGCATATGCATTAAGAGTGCTTTCCCCTCTTGCTATCAAGTTACGTGTTTACCCTTCCTCTATTGCTTTAACGACGGCGTTCCGCAGATATTACTTATGACTTCTTCAGCGCCGTTCATAAGTTCTTTACGAGAACAGAGGCGACGTTTGTTTTTATTTCCTCTAAGCTTATTTCCACAACTTCTACTTCATGGCACTCTACCATGCTTTAGAACACATCACTTCAAACACGTAACTAAACCCTCAGTTGCGGTCGTGAAACTTCCTTATTGCGTTAGATCTTTTTCATCATCTCAAACTCCAGTAAGTCATCGACGAAGTGTTGGATTATATGTTTAAGCTACGTCGTGTATTGTAGCGTAATTATTTTAAGCTTTCCCTGCCTTTATTTTTTGGTGTTGCCTATTGTGGGTAGTGAGGAAGTGAAGGTAACTCCGTGGGAGGCTGAGGCTTTCGTAGATTATGATAGGTTGATTAAAGTCTTCGGTGCTAAAGCTTTAAGTGATGAGGAGATCGACCTTCTTAAGGGTTTGGCTGGTGAGCTCCATCCGATGGTTAGACGTAGGGTTTTCTACTCGCATAGGGATTTCGACGTCTTCTTAAGGATGTTTAAAGAAGGTTTTAAATGTGCTTTATATACTGGGAGAGGCCCTTCAGGACATACGCACGTAGGTCATATACTGCCTTGGATATTCACTAAATGGTTGCAGGATAGGTTGGGTTTGCATCTGTTTTTCCAGATGACCGACGATGAGAAGTTCTGGCATGATGAGAAGCAGGAGTTAAGCGTTACTAATAGGCTTGCCTACGAAAACATACTTGATTTAGCTGCTTTAGATCTAGACCCTAGGAAAACACACGTGATTATAGACTCTGAAGACATAAGGTATTTATACCCTATAGCGGTTAAAGTAGCTAAGAAGATAACCTACTCAACTCAAAAAGCTACTTTCGGATTTACAGACTCAACAAACGTAGGTATGGTGTTCTACCCCGTGCTGCAGATGACTGTGGCGTTCTTACCGAGTGAACTCTACGGTGAGGACGTCTACGTTTTAATACCTGCTGGGATAGATCAAGACCCTTACTGGAGGATAGCTAGGGATATAGCGTCAAGCCTTGGATATCCTAAACCAGCTCAAATACATAACAAACTACTACCCGGCTTAGGACCTGAGGGGAAGATGTCATCTTCAAAACCTGAAACGGCTGTATACACTACCGACGACCCTGAAGTAGCTAAGCAGAAAATAATGAAGGCCTTCACAGGCGGTCAACCTACAGTAGAGCTACAGAGGAAACTCGGAGGAAACCCAGACAGGTGTTCAATATTCAAAATGTATGAGATGATGTTCGAGGAAGACGACGTTAAACTTCAGGAAAGATATCACGCATGCAAAACTGGAAACCTACTCTGCGGCGAGTGCAAAGCGGAGTTAGCTGAGAGAGTATCTAAATACTTAATAGACTTCCAGAGAAAAAGAGAGAAAGCTAGAAACAACTTAAGCGATTTCCTCCTAAGAACGAAATTCAACCCACCTAAAGTAAGCAAGTAAAAATTAATAGCATCAAAACAAAACTAATATTGATGTGGTGCCGGGGTGCCCGAGCGGTCTAAGGGGCCGGCCTTGAGAGCCGGTGTGGGTATCCACGCGCGGGTTCAAATCCCGCCCCCGGCGCCAAACCGAAACAGTTAAATTTTAATAGTGTTTGGTGGGTCTCAGGAAGTATCAAATAACTTATTGAGAGTAATCTACTGAGCTATTCTTAAGTGTAAATTTACACTTAGCTTGAAAGGTTAGGTAAGCTTAAACTTTTCCAAAATAAACGCTGTTTTAAGTTCTTCCAGATTAAAGGTTTTTAATTACGCTTGAAGCGGGGATTTTAAGATAGCTACTTATTTTATTGAGACAGTCTTCGACAACTCTATAGAACGTTCTATCGTGAAAACTCTAACAGTCCAAAACCATCTTACAGGCATAACCACATGTACTCTAATCCTTATATCTGCGTACCCAGATTGTAGCGAACTTAAAAATGCTTTCACAGCATCTATAGCTGACGTGTCTATAGGTATGCTCACAACCGTTTCTGAGTTAGGGTGGATAATAACGTATTCTTTTGAACCATCACCAACGTAGATATTATTTACGTAGATAGAGTATGTTAATTTATCTATGAAGGCTTCATAAGAGGTAGGGTTACTCAGTCTCACGTTTAAATCTAAGTGGATTTTTGTAGGAGGCACTCCCTTAAGCTCTATAGACGATACTTCAATATCACTTATTACTAGGTTATTAAGGAGGTTTGATATTTGAAAATACTCAAATAGAAAGCCTGAAACGATTAAAACCACAACAACTGCAGCAATGATTGCTGAAGCTTTACCCATACATACCCCTAAATACTTACTTGGACAGCATTAAATTATATTTTTCTATATTATTATTTCCATTCTGAATGATCAAATCCATCAATCCGTTCGTTTAATTGAAAGAACCTCTTTGGTTTGGGACTCTTTTAAGCTTGTAAAATCGTAAGCCTAACCGTTCCACAAGTTCCTTCAGTTTTTGAAATTACTTAGGTTATACGTTAACATTTCGCAAAACTTCTATGCTCGCATAATCGTTTTGCGCAGACTTAATTCGTAGGTTTCTCTACTTAAGACTTATATTTTGTAGAACTAAGTTCAGAGTGTATGGTGTTCCTCTTGTTGAGGAATCGCATTGCTTTAAATAACTACTTTGAGGAGGAGCTTAGGGTTAAAAGACAAATCTATAGCGTGTTAACAGAGTTAGGCAAAGTTCGTGTTATAGTTGATGTCGGTTGTGGGATTCCACCAGGGATATTTTGTTAACAACTCAAAGCAGTTTCGTAATATGTTGTGTTGATATTGAGCTAAAAAAGATTGACATAGAATTCGAGGAGAGACTAGAGACTATAGTAGCTGACGCAAGATATCTGCCGTTAAGAGATGACTGCTGTAGTGTAGTGTAATATGAGGGATAGTTGAGGTAACTCACGAAGGCTTGAAGCAGGGTGTTTAGATGGTGGGCCCGCGGGGATTTGAACCCCGGACCTCCCGGTTATCAGCCGGGCGCTCCGCCATGCTGAGCTACGGGCCCTCCTTTTAAAGGATTTACATAAGGATTTAATAAGTTTTGTTATGCTGTGCTACACATCTTTTAAGCTGTTTTAAGCCCTAATTTTATGTAGGGGTTGATGTGGGTTTTAGTGATGTGCTGTTGGTTTTCATCGGTTTGCTAATTGCTTTTTGGGGGTATGGGTTTGTAAGGCTTGCCGTAGCTTTAACTTCAGGTCTGTGGTTTGGTAGCTTAGCTTCTTTATATGTTGAGGAAGTCTTAAAGAGTTGGTCTAATGCTTTAATAGGTTTTTTAGCTGGAGCTTTAACATTCATCGTTGCTTTCATCCTTACTTTAATTAACTATAGAGTAGTGGGTAGTGTTTCCTTAGGGTTCTTCGCAACCTACCTACTCTATAAATACGTAACCACGGCAGATTTTTTAAAACCTTACTTAAGCGACCCCAACCTAGTTTTAACTCTGCTTATAGCTATATTCCTACTAGTGACGGCATTAGCTTACATGCTCTTCAAGACTTTAATAGTTTTAATCACTTCATCCTTAGGGACTTTCCTATGTTACTTAGGGCTTACTAAGCTATTTCCAGAAACGCCCGTAGCTTTAATCGCCTGCCTTGCGGTTTTCACCCTATCTTTAACGCTTAACTTAAGGAAGGCAAAGCTTAAATAATCTTAACAGATATTCTTTTCTGGGCGGCGGTCGTCTAGCCTGGTCTAGGACGCCGGCCTGCCAAGTGGTCCACGTAGAGCGCCGGAGATCCCGGGTTCAAATCCCGGCCGCCGCACCACAAGCCGCGGTAGTATAGCCCGGTCAAGTATGCGGGCCTTTCGAGCCCGTGACCCGGGTTCAAATCCCGGCCGCGGCACCAGACCCGCATGTAAAAGCTTATACGTGTTTACGTAAATTAATTTTAGTGGGTAGTTAATCAACTACTTGAGGTAGTTCCTTCATTCGGTGGATGTGATGTGATTAGAGGGAAGTTCGTTAAGGCTTTCGATTTCGTGACTATGGGTTTCATTAGGGCTTTCGGTAAGTGGTTTAAGCCTTTGTTAAAGCCTGTATATAGAGTTTACGAGAACTGGCTTTGGACTCAAGTTGTTAACGGTCCTAAACCTAAACACGTAGCTATAATACCCGACGGGAATAGAAGGTGGGCAAGACTTCAAGGGCTTAACCCCCTCTACGGGCATGAAGTAGGTTATGAGAAGGTTAAGGAGGTTTTAAACTGGCTTTGGGAGTTGGGGGTTAAGATAGCCACCATATACGGTATGTCGTATGAGAACTGCACTAGAAGGTCTGAAGAAGAGAGAAACCATTTAATGAATTTACTTAGGAGGAGTTTAGATGAATTCGGAAATGACGACTACCTAAGTAAGTATAGGGTTAGGGTTAAATTCGTAGGTAGGCTTGAGTTAATCCCTCCAGACATCTTGAGCAAGATTGCTGAAGTTGAGGAGAGAAGCAGCAAGTATGATGAACACTTCCTAAACATAGCTTTGTGTTACGGTGGTAGGCAGGAGATAGTTGATGCCGTCGTTAAGCTAGTTAAGGATGTTTTAGAAGGTAACGTAAGGGTTGAGGACGTAAATGAAGACCTTTTTAGGAGGTATTTATCAACCTCACACCTAAGCATAAACGGTTTTGAAGAACCTGACTTAGTAATTAGAACTTCCGGGGAATTAAGGATAAGTAACTTCCTACTATGGCAGATCGCATATAGTGAGCTATACTTCTGCGACGTCTACTGGCCTGAATTCAGGAGGATCGACCTACTTCGTGCTGTTAGATCGTATCAGAAAAGAGAGCGGAGATTTGGAAGGTAAGTTCAGCTGTTTGAATCAATAAAATTTTAAGGGTTATTTGAAACTAACTAAGGGGGTTGAGTGTGTCAATAAAGGATATTGAGGAGGAAGCACGTAAAATTATAGAGAAAGCTAAGGAAGAAGCTGAGAAGATACTTAACGAAGCTAAAAAAGAAGCAGAGCTATGGAGGAATAAACCCCTAGTGAACTTAGTAAGTGAGGAGGAAAAGAAGAAGTTAGAGGAAGAGTTTAAATCTAAGGTTAAAGAGCTTGAAAAGCAGACTGAGGAAAAGCGAAGTAGGATTCTCGAAAACTATAAAGAGAAGAAGGATAAGTTAGTTGAAGAGATTGTGAAGCTAGTCTTAGGTTTAGGTGGTTCTTAGTGGCTTTAATCGTTTCAACGCCGGAGAAGCTTACTTACGTCAGATTGTTAGTTCCTAAAGACTTAGTGTCTAAAGCTATAGCTACGTTGCAGAAGATGGAGGCGATGCACGTAGAGAACGTTGGGGAGTTAAGCGAAGAGGATAGGAAAGCATTAACGGAAGCTCTCGATAAGCTAAGGAGGTTTAACAACGTAATTGAAGTTTTAGAGTCTCAGTATAAGAAAGCCGTCTTAGTTGAAGTCAAGCGTGAGATAAGCTTCGCTAAGTTGGAGGAAAGTTTCAACACGTTGATAGATACCTTAAGTCAAGCACTTAATAAGGTTGAGGCGTTACTTGATAACCGAAAGAAATTAAGTGAGGAGTTAGAGGATCTTAACAAGAAGGTCTTCGTCCTTGAAACTATATCGAAGTCAATGAAAGATTTACGTGTGGTTGACCTCTCGTTTAAAGGCGAGATGCTGTTCTCTTCCGTTGTCCTGGGTAAGAACGTAAATCCAGACGTCTTCATATCTTTACTTCCTAAGGACGTGATTGTACTTTTTAAGGATGTCATTGGTGAGGACTCTATATTCCTAATAGCAGGTTATGGATATTCATATAGAGAATTCGAGGAATGCGTTAAGAAAGTGAAGGCTGAAGTTCTAGAGTTTCCACCGATTGACGCTTCAGTAACTGATTTTCTAAGTGAATTAAAGAAGAAAGTGGAGAATCTAAACAACTCACTTGGGAAGTTGGAGGAAGAGTTAAATAGGGTTTTAAACTCTTTAGTTGATGATTTAGCTTTAGCTAAGGTTGTGAAGGAAGTGTTTGAAGAAAGGCTTACCGCATTACTTAAAGCGCTTTCGGGTGAGTATCTATTCGCTATTGAGGGTTGGGTACCTTCAGGGAATATCGAATCCTTAAGAACCGCCTTAGAATCGGATGTAAGGTATTATTTAATAACAGCCGTACACACGGATAAAACACCCCCTACGAAGATGAGGAACCCTAGACTTATAAGGCCTTTCGAGTTAATGACTAGGTTTTACGGCGTACCATCACCTGGTGAGTGGGATCCAACCCCCATAATAACGTACTCACTAGCTATCTTCTTTGGGTTGATGTTCGCCGATGTGGTATACGGTATTGTTCTGTTCCTGCTAGTTAAGTATGTTATGGATAGGAGTGGATTTGTAGATAATCCTACGTCGCCAGGCTACCTATCTTTAAAGAAGATTTTAACGACGTTGGCGGTATCTTCCACGGTTTTCGGCTTACTATCCAACACCTTCGCCGGATACTCTATTAAAGTAAGTCCTGAAGGCCTGTCATTCACGGCCGGAGGGCAGGTATTCTCGATAATCAATTTAGCTGACCCCATAACTTTCCTGGCGATGTCTTTAGTGATTGGTTTAATACATATTAACTTAGGGCATGTTCTCTCACTACTCGTAGGGCTTAAACGTAAGGACTTAGGTAGAGTTTTAAATGAGGTCGGTTTAATTGTCTCGCAAGTTTTCGGAATACCGTATATCCTTCATCAATTCCTAAACTACGAATTGATAGCGTTACCTAACGAAGCATATACTTACCTGCTTTACGCGTCTCTAGCAGGTGTTTTAGTGATGATCTTAGGTATGGTTAAGTCTATGGGTGCTATTGGGCTCTTCCTATGGGTATTCAACATAACTGGTGTTTTAGGCGATGTTCTATCGTATTCTAGGATTGCCGGGTTAGGCTTAGCCACATATATAATGGCTTTAAACTTCAACCAAATAGCTTTAGGTATCTACACGCACTTTAATAGTTTAATGCCTATTGTGGGGACGGTCTTAGGAATTGTTTTCATGATGTTAACGGCTTTATTTATGAATATGTTCAACATAATCTTCGGTGCTTTAGGCGGTTTCGTACATTCTATGAGGTTATGCTTCGTTGAATTTCTCCCTAAATGGTATGATGGAAACGGCATTGAGTTTAAGCCTTTAGCGTTGAACGTAAGTAAGCACGTCATAATAGGGAAAGCATCTTCTTGAACCTTCTTAAACCTTAAAATAAAGCATGTCTTCAACTAAATAAGCGATTTCGCGTAAGTTAAAGCTTAAAAACGATTTGCTAAGTAGATTATGGTGTGATGCCGTGGCAGGGGATTCCGCACTGTTAGCATTCGACCCTAAGATATTGGCTTCGTTAGGTGCTGTTTTAGGCGTTTTCGGCGGTGCTATAGGTTCCTCTATCGGGATAGGTAAAGCCGCTTCAGCAGCACTTCCAGTAGTTTCTGAAGACCCCGCAAGCTTTAAGCAAGTGGTGATATTAGCCGCCATGCCGCTAACGCAAACGTTCTACGGGTTTATATTTGCTTTACTTAGCTTAACGAACGTCTTACCCACCATAGATAACATGACGTGGTTTAAAGCAACTGCTATATTCGGAGTTGGACTTTTCGTCATGGTTGCTGAACTTTTCTCAGCATGGTATCAAGGCATAATATGTATGTCAGGTATTTTAGAGTTGCCTAAAGCTGGCGGAAGGATGTTAACGCCTTCAATGATTTTAGCTTCTTACGTTGAGATGTTAGGTATTTTAGGATTGGTTTTAGGTTACTTACTAGCTATCGTGATAAGCGGATTACCTATATAAGCGGGTGCTTAAATGAGCTTAGAAGCTTTAAAGGAGAGCGTATTCGAGAAGGCTAGGGCTAAGGCTGAAAAAATACTTAACGATGCTAAAGAACAAGCTTCTAAAATAGTCAATGAGGCTAAGAGGGAATACCTACGGAAAAGTGAGATAGCAAGAAACCGTGAGTTAACGGAATTAATTAACGAATACTCACGTAGGTTAACCGCTAAAAGCGTAGAGTTGAATACGGAACTGCTTAAAGTTAAAAACCAAATAATTAACGACTTACTAGAGACTGTTAAAACGAGGTTAAATGAAGTTTCAGAAGATTTAAGGAAGGAATCCCTTAAGAACCTGCTTAACGAAGCTCTAGCTCAAGGAATAAACGTTAGTGAAGTCATAGTTAAGGTAGTTCCTAAAGATGTTGAGTTACTCCACAGGGTTTTAAGTGAAGAGGTTAGCAATGCCTTAGTAGTTAAGAAAGTTGAGGTTTTGCCTGAGTCATACTTAGGAGGCGTCGTTGTAGAAAGTGCTGACGGGATGTTCGCCGTTAATAATACATACTCAACTAGGCTTGAGAAGCTTTCGACAGTGCTTTATAGGAAGCTTGCTGAAGAGGTTTTTAAATGGTGAGTTTTGATGATTAATTCTATAGATGAAATTTTTTTAGTTAAGGTTAGACTTAGATCATATAGAGCATTAACCCCAAATAGGTTGCTACACCTGGTAAATTCTAAGATTAGCTCGTTGGCTGAGCTCTTGACAGTCCTTCATGGGTTAGATGTAGTTTCATGTCTGCAGAGTGAGTTTAAGGTAGGGGAGCAATTACCTTTAGATTTAACTTACCGGAAGTTAGTTGATTGTTGGGTTAGTGACTTGAGGAAGTTGACCGCGTTATTAAAACCTTCAAATCAAGTCATCGATTTTATAGAGGCCTACGTATCTAAGTATCTTGCTTACGAGCTTATAGTTTTTCTAGCTGAGGGTTACGGCTATAGAACCGTTTTTCTACCTGAGGAAGTTAGAAATGCTGTGGTTCAATCCAACTATGTATACGAAGTTTTAGATAAGGTTAGTCGAGGCGGTAAGCAACTTCCAACGTTAGTGTTGGAGTTCTTAACTAGGTATCGTAGAAAAAGTTTAAAAGACTTAGATCGTTACCTCCTACTAAGGGAATATGTGGAATTCCTCTATGATCGCTTAACTAAGATTTTTCAAGACTTAAGAGTGGAGTCTTATGTGTTGGAATGCCTTAATAAGATGAAGAACGTAAGTCTTTATAAAGATGATGTTAGGGAAGCTTTCATCAAGAAGAAAGCGCTTAAGGGGTTTACAAGCTTCAGTCGTAGGGAGAGGATGTCTTTAGAAAAAGCTATGATTTCAAACGACCCTCACTTACTAGAGGAGGTTTTAATGTCTTTACCTATTTTTAGTTGTGATAGATCTTTAAGAACTTCACCTCTAAGTTACGCGTATTTACTCCATTTCCTCACGTTAAAGGATTGGGAGTCTTTCATACTTTCTAATATTGTTTACTTAATCAACTTAGGTTATGAGCCTGAAAGCATAAGAGAGAGTTTTAAAGGGTGGTTGGAGGCTTATGACGTTATCTATAGCTAAGAAAGAGATCGTAGTCTTAGGTGAGGAGGATTTCATAGCAGGTTTTAAGTTGGCTGGCGTTAGAAAATCGTTTGTTATTAATGCTAACAAGCCTACGGATGAGTTAAGGGAGATCGTTAGTAAGGTCTTAACGAGTGTTTATGAAGACCCATCCGTGGGAGTTGTTATAATACAGTATAAGCTTAAGGAAGTTGCTGAGAAGGTGCTTAAAGCAACTCAACACCCGCTTATTCTGTTCCTCCCTAGTGGTAGGGAGGTGGGCAAAGTCGATGTAAAAGAACTTTACTCACGGCAAATTAAGTCTTTCTTAGGTATTAGTATGGAGGTGTAAATATGGTCTTAGGTAAAGTAATGAGGGTTATAGGACCTTTAGTTGTTGCTGAAGGGATGTCTGGATCTATGGTTTATGAGGTAGTCATGGTTGGTGAGGAAAGACTTATCGGTGAGATTATAGGGATTCAGGGAGATAGAGCATACATCCAAGTCTATGAAGACACCTCAGGTTTGAAAGTCGGCGAGCCTGTTGAAGGCACTGGAGACCTGCTGTCTGCTGAGTTAGGACCTGGGATAATAGGTAAGGTTTATGACGGTCTGCAGAGACCTCTATCGGTGATTGGCGAACAGTTAGGGCCTTTCGTAAGTAGGGGTGTTAAGGTAGCGGCCCTACCTAGAGATGTTAAGTGGTTCTTTAGAAGATCGCCTAAAGTTAAGGTAGGGGATAAAGTTAGTGATGGTTTGATATTAGGTACTGTACAGGAAACGCCGATACTTGAGCATAGGATTATGGTACCCCCAGGTGTTAGGGGGACTTTGAAGGAATTAGCTCCAGACGGTGATTACACAGTGGAGGACGTTATAGCGGTTGTTGACGTCGGTGGTTCAAGTAAGGAGTTGAAGTTAATGCATAAATGGCCTGTTCGTAAACCTAGGCCATACGCCAGGAGGTTAGAACCTATAGAGCCTCTCATCACAGGAACTAGAGTTCTAGACATGCTTTTCCCAATAGCTAGAGGCGGTAAAGCCGCTGTCCCAGGCGGTTTCGGTTCAGGGAAGACAGTAATGCTGCAGACCCTCACTAAATGGAGTAGGACTCAAGTGAATATCTACGTTGGATGTGGTGAGAGAGGTAATGAGATGGCTGACGCTTTACATAGTTTCCGCAAGCTTAAAGACCCAGCTTCGGGGAGGCCGTTATCTGAGAAGGCTATATTCGTAGCGAACACTTCAAACATGCCTGTAGCCGCTAGAGAAACAAGCGTCTTCTTAGGCGTCACTATGGGTGAATACTTTAGGGATATGGGATATGATGTATTATTAGTTGCTGACTCTACCTCCAGATGGGCTGAAGCTATGAGGGAAATCAGCGCTAGGTTGGAGGAGATGCCTGGTGACGAAGGTTTCCCCGCATACTTAGGTTCGCGATTAGCTGAGTTTTACGAAAGGAGTGGTAGGGTCGTGGCTTTAGGCGAACCTGAAAGAAGTGGTTCCTTAACTATAGTTGGTGCTGTATCCCCGCCTGGAGCGGACTTCAGCGAACCTGTAACTACGAACACTTTAAGGTATATAGGTACTTTAATAGCTTTAGATGTGTCGTTAGCTAACAGAAGGCACTTCCCAGCAGTTAGCTGGTTAAGTAGTTACTCCCTATACGTAGACACGGTTGAGAAGTGGTGGAGGGAGTTACATAGCGATTGGTTGAAGTTAAGAAGTGAAGCCTTGAGAATACTTCAGAGGGAGTCAGAACTTATGGAGATTGTTAGGTTGGTTGGTCCTGAGGCCTTACCTGACACCGATAAGTTATTGCTTGACGTAGCTAAGATGATTAGGGAGGACTTCCTACAGCAAAGCGCTTATCATTCGATAGATGCTTACAGCTCACCCGAGAAGACCGTCCTCATGCTGGACATTATTCTTAAATTCTATGAAGAAGCTATGAAAGCTCTTAACAATGGAGTGCAGCTCCAGAGGATTAGGGAAGCGCCGGTTAAGGTAAAGATAGCTAGGATGAAGGAAGTGCCGAATGAGGAATTTAGGAAAACCTACGAAGAGTTAAATAAGGAGATCATGGAGTACTTTACTCAAGTTTCATCGGGTGGTTGAAGTTGGTATCGCAGGCTTTAAGCGTTAAAGAGGTTAGAAGGGCTTTAAGCGCTCGAGGTTCGCTACTCTTCGTTGAGTCAATACCTGGGATAAAATACGGTGAGATTGTAGAGGTTCAAATGCCTGATGGGGAGGTAAGGGTAGGTCAGGTAATAGACGTAGGTAAGGAAGTAACGATAATTCAAGTATTCGGCGGCGTTAGCGAGGTAAACGTTAAGGACGTTAGGGTTAGGTTCAAAGGTGAAACCTTTAAAGTTCCTGTCTCTCTAGATATGCTAGGCAGGACTTTCGACGGTCTTGGAAGGCCTATAGACGGAGGCCCTAACATAGTTCCGGAGGACTGGCTTGATATAAACGGAGCTCCTTTAAACCCAGCTATGAGGGAACCACCTTCAGAATTCATAGAAACCGGAATATCGGCTATTGACGCCTTATTCTCCATAGTTAGAGGTCAGAAACTACCGATCTTCAGCGGTGCTGGATTACCTCATAACAGGATAGCTGCTCAGATAGTTAGGCAGGCTAGGGTTAGAGGTAAGGAAGAAAGATTCGCTGTTGTGTTTGCGGCTATAGGAGTTACTTACGAAGAGGCTTACTTCTTCGTTGAGGCTTTAAGGAAAGCCGGCAACATAGAAAGTATCGTGTCCTTCATAAACACCGCCTCATCACCTGTGATTGAGAGGATAGCAGTACCTAGGGTTGCTTTAACAACCGCTGAATACCTAGCTTGGAGAAACGACATGCATGTCTTAGTGGTTATGACTGATATGACGAATTACGCCGAAGCTTTGAGGGAGTTATCAGCTGCTAGGGAGGAAGTCCCCGGTAGGAGGGGATATCCGGGTTACATGTATACGGACTTAGCCACTATATACGAGAGGGCTGGTAAGGTAACGGGTAAGAAAGGCTCGGTAACTCAAATGCCTATCCTAACCATGCCAGATGACGACATAACCCACCCTATACCGGATCTCACAGGCTATATCACCGAAGGGCAGATAGTGTTGTCTAGAGACATGTATAGGAAGGGTGTTTACCCACCGATCGACGTAATGCTCTCGCTATCTCGTTTAATGAAGGACGGCATAGGCCCTGGAAAGACTAGGGAGGATCATTATCAAGTATTTATGCAGTTAATAGCAGCGTATAACGAAGGTCAGTACCTTAGGGAGTTATCCGCTATAGTCGGTGTTGAGTCTTTAAGTGAGAGGGATAGAAAGTATTTAAACTTCGCCGACCTCTTCGAAAGGAAGTTCATCAATCAAGGGGAGTTTGAACGTAGAGATATAGAGCAGACTTTAGACATTGCTTGGGACATCTTATCAACACTACCTGAGGAGGAGTTGAAGTTAATAAGTGTAGACAATATAAGGAAGTACCACCCTAAGTATAGGGCTTAATTTTAGAAGGTGTAAGCATGTCCCAGCAGGTCTTAAGGCTCGTTAGACCCACTAAGATAGAGTTCATTAGGCTTAGACGTAGGTTAGCGATTGCTCGAAGGCTATATAAAGTACTTAAAGATAGGCTACTAATACTTACGCAGGAATTCATCGCTGAGGTGAAGGAAGCCTACGAACTTAGGAAGAAAATACATGAACTTATAGTAACGTGCGATACTGAACGAAATAAAGCGTTAACATACACTACACCACAGCAGTTAAATGACTTCATAGCTGTAAGGGTTGAGGGTTTAAACGTAGTGGTTGGAACGCGTGTAGTGGCTGGGGTACGCATACCTCTTTTGGAGTTGGAGGTTAAGGAAGGTGTTTACAAAACCACAGCATACCCAATAACTCTTGAAGCCGTAGGCAAGTGTTACGATGAAGTTCTTAAATACTCCTTAAGGCTTGCCGAGCTTGAAGCTTCGATAGCTTTAATTGGTAAGGAAGTGCAGAGGGTTAAACGTAGGGTAAACGCCTTAGAGAATATAGTGATTCCGAGGTTGATAGCTACGATTAAGTACCTTAGGATGAAGTTTGAAGAAAGGGAAAGGGAGGATAAGATACGGAGGAAGAGGATTAAGCAGATATTAATGAGGAAGTCAGAAGCGCGTTAACTCTTCTGAGAGGGGCTCAACCTCAAGGGATTTAGGACTTATTAAATACTGTATTAAAGTGCCTATCTTACTTCTTAATACGTTTAACTGTATGGGGTATAGATATAGCGGGTACTCCTCCGGGGTCTCAAGTATCTTACTCAGTAATTTAATAGCTATAGGATCGCTAACTAAGGCAGTCGTTTGAGACATTTCAGGGATTAACTCAACGTATATTGGAAGTAGGAGTTTATCCGCATCTTCTTTAAGCAACTCATAAGCATACATTAACTCGCTTTTCCTAAACATATGAAGTCCTCCGTCACGCGTGAGGACGTGGGGATACTCCTCCTTAAGAAGTTCTTTTAAAGTCTTGCGTTTCACAGCTAAATGGCTATTAACTACCAGCAGTTCATTCCTTAAGAAATACTCTAGTAGGCGTTCCCCTTCACTCAATAGCTTACCCTTTAATTCAACATTTTAAAAGGAAATAAGCCTTACGTTTGAAATATATTTTTGCTTTGAGCACGTATTTAGAACGGCTTACGTGGTTTAGTCGGTGGTGAAGCGTGAGGTTCAAGCCCGGAGATAGGGTGAGAGTAGTTAAAGATGATGTCGTATATGAAGGTATTGTCTTGCCTAAGACGGAATTCTCTTCTGAAGATATCATCATGCTTAAACTTGATAACGGGTATAACGTTGGTTTAAGTGTTGAAGACGCTCAGGTAGAGGTCTTAAATGAGAACGTCGTTAGTTTCGAGTTTGAAGAGCCTTCGCAAACATTCTTTAGAGGCGGTGGGAACTTAAGAATTAGCTTTTTAAGTACTGGAGGGACTATAGTCAGTAAAGTTGATTATGAGACAGGCGCTGTAAAACCCGCGATCACAGCCGCTGAACTTGTTGATATGGTTCCAGATTTCAAAAATCAAGTCTCGGAGTTGGAGGTTCTTGAGGTGTATAGGTTGTTTAGTGAGGATTTAACCCCTAAGATATGGGAGGAGTTAAGTTTTGAAGTGGCGAAGAGGGTTAAGTCCGGTGTTGACGGCGTTTTAATAGCTCATGGAACAGACACGATGACATACACGGCTGCGGCGTTAGCGTTCTCTTTAAGGAACCTTCCAATACCTATCGTCATCGTCGGCGCTCAAAGAAGTAGTGACCGACCAAGTACTGACGCCGTGCTAAACCTTAAAGCTTCTTTAAAGGTGTTTACCGAAGCACCCTTCGGTGAAGTCGTAGTTAGTATGCATGGCCATACCTCAGATGAGTATGTGTTAATTCATAGAGGTGTTAAAGTAAGGAAGATGCATTCAAGTAGGAGGGACGCGTTTCAATCTATAAATGACGTTCCCCTAGCTAAAGTTGTTTTTCCAAGTATGGAGTTTAAACTTATTAACGATAGGTATATACCTCGGGCACGGCTTGAAGACTTCGAATTAATTAATAGATTTAGCGATGAAGTTGCTTTAATTAAATTCTATCCAGGCTTTGAATGTGATTTAATAGACGGGTTAATTGATAAAGGTTATAAAGGCTTAGTTTTTGAAGGCACTGGATTAGGTCATGTAAGGAATGCTTGCGTGGATAATATAGCTAGGGCTTCTGAATTGGGGGTTTTAACAGTCATGACTACTCAAACACTCTTCGGTAGGGTTAATCTAAACGTGTATAGTACTGGGAGGAGGTTAATTAAAGCGGGTGTAATTCCAGCTGAGGATATGTTGCCTGAGGTGGCGTTCGTTAAGCTTTCATGGCTTTTAGGGAGTTACAACCACTTAAGCGTTGATGAAATTAAGCGCTTATTCCTAAGGAACTTAGTTAACGAGATAAACTACAGGCATGAGGACTTCATCTACCCGAGGTGGTATCATGGAGATTAACTACGAAGAGCTTGGTCTTAAGGTAGGGTTAGAAATACATCAGCAACTCGCTACTAAGGGAAAGCTTTTCTGCTCATGTTCAACGAGCCTAGCCAGCGAATCCACACCTAAGGTTGAGGTAAGTAGATATTTAAGGGTTGCTAAAAGCGAGATCGGCGAAGTCGATCCTGCGGCCTTGTATGAAATGCTTAAAGGTAGGAAGATAATATATGAAGTTCCTAGAGGGCATGCCTGCTTAGTTGAACTTGATGAAGAACCTCCGCACCCTATAAATATGGAGGCTGTGTTAATAACTTTAGGTATTGTTAAAGCTTTAAACGCTAAACCTGTAGATGAAGTTTACGTTATGAGGAAGATAGTCATCGACGGTTCCAACACTTCAGGATTTCAAAGAACCGCTGTTGTTGGTGTGGGTGGATTCATTGAAGATGAGAACGGTAGGGTTGGAATTCAAACGATATGCCTTGAGGAGGACGCTGCTAGGAAAGTAGATGAGGGTAAGGGCTACGTTAAATATAACCTCGATAGGTTGGGTATACCTTTAGTTGAGATCTCAACGGCACCAGATATAAAGAGTCCTGAGCAGGCCTTAAGAGTTGCTTTTAAGTTGGGTTTATTGCTTAGGTTGACGGGTAAGGTCAAGCGCGGTATAGGGACGATACGACAGGATCTTAACGTATCTATTAAAGGAGGTTCTAAAATAGAGATTAAAGGCGTTAGCAAACTTGAGTTAATACCTAAGGTTATCGAGTATGAGGTGATGAGGCAGCTTAAGCTGCTTGAGATACGTGATGAACTTATTAAGAGAGGCTTAAGCAGTGAGGAATTAACTTACGTTGTGAAGGACGTTACTCAAGTCTTTGTAAACACTAAAAGCAATCTTGTAAGGAATGCCTTAAGCAAGGGTTTAAAAGTATACGCACTTCCTCTGAAGGGGTTCAACGGTATTTTAAAGGTTGAGGTTCAGCCTGGGAGGAGGTTTGGTACGGAGCTTTCAGATTACGCTAAGGCGTGGGGCGGTGTAGGCGGTATAATACATAGTGATGAATTACCTGCTTACGGCATAAGCGCTGAGGAGAAGTTAAATGTTTTTAAGGTGCTCAACCTTGACGAGTCTAGAGATGCTTACGTATTGACTTTAGCTGATGATGAAAGTGCTGAAAGAGCACTTCAAGCAGTTTTCGAAAGAGTTAAAAATGCTTTCGTAGGCGTTCCTAAAGAAACGAGGGCTGCTAACCCTGACGGAACCACTAAGTATATGAGGCCTCAACCAGGTGCGTCTAGGATGTATCCTGAAACCGACATACCCCCTCTCAGAATCTCTGAAGAACTTCTTAAAGAGGCTGAGAAGCTTAAGCCGCCAACTCCAGACGAATTACTTAGTAGGTTGGTGAAGGAGCATAACCTACCTAAACCTATAGCTGAAGCTTTAGTTAGGGATCCTCTAATACATACGTACCTAAACTTAGTTGAGAGTTTCGGTAGGTCTGTAGCCCCGCATGTAATAGCTTCAACATTAATGATTCATTTAAAGGGTTTAAAATCTCAAGGGTTTGACGTAAGTTTAATTACGGAGGAAGTGCTTGAGAAAGTGTTTGAAGGTGTGGGTTCTGGACTTATATCTAAAGACTCGATACCTGAGATTCTCAAAGAATACTTAAGCTCTAAAGGCTCTAAAAGCGTTGAGGAGTTGGTTAAAGCTTACGCTGTTTTAAGAAGGGAGGATTTAGAGAAGATAGTTGATGAGGTCATAGAGAGGAATAGGGAATCTATACTAGCGAAGGAAAGCAAAGCCTTCAACATAGTTATGGGCGAGGTAATGAGGGTAGTTAGAGGTAAAATCGACGGTAAGATAGTGGCAGACGTGGTTAGAGAGAAGCTTAGCGCTTACTTAAAAAAGAAATAAAGTACCCTACCCGTTTAAACCCCCTAAAAATTCTACCGTGTTTAAAGAGCTTCAACTGTTTATAAATATTTTGTTTGTCAAGTTTTTAAATGGTAGTGAGGGATGGTTATTACTAAAAACTTTGAGGTCGTCATACCAGCACCTACTGATGTGGTGTTTAACGTTCTTACCGATATAGCTATGCATTTATCTTATTGGTCTATCTACGACTCTTTACAGCTAGTTGGTAAGGATGAAGCAATAGTGAGTTTAAGGATAGCTGGATCTCAATACTCTATACGGTTGAAAGTAAAGACTGAAGCCGTTGGCGGGAGTAGAGTAATAGATTTTGAAGGTCAAGGAGATATTTACTTCTCGTTAAGATTAACCCTCGCGGCGAAGGGTTTATATACTTTAATCACAGGAAGGTTGTTGGTTAAGTCCTCTTTCTTCAGGGAGAGGATATTGGCACCCGAACTCGTTAGCTTTATTGATGATTACAGACGTAAGTTAATGATAGAGTTACCGCTTATGATTGAAGTACTTACTAAGAAAGAAGTTGCTAAACTTTTAAAGGAAGGTGTCGTGGAAGCCCCGCCTTCAGAACCGTCTAAGCCTGCTACACCAGCACCTGAAGAGAAACCTACCGCAACTCCCGTGTCAGTTAAGCCTACACCACCTACTCCACCTAAGGAGGAAGTTAAAAAAGAAGTTATGGCTGAAGTCAGTGGAGATCCTAGAGCGCTTGAAGACGAGCTTAAGTTAAGCATGTTACTAGTGAAATCTAAGCTCTCAACCACAAAACGCGTGGAAAACACCGCGGTGGAAGTCTTAAACGAAGCTTTAAAAACTCGGGATGAGGTAGGTCTGCCAATCACTTTTGTCAGTGCTTCAAGTGTTGAAGGACATAAGATTAGACTACTCTTTAAGGATAAGACGTTAATCGGTGTGAGGTTAGAGTTAAGTGATGGTTCAGTTTTTAACGGTAGGGAAGCCTTAAATAAAGTAAAGGAGATTACCAGTAAAGTTGAGTGGAGGATCTACATATATGAAGTACCTCCTGAACTAGCTTCAGCTCTTGAAATCAGCTAACAGCTTTCATTACATAGTTAAACCTCTATTTCCATTAACTAACTTTCTCGAATGAACTTCACATGTCTTTAGATAGAATTAACTTCTCCCCGCCTGTCTTAAGCGGTTTACCGGCTTTGGTTATGTTCGCCTAGTTTAGGCTCAAGCCGCTCTTCAGCTCGTTATTTTATCTTCTTGTGTAGACCTAGAGTTATAGGACTATAGAATTTCCTCGCTAATCATCGGCTTCTGAAGACCTTAAACATCCGTGTAGGGGGCTGTGTGCGAAGCTTTCGGTTGTAATTATGTGGGTTATAAGATTTGCGAGGTAAAACTTCTATGAACAGATTATGTTGTACGTAGTTAAGTGGGTATAGGTATATCCTCCATGTTTTTAAGTGTTTTCTCTACTTCTTTTATGAATTCTTTTTCCTTAGTTAGTATGGATGTTAATCTCTTCACATGTACGTAGCTTAATCCAGCGAGTTTAGTTAACTCTACTTCATTAACTTTGGTGATGTGAAGCATGTTTAAAGTTATTAAGGCTAAGGCTTTTTTAGCTCTTTCAGTTCTTGACGAGAGCCTTGGGTATTTACGCATGATGTCAAGCACTTTCTCTACATATTCTTCGTTAGGATATCCGCACACGTTATTTAACCTAAACTTAAGTACTTTAACTCTATTACCGCCTTCACTAACGTATTTAAGAAACATCTCATGATCTATGTAGACTCTACCCTTGAGTTTCCTGCTTTTATTCAAGTCCTTAACGAGCTTTAAATACTCCTTAGTCATTTTCGAAAGACCTAAGCCTTGAGTTGTTTGAGTAGGTAATGATGAATAGAGGTTTTGATGTTGGTTTAAGCAACATTCATCGTATGTGTATATCCTATCTATAACACTACCACACTCGCTGCAGATAACGTCTCCGGAGGAGTAACTCCATATGATACTTTCTGAACCGCAGTAAGGACATCTCATACCGACACCGAGAATTCAACGACTGTATTACTACATCAACTTACATGTACATAACGTACTCACGCACTCAGACTTAAGTAAAAGTAAGAAACTCTTTAGATTATTTATCGTCTTTAACTACTTTTCTTTTTGGTGGGTAGTGTAGGTGGTTAAGGTAGGTTTTCTAGTTAATCCTATAGCGGGTATGGGTGGGTCCGTAGGTTTGAAAGGTACTGACGGTTCTTTACTTTATGAAGCTTTGAAGAGAGGGGCTAAAGCCGTAGCTCCATTAAAGACTTTAAGGTTTTTAAAAAAGTTAGCTGAACAAAACTTTGAATGTAGTTTTATAGTAGCTAATGGTGTTATGGGCTGTCAGTATTTTGAGGAAGTCTTGAAAGAAGGGTTTAAAGTAAGCTATACATGTTTAGATTATCCTCGGCATAACGTAACAACTAGAGAGGATACTTTAGAGGTGTGTAAGGAGTTTCTAAAGCGTGGAGTGGATTTAATAGTTTTTGTTGGGGGTGATGGTACAGCTAGGGACGTCGCTGAAGTTGTTAAAGGTAAAGTACCTATTCTTGGAATTCCAGCGGGGGTTAAGATGTATTCCGGGGTTTTCGCTGTTTCCCCTGAAGCAGCTGTTGAGATACTTAGCTCTTACGTTATGGGGTTTGCTAGAGTGGATCTAGCTGAGGTAGCTGATGTGGATGAATCCTCTCTACAATCAGGGATCCTTAAAGTTAGGGTTTTCTCCTTATCCCCCATTCCCGTAGTTGAGGGGTATGTAGCGCCTAGTAAAGACTTCGGTAGCTATGAAGAAGATAAGATGGGTATAGCTAAGTATTTCATTGAAGACTTCATGGATCGCAACACCCTATATTTATTGGGACCCGGAACAACAATTAAGTCTATTACTGACTTGCTAGGATTGGAAAAAACTTTATTGGGGGTTGACGCACTATACGACGGTAGAATTGTCGGTAGGGATTTAGGCGAAGGTGAGATTCTAAAACTCTTGAAAGAATATGGGAAGGCGTCGATAGTGGTTTCAGTTATAGGTAGGCAGGGTTACGTCTTCGGTAGGGGCAATCAGCAATTCACCCCTCAAGTACTTAAGTTAGTAGATTTAAACAACATATTCATACTTTCATCTCCAGAGAAGTTAAGAAGTCTTAAATACCTCTTAGTAGATACTGGGGATTCAGAGCTTGATATTCGATTAAGTGGGTATCGTAGAGTGATCACAGGATATAAGGAAGAAACGTTGAAGCTTATTCTCCCAGCATGTTGTTTGGAAAAATTCCGCGGGTTTATTTCCTAGCAAGCACATGTTTGTAGGTAGGGGCTAACGTATTGGGGTGGTTTGCTACGATAGCATCGAGCCTACCTACGCTAGTGTTCTTAGGAGCTTTCTTAAGCTCTTCAGGATTGACGTAAGCTTTCTCCACAATTTCTTTATATGCGTCAGCTATTAAATCTAGGTTTTCTAAGGTTTCAGTTTCAGTAACTTCAATCATGTGGGCTTCGGGAACTATTAACGGGAAGTATATCGTCGGTGCGTGAATACCTCTATCAAGTAAGGATTTAGCGACGTCCTCAGCGTTTACGCCGGTCTCCTTACGTAGTTTATCGAAGCTTACTACGAATTCATGCTTACGCCATCTACCCTCACCGTATATTAGGGAAATCCCCTTAAGATTCGCTAACTTCTTCAGGAGGTAGTTAGTGTTTAAAACGGAGATTTCAGCAACTTCCCTAATAGCGGGTCCTAAGGATGCTAAATACACGAAAGACTTAACAATCGGTGTTATGTTTCCGTAAAACCATGAAACCCTACCTATGGTTTTGCTTAAGTCATATCTGAAGAAGTATTTACGTCCGTCGTAATCTACTATAGGTGTCGGTAAGTATTCCTTAAGTTCTTTTTTAACGCATACAACGCCAGCGCCTGGACCGCCGCCACCGTGCGGCGCTGCGAATGTTTTATGCAGGTTTAAATGTATTATGTCGAAACCCATATCTCCAGGTCTAACTACTCCTATGATCCCGTTTAAATTCGCACCGTCGTAATATAGGAAGGCTTTACGTTCATGTATAGCGTCGGCTATATCTAAGATTTTACTTTCAAATATGCCTAATGTGTTGGGGTTAGTCAGCATTAAACCGGCTGTTCTCTCGCTTAAAGCAGCTTTAAGCGCGTTAATGTCCGTCTCCCCGTCGCTATCTGTAGGTATCTTAACAACTTTAAACCCAGCCATTGCGGAACTGGCCGGGTTCGAACCGTGAGCTGCGTCAGGAACTATCATCTCGTTTTTATAATGCATCCCATGGTCTATATGGTACTTCTTAATTATTAAAGCTCCAGTGAACTCGCCGGAAGCTCCGGCCGGGGGTTGTAACGAACATTCGTCGGTTCCAGTTATTTCAGCAAGCCATCTCTGCATTAAATACATGATCTCAAGTATTCCTTGAGCCGTTTCCTCATCTTGATATGGATGGAGCTCCGTAACTCTTTGGTCGTTAGCGAGCTCTTCTGAGACTTTAGGGTTGTACTTCATAGTGCAGGAACCTAAAGGCACTGGACCTACATCAACTCCGTAAGCCATTTGAGTGAGTCGTGTAAAATGCCTTACAACCTCAACCTCACTTAAGTTAGGTATCTTGAGCGCGGATTTCCTACGAAGGTCTTCGGGGATTTTACTGAGTGCTTCGTTAGCGTACTCCTTAAACATGTCATCTATGATGAATGATTGCTTGCTCTCTTTACTTAACTCAAATATTATTGGCTCACCCCACTTGGCCTGCCTATAAGTCATCCTACCCACCTCCCAGCACTTCAGAGAGCTTACTTACCAACGTATCTATGTCTTCTAAAGTATGTACTTCAGTAACGCACGCAAGGCTGCAGTTAGGGAGTTCTTCGTAGAACCTGCTGAGTTGAGGACCTACGTAAATACCCTCAGAGGCCAGCTTCTTTAAAACCTCACTTAAGTCCTTACCCACAACCTTAAACGAAACCTCACGGAAGTAGAGGCCATTAGCAAATAAGGGGGCGACGATGTCTTTAACGCTTCTTAACCTACGTATTAGGTATTCAGTCCTACCTAATATCGCTTCACCTAAGCGACGAAGTCCTTCAGCACCTAAAAGCGCTATGTAAACAACCGAGGCCACAG
The DNA here is from genome assembly GCA_003056265.1 of Zestosphaera tikiterensis. Taxonomy (GTDB): domain Archaea; phylum Thermoproteota; class Thermoprotei_A; order Sulfolobales; family NBVN01; genus Zestosphaera; species Zestosphaera tikiterensis. Next base: position 30,859 of record NBVN01000003.1, on the reverse strand, counting down.
CTTCTAAAGCGGAGTTTGTGGTTATGTTTGAGGTGGCTCTCTCCCTCCTTATATGCTGTTCCCTAGTCTGTAGAATCATCATATACCCCTTCTCAACCCCGTCAACTGTTTTCGTCATACCTATAAGTCTTCCCGGAAGCTGGCGAAGCAATTCCTTATCTTCTTTAATCCCTAAAACCCCTGCTGAAGGACCGCCATAGTTTAAACCGTTACCAAGCGCTTGCGTGTCTCCAACAACTATGTCAGCACCTAAAGCCCCGGGTGCTTCAAAAACGCCTAAAGCTATAGGGTTGGAATACACTATAGCTAAAGCTCCTGCGTTATGCGTTACGTCTATAAACCTCCTCATTTTTGTTTCGATCACGCCGAAGAAGTTAGGTGATTGTATAAGGGATGCTGCTACGTCATTACTTAACTTACTTTCGAAATCCTTTAAATCAGTTTCTCCAGTGCTTACATCGTAATTTACTTCAATCACCTCTAAACCAGCACCGAAACACCAAGTCTTAATGACGTCCCTAACCTCCGGATGAACCGCCTTACTAATCAACACCTTCTTCCTCTTAGTAACTCTAGATGACATTAGCACAGCTTCAGCCGCTGCTGTACTTCCGTTATACATCGAAGCATTCACGATGTCTACTCCGTAGAGTTCAGCCATAACGCTTTGATATTCGAAAAACGCTTGAAGAAGTCCTTGAGCTATTTCAGGTTGGTAAGGTGTGTAAGCCGTGTAAAATTCAGAACGTGAGAGTATCGCTTTCACTACCGACGGGACGTAATGATGACATACCCCACCGCCTATGAATGAAGGTATGGGCGGTAGTTTATTTTTAGAGATTACGTTATTGAAAACCCTTTTAACTTCATACTCAGTTAAAGGTCTTCCATACCCAACTTTAAGAGGTTCTTTAAGGATTAGTTTCTCGGGTACGTCGTTAAAGAAGTCGAGCACGTCTTTAACTCCGACATATTCAAGCATCTTTTTCCTTATGTCGTAGCTAGAATTTGGTATCCAGTGGTGAGGCATTGTTTGTTACCGATAACTGCATTACATTGAAAATAAAATAGTTTGTTTTAGGATTATATTCATGGGTGACTTAAAACGCCTAAGGAAGTTCCTCTACTGGATATTCAAAGGAAATACGGCGGTAGTCCCGGAGAATTCGCTGGTTGGATAACTTCAATGGATTATGGAAGCCCCACCGAAGAACATTTAAATACAAGAACTTCAGTATCAATATTTGACGTATCACACATGGGTCGATACGTAATTAAAGGAAAGGATTCCTTTAAACTCCTTCAGAAGTTAGTCACTAAAGACTTAAGCGAGGTTAAGGAAGGGTTTATGAGCGGTCCCGTCCTTCTACTTAATGAGAAGGCTGGGATAAAAGACGATATTATGCTTTACAAACTAAAAGACGATTCTTGGTTAGCTGTAGTTAACGCTCCAAACGTAGTGAGTGATCGGGAGTGGATGCTCCGCTGGAAAAGTGAATGGGGGTTAAACGATGTTGATATTGAGGACGTAACTTTAAAGACTGCTTTACTAGCTATTCAAGGTCCTAAAGCGCCTGAGGTTATGGAGGGTTTAGGTTTACACGACGCTAAGAAGCTGAAAATCCTAGAGTTTATGTATAAAGTTGAATTGTTAGGTAAGGAGGCATTCTTAGTAAGTCATTCTGGATGGACAGGCGAGGAAGTCAGGTCTTACGGTTTTGAGGTATGGACTGACGTAAGTCATGGTAAGGAGATTTTCGAGAAGGCCATAGAACTTGGGGCTAAGCCGGCGGGTTTGATAGCTAGAGATAGCTTAAGGCTTGAGATGGGGTATCTCCTAATCGGTCAGGACATGGATGAAACCGTCAACCCCATAGAGGCTAGGTATTGGCTTCCGCTATCTTTAGATAAGGGGGAGTGCTTGGGTTGTCCTAAGTTGCTGGAGATATACGAGAAAGGCGTCTCTAAGGTAAGGGTCGGTTTCAAACTTAAGAAAGGTGTGAAAAGCATTCCAAGACACGGTTACAAGATATACGCAGGTAGGGAGGAGGTAGGGTATGTAACTAGTGGTGCTTACTCGTCATTTACCGGCAGGAGCATAGGTATGGGATATGTTAGAACGGATCATCCCTATATAGGGTTTAAGCTTGATTTAGATGTTAGAGGCGTTAAGCAAGAGATTAAAATATCTGAGTTTCCTTTAATTTAAAGGTGGCGTTAAATGGTTGAGGAAGTGATTAAAACTAAGGTGGGTGAGTACGTAATTCGTAAAGACCTCATGTACACAGATAAGGATGAGTGGGTGAAAACGGAGGGGGAGACATTAACTATAGGCATTACAGATTACGCACAGAAAAAACTTAGGTATATAGTTAGTGTGGAGCTTGCCGAACCAGGTAAGAAAATACGTGTTGGTGAACCTATAGCTACTTTAGAATCTGTTAAAGCTATAGCTGATGTTTACGCACCGGCAACTGGTGAAGTAGTTGAAGTTAACGAAGAGTTGAAGGATAGGCCGGAGTTGATAAACAGCGATCCTTACGGTAAGGGATGGGTTGCTAAGATTAAAGTCACTGGTGAGCGGTCAACCCTCTTAACGCCTGAAGAATACGCTCAAAAGATATTAAAGGAAGAATCCAGTTAGGTTAACATGCTTTAATAGTTTTTAAACTCATTAATTTTTGAGTGTGAAGGATTGATATAGTATGAAGTATTTAAGCCTACCCCCGAAGATTAAAGTCCTTGAAGCTTTAGGAGCTATAGCTGATAATAGGATAAAGAACTTAGGTAAGAACCTCTACGAAGTTATATCGTCTGAAGGGGATAGAAAATATAAGGTATACGTTAACTTAAGCTTAAGTGAGGCATGTAGCACAGACAACGGCACCACATACCGTGATTACGTAGGGTATCCCATCATAGCTGTTCTTATGTTGGAGGGCGTTCTACCTTACGACGAAGAATTAAGTAGAGCTTTAGCAGGCATAAAATGGAGGGAGTTAAACACCAAATACAAAAACTACGCTGTAGTGGAGAACATCGTTAAGCGTGAAGTTACGGGAAGAGGTGTTTCAGAAGTAAGGCTTGAAGAATTTAGCGAAGATATTTTAGCTAAGTTGAGGGCAATTAAGTTAAGGAAAAGTAACGTATGCTACACTACGTCATAACATAAAGCACATATATCCCATGCTTTACGACTGCGCAAGACTCAGCAGTAAAACCCCGTCTTCAGAATGGGGAGAGGGTCATAGCCTACCCGCGATAAGGGGAAGTGAGGTAATATGTGAGGTTTGGATGTATGGATCCAGGCCTAGTGCTCTTAAGTCTTGCCTTACTGATGCTTGTCTTAATGGCTCACGTTTTCGAAGCCAATTCCTTAATTAAACGTCTACTACCTCCAGCAGCGGTAGCTTTAATATCTATATACTTGCACCTACCCAACACGCAACCCCTGCTTAACAACTTTGGGTTTAAATACAGTGACTTAATATATGGTGTTTACCATCCTAGGTTTTCCTACGATTTGTTAAGCAATTACGATGAATTAACTAAGTTTTGGTTTAATCCAAATGCTTACTTAAGCTTGGTTTATGGAAATTTCACATGTCCATTACCCTACATAGACTACGTGTTCGAATATCCGCCGGTGATTGCTTTATTATGGATTATATCAACATGCGCTGGGTTTAGATTAAGCATACCTAAAGATTCCGCGTTAATACCCTACCCCACCATCTATAACAATGCGTTGATAACGCATTATTTACTTCAATCTTTATTCCTTACTACGGCGTTTGTTTTGAGTTACGTTTATTTAGGGAAGATCCTAACCTTATTAGGTAAGAGTCCTAAGAGGGTTTTAATATATGTCTTACTGCCTTCCACTATTATATTCCTTGCATATAATTGGGACGTCATAGCTGCGTTGTTAAGCATCGTTGGTTTCTACCTCTTCTTACGTAGGAAGTATACGTTGTCAGGCATGTTTCTCGGACTCTCCGTATCTACGAAGGTATTAACTATAGGCTTAACTTCATGGTTGGGATTTGAACTTTTAAATAGGGTTTTAAGGAGGGAGGAGACGTTAAAAAACTTAATTGGATATCTCGTGACAGCAGCTTCCACGGCTTTACTACCTTTCATGGTGGTTTATTTAATAGCACCTCAAGGTTTTCTAAGATTTATTGAGCACCATACCAGCTGGTATTGTGAGAACTGTCTTTACATGATATTCATACATGATATATCAAGCCCTAACCATAGAATATTTTATGCTGTTTTTACCTTGAGTATATTTATAGTTTTAATAGTTTTTCGTTTAATAATTGGTAAACCTTCAGAGTCTTCGTTACTTAACTTTGCCTTCACATCATTAACGACTCCGATACTTTTTAACTACGTTTTCTCACCGCAGATGTTTTTAATGATAACCCCATTTTCTTTAATAGCTCTTGATAAAGTTAACTTAATGCTTTATGTGATATCTGATCTAGCCAATTCAGGCGTTATATTAACGTTTTTCATTGATGAGACTTTAAGAGCGTATTTATCTCGGTACATCCCCTTACCTGTTAAATATGATCCCTGGAGTATAGACTCACCTACTCAATGGTTAGCTATTGCGAGGAACTTAATCCTGCTTTGGATAGTGGTCGTTGTGTTTTTCCAGATATGCAAGGAAGTATTTAGCAGAAGGTTCGAACGTTAAAATCTTACCTATGCTTAATAGCTTTTAAAACTTCCTTAGCTTTCTCAGCGTTTTCCTCTACGATCGTACCTGTGACTATTACGTCAGCTCCAGCTTCAATAATCTCCTTAGCTTGTTCGTAGGTTTTAATCCCGCCGCCGACTATTAAGACTAGGTCTTCCTTCACCTTAGAGATCTTCTCGACGAACTTAGGGGGTACAGGTGTTGGTGCTCCCGAACCGGCTTCTAGATATATGTATTTCTGCCCTAGAAACTTAGCTGCTAAAGCGTAAGCAACGCCTAACTCCGGTTTCTCGTAGGGTATGGGTCTAGCCTTACCTACGAATCCAGCTGCACCACCATAGCCTACGATTACGTAGGCCGTCGGCAGTACCTCAAGACCGTATCTAGCTACGATAGGTGCTCCAAGTACTTGAGCCCCTATTATGAAGTAGGGGTCGTCTGAATTCATTAAAGTCATGAACAATATCGCGTCAGCATATCTGGAAATCCCAGTTACATTCCCCGGAAATAGGATTACTGGCAAACCCCATTTCTTAAGTGTTTGAACTGTTAAGTCAACATCAACTTCAGATACGCCTATAGATCCTCCAATTAAGAAAGCGTCCGTACCCTCCGCAACCATCACCTCAGCTACCTTGTCTACATCTTTAACGTGTGTTTTGTCTGGATCAAAAAGTGTGAAGTGCAGCTTCTCCCCAGATCTTAACTTACTTCTTAAGTGCTTATCTACCCAAGCTTCCCGCCTACTCAATTTGTTCTCCCTTCTCAAACCATATAGTTAACTCTCCCTTACTGTACTTATCGAGGAACTTAGAATACGTGTCAACGACCTCATATATCGACGGTAAATCGCTTAACTCAGCTCTTAAACCACACTTAGGATTCATGCACTTAACTAAAGCGTGTTTCCTCTCCTCACCTAACTCATTCTCGTAAGACTCAAGATCTATTATTAAAGTCATCATACCGCAAGCCGGGCACTGAAAAACCTTAGGTAAGGTCCTCTGCACAGGCTTAAATCGTTTATACCTCTTTCTACTCCTCCTACCCAACTAATCACCTATAAAACCCTAACCTCAGCAAAATATAAACGTTTAGCTTAGGATATGCTAACAATGGAAAACTGATAGAATAGCTTGAGCTAAGGAGTGTACGTGTTGGAATGTATGAGGCTTCGAAGGCTGACACTTATAAAGTAATGTCCCAGGAGTTTATAATATTCTATGCGAGTGACGTTAGGGAATCTGCTGAGAATGGAAAGGTAACGCAGAAGCAAGGTTCTGGCCTTTACAGTTATTGAAAATTGGGGGTATTGAGTTGGGTTTCGTCGTTAAGAAGGTTAAGGGTAGGCTCTACGTCTACGAGCAGTATAGGGTCGGCGGTAAGGTAGTTACTAAGTATGTAGCCCCTCTTGAGGTTTTAGTGCGTCACTACCAGCTAACCCATGTAGTTAACGATGACGGGTCAGTTAACTACAGATTAACCGCGAAGAAATTGCGTAGGCTAGCAAAGGAAATCGCAAGCGATGTAGTTAACTTGATGGAAAACCTCAAGGATGTGTGGGGCTCCGGCCGGGACTTGAACCCGGGACCTCGGGGTCCACAGCCCCGCGCTCTGCCAAACTGAGCTACCGGAGCCTCTACTCCCTTTATCATTTTTATATCTGTTCTTTTAAACTCTATTAAGCTTATATACGGTTTAAAGCTCTTGATCTTAGTTAAGTATATGGTGTTGAGAGAAAGTGCGTGAAGTAGGTATGGAGGTTTACGTCCCGGACACTAGTGTGATAACTAACGGTGTGTTAAGGAAGTTAATTATTGAGGGTAATGTAAAGGGTAGGTTAGTAATTCTTAAGGAACTCGTTGATTATTTCGAGGCTTTAGCTAGGGAGGGGAGGTCGTTAGGTCTTCTAGGGTTGGAGGAGTTGAGGATGGTTAAAGTTGCTTGTCGATCTAGGGATGTTGAGTTAGAAACCGTATCAACTGGTAGGAAGGTTGAGGATATAGATGCTTTAGTGCGTTGGTATGCTTCAGATATTGGAGCTACGTTAGTCACGTCGTCTAAGACCCAGCAGCTAGCTGCTGAAGCTCTAGACGTGAACGTTTTATACGTCCCCCCACCAAGAACTAAACTTACGTCGCTTGAGAAATACTTCGGCAGTAGAACTATGTCGGTTCACCTTAAAGAGAACGCACCTCCATACGCTAAACAGGGTAGGCCTGGTAAGTGGGAGTTAGTTAGGCTTTCTTCAACCCCACTTACGAGGGAGGAGATAGAGTCCATAGCTGAGGAGATATTGGAGGTTGCTAAGACGGATCCAGACGCTGTAATTGAGGTTGAGAGGCCTAACTCCACTATAATACAGTTAGGTGATTACAGGATAATAATAACTAGACCGCCTATGAGCGATGGTTGGGAGATAACGGCCGTCAAGCCTTTAGCAAGGCCTAAGTTAGAGGATTACGCGCTCCCAGAGAAGTTGATGAGACGTTTGGACGAGAGGGCTGAAGGCATTTTAATAGCTGGTGCGCCAGGCATGGGTAAGACGACGTTCGCGCAGGCTTTAGCTGAATACTACCAGAGAAAGAATAAAGTAGTTAAAACTATCGAATCCCCTAGAGACATGCATCTACCTGCTGAAGTAACGCAATATTCGAAGATCTACGCAAGCCCCGATGAACTACATGACATCCTCCTACTGTCGAGACCTGACTACACAGTATTTGATGAGATGAGAACAGACGCGGATTTTAAGCTATACGTTGACTTAAGACTCGCCGGCATAGGAATGGTTGGTGTGGTACACGCTACCTCAGCTATCGACGCATTACAAAGATTTATAGGTAGGATAGACCTCGGAATGATACCGTCTGTGGTTGATACAGTTATCTTTATAGAGGAAGGTGAGGTAAGGAAAGTATATGAAGTGAGTATGACTGTTAAGTTGCCTACGGGGCTTAGGGAAGCGGAACTAGCTAGGCCCGTCGTTGAAGTTAGAGACTTCCTAAACGGTCAGCTAGAGTATGAAATGTATACCTTCGGAGAGCAAACTGTTGTGGTGCCGGTTAGGGGAGTAGCAACCGCAGGGTTTGAGTCTAGGGTAAAACGCGTATTATCGACTTTACTGCCTACAGCTGAAGTAAGCATTGACGGAAATAACGTTACTGTAGTAGTTCCTAAGGAAGAGCTTAAATCACTTAAGAAAATCAAACGTAAGTTGCTTAGGTTAGAGAACGAATACGGCATCACCATATCTTTTAAAGTTGTTTAACTACATACTTTAAAACGACTAAAGCTTTAACCATTAAAGCGTCAGACCTCACACGGTTCTTCATCTAAAGTCAGATCCAGTGTTCTTCATCACTCAAGCTTCTTAAGAGCACCACTTTATTAAGTTTCTCACTTAAAATATTTTTGGTGTTTGACGTTGGACGAAGGCCTCGAAGAGTTTAAAGTGTATTTTGAATATCCCAGCGGTAAAGTTTTAGTTAACTTACTCGAGGTTTTAGGGGCTTTAGTTGATGAAGTCCTTTTCAACTTTTCGGAAGATGGCCTTACGATTAAGGCTTTAGACCCAGCGCAGGTTGCGTTAATAAAAATTCAAATACCGGCTTCCAGCTTCCTTAGCTACGACGTTAAGTCAGCTCTTTCCGTAGGCGTTAACTTAAGTGATGTGTTAAAGAGCCTACCGAAACCTAAGAAAGGCGATAAACTAACGTTTAAAGCGGATGGGTCGTTCTACGAGTTCTTCATAGAGTCCATAACGAGTAAAAGGTTTAAGTACAGATCTATAGAGGTTTCCTCAGCTGAAATCCCTGAGGAACTTAACGTAAAGTTTAACGTGAGAGCTTCGGTAGTTGCTAAAGCGTTTAAAGACGCTATAGAAGACTTAAAGGGTGGGGGGACTTTAGTGTTTGAAAGCCTTGAGAAACAACATTTAATTATAAAAGCGACGGACATTAAAGCGGAGGCTAAGTTATCTCTAATAGGTGGTTCATTACTTGAGTTGGAAGTGGATGAACCCTCGAAGTCTTCATATGATGAGGAGTACCTAGCTAAAGTAATTCACTTAGCAGACTTAACAGACACTCTTAAAGTGGAGTTCAGCACGGATTCACCTCTACACCTAGTTTTAACTATGCCAAGCGGTGAGCTAGTAGAGTATCTGCAAGCACCTAAAGCTTAATAAGCCACATTTAAAACGCACTTACACTAGTTTAACAACTTCTCGACAGTAAGTTTATTAAAGAGCCAAAAACTCCGTATCCCTACGTTTCTAGGTTTAACGATCCTGAGATTTAATACGTAATGATGGGCATTCCTATATACAAACAAAAGTTAAGATTTAGTATGTACTATCTACGACTCCAGAAAAAGTTGAATTATGACTGAGGAAAAATATAAATAAGAGTGAAGTTTTTATATATTTGAAAATTAAAAAATATTTGGTGATATGAATGCCCGTGGATTTAGATGATGTAGATCGAAAGTTGCTTAATATCCTACAGGACAACGCCGATTTAACATATGCTGAGATAGGTAGGATTTTAGGGGTGAGTCCCTCAACAGTCTACATGCGCATTAAGAAGCTTAAGGAGAAAGGATATATTAAGAGAATAGTTGCTGAAGTACCGCCGGAGATAGTTGGCGTTAACTTACGTGCTTTAATACTTCTTAATGTAGATCTTAAGAAATATAATGATGTTGCGCAGAAGCTCCTGACATACCCTCAAATTAAAGTCATTTATGACATAACTGGAGAGTGGACGTTCTTAATTGAGGCTTTCGTTAAAGATCATAAGGAGTTGTCGGAGTTGCTGGACTCTTTAGGCTCTATAGAAGGCGTTCAGAAATCTACAACTATAGTTGTTCTTAGGGTAATTAAAGAGGATAGGAAGGTTTTAGTTACTTGAAGCCCATTTACGGTCATGGAGTGTTTTTCGTTTCGTTAGATGGTGTTTTCATTCAAAACATATTCTTTGAGTATGTGGATGTACGTAAGGAGTTTTACGAAACGATTAGAGTAGATAGCCTTAGGGAAGAGGAGGTTTCTAACATTAAGGAAAGGATGCAGGCATTCTTAGATGAGGAGATCGTTAAGATAAATGGGAAGGTGGTTAAACCTAAGGTAATGGCTGTTGATGTAGGTTTTAGAACCTCGCCGAAGAGGCCATATATAAACTTCATAATCGTTTTTAAAGGCGATTTCATCAAAGGTTTGAACGTTTACGAGAACATATATGAACCGGAGGTTTCAGAATACGATTATACGGTGCTGTGGATTTTCCATAGCGGAATTCAAGTAGTTGATGCTGATTTCGGCATGCCTTATGAAAGGTTAGGCAATAATGTAATGCTTCTTAAGGTTAAGAAAGGTGTTAAGACTTCCGGGTATGAGCGTATTTCCTTCTTCGTTTAACGCTTTCTTTAGGTTTGGACGTAGCTCTCCTATAGTATTGAAGAGGTGTTTTAGTGCCGCAGTTAGCTACGCAAAGTCCTAAAACCTTCATCTTATCGCAGCTGTAGACTCTATACTGCTTTCTCCCACCTCTTAAACCAGCTAGATGTTCTATCTGATATCTTGCTATACGTTCGTCGTAATCGGGTGCGAACTTCATAAGGTTGAGGACGTAATCTATCGATGCACCTATGTTGAGTAGGAAAGTCGCTACGGCGAATCTTTGATGGTGGGTTAAGTGGACGTTGTTTCTTAAAGCGTCTATAAGTTGTTTAATGCATGGTGGGAATGCTTCCTCAACTACTTCCTTAAACTGTTCTTCCCTTTTTTCAGGGATTTCATCGCTTGTAAAACCTCTAACTTCTTTGACGACTTTCCTTATTTGCTGTATGTAGGGCTTGATTTCATTAAGCACGTCCACATCAATGCTTAAATCGTTGTAAACGTTTATTAAGTAGTTTTTAAGAGGTTCTTCTAAGAGTCTAACGAAGTCCTTCTTTACGAGATATACGTATCCAGAGTCAACGTACTGATTGAGTAACGACCATTTAGGGTCGATTAAGAGTTTTTCAGCGTAGTGTAGGTAATGCGGTATAGTAAGCCTAAATTGAAAACATGCGATGATCTCCTTACCCGATTTAAAGTCTACTTTAAGGCTTACTTTATGTCCGCAGCTGACATCACTAGACAGTAGTTCAGCTTTAACGTTTAGTAATGACGCAACGTTCATTATCGTATATTCTTCCTCAAAACTTAACTTATCTATAAACTTCTTAACCTCCGCGTCTATATACTTACGTAGGGCCCAATAATCCGAGGCCCCAGCAAGCAATAAACCCAAGTAGAATGAAACAAAAGCAACTTCCGAATCTTCGTAAGTGGTGAATTCCCCACCCTTGATAGCCTGCTCAACCCTCTCCACAGCTGCTTTAACGAACTTCTCTATCTTCAGTAAAGACTCGAGGTCTACTGCGTAACCATAGCTTCTTTCAAAGTAGCTCCGTAAGTCCGTTGTGAATGGGTATTCAGCAACCTTAGACCTAGCTTTCCTCAACATCAACTCCGAGATTTAGTGGTGTTACAGTTAAATTAAGTTTTAAACAGATGATATTAAGTAGATACCTTAGGGGGTGGTTGGCACGGGGCGTTGGGTGGTTACGTCGGCATGGCCTTACATTAATACAGTACCTCATCTAGGTAACCTCATAGGTAGTGTTTTGTCTGCTGACGTTTTCGCAAGGTTTTTAAGGATGTTTGGCGAGGATGTAATCTTCGTTAGCGGTAGTGACGAACACGGAACTGTAATTGAAGTGGAGGCGCGTAAGAAGGGGATAGAACCTAAAGAACTTACAGACAGCGCCCACGAATACGTTGTTAAGCTGTGGAAGGCTTGGAACATATCGTTTGATAACTACACAAGGACTGAGAATGAAGTACATAAGAAATACGTCCGGGATTTAATGCTTAAGATCTATGAAAGGGGGTTCATCTCTAGAAAGGATCAGGTAATTCCTTACTGCCCCAACGATAAAATATACCTACCGGATAGGTTTATTGAGGGTACGTGTCCTTACTGCGGGTTTGAAGGTGCTAGAGGAGATCAATGCGATAATTGCGGTAGGCTTTTAGAGCCTCACGACTTGATAAACCCTAGGTGTGTTTTCTGCGGTTCTAAACCTGAGTTTAGACTAAGGACCCATTGGTTCTTCAGGCTTGACTTACTAGAGGGTAAGATTCTCGAGTGGGTTTTAAATCATGACATGCTTGACGCTAACGTAAAGAACTTCACAATATCTTGGATAAAAACAACTGGTCTAGCGCCTAGGTCAGTAACTAGAGACAATAGGTGGGGTATACCGGCACCCTTCCCGAACTCTGAAGATAAAACTATATACGTATGGTTTGATGCTTTATTAGGTTATATATCAGCGACTATAGAGTACCTCGCTAAGCAAGGTCGTGAGAATGAGTGGGTTAATTACTGGTTTAACGGTTCGGCTAAGACAGCATACTTCATAGGTAAGGATAACATACCTTTCCACGCGGTTATATTGCCGGCAATGCTCATAGCTAGTGGCGATCCATACAACCTACCTACGATAATATCGGCTACGGAGTACTTAATGTATGAAGGCAAGAAATTCAGTAAAAGTAGGAGGGTTGGTGTGTGGATAGATGAAGCTTTAAAGATCGTTGACAACCCGGATTACTGGAGGTATGCTTTAATTAGGATGAGGCCTGAGGATAAAGACACGAATTTTAGGTGGGTTGAGTTCGTAAGATTCGTGAATAACGAGTTAAACGACCATATAGGCAACTATATAAACAGAACTTTAAATCTAATATATAGGTTCTTCAACGCTCAAGTACCTAACATCTCAACTTTAGACGATGAAGATCGCGAGATGCTGGACTTAATAGATAGGTCGTGGAGCGATTACGTTAACTTAATGAGTAGAGCTAGAATTAAAGCCGCTAGTGAAGCTATAGTTAAGTTAGGGGAGAGAGGTAATCAATACCTAAATAGGAAGTCTCCTTGGTTTAAAATCAAGGAGGATGTCGAATCTGTTAAAACTACCTTATACGTAAGTTTCTTAAACTCTGTAACGATAGCTTTGATGTTAACTCCAATAACGCCTTACTCAGCCGCTAAACTTTTGGATATGATGGGGATAGAGGAGGTTAAGTTAAGCTTCGGTGATAAACCGTCGAAGTTCATTAAAGAAAACCATAGGATAAAGAAGCCTACGCCGATATTCAGTAAAATACCTCAAGAACTTGCGGAGGTTTTGATTGATGAAGAGAAACGGGAGAAGTATTTAGAGAGGATACGTGAGCAGGTGAATTTAGAACGTCCTGAAGTGCTTAGATATTAAGAGTTAAAACGGGAGGAAAAAACCTAAAGGACCTAAGGATTCGTACGGGTCTTTCTTAGGCGGTTTCTCCTCAGGTACTTCCACGAATATGTCCTCACCTAGGATTGATTGCGAAAGCTTTCTTAAAGCTTCAAAAACCTCCCTAGTCACTACGATGTCGTCGTTTATGGCGATCATGCGTAAACCTTCGAATGGATTTAACGGGGGGTCCGGTAGGTGAGGATCTGGTTTATCCCTCCCTACGTAGATCCATTTAACCTTATACTTACTTGAGCTTGAGTGTGTTTTATGAAGTCTATACCAATACCTGCCGAAGTAAACATACCTTAACTTAACGTAGCCTAAAGCCTTATAAACTACGTGTATAGGCTTTAAATAATAGCCTGTAGGTCTTATCATAGTGTTATATTCGTAAATCCTACGCCTATAGGGGTCGTAAAGCCTGAGCACCAACTCATAACCTTTAAGCACATGAACAAACCTATGTTTCAACCCCGAACTCACGTAAATCCCTATAATGGGATATTGATACAAAACATAAAAATATTACTCTCCTTAATTCAAAAACTTTTCATACAGAAACCATAACCTAACATCCAGCTATTTGATTTAATCTTCCCACCCTAGCAATTCATTAACTTAGATCCATATCCCGCAGGCACTTTATATAGAGGCATTACGTAATACCATAGCACCAATCCCCCCTGACCTAAAGGATGAAGGTTCTAAGCGTTGATAATTATGGTGTGTCTGGACTCAAGCTATGCGTCCTGTTTTGTTGTGATTTAATGTTTGTTAATGGGATCAGGTTTTCCAGTTCTGTTTTAGATATTTGTGTGTTTCCTATTAACTCTCTAACTATTTTGTTGATGTTTTTAGAGTTTAATTGCTTAACTATTTCATGGAGTTCTTCTAAGCTAGCGTTTGGTGGGGGGTAAATTACGTTTACGTGGTTTTCAGCTACGAATACTATGTTTGGAGGGATGAGGGCTGCTTTAAGTGAGGCTTTTTTAGGATGTCCAACAACGCGGGTTACGACTATAGCGGGTCCTTTATCCGCTTTGCTTTCCGGCCATATGATGTATTGAGGTTTTTTGACGTTGTTATTGAGTATTAGCTTCCCTTTTTTAATGTTGTGAGCCCAAATTAGCGGGATTCCCTCTCCTGGGTTTTGAGTAAGTTTATCTTTATGTTGATTCCACACTACTCTCCCAGTTAGTACCTTATACCCTAAGTCCTTCAGCGTTAGTGCTTCGTTAAACACTTTCTTAAGGTATTCGTGGTTTTCGCTGAATATTAAAACCTCCTTATATTTGAATACGTACTTACCTGTGTTTTTAGTTTTCTTTAAGACAAGGAGTTGAAATGTATGGTTAACCCTATATCTGGGGTCGGAGAATATATGTGGGTTGTCAATCCTTTTAAGGTATGTAATATCGCAGTTCTTAACTATGAACTCCCTTAATTTCTTAAAGTAAGCGCCGTTATTCATTGAGGAAGAAACTACGTAAGCTAAATAACCGTTTGGTTTCAACAACTTTACACCTAAGTATATGAAGAGAGCGTATATGTTAACCCTCCCGTAAAGTATCTCCTCATATCTCCTCCTAACCTCCTCAGACGGTTTAAACTCAAAGTATGGAGGATTACTTAAAATGACGTCAAACCTCTCCTCAAAAAGGGTTAGTAGACTATCTACGTTCTCAACCTTAGCTTTCGGAACTACCTTCTTCGCTATTTCAGCAAGTTCAGGATCTACCTCCCAGCAATGAAGGTCTGGATCGATGAAGTATTCACTAGCTGATAACAGAAACTCCCCAGTACCGCAAGCAGGATCTAAAACTTTCGGGTTATGAAACTTTGGAACATGCTTTAAAAGTTCATTACGTAAACTCTTCGGAGTAAAGAATTGGCCGAGGGAAGCTCGTTTACGTGGATCAACACTTACGATATACTTAACTGTTTCAGGATGTAGTTCACCCAACCTTAAGTTCATACACCCCCTCCACATATGAAAACACATACTTAAACAAAACGCTTTAACACACGATAAGAACCTCAGCTTAAAATCATAAAACTTAAAAACGTTCACCCGTGTTCAACGCAAGGTTTAGCTTAGTCAAAAGCTTACTTATAAGGTTGCTTGAAAGGAGTTATTAATCTTTTTCTAACTCTTAACTTTGGAAGGCATTTCCGGATGAGTCAAGACGGTGATGGTTATGGAGGTAAGGGTAGGTCTTTTTGCTGGAATCTTTGATGGAGGTGGGAAACTCCTTTTGCGAAGACGAAAAAGAGAGGGGTCTGAAGCTCCTTGCTTATATGAAGGGGATTGGGAACTTCCAGGAGGTACGATGGAAGAGGAAAATATTTGGAGAGCAAGGAACGAAAAAATTATTGGTGAAGAATTGGCTAGAGAAGTAGAGGAGGAAACAGGTTTATTAATTCAGGTGCCACCTATACCTACCATGCATCCCGTACTCTATATAGATAAAGAAAAAAGAATCGTAGATTTTGCTTTCATAATTCCAGTGGGCGTTATAAATCAAAGGCCAACGAAAGGAGAGAATATTTACGTATCTCCAAAAGAATTAAAAGAACTTGCTGAACGTCCAGAAGGTGAACGCCTAGTCTCTGGGTGGGGAAAGAGAATGTGTAAGATGGCGTTGATAGCCTTTACTTACAGCCCCAACCCTCAATATCGAGAAGAAGCTAAAAGAATGCTATTAGAGATTCAACAACACCAATAGCTCTTTATATAAACCATCCAAAACAAGAGAGCTTTATTCCCATGAGTTTCAATCATCTCCGCCAGTTAACCTACTACCTTCTCTTTTTAACTCTCGTCGACTCCAGCGATATTTTTCTTTTTAGCAAACCTCGTTGTTAAAAGGTTCTACACCAGTTTTATAGACGTGAGGATAAACATCTAATTATAAAGCACTTCCATAAGTGATGAGGTACTAAAGGTTTAAACCTCTAGAGGGAAATAAACGCTTTAATATCTAGGAGTTGAGAAAATACAACTATTATCACGTGTGGTTACGAACGCTAAATGTGAAAGGCAAGCTATAGAAAAGACTAATTAGCTCAGAAACACATCTTCTATATCGGTGTGGAGAATGTCTAAAGCTGTTAGAGTTAGGTACGAGAAGGGTGTGTTACGACCTCTTGACAATGTTGAGCTTAGCGAGGGAGAGGAGTTAAAGGTCTTAATTGCTAGAAAAGTTTTTAGAGGGTTTAGTGAGAAGGCGTGCGGATATAGGTTTAAAGCGAATTGGGACGTTGTTGGTGAATATATGGAAGAGAGGAGATAGTGCCTTTGCAGACTATCGATATTGCCATAGTTGATGCTAGTGTCTTTGCAGACTATTACCTCCTCTATCCTGAAAGACGGGATAGACATGAGAGGGCGAGAGCTATTCTTGATAGGCTGTCTAATCTAGGCTTACTTATCTACGAACCTTTCCTCTTCGAGATAGAGCTTCGTGGTGTGCTAGTGAGGAGTATCAAGCCGGAACAATTCGTTAATGTAGTAGATTGGTTCTTGAACACGTAAACGTTATGGGGGAAGAGCTTGTTCATAATAAGGCAGCGGAAACAGCTCTCCTAACTGGGTGCAGAGCAGTCGACGCATATTACATAGCCGTAGCCAAGCACGTTAACGGCATCCTGATTACTAATGACAAGACCATGAAATATAACGCTCTAAAAGCTGGAGTTGAGTCTTACTACTTACTTGACGATAAAGACTACAAGACACTTATAGATAAGCTACAAAAGTTGGTTTAAGCTAATACTTAATCTTCGTTGTATAACATTAATAATACCGTGTAGTGAACTAGTGAACTTATCGAAAGTAGGCTTAAAACCTACATCAAAAGTTACTATTAAGCATCAATACAAAGAGAGAACTCAAGAAGTATTAAGGAATCTAGAGGTCTGATCCTGTGTTTGTCTTCATTCCTCATGGATTCCTCCGCATTTGCTTAAGGGGGTTTAGTAGAACGATGCGGGAGTCTAAGGTAGTGAAGCCCCCCGCAATTAAAGACTTTTTCATTAGGTATGAAGAGGTAGGTTTATAGATTTATAATTGCTTAACTATATAGTTATATGGTGATGTAGTTGAGGAAGTATGCTACTATATCTGTTTTAAGAGAGGTTAAGGAATTGCTTGAGAGGGAAAAAAAGAATCGGGACTGGAGTGGTTTTTTGTTGGAATTGTATAAGGAGGCAAAAACCTCTAGGGCGAGTAGGGCTTTTGAGGAACTTAGGTATTTACTTAGTGAGGAAGATCTTGAGGGGATGTTAGAATCCAGTAAGGAGTTTAGGAGGGGATTTAAACTTAGATGAAGTTAATCGATACAAGCGTGTTGATAGATAACCTTAGGAGAGGTGTATATGAGGAAGGAGCGATCTCCATAATCACTATGATAGAAATACTTAGAGGTATACCTCCGAGAAAGAGGGGCAAAGCAAAACAATTGCTTGAGAAGAGCTTCGAGGTATTAAGCATTAATAATAAAGTAGTGTTAAAATACTGTGAACTTTACACATCATTAAAGCAGAAAGGGCAATTAATTTCTGATGCCGACTTACTTATAGCAGCAACAGCTATCGCAAACGACCTTATCTTAGTATCAAAAGATGAAGATTTTGAAAGACTGAAGGAACAAGGTCTTAAACTAGAATTGAGGAAAGAACAGTAGATGTTTCATAAAAGTTAGAGTCTCCAACGTAGCGTTATAACCGAAAGTTGCTTTAAGAGCTAGGAAAGGTCAGATAGGAGATAGGATGTGCTAAGAAACATAAAGCAAGTATCTACAACCTAGTCATACATAGCTAGGGCATACTGATTTCAAGTCAAAAATATCTTAAAGAGGTAGCCTTAACAGTAAGGGACACTTTCACCCCCTGAATAATCTATCCTAGCCTAGACGTAATTTTATTGTTATAGAGCTTCTGAATCACGAAGAGGTTAAAGGAAGATACTGGGAGGAGATTTGCGGAGTGTTATCATAGCACGATTATTAAGCCCTATACGTAAGTAGTACCTGGGCTAGAGAACTGGGGTGGTATGGTTGAAGAGTAAGCCTATCGAGGTTATTAAGAAGGGTGAGCTGGATAAGGTTCCAGAGGGTCATTGGGCCGCTATTGTAGATGGGAGAGTTATAGCATATGCTCGTACTCTGGAAGAACTGGAGGGGATAATGGAGGAGAAGGGTTATGAGAGAGGAAGCTATGGCATCATAAAGGTTCCAAGCCACGACCTTCTAGTAGTCTAGCTGGGGGAGGCTAAGATATTCTCTAGAGAAACAGTGTAGAGGTTTCACCAACTATGGCTGGTAGTGTGGAGTTTAAATATGTTGAGCGCCGTAGGAGGTATTACCCGATTATACCCGTACGGCTTATAGGTTCTCATGGCAAGATCCTTGTCTATGTCTTAGTGGACAGTGGTGCTTCGATAAGCTTGTTTCATACGAGCGTAGCAGAGTACGCTGGGATTAGCTTCGATAATGCTGAGCCAGCATATCTCGCAGGTGTTGGTGGATATGTGAAAGCGTACCTTAAGAAACACGTAAACATAGAAATAGAAGGTATAGGTAGGGTTCAGGTCTGAACGATACTCCTAATCGCTCTCAATAGCTCTTAACTACTTTCTTCATCCCTTCATTTTTTGTTCCTCCGCTCTGTCGGGCTTCATCCTTCACTGCGGAGGCTCTTAGGGGCGACCCAAGCACCCCCGCATACGCTTACCCCTCTCTCCCATCTTTACGATATTTTTCCTCAGGGATCCACCTATTCTATTAGGTGGATAAACCCCCTCATCAACTCCAAGAATATATACTCACTTACCTAAAATATAAACTTTAAGCTTTGAGAGTAGGGAAAGTAAGTAAGAATATCTGAGAATATCGAGGAATTACATAAAAGGCAAAATGGCTAACAATACCTATAGCATTCACCGATTACATAGCATCAGATATAATGATCTTGGGTCGTGAAGGCTTCTTCGAGAAGTTAGAGATAACCTTCCGAGAGAAAGACAAAATCGTAATACTGAAAAATTTAGGACCAGTGCGAGAGACTGTAATTAAATAACTATTATCATGAATAGCTAATACCTGTTTTGTGGTGGATCGCCAGTATTTGAGTCTAGGATCTTCGGCTCCGAAGGCTGGCGTCCATGTTAAAATATTGCATGAAGTCATGTAGGATTTGTAACATTGTCAGATAAATGATTGGTGATTCTGTTATGGTAAGTTTTTATCCTATCGCAACACGTTTTTAACCCTTTAAAGCCGTAAATATAATTGGGTGTAGCTGGATGTCCAAGGTTGTTAGAGTTAAGTACGAGAATGGTGTGTTGAAGCCTTTAGAGTCTTTAGAGCTTAAGGAAGGTGAGGAAGTTCAGGTGAGGATCGAAAGAAATCTTAGGAGTAGGTTGAAAGACATTATCGGCATCTTAGGCAGGTCTGACGAGAAGGAGTTAGAGAAGTACTTGGAGGAGACGTGGCTTTCTTGATTTTCTTAGACACTAATATATTTTACCATATCCTCCATAATACGCCTAAGACAGACCAGGTTCTAACTCTACTAGAAGAAAATCCTGGAGACTACGTTATAGATATGGTTGTCCATAACGAGATAATCTATACATCAACAGTACATTACCTAGAACATAAACATGGTGTGAAAGGGATTCACTCAGTGAAGAGATGGGTGAAGAAACATGGATATCCAGGGGAAGTCGTTAATGCAGTGAGAGAATTAATCAGGAGATTAAACATAAGGTTAGTACCAAGCATTTATGCCGAGCAGGAACTTTACGAAACCATGCTAAGCTACAAGCTTCTGCCAAGCGATGCCATAATAGCACTAACCTGTAAACACTATGGTATAGACGTGATCCTAACCTTCGACGAGGACTTCAAGAGGGTGCCGTGGCTAAAGGTTATCTCATGAAGAGGTTGTAAACCCAAGTGCTAAAAGCTAGGTTACATGCATTAGTGAAAGTGATGTTGAAGAAAAACATTCTCATCGCTCTTAAGTTTACCCTCATATTCTATTCTTTAGCGTGGTTATGGGTTTTCTTTTAAAGCTTAATATCACTAGTGCTGGTTTACGCGTTCTTGGATGGTCTATGTTTATCTTAGGGTCTTATATACACTACCTTAGTTATAAAGCTCATCTTAAAGCTCATGAGAGCATTGAGAGGATTAACTATATAGCTAATAAGTTGTTATGGAATATACTCGTGGATCAGACATTCAGGTTACCTAGGTTTAATACCCATGTTCTTTGACATAGCTATGGCTTTCAGGAGTCCTCCCGCGCTGGTAGTTGCAGTAATCCTAGGCATACGCTATTACCACTTGGTACGCAGAGGGGAGAGAAGTTAATGTTAAAAAGTTTGGCGATGCACATGCTAAGTAAAGTACATAGAGAATGTACCAGATAGGTTCATACCAGCAAGGAAGTTTGTGAGGAGGCTTAAGAATAGATGGTTGCGTCTGATTTACGACGAAAACCCTAACGGCGTTGGTTACATTATCAATACTCAACATCTAACAACTTCAACTTGATTAAATGCGGTAAGGTTAATGCTAGCTCATGAATACAACCAAATAAAATGAAGCAGAGATCATATGAAAATAAGTGGCCTCAATTCTGTGGCGGGCCCGCCAGGATTTGAACCCGGGACCTACGGCTCGAGAGATCAATCCTTATAAGGAAGTGTCCTTAATTACTAGGACATATAGGTATAGTTTTTCATACATACTTTCTTCCAGTATATTTGGCTTGGAGGTTTAATGATGTTAATGTTGTTAAAGCTTAGTTTATCTTGAAGTAGTTTAAGATTAATATCTTCCACAAGTATAAGTATCTCTGTAGAGGGGGTTATGAGTGTTTAAAACTAGGGCTAAGCGTGTTGTTATTGAGGTTCCTGAGGGTCTTAGGGTTCCTCCTGACGAGCTTGAGGGGAGATTCAGAGTAGAGCTAGCGTTGAGGCTTTACGAGAAAGGTATAGCTAGTCTGGGTCAGGCTAGGAGAATAGCTAGTCTTTCGAAGTGGGACTTCCTAGAACTGCTAGCTAGAGAAGGTATACCACTACACTACGATGAAGAAGAGTTGAGGGAAGACCTGGAGCTTGCCAAGAAGCTTGCGAAAAAGACAAGAAAGTGGTAGGGGAAAGGAAGAGCTTCTCGTTGTCTCTAATTCAAGCGTTATTATTGCATTCGTCAAGATATGCCGTTTAGATATCTTAGAGAAACTCTTCAGGAAAATACTTATCCCGGAAGCGGTCTGGAAGGAGATAACGGTTGAGAATAAGCCCGGTAGTGAGAAGATAGTGAGAGCAGATTTCATAGATGTAGGTAAAGCTGGTAATAAGAGGCTGGTAGCTCTTCTTGAAGAGTTTGTAAATACTGACGAAGCAGAAGCAATAGTTCTAGCACTAAAGCGTAACGCGGATCTGCTACTCGTAGACGACAGGGACACGAGAAACCTAGCTAAGAAGCTGGGGTTATAAGTGATGAGTACGCTAGGTATAATAACATTAGCCAAGTATAAGGGATTGATCCCTAAGGCGAAGCAGGTAATAGACCAGCTCATAGAAAGCGGTTTCTGGATAATATCTAAGGAAGTACTTGAAGAATTTCTCAGAGAGATAGGTGAGCTCTAAAGACATCAACAGGATGATAAAGTTTAGCATGAAATATTGTATACCTACATTTACAAGCAACTTATGTAAGCCAAGATTTATAATGCAATATCAGGAGAATTTGGTAGAGTGACTAGGTAACGGTTACTGTGTTAAACGTACTGGTCAAACTTAATAAGTTGCTAGGTAGGGTTCGCACATACGTAAGTAGATCAATGCTTACGTAGGTTTTCATCGCCTATGGGATCCTTCAAGCCCGACTGCGGGAGCTAATCATTCCTTCATAACTCCCTACATCGAACTTGAATTCATTTAACGCTCACCCACCTCACCATCATCATCGATGTCGAAACTCAACAAATCCATAAATAAAGACATCTAAATATATCTAATTGATATTTTTCACTTATCAACATCTATAAAGACGGAACTGCTTTACGAGGCGCTATATTGGATACATGTAATAGGCGGTCCAGCAGATAATGTAAGTAAGGAAATCGTTAAGGAGCTAAATACCGTGGATTCAGCCAGAACAGATATCTCAGGATATTGATATGATTGAGCTGATAAGACAGCGGGAAGGGAATATAGCTAGGAAGTGCGTATAGAGGAGCTTACTGGATTAGGTGTTAGTAGTCGTCATGTTGACTCATGGCTCGAATTGGATAAGTGGATACTTATTTCTCGCGAAAACCCCTTTCACGTGCTGTAGAGATTAAAATAAAACTACATAGTGGTTGTGAGAATCCTATGCCCGGAGATTCAAGCCATAGCTGATAAGGCACTAGGCAAACTAAAAGGGGCAGGAGCAGGATTATGAAAGTGGTGATACTTGAAAAACATATGGCTAATCGTTACCGAGGAAAAATGGTGGAGATTTTGACTAGCTCTTAGGACGTCGCAACTTAACTACAAGGATCACAGCGGCAACCGCTACCAGGGGGATTGCCAGGTAGATCCAGATGGGGATACCACTACCTCCACCACGGCTTTCACTCTCATTCGTGGCGCTAGTAGTTCCCGGCACGTTTATAGTCGTGGTGTTGCCCCAGGGTGTATTCGTAGTGATTCCCGGCACATTTATAGTTGTGTTGCTCCAGACTCTGTTACCAGCATTATCAATGCCTATGGCCACAAGAGTGTAGGTTCCCGGCTCTAGGCTCACCTCGTAGACACCTCCAGGCCCCGGCTCCAGCAGGGTCTCGTTAGCCAGCGGGTTCACACCCTTCCGCAACATCAATACTGTGTAGTTGCATCCTGAAACACTATCGAGACATGTGAGACTCACCCTGATCTTACCCGGCTCAACAGAAGCATTAATGCTTACCTCAGGGGGATCTGGGTCATATGTTGTAGACTCCGTGTTGGTTCTGACTGGCGGGTTATAGTCGAAGTAGACATCGGCATAGGCCCTAATGCTGTCTCCAGGCCTAGCATCACCCAGGAATCTGAGCTTCAGAGTCACCCACCCCTCACCCTCGGGTGGATTCTTATTCGGGGGTAGCGTTATATTAGTGAACCTCACCTCTACAACTACCCTACCGTCATCAACACTGACTCTATAGCCGTCAAACGCTTCAGGATGACTGGCATCCCACACAGTAATCGTGGAAGCGTTAACCGGACCCTCCAGGTAAACCCTGACAGTAATATTGTAGGCTGGCGCAGTCGCATTAGCTAGGTTCTCAAAGCGAGTCTGTATATAAATGTCTGAATCAAGGCTACCCACATAGGGCGATGGCCTGATATGGAGCTCGTTGGGGTCTGCGCTGAAGCTTACCCGGGAAAGAGTGTCCCCATAGGATAGCTGGAGAAGGTTGTACATGTCCCCCCAGAGAAGTGAGTACGCATTGTGTGCGAGGCCGGTAGTCAAGTAGGTGACTGCAGGGTTCCGGTAGGCTGTTATCGCTAAATCCTTCATTGCACCTAGGAGGGGCTGGAGAATAGGTAGGAGCTCCTCCGTATATCCCTTTATCTCGGGGTTGTATACGACTAGCTTGCCGGATTTAAGGTAGTAGTGCCACCACCCAGGATAGACCAACTTACCATCTACTTCTATGACCTTGTTGAGAGTGTAGCCTATACCTATATACCATCCCCCGAAATTCTTGTTCTCGGCAAGCTTGATGATGTTACCATAGACTGTCTTCCCCTCAGTCGGGATTAGGTATTCGAAGCCTAGCAGCGTCTTATAGTTCTCGAGGAAACTTAGCTCCCAGGGTATCTCTATGGTTTTCTTCAGGATCGGGATATTGACAGGAATTGTGGACTCGACTTTGAAGAGCTTCATCAACAAGGCGGGGCCTACACCACCTAACATTTTCGATAAACGCCAGGACTTAAAACCCGTTACCAAGCCCGAGCCAACAACCTTTACAGTGTTCACACCAGCAGTCGCCAAGTTAGTTACTGCACTCTTGAGACCGGGTAAAAGCCCGGGTAAGGACTTGCTTATGCTGGCCGCATTCGCCACAAGCATTTCCACGTTAGTAGCTATATAGCCTATGGTCTTCCCCACGGCCTGGTACTCGTTCTTCGCATCGATTTTCACCAAGTCGAAAGTTAAGGCCTGGATAGCTCCCTCGCCCAGACCTATAAGGCCCTGGCCAGCGGTCTCCAAGAACTCCTTGGGCTTAAAGAGCTCTCTGAGATACCATATGAGCCCGGGCTCATCGCTCTCAGCTTGAACCCCTACCATACCTGGGAGTATGGATTCAAGCCTCAGCACACTGCTCCTAGGCATGCTCGTCGTATTATTGACCTTTATACCGCTGGCATTCAACACCTCTCCATTAGCCCCAATAATTATGGAAGCAGCCGTCTCATTGAACATCCAGTCGCCCATGGCCATTCTGAAGGATACGATGTCAAGGTAGTCGGCTAGGTATTGATTACTCATCCACAAGTTTACTAGCGCATCATTCAGCTCATCCTCCGGCATCTCCCCCAGCTTCATCACTATGCCGGCCACGTAGTCATTGTACATTCTGAGCGCAGCGTCCACGACGAGATGGGGTTTATCGCTCTTCTTATAGTAGCTCCAAGCCTCCTCCCATAGAGCAGGTGGTAGAGCCGCTATCTCCATGGGCACAGCTCCATGTGGTGCCCGCTCTAGGCCCAGCTTCCTGTAGGGGCTGTTGCGATCCGCTAGCTCCGCCGTTATCCTCATGTAGATATCTATCCTCCTAGTCTCCAGGGGCTTGAGTTTTGTAGCTATTGCGAAGAATGGATCCAGGCTCTCGTTGCCGAGGCCTATAACCTCATCAGCTCCCTTAACGGAGATAACGGTGCTCCCAGGTAGCACTAGGATCCCGTGAATGAACACTGCCTCAGCATTACCTATGTTGGTTATGTAGATTGACTCCCTATAGGATGAACCGGGCAGTATGAAGGGAGGCATAGAGATGTAGGATGCCGAAAGCCCTAGACTAACTGGGCAGTTAGATATATTGATAACAATGGGCTTATCCCGTGAAACACCGATTCCCCTCACGGGGATTGTTTGCCTAGGATAATCTAATCTAGATGGATCCGGGTAGCCTACTCCCGGATATATCATGGCGCCTAGGCCAAATATATCTGTAGCTATCCCCTCTTTATCAGGCTTAAAGTACATTCTCACACGCACATGATTACCGACATGGGCGTCCTCCACTTTGAATAAGTCGCCGAGCTTGAATGGGGCTTTAGGAATGTGGTAGATGTAGCCCCTTGCTGTGCCAGACATATCTGATAGCCATACAACTTCCACATCAACAGCTTTCTCCTCCCCTATGTGAACCTGTCCAAAGTCTATTTCATCAGGCATAATGGCTACTGGGTAGACGAAGGATGGTGTGAATTCTACTGTGCTCTCTACATCCCTAAGCACAGTTACTATCTGTGGGGTGTCAACATATGTATTATTGATGGTTATAGATTCCCCGCTTTTAACGAGGATAGGGTGCTTATAGTATGCTATGCCTACCCCGGTGTAGCCGTAGGAGACATTCAGCCATGTCGGATTACTTGAAACAATCCACCCCTCGCCTTTCTCAAGGTCAGCATCATTACTCCTGAAATCCCTGAAGGGACTGTTCTCCCCTAGCTCCATAGTGTCATAGTCGTTGAGCAGGTACATGGCGTCAATCCATCCCTCAAAGCCCCCTCTATGAAATATGTGATAGCCTGTAGGCCTACATATTATCGTCCTATCTCTCCCGAGCCTCCCATGCACCTCCGTGAATAAGCCAGCGTTATACTCTATGCCTACAGCGTTCCTAAATGACCCGAGCACTTCCCCACTCTCATCAAACATCGTTATCCATGATAGTTTCCCAGGGGGATTGTCATAGTTACTAGACCATACAACGTAGATGGTATCGTTATCTGCGGATAACTCAGCTATATCAGTATGCACCCATGTCACTGGCTGCAGCTGCGCACTCCACTTGAGGCGACCGCTCTTATCCAGGTAGACTACCACGGGTTTCTCCCTCGGCCAGCCTTTTTGCACGAGGTTAAACGGTAGTAAAGCCACGTACCCATTCCCGGCCTCAGCTATTTTAAAGTGGTTGATGAACCACCCAGGATTATCAGGGTTTATCGCAGGTAGGTCTATCCTAGTTACCCATTCTATGCGTAGTTCCTTGCCTACCTTAACGAATACTACTGAATTAACTGAGACGAGTAGTACTAGGAATCCACCGTCACTGAGGGGCTTACCTATGGAGAAGGAGTTATATTCCTTCGAGTACACGAAGGATGCATTAATAACCTTCATATCCCCTAGATCGATCTGCGCTATTATTGTCCCCGCGAAGAGCTTTACATGAGTATTATTTATACGCTCGCCTATCCTCGCTAATCCATCGACGTAGTCTATCCAGCCTTGATACACGGGGGCGCCGGGCCATCCAAGGCTCGTGAGTGCAAGGCTCATAGTAGATCCATTGAAGCGGATGCTCGCACTATTCAATGCCCTCACATCGAATGGAATACTATTTATTATGCCTGGTCCACCTAATGCTCTATCAACTACCGCGCCGAGATCGAGAATATATGTGTCCGCGCTGTTTTTATTGAGGCTGGCGATCACTATATAGCCTTTGTCTCGGCGAGCAGTATCATCTCTACCGATTTTTAACTCAATCGGTGGAAGGTCAAAACCCATGACGCGGGTCACGACAATAGTGTTGGCGCCGACATCTGTTGACCCCAGGATCCCGGCTGGGACACCGTAATTAGTCATTTGTTCTATGAAGTTGTAGGCTGTGCCGTTGATCCGGATAATTGGTCCATACATATGTGGTGTTTCATTATAGTACTGGGAGAAGACGTATTTTACTTTCTTCTCCAGGGTTACGAGGTCTAAGTCGGCTATTGCCAAGTAGTTAGTGTAGTAGTTGTAGGCATGTATTCTAACAGTATTGTCACTAATCAATGTAGTCGTAATACCTGTTTCCCTCTTTAACCCCTGATCGGTTTTAAAATTAAATATGAGGTTCAAGGCGTGACTGTAATTTGCCGGTAGGTAATCCCTAGAGGGTTTTACCACGGGGATTTTCTGAACGCTATTGAAGGCCGGCCCTAATAGAGTGTTCTCAGCAAAAATGATATTTGCTTCGGGTAGTACTAGTAGTACAACCATAATAATGGAGAGAGACCGGGCAATAAGCCTTACCATGAGGACCCACCCTCACGTCTAACTAGGTAGACACCCTTATATAAATTTGGTTTGACTAAATTAGTCAAACCCAACCAATGAAAATACCTATAGCTGATGAATAAGGATAAGCTCCAACCTCACCCCCGCCTCAAAAAGCTGAACCTCCGACTATAATACGTCTCTAATACAGGAAATTAGAAATCAAGGGAACCACTACCCGTATTACTACACGTA
This sequence comes from Zestosphaera tikiterensis, assembly GCA_003056265.1. Lineage (GTDB taxonomy): Archaea > Thermoproteota > Thermoprotei_A > Sulfolobales > NBVN01 > Zestosphaera > Zestosphaera tikiterensis. The sequence continues at coordinate 3,271 of NBVN01000003.1, read as the reverse complement.
TTACTACAACAGCTACCCGGGGAAGCGTTGGAAATTACAGAGGAATGATGCCGGGGGGCGGGATTTGAACCAGCGCGGCGGTATAACCGCCAGTGGGTCTCGAGCCCACCGCCTTGGACCACTCGGCCACTCCGTCACGAATTTCCTCTCAATGGTTTAAGTGTGTTAGGAGTTTTATTGGTCTTACTGCATATTGTTCTATGTATGGTTTTAGCTATGCTTATATATGATGAAGATGTTATTAGTGTTTTAAAGAGAGTTTACGGGGATTTCTATAGAGATTTTCTAGATAGTTGGGATAGCGTGTCTAAAGATGTTATTGTTTCAATATTAACTTAATTAACTTATGCATTGTGTTGTTTAATTGCTATTTTGAACTGAGTTATTTGTAAGCGCTCCTCCTATAATGGATGTGGTAAATGTGTATTGTTTAGCATTAAAATCTATTTTAAATATAATCCTTATATCGCTAACTCGAAGACGTAGAAAGCCTTTCCATTCACCTTTAAGTCTGCAGATATCAAGCCTACGATAAGGCAAGACGCCATGCTTAAGTGCTTCCACAAGCTCCCTTAGCTTCTCCTCAATAATTCTCTTCTTATTTCCATGAAGGCTTTCTAAGAAGCGATGAGCCTTACGATGTATTCTTACCCGCTACCCCAATCCATGAACTCCTCCTCAGAATAATCACTTGGCCTACCAGCAATCATTTCTATCTCTCTTTGCTCCTCTTCATTAACAACCGGCAACAACTCGACCAGGGCTTCTAAAAGAGCTCTCCTAACTTCCTCCCTTACAATCTTTCTAAGTTCCTCAACACTGATTACAATGCATCACCACACCTATATATTAGCCTATATATTAGTATAGCATCTCCTTTTATAATTCCTAGGAGTACTGTAAAGCATTAACAAGTAAATAGTAAGTCGTTTTGTGCGGGGTTCAGCCTACATAGGTGTTTGTAGTCCTATGTAGGCTTTGGGGTTCATTAGGTTCGGCCATCCTCTTGAGTTCATCGGTGGCTTGTTATCGCCCTCACCCCCGTTCATGACAACCTCACCTAAAGCCCTAACCCGCGTCTCCCATCACGTGGTGATTAAGGAGGTGATCCCTCGGTGGGGGACGCTCGGGCTTTAGGGAAAGCCACACATCCTAAGCCTTGAGGTTTCACACCCACCTTCCCTCCACACCCAAGGTGAGAACCATTAAACACTATAATTACCTACAAACCAAATATTTAACTGCTTCAGTTAGGTGGGCCTGCTGGGATTTGAATCCAGGACATCCGACTCCAAATGTCAAGGATGTAAAAATGGAGTTTCCAGTAGGAACCATAGACTGGGAATATGCTTCAACGATGATTATCTGTACTGGATGTCGGGGAGGATAATCTAGAAACACCTTGTAAGGAAAGAATAATTACTCTGAGGAACATTATTTATAGGTGGGGCTGGGAAGTGTCCAAGGTTATACGTGTCAGGTACGAGAATGGCGTGCTTAAGCCTTTGGGTAATGTAGACCTTGAGGAGGGTAAGGAGTATAAGGTTATTGTGGAGGAGGGTATGGACGAGTTAATCAAGAAGTATAGGGGTGTTCTCGGGAAATCCTCTGTTGAGGAGTTCCGGGAGCTTGAGGAGGAGGCTCAGGTCCAATGATATGCCTCGGCACAAACGTAATCTATCACTTTCTCTTCGAGACAGAGCTAACTAGCGTCTCAGAAAAGGTTGTCAGGGAAGCAATTATAGAAGGTATGGCCGTCCCCATAATAGTATATAATGAGTTGCTCTATACTACTGGCGCAAAGATTGCCCGGGTAAAACACAGTGTTGAGGGAAAATACCCATTCCGGAAGCATATAGCCAAACACGGATTCCCCGAAGAAGCCATAGAGAGGGTGAACGGCTTCATTAAGGACTTCAAAGTAACTGTACTAAGGGATTACCAGAACCCAGACGAGCTTGTCGAGACTATCAAGGCTTACAGGCTAGCGCCAAACGATGCCCAAATAGTATTAACCTGCAAACACAGAGGTATAGAAAAACTGGCATCATTCGACGAGGACTTCAAACAAGTTCCATGGCTTAAAGTAATCCCGTAGAGGGGTGATATTCCATGCAGCGGTATGACGATGTAGTGCTGGAGTTTCTAAGGTGCCCTCTCTGTAGAGCACCCTTAGTCTTCCTGGGTAAGGGCAAGCTGCAATGTACTAGATGCGGGCGTGTCTACAGCGTGGGCAATATGGCATTATAGATACGCTTCCAGACTCTCTAGTCTCAGGTAGGGATAAGCAGTGGATTAAGTGGTATGATGAGAACGCTGAACAGTACTATAGGCTTTTCCATAGGATAATTCCAATCTTTACGCTTGGGCTGAAGATGAGGGCTCGAAGGAAATGAGCTAAGCTACTAAAGTTGAAAAAGGGGATAAGGTTCTCGATGCGGCCACGGGTACCGGAAAGAATCCTCCCTTACTGAGGAAGATGGTTGGGAAGAACGGCCTAGTGATAGGAGTTGACATATCGATTAGCATGATGAGATATGCCAGAAGGACTGCTAAAAAGCATTGGAACGTTGTGTTAATTAGGGTAACGCCTCCCACCTACCCCTGAAAGATAACTGCTTCGACGGAGTCTTCCATGTGGGCAGTATAAACACCTTCGAAGAGCAGGAACTCGCCATTAGGGAAATGCTTAGAGTAGCCAGGCCTGACGCAAAAATAGTTATAGTTGATGAAGGCCTAGACTCAAGCTCCGAAATACAAAGAGGGGGCAGAAGCTATTGAGGCAAAACGCGCTTTACAACCCTCTACCGCCAGTAGATGAGATTAAGAAATATAGTGACTATGTACATGTAGGATAGGGAGTTATCCTCAATAAGTGGCTTGCTTTCTGGCCATACTATCTAGTGGAAACGAGAAAAGCCCACAGAAATATAAGTCGTGTAGATTAGCGTTGAGAATTCCTTCAGCATTAAAACTAAAGAAACCTTGAGTTAATATGTGGCGGGCCCGCCGGGATTTGAACCCGGGACCTCCGGCTCCGAAGGCCGGCGCCTTATCCTGGCTAGGCCACGGGCCCAATATCTTATTAGCTTGAATAAATTATTAAGACTTCATATTTTAAGTAAGCTATTTTTAATTTAAATGTACTTGTCTTTACATAACATGGCTTAGAGATAGCCCATTATAGTTGAAATTGCTAGAGTTTCTTTAGATATCCGTAAATGGGAGTAGTTGGATTTAATGGATATGTTATAACTGGAATTAAATAGGC
>NBVN01000009.1 GCA_003056265.1 Zestosphaera tikiterensis | reverse complement strand
TAGCGACACCTAAAACTTTCGAAAGATATACATCAATGCCTGAAGGAGCAATATACGCATTCGATCAATCAATTAACACGAGAAGACCGTACTTTAAGACCCCTATAAGAGGTCTCTACCTAGCAAGCGCTTCCACATTCCCAGGCGGTGGAGTAGAAGCCGTAGTGATTTCGGGGATTATCTGCGCAAACGACATACATGGATGGAGGTTAAACACTAGCGATAAGATACGTAACATTACAGTAAATTGGAAATACTTCTCGACGGAGATTCAAGAAAAATCACCCATCTTTAAAGCATCTAATAAAGTAGTTTTATCACTTAATGTTTTAAAGGCTTAAACTCCAACACGCCATATTTTATGATGTGTGTTCACGTTGTTTCGTTTCACTAGTGAGGTTGAAGATCCTCCACCTTCTTCTGTAAATATAGAGTGAAACCGGTATAACTACAGCGGTAAACACTGTAGAGAATATAATAGCGAAGTAGAGAATCTCGATTAAGTCGTTAAGAGATAGTAAGTTCCGCGTAAAGTTTAAAACCCAAGCTACTACATAGAAAGCTACTAATATAGCTAAGGGGAGCACATAACGAGTCCTCTCCATAAGTTTACTCCGTTTCCTCCATGTCAGGATGTTAATTACTCCGAGCAGGATCAGGATTAAAGCCAGGGCAGTTATGTCCAAACCAGGCAGAACTTTCACAGAGACACTAGCCAGAACTTTCAAAGAGACTATAGTATTAAAAGTCAATAAAATCGTGAGACCCCATAGAATCAAGCCCGTATAAATAACCCATCTCTTGTTCTTAGATAGTTTACTCATTAACTTTAAACCCTCTGTAAATACTTATATAAAAGCCTATCTTTAAATCTATTCTTAGCTTAACCTACGAAGCTTACGAAGCAAGGCTACGAATAGCTTAAGCTCCTTACATGTCTACTGAAAACAGTTTCGCTTTTTATTGGTGTTGATAGGTATTAAGGATTTCTATTTTTAACTCCTCTCTATATAAGTTATGTTAACGATATGGGATGAACTCTGTGATCTAGGTGAGGGGGACTTCCTACGAAGCCCTGCGTCCTCCGAGGGAGGCACGCTCCCGAAGGACGGCGCGGAGCGGATTACAAGGGGTGATGAAAACCTACGTAAGCTTTAATTTGCTTACGTAGGTACGAACCCTGAGAAGTTCTTAGCATTTCATTCTATAGAGGCTGGACCGCGGGTTTTAGTAATTTCTAACAGCATTAGAAGGAGTGCTGTAGTGAACACGAATATACCGATTACTACTATCGTTAACGTCCACCCAATCACTAAGGCTATGTATATGTGGAGAAATCTCCTGCTGTTTAATTCCCTAGCTAAATCCCTCGCTGGGTGGTATAGTAGTAACAACCCTATTAGAACCATAGCCCACGGTAGTAACGTGGATAGCAGCCAGTCGTTTATCAACTTAGTTAGGAATAGTTCCACGTCGTTATATGGGATGCGTAGGTAGGTAAACCTTAACGTGATTATCGATAAAGCAACTAACATACATGCTAGGGAAGTTAATGTTCTACGTTTTCGTTGATTAACTAAATAGGTCATGGCGGTGTAGAGTACTGTAAGTCCGCAGGTAACTACAGCTATAGAGGTTGGGAGTGAAAGCGGGTTAAACGTTGAAAGTAAGAGTATGCTGGCAAGAATTAACGACGTACCTACCTGCATTAACGTTTGTGGAAGACCGTATATGCTGGAGTTAACTTTAAATAAGTTTATTGAGTATGTAATCACTCCAGCAAGTAAAGTAAGGAACGTTAAATTTAAGTATAGATGTACGTAATCCCGACTTATTAAGAACGGATTAGTAAGTAGCGGGTAAAACGGCTTAATATCGTAGTAGAGAGGGGCGTCAAGCAAAACGTGAAGCGCCCAACCTAACACACCAGCTAATACGTAATTACGTAGACCTTCGCGACCTTCACCCACAAGAGCTAAGCCTTTAAAGTAAGTTCTTAAAAACCTATCAACGTAAAACATGCCATAACCTAATAATGACCCGGCAATCAACGACGTTAGAAACGTATGTAGGTAACCGTGAAGTGGGTAATCCTTCAACAAACCTGTAAACACTAGCAAGGGTTCTACATCAACGATTAAGCCAGCGATGATGAACGTAGGCCAGTGAACCCCCTTCTTAAATACATACCCTAAAACTAACGCAGGCCCTAAGTGAAGCGGTGTAAACGGCATAAAGCGACTTACCCATGAAATGTTAGATACTAAGGTTTTTAAGGGCGTTCAACGCTTGTAGATAACGCGTTATTAACGCTTCTTAATAAGTAATTAACGTTGCGATTTTAAGAGGTGATACGTTAAGGAAGTTAAGTTTCAACCGCTTTATTTAATCGCTTCGTTGATTAACCATTCATGAAACGCTGTTGTGGTTAGTTCTGGATGGAATGCTAGCCCTATAATGTTTTCCTGTTTTACAGCAACTATCACCTCACCTAACTTAGGGTGGTTTAACTTCGATATTGGTTTAGCTGGATTCCAAACTTCAGTTACTATAGGTGCTCTGATAAAGACAGCTTTAACCTCTCCAAACCCCTCAACAAGCAGTTTAGTTTCAAAGGAGTCTTTCTGCCTACCGAACGCGTTTCTTAAAACCTCCACGTTAAGAACGCCTAGTAAGGACTGCTCCGGCTCTTTAAGTACGGCGTCTCTTGCTTTCTTAGCTAGTATTACTAAACCCGCGCACGTAGCCAGCGTTGGGATACCCTCTTCTATCTTTGCTTTTAACTTTGGTGTAAGCCCTATATACGAGGCTAAGTACCTTATGGTTGTAGACTCACCTCCTGGGATTACTAAGCCGTCGATGCTATCTAACTGCGATGGCTTCTTAACCTCCACGACTTCAACGTTTAAATTACTTGTTTTTGAAGCCTTCATTAAAGCGTATATGTGTTCTTCAACATCTCCTTGAAGCGCTAAAACCCCTATTCGAGTCATAAACCCCTCACCTGCAGTAACTCTTCAGGCTTGAGGGTTTTAACGTCTATTCCTAACATAGCTTCCTTCTCGCTAACCATCTTCTGCGCTTCAACAACTACTTCAGGGTTGTCCCAAAATGAGGTAGCTAGTACTATCGCCTTAGCTCTGTTTTCCGGGTCCTTACTTTTGAATATGCCTGAGCCCACAAACACGCCGTCAGCTCCTAACCACATCATTAAAGCTGCGTCGGCAGGTGTGGCTATACCTCCTGCCGCGTACGTTATTACCGGCACCCTACCTAGTTTAGCGGTTAATAACACGAGGTCATGCTGTACTTGACATTTTCTGGCGTAATCCCTTAGATACTCCTCGTCGTGTGCGTGAGCCGTTAAATCCCTAACCGCCGAGTATATCTCTTTAAAATGCCTTACGGCTTCAGCGACGTTGCCCGTACCCGCCTCACCTTTCGATCTAATCATCGAAGCACCTTCGGAAATCCTTCTTAAAGCTTCGCAAAGTTCTCGAGCGCCATTCACGAAAGGTGTTTTGAAAACCCACTTATTGATATGGTGTTTTTCATCGACAGGGGTTAAGACTTCAGACTCGTCTATTAAATCAACGCCTACCTCCTCAAGCAAAACCGCTTCGTAGAAATGCCCTATCCTAACCTTAGCTGATACAGGTATTGAAGTATTCCTCATTATCTCCTCTATAACCTTCAAGTCTGCGGTTCTAGCAACACCTCCACTCCTTCTAACGTCGTAAGGCAGCTTATCTAAAACCATAACGCCTACCGCACCAGCGTCCTCAGCTATTTGAGCCTGCTCAACGCTAGTGACGTCCATTATAACACCCCTCCGCAGCATAGCTATGAATGAAGTCTTAACTTTAACACTACCTAAAGTTATGGAATCGCTTAACCCACCCGGCAACACCTCAAGACCTAACTGCCTCAACCTATCCCTTAACTCAAGCAAACCGTAGAGTAAGTCGTAAAGCCTTTCCAAAACCTCATGCGATTGAATAATAGACGACATTCACTACCACCAGCTTAAATCCTTAACAGAGAACCCTTTAAAGCTAAGCTTCAATATTGTAGTGCATATTGAAGTTTAACCCACGGATTAAACACATCAATCAAAACAAGTAGAAGCTAAGTAGAGTAAGTCATACGTAAGCTTTAAATAGGTGCACTAAATTAGGTTATACGGTGCATAAACATGGTTGATAAGGTTTTGATTGAGAAGGCGAGGTGGTTTCACGGGCATCTATGTCCGTTTCTTGTTTTGGGTTTAAGGATGTCTGAAATAGCTATGGAGAGGTTGGGTGTGTTGAGGGCGGGTGAGGAGGAAACTGTCGGTGAGGAGTTGTTAGCTATTGTTGAGGTAAATAATTGTTTGGTTGACGGCGTTCAGGTAGCGACTGGCTGCACCTTAGGCAATAATAGCTTGATCTACGTGGACTTAGGGAAGAACGCCGTAACTTTAGTTAGGAGGGGTTTATGGAGGGGTGTGCGGGTTTACGTAGATTCAGAGAGGATTAGATCTAAGTATTTCTCAAGTGAAGCTCTGCAGCTATTTGATAAGGTTGTTCGAAGACGTGAAGGAACTCCTGAAGATCGTGAGAAATTAAGTAGGGTGTGGGAGGAGTTAGCTTATAAGATGGCTAACCTACCCGTTGAGGAGTTTACGATAGAGGAGGTTGAGGTCGAGCCTATAGAGAGGGCTGGTATATACGAAAGCGTTAGATGCGGTAAATGCGGGGAGTTATTAATGATTACTAAAGCCGTGGTAGTCAACGGTACTTACCTATGTCCGGCCTGCGCCGGCGTAGGAACCTCAGCCGTGGTGGGGAGGGGGATTGAAAGAACGTTTAAATACCCTGTTAAGGTTGGAGGTGTTGAAACTTGAGTAGGCAGGTCATGCTTACGTTAGTCGTTATCGCTTTAATAGTGGCTTCAACAGCTTTAATAACTTTAACATTTAAGCAAGGTCAGCAACCAACTACTAACGTGTCTGAAGCTCAGGAAACGTACGTAACTATAACGGATTTCACGAACAGAACAGTTAAGATACCTAAAAACGTTGGTAAGGTTGTAGCGGTAGGTCCTGGGATGTTAAGGCTTATAACGTATTTAAACGCTACCTCATTGCTTGCCGGCGTTGAAGAAGTTGAGAAGCAGTGGAGTCCCGTAGGTAGGGATTACGCTATGGCTTTCTCAAACACCTTTAAAGACTTACCTGTTATCGGGCCGGGAGGTCCTGGAAAACCGCCAAGTCCGGAGCTAATCCTAGCAGTTAAACCAGACTTAGTTATAATGAGTTCTACCTATGTCCAATTCTACGACCCGGATAAGTTACAGCAGGAGGTGGAAGCTCCCGTAATAGTCGTAGATTACTCACCAGTAACGTCCTCTGACTTAACGGCTTTCTATAAAGCACTTAGACTGCTTGGGAAGGCTTTAAATAGAGTTGATAGAGCAGAAGAACTCATAAGCTACGTTCAATCCATACTGAATGACTTACGTAGGAGGGTAGACGGCGTGAACACATCAGTCGTTAAGGTTTTTGTCGGAGCGGTTTCATATAGAGGTGCTCAACCATTTACAGCCACGCAATCTCCATACCCTCCGTTATGGTGGCTTTCAACGAAAAGCGTTGCTGACGCCGTAGCTAAATCAAGCGGGTTCATCAACTTAGATTTCGAATACTTGCTTGCCGAGCAACCAGATCTAATCTTCATAGATGAGAACAACTTAAACACAGTCTTGCAGGACTTTAGTAAATCACCTCAGAAATACTGTAGTTTAAAGGCTTTCAAGGAAGGACGTGTTTACGGCCTCCTACCCTTTAACTACTATCATTCAAACGTTGCTGTAGCTCTAGCAGATGCATACTATATAGGGAAGGTTTTATACCCTGAAAGGTTTTCAGACGTGGATCCAATAGCTAAAGCGGATGAAATATTTAAGATGTTTGTTGGGAAGTCAATCTATCAAGGATTTATTGACGGTGGGTACGTAGGCTTCGTAAATCTCTCGAATCTATTCACGTGTAGCTAGGTGTGTAGATATTGAGTAACGCGTTGAGAATAAACGTCATATATTTACTCCTCCTAACTGCGGTGTTCGCTTTTTTCCTTGCTTCGTTAAGTTTCGGAGGGTTTTATAAGGTTTCGTTAACAGACTTAATTAACGTAATGGGTAGTCGGGGAATGCTTGAAGACCCATTACGTGTGGTTATCGATATGAGATTACGTAGAGGGTTAACCTCAATAGCTGTTGGTGCGATCCTTGGAGTGTCTTCCATAGCGCTTCAGAACGTTTTAAGAAATCCGTTAGCGTCGCCTTTCACGCTAGGCATACAACACGCGGCGGCTCTCGGCGTCGGGGTGGCGATGACGGCTTTTGGAGCTATATCGATTATCGGGCCTAGGTCAGCGACATCATCCACCGTCGTTATGGTGAATCCCTACGTAGTGTCGGCATTAGCTTTTGCTGGAGCCACTATACAGTCTTTTCTAATACTCTTTCTAGCTTATTCGGTAGGGCTTTCTATATATGCCGTGATACTAGCTTCCATAGCTCTTTCGTTTGCTTCGCAAGCAGCTCTTTCACTACTTCAATACCTATACTTCAACGAAGTGCAGGTGGCTACGTTGCTTTTCTGGACTTTCGGCGATGTAGGGCGTGTGAGTTGGTTCGATGTTTGGTTGCTTTTACTAATAGCTTCAGCAGCTACTATTCTCTTCACAGCGTTATCTATGGACTTAGACTTAATATCGTTAGGGGATGAGGTAGCTGTTTCAAGCGGTGTTAACGTTAAGGTAGTTAGGTTCGTAGCTTTACTTACCTCATCTTTGTTCACGGCGGTTTCAGTATCTTTAGTTGGCGTAATAGGTTTTGCCGGTCTTCTAGCTTCTCACGCAGCTAGGCTTACAGTGGGTTGGAACACCCGTAGAAGCGTTTTTGCCGCTACCCTCTACGGATCTTTGATAGTGTTAGCTGCTGACTTCTTAGGCCGTGTTGTTTTAAATCCTGTGACGTTGCCTGTCGGCATAACCACAACTCTTGTGGGGGTTCCCCTCCTGATAGCTTTGCTTTTAGGTGGTAGGCGTGGTGTTGCTGAAGGTAGGTAACGTTGAATTTAGTTACGGAAGCTTTAAAGCGTTGAAGGGCGTTACTTTTGAAGCACGTGAGGGTGAAGTAGTGTCTGTTGTTGGGCCTAACGGCTCAGGGAAAACTACATTACTTAAAACGCTTGACGGGATCTTCAAACCGTTAAGTGGGTCTGTATACGTCGATGGGAAATCCTTAGGTAGCATGGGTAGGAAGGAGATAGCTAAGCTCTTTGGTTACGTACCTCAAAGGCTTGAGCACCTTTACCCCTTCACAGTATTTGATTTTGTACTGTCGGGTAGGAAGCCATACATAGCTTTCATGCCGGGTGGTAAGGATCACAGAAAGGTTTTTGAAGTGCTTAAGTTAGTAAACCTTGAGGAAAAAGCCTTTAAGAAGATCACGGAGTTAAGCGGGGGTGAGCTCCAGAGGGCTTTAATCGCGCGGGCTTTAGTGGTTGAACCACGCATACTTCTACTTGATGAACCTACAGCAAGTTTAGACCTTTACTACCAGCTTGAAGTTGCTGAGTTAATTAAACAGCTAGCTAGAGACAGAAGGCTCGTAGTAGTAATGGCGCTTCACGACCTTAGCTTAGCATATCGCTATTCAGATAAGGTGGTAGTGATGAAAGACGGTAAAGTATATGCTATGGGCTCGCCTGAGGAGGCTTTAACCGAGGAAGTAATATATGCCGTATATGGTGTGAGGGTACGTATCCTTAAAGATGAAAAAGCGGTTGTCGTTGCTTTCAATCAACGTTAAACGCCGTAAGAGTAAGTAAAATCGGTGAGTGAAGTGAGATCAAGTGGTTTTAAGTTTTCATTTCATCCTTAATCTTCAGTTTTATTAAACATGAACTAGAATTTTTAGTTAGATGTGTGGTTTTGTGAGTAACGTTGGCTATATCGATTCGACGGTGTGGTTAAGTAAGTTAAGGGAGTTGGAGAGTTATTTAAAGGACTTTATAAGTAGGGAGTTAAGGTTTCCACGCGGTGTTGAATCGTTAAGTAAGAGGGTTTTAGGAGCTTCTGAAGTCATCCTAACCTTCGAAGATAAAGTTGAGGTTGTGGTTTTAAGGGGTAATTGGGGTATGATGTTCGTTAAAGCCTCTCAGAAGGGAGGTATGGATTTAACAAGCACCGGTTTAAAAGGGTTTCAACCAAGTTTTTACGTAGCTCGTGTAGGGCCTTACGGAATGAAGTGCTCCTGTGAGGATTCAGTTATGACGTCGTCTAAAGCCGAGAAAGCCCTCCTCACGTTATTTAGAAGGCACGATCCTGAAATGCTTTATAAACTTTACAACACCTTCGTAACTGCTAAGTACGTCATATGTAAACATACCTTAGCGTTAACTTCCTTGCTGCTTGCGTTAGGTGTGTTAGACTTAAGCAATGAAGTCTTTAGAAAAACCCTTAGAAACTCTGCGTTAACTCTCGCCTTACGTGAGGGCTTAAGCCAAATATCTGAAGATACGTTCTTTAAGGTTAATGAGATGGTACGTGAAGCAATGCCGTATTAAGGCCTCTTTTAAAGTGATAGAGCGAACGTTATGTATAAAACCTTAACTTTAGTTGGAGACGACTTTAAATAACCTCCTAGGCTTGTCTATAGGTGATCCAACGTAGTTTGCGATCCAGTAAGACAGCAACTGCGCAGCTAGAGAGAGCGGTATCACCGTTAGGTGTTTGTTACTGGATTTCGGTACTTCAATAACTTCAAGGTTGACTTCCTTAACGTCCACTAAACCTTCAGACCTTATAAGTAGCGTTGAAGCTCCATAATCTAAAACCTCACTTGCTAACTTATGTATATCTCTCGCTGCGTCCTCCTCAAGAGGTTCTATAAATATCGTGAACATATCCTTATCGAGTATTGATATAGGACCGTGTCTAAGCTCCCCTCCCTGCACCCCCTCGGCGTGGATGTAGGAAGCTTCCTTTATTTTTAAAGCTGCTTCTAAAGCTAGGGGGTATGTTAAACCTCTAGAAACTACGTACCCACTGCGTTTACCAGCTATTAACTTAGCCTTCTCTTTAGCTACGGCGTTTAACTTATCTATAACGCTTAGTAGAGTTGACGATAGGTTGCTTAAATCCTCGAAGACTTTATCGAGGGCTTCAGAACTTAACGTTTTAGAAGCTAAAGCCGTAGCCAACGCCACCATATACAGTAAAACAACTGTTGAGGTGAAGGTCTTAGTAGCCGGTACTGAGATTTCAGGCCCAGCTCCTATAGGTAAGTAGATGTTGGAGAACCTAGTTAGTCTTGAGTTTATGTTGTTAGTTAAACCTACTACCGTAGCTCCATGTAGTCTAGCCTCGTAAGCCGATTTTAAAACATCTCTAGTCTCTCCAGACTGACTTACAGCTATTACAGCGTCACCAACCTTCACCTTATCTACGTAATAGTATGGAAACTCAGCAGCGCTGATGACTATAGGTACCTTACCAGCTAACTCAGAGAGGTAGTAAGCGAATATCATACCCGCATGTAAGCTCGTGCCGTTAGCAACTACGTATACGTTATCGCTTTGCGCTAAGACCCTACCCACCAACTCAAGGTATTTCCTCTGCACTGCTGAGTACGTTCTTAAAATAGCGTAGGGGATTTCATAAACCTCCCTAAGCATGTGGTGGGGGTACCCATCCGTACTAACCAACGAAGGGCTTAAGTCAAGCGGTTTAAAAACCTTAAACACTGTCCGACCCTCGCTATCAACGAACTTCATATCACCTCCCGGCGTTAGAAGCAATACCTCACCATCCTCAAGAGTTGTGTAAACCTCAGCTATCCCGTAAAGACCTGACTTAGTAGAAGCTATTGATGTGAATTCATTACCTTCACCAACGTAAAGCGGTTGCTTACTCGTGTAAGCTACGATATGCCCGTCGGAAAGCAACGCAGCTAATGAGAAAACACCTCTTAAAAACTTAAACGCATCTAAAGTAGCTTTTAATAACGAAGACCCTTCGGAAACCGTTAGAAACTCTATTAAATGAGGCACTACCTCAAAATCGCATTTAGACCTCACTAAATGATTCTCACTAAGCAATTTAGTCAGGAGGTCCTCATAATTTATTAAAGCCCCGTCACCCACCACCGCTACAGACCCTCTACAGTCTATATGTGGATGCGCGTTCACCTTATCGGCCTTACCGTGTGTGGAATATCTGGTATGTCCTAACACTACGTCAGATTTAAAACTGCTTAAGTCGTAAGACTTGCTTAATATGTCTACAGGGACGGCATCCTTAATCACTTCTATCTTGCCTTGAATTAAGAACGCCAACCCGCTGGAATCCCTACCACGGAATTCCATTCTCTTAAGGCTCTCTAAAGAGGCCTCTATGGCGTTAATTCCCTTCTTTGATTTAACAGCTATTAAGCCTCCCACAATCATCACGCTATTAAAGTAGTTTAGAGAAGGTTATAAATGCTTGACCGCTAAACCGGCAACATTCCCTTATATATTAGGTTGCCGTTTACGAACGTAGCAACAACATCTAACGAGTTATTCAAAACTACCAGATCTGCTTTGAAACCGGGCTTTATAAGACCTACCCTCTCTTTAAATACAGCGCCTACGGATTTCGCTGGGGTGGTTGAAAGCATGGTGAAGGTCTGTTCTAAACTATAACCTAAAGCCCTTACGTTCTTCAACGCTTTATCCATAGTTAACGTACTCCCGGCTAAGGCTCCTGTGGATTTCAACCTAGCTATGCCGTCCTTTACAACGACTTCAAGACCTCCCAGTAGATAATCACCGTCCCCTAACCCCGCAGCTGAAATGGCGTCCGTAATTAAAACCACCCTATCATGTCTTGCGTAATCTATCGTAAACTTAAGCATTTCAGGTGCTACGTGGATATAATCAGCTATCAACTCTATGAAGACTTCCTTAGATGATAGAAGGGCTATAGGAGCTCCAGGCGATCTATGATGTATCGACCCCATAGCGTTGTAGAGATGTGTTGCTTTACTAGCTCCGTAAGCTATGGCTTTTAAAGTGGTTTCATATGAGGCTTCCGTATGACCTACTTGAACAACCACGCCCTTACTACTTACGTATTTTATGAAGTCTAAACTACCTCGAAGCTCTGGAGCTATAGTAACCTCCCTTATAAACCCCCCTGACTCTAGGAGGTATTGATTAAATTCGGTTACGTTAGGGTCACGTATAAAGTCTTTATTGTGCGCTCCAGCTTTTTCAGGGTTTATGTAGGGCCCCTCGAGATGTAAGCCTAAAATCCTAGCTCCGTAGATGTCGTTGAAGCCCATAACTTCTTTAACGACTCTACACACCTTAAGTAAGTCTTCATGGGGAGCCGATACAGTAGTTGGTATGAAGGACGTGACCCCGCGGGTCGTTAATTCCTTAGCTAACTTAACCATATCGCTTGCTGACGCGTTCATAACGTCTATACCTTTAAAGCCATGTATGTGAGTATCTATGAATCCAGGACCAACTAAATAACCGTCGAGGGATAGTTCGTCATATCCTAATTCATTCTTTAGAGGTTCCCAACCAACCTCACTTATGTCTCCATTCTCATCAATAACTATATAGCCGTCCCGTATTTCGTGGGTTGGCGTTATTATGTGGGCATGCCTAAGTATTAAACCCATTTACTAACTACCTACCTATTATTAAGTTACGTTAAAGTGATTTAAACATCTTATGAAGAATGTAGACACGGTTTTAAACCTTTAAGCGTTTTAAAATGCGGTGTTGGCGTGAGTTGAGTGAAGTCGTGTTGATGATAGACTTAGACAACACGTTGGTGGTTTCACCGATATCTTCATTAATAAATAAAGCATATGAAGAGCTGGCTATGTTATCCGGGCGTACTAAAGAATTCGTTGTTACTCAAGCTATGAATATACATTTAAACTTAATTAAGATGTCGACCCCAAGGGCTTTCGATTGGGATTATATAGCTGATGAGGTAAGTAAGGTGTTGGGAGTTAGGTATAAGGCAGACATAGAGGGTAGGTTTTCCAAACATTTCTGTAAGGAAGTTAAGATACTTGACAATGCTTATGAAGTACTTCAGAAGTTGAGAGACTTAGGTTATAAACTGGTTTTATCGACGAATGGGTTGATGAAGTATCAGGAATGCGTTATTAGGGAATCGGGTTTAAACAGGTATTTCGACCTTATAGTAAGTCCTGACAGAGTTGGCTGCCTTAAAAACTGTCGGAATTTCTACTCATGCTGTGATAGCTCCGGTGAGTTAATCACCGTTGGAGACAGTTACGTTTTCGACGTTTACTTCCCTAAGACGTTCGGGTTTAAAGCCATACATGTCCTTAGATGGAGATCCATATATGAAGACACATACCGTAGGTTATTAAGTATTGACGCTTCAGTAGTTGCTGACGACGTGGTGGAGAACCTGCAGCAATTACCTAGTGCTTTATTTAAGTTACGCTCAAGTTTTAATAAGTAGGTATACGGTGGTGTCGGTTATGTGTAGGATAGCTTTAATCGTAGGTTTAAACGTAACTTCCAATGCCTCAAACCCTAACGAGGTTGTTGAAGCTTTCATTAAATCAAGCGAATGTGATCCGTACTTAGCGTCCTTAACGGGTAAAGAGGGATGTGCTTCTCATGACGACGGCTGGGGTTATGTAGTTGTAGGCTGGGATGGTAAAGGAGGCGATGCTCGCATCGCAAGCTATAAAACCTCTAAACCAGTCTTTAAGGATGTAGCTGGGGTTAACTCACTGTTGGATGTACTTAAAGACAGTTTTAATTACGTGTTAATCCTTCATTCAAGGAAGGCGTCGATAGGTTCTAAAAACGCTTTTAACGCACACCCATTTTACTTCAGCGGGAGAGGATTTGATTATTGGTTAGTACATAATGGAACAGCTTTAAAGGAGGAACTCACTAAAGCTTTAAACTTAAGGGAGTTTGATAATTTAGATGTTTCAGATACGTACGTGCTTGGAACCTACATATACTCGCAGATAAGTGAGTTAAGTCGGGAAAGCTTAATTAACGCTTACAGAAGGGCTGTTAAATTCACGAAAACCGCGTTAAACACAATAGCGTTAGCTTTCAACACGTCGAGCTTAATTGCTGTAGTCACGTCATACCTGAATAAAGGTAGGTTAGGTAACGTTAAAGAGGTTGATTACTATAAGCTTTACGAATATGAAGGTAGGAACGTATATGCTGTGGTTTCATCAACTTTAGCGTTACACTTAAGGAGTGAAGGACGCGTTGATGAAGTTCCTCTTCAGTCAGGCTTAATTCTAAACTTTGATGAAGGTAGGCTAAATAAAACGTGGTTTAGGCTGGAAGATTAATTTACTTCTTTAACTTCTTTAAATAGTGTAGTTAGGTCTTAAAGTAAACTTGCTTGTATATTCGCTTAGCAAGATATAACGACGTCTCCCCTGAATATATATGGACGTGATTTCTAACTTGATTTAAATGGTTCTGACCTCCTTCTCGCCTTGAAGGACTCAAGGGTGGAAGACAATAAATGGATAATCCTCGGATGGATGGTTTCATACTTTATGGGGAGATAACTCCCATGATCACGTATTTCTTAGCTCCTGTAGCTCCGACTACATTGTTTGGGATTCCGCTGAGTGTTTCATGCGCTAGAACAGCCATACCTAATGCTTCTTTATATTTAGAGTCTATGCCTAAGTCTTCATGTGTGAGGACATTAATGCCTCTCATCTTAAGCTCTTTCGTCAATTCCCTCATTATGAATTTATTCCGCACGCCTCCACCGCCTACGATGGCTTCAGAGAAGATCTTCCCGTATTTTGAAAGGATGTATTTATCGTAGTTATATATTATGCTTTTCACCGTAAACATAGCTAAAGTAGCTATTACGTCTTCTTTAGCGAGGTTTCTCTCAAGGGCTTTCTTCAGTATGGGCGCTAAACATCTGGAGCCGAATTCCCTCCTGCCAGCTGTTTTAGGTGGGGGTTTCCTAACGAATGGGTGTTCCATAAGCTCGTTCAGTAGCTTCTCGTCGACGCTACCACTTAATGCTATCTCTCCATTAGGGTCGTATTCTAAACTACCGCCGTATAACATCCTCACGGCTTGATCTATCAACATGTTGCCAGGGCCTATATCGAAAGCCTTTACATCGTCTAAGCTTGGGTTAGGCGGCAGTATAGTCACGTTGGAAATACCCCCTATGTTTTGAACTAACCTACCTGTAGCCTTACTTGAGAGTAACGCCCAATCAACGTAAGCTATTATGGGTGCTCCATGACCGCCGGCAGCTATATCCCTAATTCTGAAATCCCCTACGGTAGTTATTCCAGTAACTTCAGCTATGACTGACGGATGACCTATTTGTAAGGTGCATCGCGTCCCAATACCTAAATCGAAAGTAAGTTCCGGCATATGATATATTGTCTGGCCGTGAGACCCTATAGCGTCAACCTCGTCGGTCGTCATACCAATGTACTCTAGAGCTTCCTTTACAGCCATGCCGAAGTACATCCCCACACGAACGTTAAGAGAGCAAACCAAACGTGTTGACCCCCTCTCAGACGCCGTTAAGACGGCGTTTTTAATCTCCTTAGTGTATGGTTTGAAGTACTTGCCTAACTCCCTCCATCTGATGTTTTGTCCATGACCGTCGAGCTCCAACAAAATCACGTCAACGCCGTCGGCGCTAGTTCCAGACATAGCGCCAACCATCACTCGCCTGTCCTTAAGCAGGATTTCAGACAGTTTGTTAAGGGTGCTCACTACTAAACACCTCTTAAGCCTTTAATCGAAGACAATACGGCGTTATGTATTAACGGCCTTACCTTAACTATCGCTTCATTAGCTCTACTTGGATGTACTCTATTCGTATATAGAAGTATAGCTAGATCCAACTCAGGCGCAAACCATATAGAAGTACCTGTGAATCCCGTATGGCTAAATGATGTGGAAACCCACAAGTCAGTTAACTGATCGAAGTCTACCTTACCGTGGCTGTTGACACGCCATCCAATACCGTAGCATAGGTTGCTGTCGCATGCCCAAGGCCTTAGGAAAGTTTGAGTTATTACTGGCGAGAGTAGAGCGTCGCTTTCACCACGGTAAGATCTAATAAGCTCAACAATCAGCTTTGCGGAGTCCTCAACAGATGAGAAAAGACCTGCGTGGCCTGAAACGCCATTCATTACGTAAGCGTTTTCGTCGTGGACAACGCCTACTAACGTACCGCCGCGTCTCTCGTCAACCTCAGTAGCCACTATTTCGTCTTTACTGAATCCACGCGTTAAAGGATTGTATGAAGTCCTCCTTAGGTTTAGGGCTTTAACCACGTATTTCTCGAATAGACGATCTATCCTCTCACCGGTGATTAATTCAGCTATGTAAGTCAGTATTATATAGTTTATGTCACTATACGTTACAACCTCTCCAGGCGTGCTTGCCGGGAAAACCTTAACAGCTTCTGAGAAAACCTCCTCCCTCGAATTAGCGAGTTTAAAGAACGGCATCCAAGGTGGGAGACCTGAGGCATGGGATAAAAGCATCCAAAGCCTTATCCTCTCCTTAATTTCACTACTTCCAGCAACCGTTTTAACGAATTCAGGCACTATCTCCGAAACTTTCTGTCTTAAGCTTACTAAACCTTCCTCAACAAGCTTACCGTAGATTATGGAAGTCACCAACACCTTAGTTAACGACGCTAAATCAAACAACATATCACGTGTTAAACCCCTTCTTAAAGGTGTGATCTCGGCATACCCTAGCAACACATCTAAAACTACGTCGCCGCAGCTTACGACCGTTAAATGCGCCCCTGGGAACGCGTGATTAACGTATGTGTTAAGTAAGCTTTCGACTCTATGTAGTCTATCCTCATTAAAATCCACGCATACGTGCTTTACCTCACGCATATGTTGTTGAACCTCATTAAATCGATTAAGTAAAGATAAAAAACTTTCCTCCTCATATGCTTAACCGTAAGTTAAGAATGTTACGTCAACGATATTTAAAACCGTGGATAAAGTATCTTCGGTGTTCACCTGCTTTGAAGAAAGTTGTTTTAGGTGTTGACGCTGGTGCTTCAAAAACAGAGATTGCTGCTTTAGACCTCAGCGGGTCGTTAGTAGGTTTGTTGAGTTCAAAGCCTGCGAATCCTTCAGCCACGTCAGTTAAAGTAGCTTGTAAAAACGTTGTTAACGGTGTTAGGAAGCTCGTCAATAACTTAAAGGATGTTGAGGTCGTTGCTTTAGGCGTAGGTATGGCGGGCGTTATAAACGAAGAAAGTAAGGAAGTGGTTAGGAGTTTTGTAGGGAAGTCTCTAAATATGGACTTAAGTCAAGTCCACGTTTTCGAAGATGTTCTAGCAGCTCATGTAGCGTCTTTTGCTTTCGGCGATGGTATAGTAGCTGTTTTAGGCACGGGTAGTTGCGTATTTGGGGTTTATAAAGGTAGGAACGTAAGGTTCGGTGGTTGGGGGCATTTACTCGGTGATGAAGGAAGTGCTTACAGGATAGGAAATTACGCTTTAAGGGAATACCTTAAGTTTTTAGAGGGTAGGGACAGACATTCCACGCTTCATAAACTCCTTGAAAGTAGGTTGGGATCGAGAAGCGTTAGTGATGTGCTCGCAACGGTTTATAGGTCTAAAGACCCTAAGGGATTGGTAGCGTCTTTAGCGCCTTACGTGTTTAACGCTTTTAAAGAGGGCGATGCCTTAGCTAGGGAGATAATCGAAGGGGAGATCTGCTTATTTTCGGAGCAGATAGTTGCCGCTGCTGAAGCGTTAGGCATGAAGTGTCCGGAGGTTTCAGTTGTGGGTGGGGTTTTCGAAGGCAATAAGGAGTTGGTTAAGTCTTTATTGATTAAGTGTTTAGAACGTAAGTTCAGCGCGTGTGAGTTAATAGTTAGGGGAAGCCTTATGAGGGCGTCTTGCGCTTCGGCTTTAATAGCGTTGAAGAAGGTTTTAGGGGATGCTTACGTAAGTGATGCTTTAATAAGTGCTGTGGTAAAGGAATGTTCGGTAGGGACTTAAACCCCATTTAAGGAGGTATTCCACAATGTTTGGTGTGGTTGAAGGTTTCTACGGTCCCTACTTTGATTGGATGGATCGAATCTCACTTATTGAATTTCTGGGTAGGATTCAACTAAACACCTACGTCTACGCACCTAAGTGGGATCCGTACCATAGAGAGTGGTGGAGGGCTCCATACCCTTCAGAGGATTTATCGAGGATGGCCGACTTAATCCGCGTGGGTAGGAAATACGGCGTGGAGGTGGTGTTCGCTTTAAGCCCTGGTTTAGACATAAACTACTCCTCACGAGATGATGTTAACCTCCTCATAAGAAAATACACTAAGGTTATGGAGTTAGGAGTTGAGTCCATAGCCTTATTACTAGATGACATACCACCCGCACTTAGAGGTGAGGGGTTTAAAACTTTAGCTGAGGCTCAGTCAACCTTAACTAATAAACTATTTAGTGAATTAAGACCTAAGAGGATGTTTTTATGCCCTACCTACTACTACGGCATCGTAGAGGATTATATGAGGGAGTTGGGTGAGCGGGTCTATCCAGAAGTCGATATTGCCTGGACCGGGATGAAGGTAGCTCCGGTAATCAT
The DNA here is from genome assembly GCA_003056265.1 of Zestosphaera tikiterensis. Taxonomy (GTDB): domain Archaea; phylum Thermoproteota; class Thermoprotei_A; order Sulfolobales; family NBVN01; genus Zestosphaera; species Zestosphaera tikiterensis. The sequence goes on along the minus strand of NBVN01000009.1, from coordinate 10,772 downwards.
AAGTGATGAGGATTTAGAGCTTATTTCGAATGTTTTAAAGCGTAAACCCCTCATATGGGATAACTACCCAGTTAACGATTACTTCATAGTTAACGGTATTTACAGACTTCACTTAGGACCTATAGGTGGTAGAACCGGCAACTTAAGAAAGCTAGTGTCGGGGTATATCGCTAACTTAGCGAATCAGCCGGAAGCTTCTAAAATACCTTTGTATACAGTAGCTGACATGTTGTATGAAGGGTTAAGCTACGATTCAAACACGTCATTAAGGAATTCAGTAGGATATGTAATCAATAAAAACGCTAGGTATTGGTTCACACTGTTTCTCGAATTTAATAAAGCATCTTTTCTAAACCCTATCGAAGAAACCGTAACGGAGCGAAACGCTGAAGAAGCTTTAGAGATGGTTAAGCATTTAGAGGAAACGTTAACTAATAGAAAGCTACTTAAGGAGATTGAGCCTACGTTAAATAAGATTCGCGCTATAGCTAGGTATTCAAAAGGTGAGAACGTTAACCTCAGCAGGAGAGTTCAAACCGCGGGTGAGTACATACCTCCCATAAGCCCGGATAGAATGGTTAATGTGGTCTTCGGTAAAGTCGTTCAGTTAATTCCTTGGTATTTTAAAGCTTATCAATGAGTTTTTAGCTTTAGTGAAATCTTTATAACACGCCGCTCATAAAATGTTTGAGAGTGTTAAACCGTGGTTGAGACATTCAGTAAGCTATTCGATATACTACACAACCACGTGGAGAAAGTGATTAAGGAGGGAGAGGAGAGTTTAGAGCGGGCGTCTGACTACGTTGCTGAGGCGATAGAGAAGGGCGGGTTTGAGTATGTGTTTGGCACAGGTCATTCTATGCTAGTAGCTCTTGAGGTCTTCTTTAGAGCCGGCGGTTTAGTTAGGGTTTACCCAATCATAGATCTCTCGCTTTTAGGAGTTCCTTCAGCTGTTAGGGCATCTATACTTGAGAAACTTCCTAATTATGCGAAGAGCTTAGTTGAATCGACGCCGATACTACCTAACTCCGTCTTAGTTGTGGTGAGTAATTCGGGGAAGAACGCCGTCCCGGTGGAGTTAGCTCATTCCTTTAAGGAGAGGGGCGTTAAGGTCGTAGCGATAACTTCAGTGAAGTATTCGATGAGTTTAAAGCCTGAGAATAGCTTAGGTAAGAGGCTTTACGAAGTCGCCGATGTTGTAATAGATAATAAAATCCCTGAAGGCGACGTTACCTACGTAATTAACGACTACGTGAAGACGTTCCCCATATCAACTATGGTTAATAGCTTCATATTACATGCGGTGAATGTTAGAGCTGCTGAGAAACTTCTTGAGAAGGGTATTGCTCCAGAGATGTGGACAAGCGTTAACGTTCCAGGGGGTAGCGAACGCAATAGAGAGTACATCAGCAAGTATAGGACGTTAATAAAACATCTTTAATGTAAAGTTAATAAAGAACCGCATACATATGAATATTAAAATAACGAGGTTGGGGCGTGTGTCCTCATCTACTAAGCAAGTCGGTAAATACGTTAGGTTAGTGGTTACAGATCCTGACCTCTGCGTTGGGTGTATGTCATGCATGTTCGCTTGCGCTAGGAGATTTCCTGAAGGGGGATTAGGTAGGACTGCGATATACGTTAGGAGCGTTGGTGGGGTTGAGAGAGGGTTTACAGTTGTAGTTTGTAGGGCGTGTAAAGACCCGCCATGTGCTAAGGTATGCCCTACTAAAGCCTTAATACCTAGAAGCGGGGGTGGAGTCATACTTAACCCGAATCTCTGTATAGGCTGTGGGAATTGCAGGGAGGCATGCCCCTTCAACGCCGTTCAATGGGATGTCTACGCAAATAAACCTGTTATATGCGTTCATTGCGGGTATTGCGTTGATTTCTGTCCTTACGGAGTTTTAGCTCTTGAGGAGGTGGCTTAATATGGTTGACCCGATTAAGGATGAGTTAATCTATAGAGTGCTTTACATAGACTTAAGCAGGAAGACTTTCTGGGTTAGGTCGAGGCCCGACCTCTTCAATAAGTTCTTAGGCGGTACTGGCGTAGCTACGCAACTCCTTAAGGAGGAGTTGAGACCCGACGTAGATCCTTTAAGCCCCGATAACGTTGTGGTGTTAGCTATAGGTTTGTTAACAGGTCTTTACCCCACAGCGTCTAAAGTTGTGGCTATGTTTAAATCTCCTCTAACAGGTAATTTAGGTGAATCCCACGCTGGCGGTAGAGCGGCTATAGCCATTAGGATGGCCGGGTATGGAGCTATAGTTATCAAAGGCGCTAGTGAAATACCTGTCTATCTATCGATACATGAGGGTAAGGTCGAGTTTAAAGACGCTAGTGCTTTATGGGGTGTTAGGAGCTCCTTAACTATAGGTAAGGTCTTACGTGAGAGGGAGCCTTGGCCTGGTTTAAGAACTATAATGAGGATAGGCAGAGCTGGTGAGAGGTTAGTGAGGTATGCGTCTGTAGTTCTTGAGACCTACAGACACTTCGGCAGGTTGGGGTTAGGTGCTGTATGGGGTTCTAAAAAACTTAAGGCTGTGGTGATTGGGGGTAAGAGATCCGTCCCCGTAGCTGACGTATCTGAATATAGAAAGGTGTATAAAGAGATATTCGATGAAATCACTAAAAGCCCGGTGATGCAGAAATACCATGATTTAGGAACTCCACATAACGTAATGCCGTTGAACGTCATGGGAGCCTTACCCACGAGGAACTTAACTTCAGGTAAGTTTGAAGACGCTGAGAAACTTAGTGGCGAGTCTTTCGCGGAATACTCGCTTGCTAGGAGGGTAGCCTGCGCTCACTGCCCTGTAGCGTGCATACACATAGCGGTTATTAGGGAGAGGTACCCGCATGAGAAGTATTTCTACACGACTAGGTATATAGGTTACGATTACGAACCGATATACGCTTTAGGAACTATGTTAGGCGTAAGCGATAGGGACGGCCTCCTAAGGCTTATAGAGGAGGTCGACGTAGCCGGTCTAGACGCTATGAGCACTGGCGTAGCCCTAGCTTGGACTACAGAAGCTTTTAAGAGAGGGTTGATAACCGAGAAGGAAACGCTTGTTAAGCCGGAATGGGGTGATTGGAAGACCTACATAGAGATGGTTAGGTATATAGTCAAGCAGCCAAACGAGTTCTACGCAACGCTAGCTTTAGGAACAGAGGAAGCGGCTAGAAAATACGGCGGGTTGGAATTTGCTTTAACGTACGGCAAAAACGAAATGCCTGGATATCATACGGGTCCAGGCGCTCATTTAGGATATTTAGTTGGGTTAAGACATAGTCACTTAGACAACGCTGGCTACTCAATAGATCAGAAATACATTGGAAAGCAATACCCGCCACCTGAGAAACTCGTGGATGAGATAATTGAGGAGGAAGCTTGGAGGCAGGTATTAACTTCCTTAGTTCTTTGCCTATTCGCTAGAGGGGCTTACAAACCAGCAACAGTCGTTAAAGCGTTAACACCTCTAGGACTTAAATTAAGTGAGGAGGACTTAAGGAGGGTAGGGTTTGAAATATATAAAGAAAAGTTAAAACTTAAGCTAGCGTTAGGGTATAAACTCGATGAGCTTAAACTACCTAAGAGAATCTTTGAAATACCCACCCCCAACGGCTTAATAACTGAAGAGTATATGATTAAAGCGTTGGAATATTACAGAAATAAAGTTAGTGAAATGCTAAAGTAGTTTTCAATGTAAAAACTAGCTTATTAAACATTAAATGCTTTGCAGGTTTACTGAGTAGGTCAGCAGTAACTCAATAGGTACGCATATCTTTCAGGGAAGTGCGTAGACGCAGTCTTAGTCGTGAAGAATGAAGGTCTTTAATCGATAGTTAGGCGTTGTTAATGCGTAAAGTTTATTAAGGTATCCTCTAATATTACATGGGGAATAATTTGAGTAATGAAAAAGGGGTTAGGCAGGTTAAGGATAATGTAATCAAGTTGAAGGAATTACTGCGTAAGGCTCACGAGGGAGTTCCGTTAGACATCCTTAAGAAGGAGTTGAAGGAGGCGTTAAGCGGTTTAAACCCTTTTGAAGTTGTGTTAGCTGAGCAGGAATTACTTAAGGAGGGTTTTACACCTCAGGAAATATTTAAGGTATGTGATATCCACGTGGAAATGCTTAGGGATTCCCTTCTGAAGGTTAGTCTACCGTATGAAGTGCCTGTAGGCCATCCACTCCACGACTTAATTTCAGAGAATGAAGAGCTACTTAAGGATTTAGAGAAGTTAAGTGTTTTATCGCAGGCTTTAAAGGGATTCGGTAAGAAGGACGAAATCCTTGAAGAGATTTACAGCATTCTTAAGTCATTAAGGGATTTTAAGAAGCACTACAGGAAGTTGCAGGCTTTAGTGTTTCCCTACTTGGAGAGGAGGGGTATCACCGCCGTACCTAGGGTTTTATGGAGTAAGGAGGATCAGGCGATGTTATACCTTAGGAACTTACTCAATGAAATTGAGGGTTTGAAAGCTTCGAAAGACTTCAGCATCACTGCTCTAGACGAGGTAGTGAATAAGATAGCGTTTTTAACACGTGAATTTACAGACATCGTGTTTAGAGAGAGTAAGATCCTCTTCCCAGCTATTCAGCTACTGTTCTCTGAAGGTGAGTGGGTAGCGATTAAAGAATCTGAAAGTGATATAGGCTTCTATAAAGTAAGGCCTGAGGCGGGTGTTTGGAAGCCGTCGGCAGAGCCTATCTACCCATATCAGATACGTCCTGAAGTAAGTGAGGAAGTCCTCAGTAAGTTACCGGCGGAGTTTAGAGCTGTTGTTGAGAGTAGAGGTGAGTTTCTAGACGTTTACAACCCGGCTGAAGTTAAGGGCAGGATTAAAATCGGTGATGGTTACTTAACTCTTGAAGAGCTTGAGTCCTTAATTAACGCGTTACCTGTTGAGATATCGTTCATCGATGCTAACGATAGGTTCGTATTTTACAGTAAGAACAAAGATAAAATATTCGTGAGGACTAAGGTGGAGGTAGGTAGGCCTGTTGAGTTCTGCCACCCGCCTAGAAGCGTTCATATCGTGAAGAAAATCGTTGAGGAGTTTAAAGCAGGTAAGCGGGATTCAGCTGATTTCTGGATAAATATGGGTGGGAGGTTAATATATATAAAGTACCTACCCGTAAGAAGCTCTGAAGGTAAGTACTTAGGCACTTTAGAGGTAGTTCAAGATATCACAGATATTAAAAAGATAGAAGGAGAGAAAAGACTTCTTGATTAGGGGGGTAAGTCATGCTTAGAGTTCCTGAAGAGGTTTTAAGACGTAGGTACTTAAAACTTCAGGAGGGTATTAAAGCCTTAGGTTTAGACGCTGTAGTAGTTAGAGCTTTATCTACGTTCATATACTTAACCGGGATTAAATGGTTGAGGCCGGCTTTAATAATTCCAGCGGATGGGGAGCCGCTAGTTTTCGTGGCTAGAGGTGAGGAGGAAGGATTTAAGCAAATGTCTTGGATTAAGAACGTCGATACCTTCGTTGAAGGGGGTGAGCTTATGGGTAAAGTCAGCTCATTCTTAAGGAGTATTGGAGCTAGGAAGGTTGGTATGGAATTCGGCGTTGAGAGAGACGCCTACATACTGTTCTTCGAGACCTTCAAAAGACTTAACAAAGGGGTTGAGGTAGTAGACGTAAGCGATTTAATAGATAGCTTAAGAATGTTAAAGGACGACTATGAAAAGCAGTTTTTAAGGGAGGCAGGCGCGAAAGCTAAAGTAGCTTTCGAAAAAGCCTTAAACGTGATTAAACCCGGCGTTAGCGAAACTGAGATAGCTGCTGAAGTGTATAACACGCTATATAAGTTAGGATCCGAGGAGCCGTTAGTTTACGTTAACGCCGGCCCACACCCAAGAATCCATAGCGAACCACTATCTACGGTTAAGGTGGTTGAGGGGACTACGGTGACTGTAGTTATAGACGCTGATCACTTCAGGTATTACGTAAATAAAAGCGCTAGTATACCTATAGGTTCTTTAAGTGAAGCAGGAGTTAAAGCCCTTAAATGCATGGATGAAGTCTTCAACGCAGCTGTAGAGCAAACTAAAGTCGGCGTTAGATTCGCAGACGTCATGAAGAAGCTTGATGAGATATATGCTAAACACGGCATGTTAGGGTATAGAGTCTTAGGTTATGTACACTCAGTAGGTCTTAAAGTTGAGGAGACCCCAATAACTACTATCCTACCTAAACATAGGTTTATGGAGGTTAAACCCTCCATGAGTTTAGCCATGGTGCACGCACCTATCCTGCTACCTGGAGTAGGTCAAGTAAAAAGAGAAGAAACCTTCATAGTTGAAGAGGACGGGCGCTTAACTCAGATAACCTAACTTCAACTTCTTCCATAGCCTGCGTAAGCAAGAGCTCTCTACACATCATTAAAAAGTTAAAACCTACTGTGATTGAGTCCTTTCCCAAAACTCAACTATGTCGTATCCGTAGAGTGCTTTAAAAGCTTCCCTACCTTCTTGAGTCATTCTTTTTGGGTTCCAAGGCGGGTCGAAAGTCAACTCTACTTTAACGTCTTTAACTCCTTCAACGCTTCTTATAGCGTCTTCAACGTAGGACACGATGCTTTGCGCTATGGGACACGCCGGAGCCGTTAAAGTCATTAACACGTAGACCTCACCTGTATCGTCGACGTTTAACTCGTATATCAGTCCTAAATCCCAAACATTCACAGGTATTTCAGGATCGTAAACGTTTTTCAACGCTTCAACGATTTTAGCTCTCAACTCCGAAGCCAACGTAACCCCCGTGTAGAATACGTTAACGGAGTTTAAATATAAGTTAACGCTTGAGATTATTACGTATGGATTTATTTACCGACACTCACTATAAAGTAGGGAGGACTGAGATGAAAGTTAACCCATTCGATTTCGCTGGGAGGCACGTAATGCCTCTTTTGAAGAAGAGGTTGATAGACATACTTTATAGGGAATACTCCCTAACGCAGATGAAGATATCTGAATTAACTGGCATGTCTCAAGCGACTATATCTAAGTATGCCGATGGTTATAGAGGTATGTCTCAAGTGGTTAAGTTACCGCCTTACGTAGAAGCGAGGATTAGGGAGTTAGCTTTAAACGTTAAAGAAGGTAAGGTCAGGGGGATTGAGGTAGAGTTTCAATTAACTAAGTTGGTGTTGGAATTGCTTTCAAGCGGGGCACTCTGTAAATATCATGCGTTAATAGATAACAGAGACGTTGCCGTCGGTTGTAAGATATGCTTGACGTTATTTAAAACCTAAGATGTAGGTATTTAAGCATTTCAGAGCTTTTAATACTTGGTGGATCTGTTTGATAGACGTAACTAACTCTAAATACGTCGCCAGAGTTATGCATCCAAGACCTGTTGCGGTGTTGATATCTATATCCTCAAAAGGCTTAGTTAACGGCTGTACTGTAGCTTGGTTTACACCGGTAAACGTGAGTCCGTTTATATATGCTGTCTCACTAAGCTATAGACGGTTAACATATAAATACGTTAAGGAATCGCAGCAAGCAACGCTCAATATAATACCTTACGCAATGCTTAAAGAAGCTCATTACGTCGGTAGCGTCTCAGGGGAGGAAGTTCCAGATAAACTCTCTAAAGCTGGGTTAGAACTCGAATATAGTGAAGAATTTAAAGTTCCCCACATTAAAGGTGTGCCAGCCTACGTTGAAAGTGTTTTAAAGGATGAGTTGAGATATGAGGATCACGCACTACTTACGTTTCAAGCAACTAAAGTCTTCGTTGATGAAAGTATCTTTAAAGAGAGATTCTACGATGAGAAAGCGAACATCCTACTCCACGTAGGTGGGGATATATACGCTTATGGATATAAATACGTGACTATTCATTAACAAAACATTTCACAACTGAAAGCCCCCACCTTTTGAAGGTAAAGCCCTCGAGATCCTTCGAGACTGTATAATAAAACAACCTAAGAATTGGACTTAGATTAGACAAAGATGATAAGATATAGAGAAGCAATTGAAAAGCTGAAGAGTGAGGAGGTTATCGTAGGTTAAAAACCTTCGTTGCTAAGGATTCATGCCTTCAGGACCATGCGTTAAGTAATACTCCGGATTAGCTTCAAACTTCTTTTTACAGTGTTGGCTGCAGAAGTAGTATACCTTACCCTTATATGCTACTACAAACTTAGCTTTCTCCGTATCTACTTCCATACCACATACTGGATCCACAGCTTTAGCCATACTTAAACCACCATATTGAGTTTCTTATGAACGTAAATAAACGTTTTATTTATTCCAAAAGCATTTTAAGAAATAAGACGTTTCGAAATTTATCAAATATTGTTCGTATTGAGGGAGTGTTGCTTAAGTTATTGGATTTTCACAGACCCACTACTGTAATCCCATATAACTTTCTTAACCTGTACGCCTCTTAACAATATCTCATTAGATCCTATAACTACACCTAACACCGTAGGTTGATAGCCTAAACTCCTTAAAACTTCTTTGAAGTCATCCACGCAACAATCCTTAACCGAGTATATTGGTATGTACTCTTCGTTTGACGCTATAAGTGCTAAAGCTTTAGGTACGCCCTCAACTCTAGCGTAGTCCAACGCTAATGGATGCAGTGCTTCAGAAGGATCCTCAGTTGTGAGGACTCCGCCGGGCTCTGTAAGTTGCTGTAGTGCTTCATAGAGTGTGTCGCTAATGTCTATAGAGCCGTTGATGCAGTGACGCATCTCTAAAGCTAGCTTAAGTAGGTGTGGCTCCGCTTCAGGTCTACACGAGAACTTCCTTACTTCAATGGACTCAGGCACTTTACCTTTAGAGTATTCAGAGAGCGCTAGGAAAGAAAGCCCTACCTTCTTAGGAAGTATGAGTAAGTTACCGACTTTAGATCTTCGTTGAATAGGTTTAAGATCGCATTCAGCCAGTATGAAGACATCTATCCACGTATCCTCTCCTACGTTTGTATCGTAATTCTCTACATAACCGCCGTAAAATTCAACGGCCTCCTCAACACCTTCGGTAATCCGCTCAACGTCTTCTGAGCGATTAGGTTTAACACCTATGGAGACGGCGTAGATGTAAGGCTTACAGCCTTTAGCAATAACGTCACTCACTGCTGCAGTAACCGCTCTAAAACCTAAGTCGCTGAGGGAACACCAAGGATAGAGAGCCCTCGAGGCTGCGAATCCATCGACTTTAATTACTGTGTAACCACCCGCGAGTTTCACTCCACCCGCGTCTTCAAACCCTGGAAGAAGACTTTCAGGATGTCTTCTAACGTTACGTGATAGTTTCTTAATAACCTCCTCTATCGACGTCAACTAAACCCCCGCCGTTTCTTAAGTTCCTCATCTATTAACTCCCTAAGCGTTCTAGTAGCTGATTCCACGTCATCAGCTGCCATAACAGCCGATATAACCGCTATACCACATACGCCGGTCGTTAAAACCTCCTTAACGTTTGAATGCGTTATCCCACCTATAGCCACAACCGGTATCCGCACTCTCCTTACCAATTCTTTAAGGCCTTCAATACCGATCACTTTAGCTTCAGGTTTAGACGGTGTTGGATATACTGAACCAGCACCTAAGAAATGAGCCCCTAACCTCTCAGCTTCAACAGCTTCTTCAACGCTGTAGACGGAAGCCCCTATAATGAGGTTTGGAGCGATGGACTTAGCTAGGTCTAACGGCATGTCCTCAGGACCTAATTGAATGCCGTCAGCGTTAGTCGCTAAAGCTACGTCAAGCCTATCGTCAACGAAGTAAAGAGCTCCGAAATCTTCAGTAAGTTTTCTTACAGCTTTCCCGACCTCGATCATCTCCCTGGTTGAGGATTCCTTAAGCCTAAGTTGAATTGACGTAGCACCGCCTCTAAGAGCGTCTTCAACTGCTTTCACTACGTTGGGCTTTAACTTCTTATCCGTTATAACTATAAGTTTAAGAGCTTCCTCAAGCCTCAAAAAGACCTCACCTCAACTACCTCATTAATTACTTCCTCATCTACTCTATATAGCCAGTCATAAAGTTTGACGTGGAAGGTGCCGGGATATGCCGCCTCCTCTGAAGACTTAAGTGCTACAGCCTTGAACGTCGCGAACCCAGCCACGGCAGCCTTCAGGGGATCTTCAACAGCTGCGAAAGCCCCTATTAAGGCAGTGACTATGCAGCCAAGCCCCGTAACCCTACCTATAACTCCCTCAAGTCGTTCAGATTTGTTGCGAAGCCTTACTTCGTAAACTTCCGTACCATCACTTACGAAGTCTGTAGGGCCGGAGACAGCCGTAACGACTTTAAACTTCTTAGAGGTTTCAAGCGCAAGTTCCGCAGCGGTCTTAACGTCGTATGTAGATGCCTCAACACCTTTAGTCCTGCCTTCCACACCTAAAAGCGCTGAAACCTCCCCGAAATTCCCCCTAACTATCTTCACGCCTCCAACACTTAATAAAGTAAATGCAGTTGAGGTTCTAAGCTTAGTTGCTCCAGCCCCTACAGGATCTAATACGAGGGGTTTTCCATACTGCTTAGCTAGGGAGACCGCCTTAACCATAGAGTATATCCATCTATCGTCGAGAGTTCCTATGTTTACAACCACGGCGTCAGCTACTTTAATTAAATCTTCAAGCTCCTCCGGCGAGTGAGCCATTATAGGTGAAGCACCAAGAGCTAAAAGAGCGTTGGCTGTGGTATTCATAACCACGTAATTCGTTATGTTATGAACTAAAGGTCTTCTTACCCTAACCTTATCTAATGCTTGAGCGATCCAACCCATTAACGACCCC
>NBVN01000008.1 GCA_003056265.1 Zestosphaera tikiterensis | reverse complement strand
CCGCAGTCAGACCTTACCTTAACCCCCAACTCCCTAAGCAACTCAAGAAGTGGCTTACCGCCGCGTGAGCCAATCAACTTAAGCTTAAGCATTAAGCCCGGCCCTCACATACATACGTTAACTTAAGTCAAATAAGTTGCGGTGGGTGGTTTAAGATGTTTTTAATGTTTTAACGTTTTAAACACGTCTTCAGCAGTTAATTATGTGGGTGGGATCACGGCTTTAGAGGATGTTAAGGTTAAACTCCATAAAGCTATAGTTGAGGGCGATATCGAAGGGGCTGTTGAGAGCGCTAAAGCGTTGGTTGACGCCGACGTTGACGTCCTTCAAATAGTTTCTGAGGTTTTAGCGCCTGCTATGAAGGTGGTTGGGGAGATGTATGAAAGGGGTGAGTACTTCATAGCTGATTTAATAGCTTCGGCTGAGGCCTTCAGACAAGCTTTTGAGGATGTGCTTAAGCCTAAGCTCACCTCCTCAAGGAGTGGTAAGGGGGTTGTAGCTGTTTTCGGTACGGTTAGAGGGGATATTCACGAACTCGGTAAGAACATAGCTAAAGCGTTGTTCAAGGCTGAAGGCTTTGAAGTTATTGACTTAGGTGTTGACGTACCCCCGGAGAAATTCGCTGAGGCTGTTGAGGCCTACGGAGCTAAAGTCGTTGGGGCTTCAGCTTTAATGACTACTACGATGGTTGAACAGAAAAAAGTTGTTGAGGAGTTGAGGCGTAGAGGGTTAAGAGATAAGGTCGTGGTTGTGGTTGGAGGGGCTCCAGTAACTGAGGAGTGGGTTAAGGAGGTTGGTGCGGACGTATGCGGTGACGACGCCTTTAAAGCTTTAAAGAAGGTTAAGGAGTTGTTGGGGGTTGTTTAATGCCTAAACCTACGTTAACTATCTTAAGCAGGAGTGAAGCTTCGGAAATACATGATAAAGCGGTTAAGCTGTTAAGCGGGGTTGGGGTTAGGTTTGAAGACCCTGAAGTCGCTAGGATATTGTTGGAAGCAGGCTCTATAGAGAAGGGCGGTAGGGTTTTAATACCTGAGGAGTTGATTTCCGAAGCTCTTAAGAACGTACCTAAGAGGTTAGACCTATACGATAGGGACGGGAGGAAAGTAGCTACGTTGGGGGAGGGCGCCCTACTCTTTAATCCCGGCTCAGCAGCCATAAAAATACTTGACTACGGCTCTAAAGAGCCTAGAAACCCAACTATGGAAGACCTTAAGAACCTAGTGCTGTTGGTTGAGAATCTAGATCATATAGACGCGCAGAGCACGGCTTTAGTTCCGAGCGACGTACCTATAGAGGTTAAAGACGCTGTTAGACTATATCCGATACTGAAGTACTCTAGAAAACCGATAGTTACTGGGGCTTTCACCGTGGAGAACCTACATATAATGCTTGAAATGCTTAAGGCGGTTAGGGAGGACGCTTGGAAGAGGCCCTTCGCCATCTTCGACGCCTGCCCGTCACCGCCCCTGTCCTGGAGTAGGGTAACGTCTAGAAACGTTGTTGACTTAGCTAAGGCGGGAGTCCCGTCTGAGATCGTGTCGATGCCTGGGTTGGGAGGTACTGCGCCAGCTACGGTGGCTGGCGCCGTAGTTCAACATCATGCGGAGGTTTTAAGCGGTGTTGTGTTAGCTCAGCTAGTTTCTAAAGGTGCTCCAGTGATTTACGGCGGTTCACCAACGCTTATGCACCCTAGGTACGGCACGGTAGCTATAGTAGCTCCCGAGTCTATGTTGATATCCATCGCATATAGAGACTTAGCTAAGTATTTAGACCTCCCAACACATACTTACATGGGTTTAAGCGACGCTAAGCTTGTGGACTATCAAGCAGGTGCTGAAGGAGCTTACTCATCATTAACCGCGGCCCTCTCAGGGTTTGACGTAATCTCAGGCCCTGGGATGCTTGAGTTTGAAAGCGTTCAATCCTTTGAGAAGTTGGTTCTAGATAATGAAGTCTGCGGCTTAGTTAAGAGGTTTGCGAGAGGCTTTAACTTAAGTGTTGAGGAGTTAGCTATAGACGTTATTGAGGACGTGGTGTTGAGGAAGGGAGGTAACTTCCTACTACATCCACATACCAGGAGGTACGTTAGGAAGGAGGTACACATACCGAACGTTTGGGACGCGACCCCCAGGTCTAGATGGGGTGGGAGGAACGCCTACGAGGAAGCCCATGAAGCAGTCCTTAAAATCCTTAAGGAAGGACGCCGCAGTGAGTTAAGCGATGACGTCCTTAAGGAGTTAAACGCCGTTTATGAAAGGCTTTGGAGGAAGGCGGGTTCAACACCTATTTACGTTTGACTTAACGTCTTCACAGCCTTAACCACTTTCTCAAGCTTAGCTAGGGATAACCTATACTCCCTCTCCACATCACCTAAGGAACCCCTCAACCCTGCGAAGCCGCAGTCACCAGCTATTAAATCAACCCTACCTCCAGCCTTCTCAACCACCTTCTTAAGTATGTTTAAGACCTCGCTTAACTCCTCAACAACGGGTTTTTTAGAGCTGACAACGCCTGGGGATATCACCTTATCGTAGGATTCAAGTAGGTGTTTATCAATTACCTCCAGGTTTCCTGGGTTGTCATGAAATTCGAAGCTTAAGTACCTCACCTTAGGTACGCGGGTTAAAACTTCGAAAAGTCTCTTATGTATCCTACCGCATACGTGAATCCCCACCTCAGCGTTGTTTGATTCCTTAGCTACGTTATTTAAAGCTTCTATAACCTCATCATCGCTGTAGTTGAAGAGGTTTTTCCTAGCCCCTATCACTAAAGTTAGTGAAGGCTCATCCATAAAGACTACGTCATAACCCAGTGAGGACATATACTTAACCAACCCGCCCACGTAACCAACGAAAAACCCTTGAAGTAGTTCCTTACGAGCTAAAGCCGTTGACGTGAGATCCACACTACCTTTAACTACGTAAACCCTAGAGGATAGTGTGAAAGCCCCCGTTACCGGAGCTCTTAAGCCTTTAAACCCTAGCCCAGCTTCCTTAACGAATTGAATTGCGTACTCAGCCTCAGGTATTGAGGTATGTTTAACCCGCTGCTTCATTAGTTGGGTTGGGTCAGCATATATGAAGTTCCCGATTAGGTACGCAAGACCTTCATTAAGTAGTGGGTTAACGTATATGTCTATGAAGCCCCTCATCTGAGGGTATGGAGGGACGTCAATACCTACTGCCGCAAGGTCTTTAAGAACCCTACCCACGTTTTCAAGGCTGTATCCCAACGGGAAACTACCTACGTGGCTACTCCTCATGGAGGAACCCTAAGTAGTAGTGTTTCCAACGCTTTATTTATGCGGTTTTAAACTCGTTTCTTAGGGTGGTTTCGTGGACGTCGTTGCCGGGTCTAAAGCCGAGCTTAACTTAGTTAGGAGTTTACGCGATCGATTAAGTGATTTAGGGTTTGACGTTAGGTTACATCCCGTCGAGGTTATTTCTTGGGAGGATGTTAACTGCTTGATAGACGGCTCCATAAAATGCACTTCACAACCACCTCAAAGATCTCAATACGTAAGCGGGGTTTTAGGTAGGGATGTCTTACTAACGTCAACTACTGAAGACCCTGATAATATGTGGGTTATTCACGGGAGGGCTGTTAAGGAAGGGTATGAAGCGGTTATCTTCTTCGATTCCTACCCTGAAGTTAGGAAAAGACGTATAGTGTTGACGGGTGAGTTAAGCTACTCAACCACCTCGAAAGTTAGGGATGATGTCTTAAGCGTTCACATACCTTTAGATGTTGGGTTAAAGCTTAAGGAGCTTTACGGAAGGCGTGTGGATGTTGAGGTGAAGGTTAGGAAGGTTTTAAGCACTGGTTACAACCTTGAAGCTACTTACGGGGAGGATCCTAAGATGGTTGTGGCAGCCCACCACGATAGGTGGTTAAGCGGGTTTAGAGACGACGTCAACGGTCTTTTAATCCTTATGAAGTTAGCTGAAGAGGTAAGTAAGAAGGGAAGGCAACCCATTAGGTTAGTTAGCTTCACAGCTGAAGAATATGGAGATCCTGAAGAACCCCTGCTTTACTGGGCTTACGGCTCGAGAGCTTACGTAAGTAGGTACGGTGAAGCCCTTGAAGACACCCTACTATTCGTAGTCGTTGACACAGCGTTTACAGAACCTCTTGAGGCAAGCTTCGTTGGACTGGATGAGGGTTTATGGAGGTACGTAAGCAACGTTGAAGTCGTTGAGTCTAACGCCGGCATAGCCTATACCGACGCGTTATCAGCTTTAAACCTAGCGATACCTACTTTAGTTTTTCATAACATACATAAGATTAAACCAGTATATCATTCAGATCGAGATGTTTACGACTTAAGCGTTAAGTACTTCAACGAGAGGGTTGTTAACTCTTTAATGGGTTTAGCTGAGTTAGCTAATTTAAGAACTTCAGAGTTGATTAACATGGTTGGCAGGTACTTAACGAGTAAAGTTAAGTATGTGGGTGTTGATAACCCTCTTAAAGCTTTTAAATGCTTCGTAAAGCATATGCTTTTACTAGTTAATAAAGGATCTTACGATAAGCTCGACTCCGAATTAGCTGTTATGAGTTATGAAGATTTAAGAAGGTACGGAAATCAAAAGTTTACATTACTTACTAACGACGTTGAATTAACTCCTAACTCAACTACGTTTGAGGAACTCTATAGGAAAGCTTTAAACGAGTTTCTAGAGTGTGTGTCTAAGGTGGGGTAACTCTTAAAGCCTGAGTTAAATCAGTTTTTGGAGTCCCTCCGTAGGAGAGAGGGTGTTGATGAAGTGTTTGATGACGTAGTTGTTGAGACTTGCGGTGTTGAATGCGCTGACCTTGTTGAGGGGTTGGTCTCCTCCGCTATGTCTTGGTTTCACGGATATTACGCTAGATCCTGCTTAGAGTCCGGCGTATGCAACGCAACCATAGTTAAGGAACGCGGTGAGGTCGTCGGTTCCGGCCTATACTTTAAAGTTTTAATTGAGCCCGAACCTCTGGGGGTTGTGTATTACGTGGTTGTGAAGGATGCCTTCAGGGGGTTAGGCTACGGTAAGGTTTTAGTTTCCTCTATTGAGGAGTTGTTAAGTTGGGAAGGCGTTAAGTACTTCATAGCCACGGCTAGGAAAACAAATAAACCATCTATAAACATGTTTAAAAGCTTAGGATACGTAGTTATAGAGCTTACAGAGTTAAACGACCTTATAGAAGTGATTAGATACGTTGCCTGCAGTTATGACGACGACGTACTCATGATTAAAGGAGAGTCAATTAAAGAAGTTAAAGACGTAGAACCCGCCGTAAGGTATTTAATGAAGTTAAGACATAATAGAAACGTAGTTAGAGACGTATGGGAGAGGATATGCCATAAACCTTGGGTAAACCTACAGAAACAACGTAGTTTTTAAGGTTTTGCCTATAGGTATTTTCTTATCGCATACCGCAGGACGGGGTCCGCCACTCTATACATGCCTTCGGATTTCTCAACTACGCCCATATCGATTAAGTTTTTAAGGATGTTGTTGAGGGTGTTTTTAGGTATTTTACCGTGTTTAGATTCTATATACCTAATTATTTCAGACCATGAGGAACTCCTTTCGGAAAGTAGTTTTAGAACTGCTTCGTATCTCGGCCTACCGACGTTGAATATTTGAAGTGCTTGATTAAGTTCTTCATAAGCTAGCTTCGCTGCGGTTTCCAACACGGAGGTTAGATCCCTCACACAAAGTCTTGCGTAGGAGTAGCCGAAGTAGGTTAACCAACCTATCACTCCGTTGAATATGTTTAAAGCTTCCTCTATCAACTCAACCGGTGGTTGAAGCCCTTCCTGTTCAAAACCCTTAAGTAGGAATTCACGTGCTAATTCTCTAGTAAGAGGCTTTAGCTTAACAACGTAAAACGGCCTACCGTAGAGAGGTGCTGAGGGGTCGTCGAAGCGGAGGAACCTACGCATTAACCCAACTTGAGAGCCGGAAACCACAACCTTCACATCCACGTGGTCGTAGAGATATGCTATAAGGGAATCAAACCTATATCTACTTCTCCTAAGCTCTTGAACCTCATCAAAAACCAATACCCGACCCTCCAACCTCTCCAACACGTTAACTAAAGTATTGAAATCCCTGCGGCGGAACCTCACGCCGAAACCCCCTACCTCAACACCCTCTATGGAGGTTACGATCGACTTAAACCAACCCCTCCTACTCAACTCCCTCTCAAAAAGCATCAACAAATCATTCACTGAAATCATCCCAGACGGTAAGAGCCTGCAATCTATAAACACGTAATCCACTCCCAACTCATTAAGAGCCGTTAAGATAAGGGATGTCTTACCATATCTTCTCAACCCAGAAACCACTACAAGCTTAGAAACGTTAAGACCTCTTTTAAACTCCTCAATCTCCTTCTCAGCGTTGAAGAAATCCTCTCTACACTTCTTCGGCTCCGGATCGAAGTACGGTATAGTTACCCCCTAACTAATAAATCTTTACGAACCTCAAGAATCAGTAAGTTTTTAATTTTATGTGGATCATCTATCATCTTCGTCGGGTCTTGGCCCCGTTCTTAAGGCACCATTAATCACTCTCAGGAATCCTCGAGAACCCATGCTCACAGTTTCCTCACATAAAGCCAAAACATACCGACGAAAGGTTATAGAAGTGAATAGAATGTATTAGCATTTAAGAGGGTCTGAAGCGCATCTCTTCCTTTTTAACTTATCTATAAACGTAATTGTTTTTATTAAAGCTTCTCTGACCTTAGGGTTTCTCCACATTTCTTTATCGGCTTTGAAGGATTCCCATAGCCACCTATCCCTTATATCAAACCATTTTCTCCCCAGTTTCTTAACTGTCTCAGCTTCCCATTTAGCATAGTGTATGATATCCTCTAGGTTCTTTTTCCTTTCAACTTCAATTTCTTCATGAAGGCTTTGATCCATAGCCTTATACACCTTCGAGAACACTGCAATTAACCTTTAACTCCCTACACCATCTTTCAAGTTCGTTAACGTCGATATCATCCTTTAAAAGTGTATAAAGGAATACAGCATCACCTACGTCTTTATCTGACCCTAGATATAGCTTATATACTATCTGAAGCTCTGGTGGGGATATCTTAACAGTGTGTTCATCGTTTATAACGACTCTGTAGCTGTTGTTGAGGGCATGTTTATGAATAGTTGTTGAAGAGAATTTAAATTCAACATTGGGGAAGATAACGTCTCCATACATAAATCTAACGCTGTAGCCCTTCGCTAAATAGTCTCTATAAACACTCCTTACAGACGATTCAAGCCTTACATCACCCTGCATTAACGTAAAACCTTCTTCAGATACTTCCCTACATAAATCCACAAACATATCCTCAGTGAGGGGCATTACTATAAAATCTAGGTCCTCAGTCCTACGACCTCTACCGAAGAGGATAGCTATATATCCAGCTACAACAACATACTCTATCCTAAGCTTCTCAAGAATACGTGAAAATCTTAAAGCAATCTCATCCTCAGGATTAAGCCTAGGCTTAAATAAATACACGGTCCTACTGCTCCTATCAAACACTATACTACTATCGTCTACATCATCAATATCTCCATAGAACCTAAAATCCATAATACTACACTCTCTCTATAAACTCTAGACTTTAAAATAAATAAAAATGAAAGAACGGAAGCACATCAGCATCTACTGATTATACTAAGTTCTTCCTCTAACGTATCTAACCCTTGTTAAGCACGCCACTGCTCATTAAATCATGCTTACGAACGTCTATGCGGTTCGCTATATGCGGTTTTGTGTTCGTGAAGTAAATGCGTGGTTAGCCACTAATCTTTAATTGAATATTTAATTCCTATCTTAAATACACGCTATTTAGCTTCTCTTCTGTAGCTACTTCATGAAGTTGCTTATCCCCTGTTAGAAACTGTGAAGCATTCACGTATTTTGCTGAAGCGAGTTGTATAGCGTCGGCTTCGTAGATGTGATACTTCTCTATGAGCTTCCAGCCCTCCACTAGGATCCCCATCCTCAACGGGACTACCCGCAGGGATCTCAGCCTCGCCATCCTCCTAGTCTCTAACAGGAATCTCCTCCTAACCGTGATGTATGTCTCCTCATCCACTCTACCGATAACTTTAGCTCTATCAAACGCTCCTAACCCCCAACATTCCATACGCTGAATGATAGGAAGACCCCCAGAGTATGCTTTTAAATAGAGCTCCCTTACAACATTACTTCCCAGCTCTTCAATATACCTCTTCACTATAGCACTAGCACTACTGTCTACGTATATCGCTAGCTCCCTCTTCCCTCGCAACTCTAATCAACTCGCTTACAAGACCTTCTCCAGGCTTGATAGGCTTGAAATCTATCTCGTAATCCTCCGAACCAACCATACTCAACAACGCCTCATCCAAAGTCTCTTCAATCATTTCGTCTCTAACCATCTCTTCAAGAAGCTTACTAACCTCCACACCCTTCCGTAACGCATACTTCTTAAACCTCTCCCACAACTCCCTATCCACGTATATGCTAGTCTTAACCTTAACCACCTTAAATACCTCCTATATAGAGCATGCCGAAGTAAGTAATATAAGCAAGCATTTCAAGCATAAGCGATCTACTTATTGAGGTAGATTACCAGCTAACGAAAGCTGATAGCTCCCTCTCGTAAGCTTGTCCAGCTTATCTTTTAAAGACAGGATGCAGACTGCTGAACTTTCTAAAGGAACCTTTGCCTCTCAGGACGGGAAGGGTTAGCCGTCTCGTACAGCGTAAGCGTTGTAATATTTATAGGTAGGTAGTTAGTAGTGTGAAGAATCGTAAACTCGCTTCATCTCTCCTCACGACTACTCCTTATCACGTTAACTACCTCCTCCAGCGGTATCTTCGCTAATATCTTCTGAGCCTTCCTTAACGCCTTCATAACTTCCTCATCCTCCCTCTTCATAACTTCCTCCTCTAAAACCTTCATGATAACATAGCTAATAACTACTCCATATCTCCTAAGATTTCGTAAAAGCCCCTCCTGATCCTAGCCGAAACAGTTACCTTATGGTAACCCCTGGAGATCCCTGGCGTCAACCCTCACTAATGGTACACTGGCTACTCCCTACTGATTTCATTGATCTTGGCTATTAGTTCCTCGGTACCTGTTTTCCTTACGAGGATTGTGTTCACTCCTACGCGCTCTGTGCGTATGGACATAGGCTCGTCGTCCGTTATCAACGTTGCGTTGTAGAGCTTGGCTATGGCTATGAAGTAGGTATTGAAACCGCTTGAGCCGGTGCTAAGGGCTGTCTCAATTACGTGATCCCTAATCTCCTCCTCGTACACTATGCGATAGCTCCTCGTGGCTCTCAACGACTCAACAACCTCCATAGCCAGGTCTCTCGATACTAACCTAGTCAACACACCCGCTATCTCTACAAGAGCGGCGAAAGGTATGAGAACCTCAACCCCTTTCTCATTCAACAACCTGATCAATAGCCTTGATTTCCTATGAGTCTCAAGCTCACGCTCGTAAACGCTTCCCGGCAGCCATTTACCTGGTTTCAGAACCGCTTTTATGATGACGCTCGTATCGAGTACCACTCCACCCAACGCTCTCTACCCTCCCTAAGAACCTCGTCGACGTCCTCCCTAGCCATAGCCTCCACCTCCTCAACGAGCTCGGGGAACTCCTTAGGTAAAATCGCTATCTTCACCTCCTCCCCTTCCTCAAGATCAAGCCTCTCCAAAGGCCTCAAAACACCATTCTCGTACCTAGCACGAACTATTTTAGCCATCGCATCTATCCCCAAGCTACACTAGGTCTCCAAGACTTAAATAGGTATGCACCTTCACGACCTAGAGTGTCTAGAGCTAGGATCAGGGTGAAGTTCTTGCTTAGGCTTCTTGAAGTACTTATAGAGAATCCCCCTCCAGATAGGGTAACCACCTCCGAAAGGACCTCCTGGAAGGTCTACGCTTATGATCCTAGCATCATCTGATGCTAGTCTACACCATAGGAAGAGAGTACCGCCGCCAGCAGTACCGATTTCAAGAACGGCTTTAGGCTTAAGTTCAGCGATGAGCTTCGCTAATTCAAGCATCTCTTCATAGATCTGTGTAAGTCTTATAGTGATGTAAACGTCACGATTAAGTATAGTACTTGCTATGGGGTCTTTACACCTATAGTTAAAAGTCACGTTAACAAGCTCTTCAGGTGAACTAATATCCTTGGTTAAACTCCTTAGGCGATTTCCAGAGTTGTTTAGGTGCCTCTAAAATAAGGGATTTATATTTTTCATAACGTTATTAAGAATGTGAGGAAGGGAGTTAATGCCGCCTAAAGTGTTGACTATTACAAACCAGAAAGGCGGCACTGGTAAAACAACTCTTACCGCGTTACTCGGTCATGCTTTAGTTGCTCGGGGGTATAATGTTCTACTGATGGATTTAGATCCTCAGTCGCATTTATCATCGTTCTTTTTGAAGATAACTGATCTTGAGAATGTGAGGGATGGCATAATAGAGATGGCGCAAGGCGTGAAGTTCGTGATACGTAAGGTAGATACCAGCACTAGGGGTAGGATGGGTATCATACCGTCAGGCCTTAACTATATAGTGAATACGTATAGAGGTATGATTCCGTCGTGGGATCCCTACGCTATTAACTCTAGGATTCAAATGGAGCCTGCTATAAATAGAGACTATAACTTCATATTATGCGATACCCCTCCAGAGCTCTTCCCACCGACTATATGGGGTTTATACGCTGCAGACTATGTGTTAGTTCCGTCGAATTTAGAGGAACTTTCGCTTGCTGGAGTTAAGCTTCTAGTGAAGGATATACTTCCGGACGTTATAATGAAGAGTAAGAAGGAATTAAAGATATTAGGTATTATAGTGATTAACGTTACCAGAAAAGTAAGTGGTAACACCCTCAACAGCGTTGATCACGCGTTCACGAAGTTCCTCCATCAACTACCGCCTACCGTACGTGAGCGCTTCTATAAGAAGCCTTTCTTCAACACAATCATATATAGGTATGAAGAGCTTAAAGACTTGATGTATAGGCCTAGGAGGTGGGAGTTACCGTTAAATAGGGTTATGGAGAGAAATAACGAGTTAAGGCAGAATATAGATACTTTAGCAAGAGAAGTTCTTGAGAGGGTTGAGAACTTTGAAGGACTTACATAACTTTAAAACCATAGAAATTAAGTTGCCGAAACATCTAGTAGAATGGCTTGAGGAATTTTCAAAGGAAATCGCTATGGAACCAAGCCAGCTTATGGCTAATATCCTAACATATTATTATGAAGCATATAAAAGAGGTTTTGAAAAAGGTCGGGAAACCTCATCTTTAGGAGTTGCTATAAGTGGAGAACCCACAGGAGTTGTTGAAATCGGCAACGTAGAAGAGCTTGTGAGGAAATACATCAATGAAGAAAAAGTTAAGAAAGGGACATTCATTATTAGAAGGTTTGCCTCATGGATTAAAGACAAGCATATAAACCCCTTAGAATTAAAAGATGAAACCATAAAGGAATTCCTAGAAGATTACTTGAAAGAACACAGCATAAGTGAATCCACCTACCATAAATACAGAAGGGCTCTTGAAAGATTTATAGAGTTCCTTTCAAAATCACTGAAATAACCTCCCTTATCTATCGGTTTACCCCCTGATAGTGAGTGCCTTCTCCATCTTTTCGTTAAGGATAATTAACTCTAAAATTTACTTCTTATCTCACTAACCTATACTCACCATATAGAATTCGCCTAGGTTTTTCATTATCGAATACACCTTTTAAGCCGTCCGTAACCGCTGATGTTAGAAACCAGATTCTCTTAATTTTGAAATCATCAAAAATGATGATTTTAATTATGGATTTAATATACCAACTTAGTAGTTCACTTATAAACGTGATTTGGTTTTTAGAGTATATTCTCCCTAAATATATGAAGTTTCTTAATCCATAGTATGTCTTCCAAAGCTTGTTATAAGGTATTCTATAGAACCTTCTTCCTAAGAACCTCTTCTCAATTAAATCTTTCTTTTTTAGACTTTCCTTATGCGTTATAACGCTTTTAGGAATTAAGTATATTTTCCCAACGTTTCTTAAGTTTAAGCGAATGCAGTATTCAACATCGTCCTGAGTTATAAAAAACCGCTTATCTGGAAGTCCGATGTTTTTAACCGCGCGTGAATTCAGAAGTAAACCAACAAAAGAAGAGAAATCTATCTCTACGAATTCCCTACCTCTGTAATTAGAGTCACTTATAGGTTTGATAATATGGTGCTTAATTACATGTTCGAATTGAAGGTATCCGATATGAGGGTATATGACATTACCGTTTTCATCGATTTTCAGACACGACAGTGCTATAGCGTTTGGTAAATTTAGATAGCATGTTAATTTCTCCAAAGCATCTTCCTTAGGTTCAGCATCGTCGTCCATTAACCAAATCCAATCGCATCCTCTCACGTAAGCCTTTTTAATTCCTTCATGAAACTCACCCGAACCTCCAACATCGCTATATAGCCTAACATAATGTACTTCTATATTCGCTTTATCCCGACCGTAGATGCTGTTTGTAGTTTCCCAAGATAGACTTCCTTTCTTCGGAGGAAGTTCTTTAATATACCCATACTCTAACAGGGCTTCCGGAGTCCCATCCGTCGAGGGACCGTCAACTATAAAAATAGCATCTAATGGGTAGGTTTGCCTTCTTAAAGCTTCCAAACACTTTAAGAGAAGCTCCCTACGATTAAACGTAACAACTACAGCACAAATCCTAGGTTTCCCCATTTATCACACCACAAAACATCAGAGGGTTAGCTATTTAGCGATCACCGCATATTAACTATTAAATGCTTAGCAATATTTAAATTGCTCCAGCTAAACATTTAGAATATCTGAAAGCTTAATGAGGTGGAAATTCAGCTTCGTTTAAACTTCAAAAAGAATGTTAAGGTTGAGAATATAGTTAACGCGGGAGTTAAGCAAATCTTAAGATGTTTTCCTAAGCTTTAAGTTCTTAAGTAATAGTAACTAATAACATCGCATTAAAAACCTCAAATATCTTCAGGAAGTAACTAGGAGTGCTTAAAACCCAGACTTAATTAAACCTTTAACGATTACTCTTAGTAAGCTTAGTTAAAGTTAGCTTAGCGATCTCATACGTGTAATGCCTCAACGCTATGGTTCTTTAAGGTGGCTTTACTCTATTTATTGAAGGAAGGTTTAGCAATTAATAAAGCTAGTAACTCTTCCTTGTGAGTCTCTGTAGGATTGCTCTTCCGGAGTCTCCACGCTTTACTACGTACCTTAGGATGTTCATTATTGTGGCTCTGAAGGTAGGGTCTTCAGAGAACTTCTCTGCGTAGATTTCTAGAAGGGATGAGTGTGGGAGCTTATATGGTGCTTCACTAATGCCTACCCTTATTTCTCTACAGATGTTGAGGAGTTTTTCAAGTGCTCTCCTAGCTCCAAGCTCTTCAGCAACGCATATAGTCCTCCCCGTAAGCCAGCTCCATGCCGTTAAGCAGTCTATGAGTAGGATCATGTGCTCCTTATATACTGCGTGGGCAGCCGCTACAGCTACCTCAGCCTCCCTAGTTATCCCCGATACATACGTGCCGTTGACCTCGAACTCCTCTGAGTAGTCCTTCAGGATCCTTAATCCATCCATGTAAACTATCCAAGCGAAGGATGGGTGGGTGTAGAGGTCTACAATGAAGCCCCCGCGCTTAAGTGTAACCGTGTAGGGCTCTGAAACAGCGATCCTGAACCCCCTACTAGTAAGCCTCCTAACAGCCTCCCTAACGTCGTCAACGTGGATTAATAGGTCTAGGTCGACGGAGACGTGGTCCACCGGCCTCCGGAACTTGTAGAACCCGTATCTAAGGCCCCTCAAGGCCTTTGCAACCTCTAGTGAGCCCCCAATATACCTCCTAAACCTCTCCTCCTCAGAAGCCCACTCACCCGGGAGGCTATCCCTTACAGCCCTGAGGAAGGCTAGGTAAAGCTTATTCATCCTAGCAACCTCGGCTAGCAGTGGGAGCTCACTAGCACCCGGCTTATAAGACCCCTCAAGGGTCTTTAAGAGCCTCAGGCTAGCCCCATACACTTTAAAACACCTACAGTAGCCCCTACAGGCCTGTTTAAACCAGTATCAATAATGCACCTAGCAAGATACCTCATTAAAACACTGTAGACAGCGTACTCCCTATAAATAAAACCCGGCGACACATCAGCTCTCGCAACGAGCACATCCCTATCAGCGTGGAGGTAGACGATATTCTCCTTCAAAGCCAGTCTAACCAGGAATCTACCGTAGAGGCTCGATAAAAACCCCGGGTAGCCGAGGGTGGTGACAACCCAGGCAATGAAGTCTACAACACCCCTATCGAAAACGATGAACCTATACAGCCTCCCCAACACAGTTCTCAGAAGAATATACGGGATAGCAGACCAGAACTCGATATGGATCCACAGCTGCCTCAGCTTCCTAGGGATGCAGACCCCATAATACGGGTTGCAGCCATCCCTAAAAACCCTGAACCGGCTGAGCACGCGGAGAAGCAGGGAGGCCATGAAATGGCTACCACGAAACCAGAAAACCCCGGCAGAGCCATACCTAGAGAGATATGAAGCCAGGATCTTTGCGAGAGTAGTCTTCCCCGAGCCATCGCAGCCAGAGAGGGCTATGGCGAGTTTGGAGTGCTTAGAACGAGATAGGGGCCTCAACATGTCGGCAAGCCCTCTCCGTCTCACTACTTGTGTGGCAATGATGAAATGACAAGAAGCTATATATCTATGATTTCAGAGAATGCTTGCTCACGAAAGTAGGATGACTAGGATGCTTATAGAAAATGCGGCGACAAATCCTAAAGATAGACGTAGAAGATGATGATAGAAAGTTGGGTTAACTGCACCTAATGGTCTACGGAGCATCTGTCTTACTATAGTCAATGGAAGTATGATGTAAAAGTAACCACACAACAATGCTCTCAATAAGTCGAAAATTGAGTAGCCTAATAAAGTCATTCCCAAAGGTATTGCCATTAAAATGCTGAGAACGGGGATTAGGTACGCAATTCCATTTAAGCTTCTCGTTTTCAACCCCTTTAATCTGCTATAACCTGTCGAGGAATATGCAAGGTAAGGAATGATGATGGAGAACGTCGTTAACAACAGTACGTAGGTATTTATCTCGCCGAAAGAAAGCATGCTAAACGCTACTAACGTATATATGTATTTACTAAATCTCAACATAAGGAATGTGATAATTCTATGAATTCCTCTGGCATATGAATGCATTATTGCCGTCACAATGAATACAGGTATGAAGATTAGCGTAGGCCCAGAGATTGTTGGTATGGTAATCAATATCGCTGTAATACCTGTAACATATAATAGAGCGGAGTATACTATTATCCATAGTGCACGCCTGAAATAGAATACGGGTCTTAATCTATAGAATGAATAATCGACTTTAGAAAGATATGCCGTAGAGTAATCTATCAAATCGTTTAACAGATATACAATCATGTAGGCAATATGTGTAAGAATTATTGTCACGCCCAATAAGTAAATGACCTCATCTAGCGATGCGTTCAATAGATTCAAGGCCTTACTTACAATGGTGGTATAAGCCGATATCATAATTACATCTATAGCGTTTGCTAGTAATGCATCAATCCTATATGTAACCATGTTAAGAACTAGTATGAGCTTATCGATTTTGCTCTGAGGAGTCATAGCGTATCTTCACTACAACAACGTTGTTTAATTTATAGAAGCTTTGTTCGGGGGCATCATCGAAAACTATTATTTTACTGAAATACTTTGAGACGACTTGCAGGAGACAGCCCTTCTTACCGTATAGGTCGAGTATTGTGTAGTATCTGCCTTTTTTAAAAAATGATTTAGTACTTATAATGATGTCAAAACCCAGTTCCTTGAGGTTATCTGCTATTAAGTCTATTGAAGCGGTTAATAGTACTTTCAATCCTTTTTGTGTCTGTAGAAATACTGTGAGAGAGGTGTTGAGATGCTTTGGTATATATTTTCGGTAATACGCTTGCGCGTATAATTTTATTTCTTTTTCGCCGAAATTTCTTACGCAAAGCTTCATCATGATAAACTTGAAGAGATCTCTTCTTAGTATATGATTCAAAAAACTGAATGGGAACAGTAGCCTTGATAATATCATGTATTTTAGTGGACATAAGATTTTCAAGAATTCGTAGGCAGTATTAATTCCTACTAACGTATGATCTAGATCGACAACATAAGCTACTAGAGCCTTTGATGACGTGCGGTCATCGCCGATCATAATGACGCCCTCTGCTACTAAGGTACTCTAGTACTAACTCATGTGGCGTCTTTTCATCAGTGTTCAGTTCGACTATATGCTGACTAAACACTTTTAGCATGATATTCTTCGAAATCTCGATACATCTCAGGTATTTAAAATGATGCTTTAGATCGATGAAGCTTGTAAGTAATGGATGTCCACGCATGTACCAGCGATTTAGGAGCACAGAGTAGTCCCTGATATTTATAAAGATGATGTCTATATCGAAGCTAAGCATCTTTCTAAGCTTTTCAAAGACTATTTCAATAAAGGATATAAGTAACGCACTTTGCTTGCCGAGAATCTCGATATAGTTCGCAAATTGATTAATTAAACCTTCATCTATAATTATCGTGTTTATTCGTCTACAGTGAAGAAAGACCTCAAGATATTTTAGAAGCGTACTCACTATTTCTAGGTAAATCACAATTAATGTCGTCAAAAACGGTATTCTCTTAACTCTTAGTAGAACTAGAGTTGATGGATGAATGTTGATTTTTTCATAATTCTTGACTACTTTGCAACCATAGAGTATACAAGCTAGCGATCTGAAGAATGCGTATGAAATGAGTGGAAAGGCACTAATCCTGTATATGCATACCTTAAAACCTTGAGATACTAAATAAGACTTGAGATTTCTTGCAAAAGTGGTCTTACCCGCACCTACAAGGCCTGAGACAAAGATAATCATGGCCTTTCTATTATGCATGCTATTTTCATTGATTACGTCATATTGCAAACCAGCTCCACCACCCTTGGGCCGGAAGAGCTTCGAGAACACCATGAGCCTAGGCCTATGCATAGCCGGAGGGCTCATTTACGGCTTCCTGTAAATCCTGCCACCGGTTAGGAGGACTATACTTCCCTGAGTGAGCTACACTTGTCCTTGCATAGTCGCTGATACACCATGTATCACGGCTTCAAGGCTGAGATTATTTGGAAGCCC
This sequence comes from Zestosphaera tikiterensis, assembly GCA_003056265.1. GTDB lineage: Archaea > Thermoproteota > Thermoprotei_A > Sulfolobales > NBVN01 > Zestosphaera > Zestosphaera tikiterensis. Next base: position 14,229 of record NBVN01000008.1, on the reverse strand, counting down.
TGCTTTATTCCTCCCTTCAGTAGGCCTCTTCCCCATAGTTGAGCTGAACGCGTAAGAGCATTGCCTAATACTATGCGATACATCACTACATATATACGCATGCTTCAGTAAACTTCTAGACTGGAATAAAAAATGGTCGAGGATGAAGCGGGGTGGGTCTGCGTAAGGCATGGAGTCTCACGGTTTGTAAGGTTGTCGTAGCATGTATCAGGTGTATTTTGATGTAGTCTGTGTATCCAGATGTAGCGTAGATGTAGCAAGACGTATCTATATGTAGCACTAACTTACCTAGTCTCTTTCTTGCTTACACGCTCCAGCACATCAACTATGCTACACAGATCCCTAAGTTGCGCTAAAACCATTAAGTTTACGAAGTACCCTCCCTTATTCAGCAAAACAAATAAACTTCTTAAAGCACTCGCCACTCTCTCAAACCTGCTTTTCAAATATTCTCTATACTCTTTAGTTACTGCGATACGGTCGAGAGAATTCCCAAACTCCTCAAGATCTTTGAGGAGTTCAGGGCTCATGAGGGCTTCGATCTCTTCGAGGAATTTCCACACCTCACTACCAATAGCTTTCTCTAAAGACTCCATATGCTTCTCAGCTTCAGCACGATACGCCTGATAATGAAAACACACAATCTTTAAAGCATTCACTAATGTTCCGATCTCCTGCTTCAAGGACTCCTCAACGTGCCTGAGGTCCTCCACACTCTTCCGCAGCGCTTTCTCCTCATCTTTAAGTGCCTCAAGCCTCTCACTTAGGTCTCTAAGCTCCGTTTCAAGCTTCTTCTTTTCTTCGAGGATAGAATTCCTAAAAGCCTCATACTCCCTCTTCTTCTCCTCCTTAAGCTTCTCGAAATGCTCTTTAACATCAACATAGTACCCATATTCCCTACCTATAGCTGAGACCTGGGACATGCTTAAGCCGCAAGCCTTAGCGATCTCCCTCTGTGAAGCACCCTTCTCCAGTAGGTCAATAGCACACTTAATCTTATCCCTATGTATGTACACTTCCACCACCAGCTACACTTCCTCCTTCAAGATGTTTCACCTACTTATCTACTTTAAAGTACTCTACCCGGTGCAGAGGCGGAATCCATGGACTTGATAAAGATTGAGTAGTGAAATCTCGCATTCCTCTAGAAGAGTCGGCATAAACCCGGTATCACAAGTTATGAGGATAGCATTAGGCATAGCGCTTAACACGGCAATCAACGATCTCCACTCACCATCTGTGCACACCAATGGTTTCAGCACCAGACACCTTCTCAGCTACCACGACTATAAGCATCCTGAGACCCGGAAACGCTTTGACGATGGGGTAAGCGAGAAGCCTAAGGATGTTCAGCCTCGTAGGCCTCCTAAGGGCTAGGCGTAGGAGCCGCCGATAGGTGCCCAGCTCCAAGTACTCCTCGGCCTCTGCGTCTACGTAGGTCAGGTCGTCTACGTCAGAGTAGAAGCTCCTCAAGACCCTGAAGCCATGCCTCCCCAAGAGGTCTTCGACCTCGGGCTTCGTGTACTCGTGGACGTGAAGCCTGTACTGAGGCTGAATCCCCAGCAGAAGCCGTATCCTCCTGAAGAGTGAGGCTATGTTCGGCGTCGTGAGTACAAGGATCCCTCCGGGCCTCAGAACCCTGCTGATCTCTGAGAGAGCGTGACCCACATAGTACGGGTTAATGTGCTCCAAGACCTCTGAGAAGATTGCGCAGTCAGTCCATTCATCCCCTACCGGTACCCTATCCCTCTCGAGATCCGCCCTAACAGCTTGGACTTGGCATGTCTCCGCAATACTCCTGTACTCCTCCGGGTCGAAGTCAACAGCTATAACCTCGAAGCCCATAAAATTTAAAGCGCACGAGGTTATGAAGGGGCTCGCACCGAAGTCTACGACCCTCCTGTCCTGGCAGTACTCAGCTACGAGCTCCAAGGCTTGAAGCCTTATATGAAACTCTAGGTAGTAGCTGTGCCTAACCCTTCCATCCCCGGAAGTTTCGACGACTTCTCTAACCCTTAGGAGGGCCTCCCTAGGACTCATGGAGTAGCCTCCTAAAGACGTCCTCATACCTCCTGGCGACCTCCACTTGGTCGAATCTCTTAACGAACTCGGTTCCATTTCTCGATAGCTTGAGCCATAGGTCTTCCTCTCTAAGCAACTTCTCCAGCGCATTCGCATAGTCGACTGGGTTAAGGCTGTCCACTCTGACCCCGTTGAACTCGTCTATAACCACGTCGCTAGGGACTGCACTTGAAACCACTGGAGGTGTTCCGCTCGCCATGGCTTCAAGAGTGGTATACGGGAGGGCTTCCCCGCTGGACGGCAGGATCAGAACCTTCGCTCTGGACAATAGCTCCGCCTTAGTCCTCTCGTCAACGCTGAAGAGGGGTTCAACGAAGCTGTACCTCCTGGCGAACTCTTCTATAAGATTATTCCTGGCTCCTACGAATACAAACTTCACGTCTAAGCCTCTCTCCCTCAGAATCCGAACAGCTTCAACACTCACCTGGGGATTCTTCCTAGGCGCTGTACCTACGTGAACCACTATGTTGGATCTGTACTCGAGGGGCTTAGGCATGTAGAGGCTCGTCTTGAAGGGTAGCGGAATGATCTCGCTACACCTAGTTATCCCTTTGTACTCCTCCTCCGATGCCTTGGATACGCACACCACGTAGTCGTACATCCCGTAGAGAGCCTTCAGAATCGGCCTTTTAAGCCTCGAAACCCTGCCCAGAGGTCCATGAGCCACAGCAACCTTGGGCTTGAAGCGTAGAGGCGCAACACCGTTCATAACCACGACGTCCGCACCGAGCTCCTTTAGGAGCCTGCTACCCTTAAACCACCAGTCGAACAGGATCTCGGCCCAGGGGCCTCCGTGCCTGGGCTTCTCCTCGATGGTGTATACCGGGATCTCCTCTTCGAGCCCGTGAACCTCTGCGAAATACTTGGATAGGTTCTCCCTTTCAACGCCGTAGAAGCCCCACGAGGCTATGAAGACCTCATGACCCAGCTTCCTCAGCCCCTCAGCTAGATAGGCGCAGAACCTATTAACGCCGTCAAGACTCGTAATGGATCCGCGTCTCATTATCGCAATTTTCATTGATTTTACACCTTGAACAACTGCCTTACAGTGACGAAGTTGAAACCTAAACTCTTCAGAGTTGCAACTATTAGAATGAGCTTTAAAATGCTAGGCGTATGTGTATATGCTATAGGCTTTGCATCTTTGTACAAGTAAGCGTTCCAAACAAACCTCGGCAACCACATCATCCTTAAACTAAATACTGGGACTGCACCAAGCTCATATAACGACTTCGGAGGAGCATTATATAATTCCTTGCCTCGCCCAACAAGCTCTGTAGACCTTGCATAAGCGTAGAACTTCTTTACAGCTTCCGCAACACGCTCATTGTACCTTCCATAGGGATATGCAAAGCCTACAACTTCCCGCCCTGTAATATTCTCCAAGAACTTCTTCGAGTTTTCCAACTCTTCAATAAGCTTGTAGCTGTCTATTGTTGTCGAATCTGGGTGTGTACACGTGTGAGATCCTATCTCATGCCCCATATCAGCCATCTCAGCTATTAATTCTGGTTTAATGTTTAACAATTTGCGGCCTAGAAGCTCACTTACATGTGTGGTTATATAAAATGTTGCCTTCACATCTAGAGCTCTCAACACTTTAGCATAGGCATAGTGCTCTAGGTAGCCATCATCAAAAGTCAGTGCGATCATCACTTATACCACCTTCGTTTTCAGACACGCGTAGAATTTCGTTGAAGAAGCTGTAGACTTCTCTAATGACATTATAATGGTGTTCTATAGCCTTAATTTTACATCTCTTTGAAAGAGCACTTAGATCGGATTTGAGCAGCTCTACCACTCTGTTAGGCATCTCATCGAATCTTACTACGAGGCTGGGATCTACCTTAGAAACTATTCCACTCATCCCTGTAGCTGGCGTGACAACAGGCACGATACCAGCAGCCATAGCCTCTAAAACACTTATGGGACTTGCATCAAATCTTGCAGGGTGAACGTAAACGGAACACATGCTTAAGAGCTTCTTCAGCTCCCTACGTGAAACCCATCCAAAAGACATCACTCCTTCCGAGTTAAGCTCTCCGCCAATTACTATAAGCCTGGCTTGAGGAATGGAATTTCTTACTCTTTTTATTAGGGATGGAAGTCTATCAAACCCCTTCACGTATATTGGTGCTCCAATGAAGCATATATTTGGCTCTTTGAGATTGGGTTTAATTAGCAGGAACTCGGCTAAATCTGGAGGAGACGGATGTAGCACATAAATAGGTCCTTCATATTCATACTCTCGTATCACTGATTTAACCAATGATGATACGGCGATGATTCCGTCTACGAGTTTACTTAATGTTAAGAACTTCCAGCTAATAATTGCAGGACTTAGTGCAACCATGTAAAGTCTCCTTATTTTTAGCATTGTTTTAAGTAGTAGGGCATAGGAAGTAGATTTTAAGCCCTCGCTAATGCCCACATCGTATCTTCCCCTATCGATGATATCGTAGATCATAGACCTATTTACATAGATCAAGCTGGTATTCGCGTTTCTGCCTAAGACATATAACCATAGCAAATGCCCTGGGTGAATGTGTTCATAAGCAAAGTAGGCTATCTTCATAGTCCCAGAATGACTATAATATGTAAACAAGCGCTCCATAAGCACAACTTACGTCCAGGACTTTTTTATGCCAATCAGCTTCAAGGTTAGTGCTAAAGGATAGAACCCTTTTTACATCAATTTAGAAGTTAAACTCTCTTTCTCTGAAGTATTTCTCATCACACCCCAATATTTTCTCATGTGAAGGATTCATTCACGCACCCTTTCGAAAAAGATATATGGAAGTATGGAATTCCTTAGAAGATACCTTAATTCTCGAAGGTCAGGGTATTCCTTTATTGTTGCGAAGCCTAGTTTATTTAGTATTTTAAGTGATCTTATTAAGCCAAGATGCTTTATCATAACGTAGAATCCAAAGGGAGGATCCGATACAAAGTATTTAACTCTGAAGCCCTGTCCGAGAACTCTTTTTACAAAGTCTATTACGTCATATCTATTCAGATGAATCTCGACATTAATTAAAGTTACTTCAGGGGGTATATGACTTAAGATTTTGTATTCGTATCCTTCAACATCCATTCTTACCATTAAGTCCCGACATTCATGGAGCTTGAAATTCTCTACAATTGATTGTAGCGTGTAGGTCTTTACTTTAATCGCTAACTTTGTATGCTTAAGATCCTCTAAATTTACTATTGAGGAGAGATTGAGTGCTCTGGAGATTTGAAGAACGGCTTCGTCTTCAGTATCTGATACTGCTGCTTGCAGAAAATGTATTGAAGGGTCTTTACCGAAGTTCTCTTTCAGGTACCTAAAAGTTATTGGTGAAGGCTCTATGGCTATTATTTTGGGGGCTCCAGCCGCCAACTCAATACCGACGTAGTAGCCTAGGTTTGCACCTACATCTATAACACAGGGCTTCAATCTTTTCACAACCCAATAAACAAGGAGGGTGTTAAGAGCCTCCCTAAAGCCGTAGAGTGAGAACTCGCGGGAGAACCCCTCATCTAGGGGACATAGCTTTAGAGCTATCGGGAATTTACTAGGTATGTCTAAAGCTTTAAAGTCTACGCTCATTTCCGGGGGTGGATGTGCGTACTTAGCACGCTTGTAAAACATCCATGCGAGAGGTCTGTAGAAAGCCTTCAGTATAACCTCCTTAAGCATAGCCTTTATGCCCCCAGCCTATATCCAGCCTTTAAAGTCATATAAAACTCACCAGCGTCATACAGCTTACTACATTGCAGCACTGCATTCTGAAGTTCTCCAAGCATGTCCTGATATATCCCAAGCCAGCGAGAATATATAAAAATTCTATAATATGTAACAGTAAGATCCGCGGTAAGGCTTTTATCTAAGGTGAATGTCACGTCACCTGCGTACAGTATAGCTGGGATAAAAGAATTTGTTGAGTCACTTATCCTAGAAGATTCAAAGGCGAACCATAGCAGCTCGTGAGACCCTGGAGCATATGTTTTAGAGACCTCTACTCCGCTGAATGACGTGATGAAGTCAGTTAATGCTAAGTCATGTTTAGTAGGGTATGCTACGAAAACCCATCCCCACTTCACAACGGGGCTAAGGGCTAGAGAGAAAACCATTAAAAATAGCGGTATCATGAGGAGAGCTTTTAGGGGAACTTTCTTCTTCGCGAATTTTTCAAACCCTTGTGTAGCGATCACGCTATACGAAAATGGCAACGCTGCAAGTAGATTACGATAGAATCTAAGTCCCGGTTCATGAAAGCCTATAGCATAAATAACGCCTAAAACACCGTACATCAATAGCAAGATCGCTGAAAAGAGCTCGGTTTGTGAAGCTCTCTTCTCTCCATAAATCTTTAAAGTTAGCAGTAAGAACAAAAACGCTGATGTAAACCACCCAAATAGAATAACCCCTAATCGTAAGTTCAAATACACACTAGCTTCACCAACATACTTTAGGGCAATAGCGTATTCGAATGATGTAAAGAACTCAAAGCTCAACCATTTCGAAATGATCTCGTGAAGAACATTCCAAGAGCTGTACCCCAAGTATACTTGGATAACAATCCAGATCGCAGAGAGAGCTATGGCTACTATTAAGAGCTTCCTATTATAGCGAATCTCTCCAAAGAAAGGTGTAAAGATTTTGATTTTCGAGGCTACAGCAAGAAAGACGAAGCTTACGGTCATTATGAGAGGTGGGAGAGGGTAAGATATAGATGAAGATACGAATATTGTAGTAAGCACGACTACATTTTCTATGCTCCTTTTCTCTAAGAATCTGAATGCACAGAGAAGCAGGGGTATCGAGGTTACAAGACCAAAATACCCTCTAGAGTAAAGAAGGGGCTCGATAATGAATGCGGGAAACACTAAAAGTATCAATATGATGAAAAGCAGAATTGAGCTGGAACTTCTTTTCACGTTTCTATAATCATCGAATAGAGGCATTGCAAGAACCAAATAGAATAGAAAAACTATAATTATGAAGAGCGTCTCTACGAAACGCGTAGTCGAAAATAGATCTAGGCTAAGGACTTCCCCAAGTATTGCAGAGAAGAATGCGTGGCCCAGAGTTGCAGGTTCTCCTTGATAAGGTATTACATATCCTCTCACCATGCCTGATAAAGTCTCAATAGCGAATCCTAGCTGATCATTGTATATATACAACGTAAACATGGTGTAAGGTACGTAAAGAACCATTGAGTACAAGATTAGGATTGTAAGTATAAACAGCTTTTTGTCTCTCAACCTTAAAGATGCTATTGATGCAATAAATACGTAAAGAATTGATATAGGCATTAAGTAGTTGGAAAAATACATGAAGTATAGAGGTGTTACTGAAAAGACGCTGTAGGACGTCGTGCCGAGGCGGTAGAGTATAATTGCCAAAGTTGTTATTGAGGATATCGCAATCAAGAATTTTAGTATTTTAAGTATACTATAGCTTATTCTCTTAATCATTTCCATATGTAGATCTATTTAAACATCATGAGGCATCTTGGAGTCTTATAATGTCGCGTTACAATGAATAGCCTTGATAATTAGCCATGCTCAAACTCAAGGGCAAGTGCTTTAACAGTTTTAGCTACGGCTTCTTCGCTGTTCATTGACGGCTTGAAGCCCAAGGCCTTCAGCCTATCTATCCTGAGCGCTATCCTCTTAATGTCTCCGGGCCAGCCGACTCCGTGCATAATGGATCTGTAGACCACCTCGATGTTCTCGATGCCCAGCTCCCTCAGGATTATCTGAACCACGTCCCTCACGGTTATCCAGTCCTCGCTTGCCACGTTGAACGCGCTGAAGCCTTCTCCCGCCCTCTCATAGGCTATCATAGTCGCGTCGACTGCATCGTCTACGTATATGTAGCTCCTCACCTGCGTCCCGTCTCCGAGAACCTCAAGCCTAGTTCTATCCCTTCTGAGCTTCATGAGGAGGTCGTAGATCACTCCATGCCTAAGCCTAGGGCCGACTACGTTTGCGTACCTCAGCACAACTGCCCTGATTCCGTAAAGCATGCTGTAGGCGTGTATGAGGTTCTCACACGCAGCCTTCTTTCATTATTTTCTTACCCCTATCCTCAAGCAGTATAGAGACGGCGATCAGTATAGCCATAAGCCCCTTAGCATCAGCACATCAATCCACTTAAGTATGAAGTACAACTGATAATCGGGCTTTATTAATATGTCGCCAAACCTCTCTTCCACGTGTGCAACAGGCATTAGTGAATTGAGTTGAAATGTCATTAATCTCGTGAAAGCTGTAAAGAGAATCTGGAATTCGTTCACGAATGCTCCTATAGATCAGCTAGAGGCCATACCATGCCATATAGAGTAAATAATTGCTGACAATATGTACAGCTGAAATACCGGTGCCTTATTTCCACGAAGAATTCTAAAGAAAAGTATTGCTAGGAAAGCTAGGATTGTTGTTGCCGCAAAGTATATGTGCGTTATTGTTATAGAAGCCACTATAAAAACGAGTAGTATGAAGTGCGAAACTAGTCTATGCTCTAAGTTGAGATCCCTTCTGCTCACTACATAGAGGAGTAGCAGGTATAAGGGAAGGGCGTAGGAGTAGTGATTGATAAAGAGAGGCTCTGTATCGGAGATCAGAATGTATAGCGGAAGAGCTAGAATTAAGACACAGGCGAAATGATTACTAATATTCTCGCTGTATTTCAGCACCATGCTACACGCAATCACTATTAGGGCTAATCTAACGAGAATTGGAGCCACGTAACTCACGGAGAAATCTTTCGGCATGTCGGTGAGCATTATTAGAGACGCTGTCCATATTGCGTGAGCCACATCAGATCTAGGGAAGCTGTAGCCAGGGTCGGTGACCATGCCATAGTTCAATGCATGGTATATCTGCGCCTGGTGAAAATATTCGATCTGGAAGGCATTTGGATAGAGGAGCCTTGGATATTCGAGATAAAGCATGTATAACATTATAGCGAAAGTAAAAAGGAATGGATAGACATGGCCGTGCTTTATTGCAATATAGATGAAGACGACTAGTAGTACATTTACGATAGCAAAACCCAGATAAAAGGTATACGGAAGGTTTCTAAAGACATAGCTTGCATCTGCAATCAATACTTTATCTATGTATCCAGAATACAAAGGCGAGACTATGAGGAGAAATGCGGCTATGAATAGCAATAGAACCAATTTACATTTATTTTCTGCAGAATTTCTAGGGCTTAAACCGCAAACCATAATGTTCACGTTAAGGCAACGCTTTTACATAGCATTAACCCGATGTTCGATCTGCACCGAAATATTTCACAATAGTAATTTGTATATCCCCTCCAACCTGCTGACCGCTTTATCTAGCGTGAAGTTCTTGGACCACTCCCTAGCTTTCTGCGACATCTTCCTGCGGAGTCTTTCGTCCGTTAATAACATTTCGATCGCTTCTGCAAGTTGGTCGATGCTGCCTGGTTCCACAAGCAGTCCAGTCTCACCGTCTATGACTATTTCTGGTATGGCTCCGACTCTTGTTGAAACTACAGGTGTTCCCAGAGCCTGTGCCTCGAGGAGCGCAATTGGATGGTAGTCGGCCAACGTCGGCAAACTAAATACAGCTGCTGAAGCCATCAATTCTATCTTCTTAGTCTCGTCTACGGATCCTAGGAAACTCGCAGCCTTTTCAAGATCAAGGCTTCTTACAAGCTCACGCAGATATCTTCCATACCTAGAATCTTCGGGCCCTATAATCAAGAGTTTCGCGTTGGGGATCTTGTTTAATACCTTATGAAAGGCTTTTATAAGTATGTGAACTCCCTTTTTGAAGACAAGCCTACCGACGAAAAGAACTTCATTGCCGCTTCTACTCCTTGAAATATATTTTAGCAACTCGTCGGATATGTGCGGCGTAAACACTACTCTAATCCTGCTGCCTTCTACACCACACTTTTCGAGCCACGACCTTTCCAGTTTAGTATGCACTATGAACAGATCCATCTGGTTAGAGACCTTCTTCAGCAAGTACATGGCAGGCTTCATTAAGAGTTTTTGTATAACGAAATCGAGATTCACCTCGGGATAGTGTAGCTCCGCCATTAATCTGTAACCAATATCCTTCTTCCATCTGGTTAGCTGAAAGAGGTGTGGATGGAGGTTATGTGCATGCACTATATCCGGCTTTATCTTGGCTATGGTCTCCTTCAACCCCTCCAAGGTGCGTGCGTAGCCAACTCTGAAGTTGCTGGGCTTGAGCTTGTGAACTATAACACCCTCCCTCTCCTCAATTCCCAGATCGGTTACAGGCCTCTGCGTCGTTACGTCTAGGTTAGACGTCACTATGTGGACCTCGTGACCTCTCTTAGCCAATTCCCTAGCAACGTTTCTAGCGATTGCCTCGACACCACCTATTGATGGTGGAAATGGGTAGTACGTGCAGGCTATGGCTATGCGCATATTATTGACCTTTCAACTTGCAAGGATGTCCTCTAAATATGCCACGAACCTATTTTTAAAAACTTCTTCGTCAAACTCCAACGCTCTCTTTGCGACGTCATCGATGTTGACAGCGCGACTGTCCGAAATAATTGTGTTGATTGCTTGAGCGAGCTCTTCAGGGTTTTCGAATCCTAATCCGTACCTTCCCTGTTCGACTATGTCTATCCACGGCCCGTTGAACCCCTTCCTTACTACCGGTATGCAACCTGCAACCAACCCCTCAATAACAGCGATCCCGAAGGGCTCGTAGTGTGCTGGGTGCACTATCACTTTGGCTTTCGCCAGGCTTTCGAGTACCTCTTCTCTTGTAGCATTCACTTCCATCTCTACCCCTCTCTGTATCCCCAGCTCCTTCACAAGACTCCTTAGGTATTCAAGGTATTTATTGTCGTAGCCGAAGCCCATTATCTTGAACTTGACGTCGCTCCTTCTCAGCAATGCTGCCACCTTAATTACATCGTCTATGCCCTTCTCCGGCTGAATCCTCCCCACGTAAACAACTAAGTCCTCTTTGCTTCTACCAACCCTCTGAGTGTAGACCATTATCTGTCTGACTTGCACTGGCGGATAGATCTTGACTAGATGCCGCGGTCTCAACGCTCTAAATACGTGGTCGTATGTCAGCGTCGAGTTCGCTATCACGTAGATGTTCTCACCGTCCCAGTTTGTGAGGAAGTATCGCCTGAATAGTGTTGAGTGTAACTTCCACACGATCCTGCCCTTAAGCGTGCCTCTATAGCGGTAGGAAACCAGCTGGTTCAGCAGTATTCTTGCCGCATGCGGGTAGTGCACGTAGACGAGGATCTTCTTCAGCTCACGAGCCGGTTCTGGTATATCGTCGAAGAATATCGTTAGGTCGTGTTGCTTCAACTCGCTAAAAGCCTTCTTGGTTATCACGTAGATATTATAGGGATGTTTAATCGCTTTAGGAGCCTCAATCCTTCTAACGTTAAGCCCGTCAAAGGTCTTGAGATCCTTATCGAAGTACAGCGCAGCTCTGCGTATGCCCTCGGGCTGGAATGTGTATAAGCTTACGGTATACCCTCTTTCGAGAAGTGTCTCGATTATGCCCAGTGCGACAAGATCCCCTCCTCCAGGATGCTCAGCGAAGTTATATACGACAGCTATATCCATGCCGCTTCGTCGATCGCTTCCCTTCTGGGGTTACAATGAGATATCCTTACCTGCTCCAAACTTCTTCCCTTGCCGCAATGGATTTGAATATCGCTACCAGTAGGTACAGCTGGTTCAGCATCCACGCCCTATACGGCTTGAGTGCTAGGAGCGCTACCCCCATAATCAGCATAACAATTGCGAGGATGCTACCCCCGGCTGACGAGGCTATTAGCAGTACTGCGGCTACTACCAGAGGTATCGGGTTGATCGTGTGAAGGTACGCTTCTATATGCCATATTCTATCGAACTCCGTCTTTACGTATACACCACGCGTCTTCGCATACTTTTTCAGCCTTGTGAAGTAAGCTACTAAGTGTACTGCTCTCCTTATCATCCGTTTGTGTTGCCTTCTTGCCAACGGCTCGTATACCCATACGTCATCTGCCTGAATAGCTCTATAGCCTGCGAATGCTATGAAGCTTGCAAATGCGCTATCATCTGCCCCAGGGAATGTTGGTAATCCAATTCTACCTAGAATGCTCTTCCTAAACGCTAGCAAAGGTCCGTTGTGTACTGGTGTTGACCACCATTTTGATTCTGCTACACGTATTACATTGTAGAAGTCTCGATATACGTTGTGAACTCCTTCACTCCCTAAATACCTGATGCTACCTGAGACTACACCCACTAACGGATCTGCGATATACTTAACAACATTCTTTAAAGCATTCTTCTCCCACAGGCAGTCGTCGTCAGTAAGAATAACAATTTCGCTATCGCTTGAGATATGCTTCAATCCCTCTAAGACTGCTGAAAGCTTTCCACGCCTCTCAGGCTCGAGAACAAGCTTCGCCCTAATATCCGGGTTCTGCTTGATCCACTTCTCAACAATTTCTCTAGTTCCATCAGACGACGCGGAATCTACAACTATGATCTCGACCTTATCACTAGGATAGTTCTGCTCACGAATGTTGTCAAGTCTTGAAGCAATATATTTAGCACCCATATACGTTGGAATGATGATGGTGACTCTCGGCTGGAATCCTGGGTTAATGCTTAGCCCCCATGGCTTACTGAGGTACTTCTTCTTCAAGTAGCAATAGTATGTTACTGGTGTTGTGAAGTGTATTAACGTAAGCGCTAAAGCGATGGTGTCCAGCGCCGTAAGTTCTGAAGCCATACCCGTTCTAAACCCTGTCCTTCCTTAAGAATGTTTTCTCAAATATTAACGTAGCTCCAACGCCGATAGCTACTATAATTCCTTGCTCCGTCACTATCGGTCCCTCCACTATCTGTTTAGGTGTGAAGTCTGCTGTGGTGTTTACTAATGCTGTGTTTAAAGATATGTTTAAACCGTCGCTAGCTATGGCTCCGTTTAACTCTATAGATATCATGTATGCTTTATTTGTTAAGGGCCACGCTATAGGTGTTGATGCTGTAAACATGTCTAGAAGTATGTGTAGTGTGTATATAGCTGATGTTAAAAACACATACTTAAGTAACTCACTGTTGACGTAGGTTATGATAACAGCCGCTACCGCCGTTGCTAAAGCTGTGATTATTAAGCTGTGTGTAAACCATCTGTGAATTCTTAAGAGGGAGTCTACGTCTGGTAGAAGACCTATTAAAGCTGTTAAAACAGCGTATCTAACCCTAGAAACCCTACTAGTTAGTAGTAGGGTAGTAGCGTAGTGAGTTAGTAAGTCAGGCATTGTCGGGTTTCCTAAGGTTTAACTTCCTTAAGTAATCCTCAACGGTTTTCTTAAGTCCTTCTTCTAAGTCCGTAAACTCTATGTTGAATGTTTTCTTAAGTTTCGTTATGTCTGCAACGCTTCTTACAATATCTCCAGGTCTTGGGGGTGCGTGTATGGGTTTCAAATCTTTAAGTCCGAACGCTTTAATTACTAACTCAGCTAAGTCTTTAATCTTAACACCCCTCCCCGTGCCGAGGTTATACACGCCGTCAACGCCCTCCTCTAAAGACTTGACGAATACTTTAGCTACGTCCTTAACGTATATGAAGTCTCTAACCTGCTCGCCGTCCCCGAATATGATTGGTGGCTCACCCTTCGAAACCCTCTCGATGAATTTAGTTATTACGCCTGCGTATCTACTCCTCCATTGCTTAGGTCCGTAAACGTTAAACAACCTAAATATAGTTGTTTTCAAACCGTAAGCCCTAGAGTAGTATCTAACTAACTCCTCACTTAAAGCCTTCGTAAGCCCGTATGGGTTAATAGGTTTTAAAAACTCATCCTCAGGCGTCGGCACCTTCACAGGCTCACCGTAAACCGCTGTAGTGCTTGCGTATATAAACCTAGAAACACCTAAATCAACGCATTTCTTCAAAAGCACGTGCGTTCCGTAAACGTTAACCTCATGATATAGTAGGGGCTTCTCGAAGGATTCAACAGCATCTATTAAAGCAGCTAAATGAACAACAGCATCAACACCTTCAACAGCTTTAGAAACCACATCAGAATCCCTAACATCACCTTTAAAGAAAACAACCTCATCTAAAAAACCCTCAATATTCCTAAGATCTGAATTACTGAGGTTATCT
>NBVN01000018.1 GCA_003056265.1 Zestosphaera tikiterensis | reverse complement strand
GGAAGCACACAACCAGCAACTCAGCAACTAGGGGCGGATTACCTAAGCAAGGTAGCCGACGTAGTCGGTAGGTTTAAGCTTCTGCCCTCACGCATGACGTTAAGCGTAGTAACCGACCCAGTCTTGAAGACCTTAACGGTTAAGGTGGAGACGCCGAAGTTCGTGAAGAAGGGAGGCACAGTCGCCGATACGTTAGTAGAGCTTCACAACGCATGGCGTGAATTAGCCTCAGCAGTTAAGAAGGAGGAGCTACTCAACACCACAGTAGCCGTGAAGGCGGAGCCGGGAGTCAAGGTAATGAAGAACGGCACCCCAACATCTCAAGTGAGGGTTGCTGACCTACCTAACCTAACGGTAGTCGTAGAATACGCAACGCCCACAGCAATACCTACAGAAGCCGCCGTAGGTGCCGCGGTAGCGGCGGTAGCGATAATCGCCGTACTAGCCATAGCAAAGACGAGGAAATAACCAGACATAAAATTAAACACGTAATACTCCTATCGACGATGAAAGTAAAAGAACAACTTAAATATTTATTTCGACGGTTTGAAGTGATGGAGTGGAAAAGTTTAAACTTGTCAAATTATGGATTTTATATTGGAGTGAGTTATTTGAGCGACGTATTGCTACCATCTAGATATGCCTAAGAATATATCTAGACTCCTTCTAGACTCCTTTATGTATGTCTGAGAATCTCTTCTGAAGTTAGGGATTTAAGTTCATTAAAGTATGAGCATTTACAACTTTGTAGTACTTTGTATAACTTTCATATTGTTCTGGTTTCAAGCTAAAGACCTCGGGATTAAACCTGGCTGTTGTACTTTTATTTGGTAAATGCTTAAATGGTTCAAGGGGTGATATATAGTTCAGGGGGTGAACTATGTTATTTGATCCAAGACCTAAGTCTACGAGGGAAGAACTTTTTGATAGGGAGGGGGAGTTGGAAAGGCTGCGTAAGGCTGTTGATGAGATGAAGCCTATGATAGCTTTAACTGGTGTGAGAAGAATTGGTAAGACAAGCGTTCTTAAGGTTTTCCTCAATGAAGTTGATGTGCCGTATGTGTTGGTAGATGCTCGTAGTTTACCGCCTAACTATGGTTTGAGGGATTTATATTCGGTTTTTTCAAGCGGTATGTCCCGTAAGGGGTTTGTTGAGGGGATGAAGGACGTTTTAAAGGTTGTTAAAGGTTTGAAAATTGCTGGTTTTGAAGTAGAGCTGTCGTGGAAGGGTAGGGACGCTATTTCACTCTCTGTTCTTTTCGACTATTTAAATATGAGGAGGGTTATAATAGCTGTAGATGAAGCTCAGTGTTTTAGAGGTCCGCGTGGGAGGATATTTCTCGACGCATTAGCTCATGCTTACGATTACGACGATAACATCTCATTTATACTTACAGGTTCTGAAGTTGGACTTCTTTATGAGTATCTTGGGGTGGATAACCCTACGTCACCACTCTATGGAAGAAGTTTAGAGGCAATCGTTCTTGAGAGATTCACTTGAGATCAGTCGATAGAGTTCCTTAAACAAGGTTTTAAAGAAGTAGGGTTGGTAGTATCGACTGATTACATCGAATCAATAGTTGAGTTATTCGATGGAATACCTGGGTGGTTAACGTTAGCAGGTAGTATCGTCGTATCTAGAGGCGGTGAAGTAAAGCTAGATGAGTTAAAGAGTCAAGCAATCGAAATAGCTAGGAAGGAGTTAAGGGAATTAATTAACGTGAGAGGGAGGAGGTACGCGTTAGTACTCAAGCTAATAGCACAAGGCATTAATAGATGGAGCGAGCTTAAATCAAAGCTTGAAGAACTTGAGGGAAGAACAGTACCTAAAAGCGCTCTGCATAACATACTTGAGTCACTTAGAAAACTCAGCATAGTGGAAAACTACGAGTTTCTAGATCAAGTCTATAAAGAAGCGGCTAAAACGCTATAATTCATAGTTGGTCTTAAATCTCTCGTTACAACTTTTATAAATAGCAATTAATGAGGCGTGAGGTTGCTTACCGTTATCATATTTAAGAGGGGTTAAGCTTATTAGTTGTTGTATGGTTTACATATTTGGTAGGTATTTATGGGTAGTTATGTGACTGTCTCTACGAAAGTTAGGCGTGAGGTATTGGAAAGGGCGCGTGAGTTGGAGATCAACGTTTCTAAGTTTCTAAGGGAAAAGTTGGAGGAGGAGGTAAGAAGGCGTGAGATGGAGTTAGTTATGAAGAAGCTGGAGGAGTTGAGTGATGTTTTAGGTAAGATTGATATTGAAAGGGTTGTAGTAAGCATAAGGGAGGATAGGGAGGGTAGGTAGTGGCTCATTACCTCTTTGACGCGTCTTCAATAATCGCAGCACTTAAACAAAAGAAGGTAGGATTGTTAGTTAATGAATACACGCAACGCTTAGCAATTTATGAAGTTCTTAACGCTTTATGGAAGGAGACATACCTGCATAAGAGTGTAACGGCTGCTAAAGCTATGGAGTTAACTTCAGTAATACAGTGGGTATTTAATAGTATGAGGGTGCTTGATGTTCTAAAGTTAGAAAGTGAGGTATTAAGAACTGCGTTAGAGCTTGGGGTTACGGTGTATGACGCGTCTTATATAGTGCTTGCAAGCGTAAATCATCTAACGTTAGTAACAGAAGATAGAACGTTAAGGCAGAAAGGTAGTGTTCGCGTTAACATACTAAGTTTAAATGAACTAAAACCTACTGAGGAATGAGAATTTATATAATACTTAAACGTTATAGAAACTTCCTCACAAAGTTATGTTGAGGACGTACCTAAATTAAACGATAAAGCAGCTGGAGCTTGAAGATACGCTAAGCAACGCACGTACTTGAACGTATGCGTCAAAAAGGCATAGCTAGAGAGTTTGTTGAAGAATGTGTTCACAGCCTCGAGAGATGTGAGAAGTTGATGTTGTAGTTGTTCTTAAGGGAGATTTACTCAATATCAGCTGATGGAGTTTCTTAAGCAAGGTTTTAAAGAAGTGGAGCTGGCGGCGTTGATTAATTACTTTGAAAGCTTCGTTCTTTATGTGGGTATCATCTCTCTTTAATTACGGTGTTTTCAAGTCTGCCTACCTTGCTTATCTCCGCTATTACTACGTCTCCTTCCTTAAGGTAGGTTCGCCTTACGTGACCTACTCCTGCTGGAGTTCCCGTAGCTATTAAGTCGCCGGGTAGTAAAGCAAGTCCTTGAGATATATACGATATTAGCTCCTCCACCGAGAATATCATGTCGTGAGTTGTGCTGTTCTGCCTTAACTCATTATTTACGGTTAGCCTTAACTCTAGGTCGTTAATGTCGGGTACTTCATCCTTAGTCACTAAGTAGGGTCCTGCCGGGGTGGATGAGTCCATCCCCTTACCATGTAGCCAGTCAAGCCCTAAACTACCTTGAGGTGGGAACTGCCAATCTCTGAATGATATGTCGTTAAATACTGTATATCCGGCGATGACCTCCCTAGCCCCTTCCTTACTTAAGTACTTACCTTTCCTACCGATTATAACGCCTAACTCAACCTCATAATCCACTAACTCCGAAACCTTCGGCGCTATAATCGGTTGCTTATGACCTACTAAGGCGGTCCTCGGCTTCATGAAGATGTAGGGTTTTGAAGGAATAGGTGTTTTCGTCTCCTCCGCATGGGATCTGTAATTCACAGCAGCGCAAAACACCCTCTGACCTCCCGACGTGGGCGGGTAGTAAACCACGTCATCAACGCCGTAGTTAAACACCCCATCAACCTTAAATGAAGTACTAGCAATCAACTCATCAACCACCACACGACTATAACCACAACTGAGAAACTCACCTAAGTCATACAACCAACTAGGCGGTTCATAACCGAAAACCTCACGATAATACACCGTTAAATCAGCTATAACCCCACCCACCACAACACCAAGCCTAGGTCTCTCCTTAAGCCTAGGTGAAAACATAACCAACCTCATATCAACCACCATAAAAACCTCAAACAAACACTTAAAAAGAACATCGAAAACTTAAGTAGCCGTAGCACGTTCTATATAATTTCTTAGTACTCTTAATTACCTTCAATTACTTTCTCATGTTTCTAAGATGTTTATATATTTTAGAAGTGAATATTGTTTTGGGGTTGATGAGGGGGTTTATCCACCTGTAGGGTAGGTGGATCCCTGAGTAAGTATCAAGGGATGGAAGGGAAAAAGAGGGTAAGCGTGTGCAGGGGTGCCTGGGTCGCCCCTAAGAGCCTCCGCAGTGAAGGATGAAACCAGACGGAACGGAGGAACAAAACATGAAGGGATGAAGAAAGTGATTAGGGAAATCGTTCAGACCCGAACCCCACCCTTTAAACCTTCACTAAACTTAAGTTCTACGTTAGTAAGCAACTATTAGGTAATGAAAGCATACGTTCGCAACATAGGCAAATTTGTCTTTCTTATCTATGATAAAGCATACTCAGGTGATAAAGGAAATACAGCAACGCTTTAAGCGTTCTTAAATGCGCAAATATTCATGAACAGAATAGTTAAATGAGTAAGTTAATTATAGTAATGAATGAAAAACATTATTTAATTTGATTAACAATCGATTGTGAAGTAATCTACAAGCATGACGAAGTTGTTGGACTTATCATTCTCTATTTCAAGCCTTAACTGATAGCTTCCCGGCGTTAAACTACATGATACGCTATACTCGCGATAGGGTATGCCACCACTAGGTCCCGTACCATAAACTATTGTTTGACTACCCATACACACCCAGTTACTACCATCCCACACGCCAAACCTCAGAGTTACATTAGCACCATGATCAGCTACTTGAGTAACTTTATACCTTATTACTACGTTAAACGACGTGCTCACACTAACCGTAAAGTATTGATAAAGCCAAGCAAACGCATTAACAGTATCCTTACCTTCAAGCTCACCATCAAATTTAGCGGCACAACCATCTAGAGCGGGATCATTCTTATCATCCTTAACAGCTTCCCATTTTGTTTTATCTTTATCTTTATCCTTCTCCTTCCATTTGTTATCAAAACCTGTACTCCAACCATTAAGACTGCATCCTGTGAAGTTACCGTTGTTTATGGTTGGTTTGTATGTTGGTGGTGTGGTGGTTGGTGGTGGGCACGTTAATTCGTTCCACTGTATTGCTGTTAAGCCCACGCTGATTGATGTTGTTAATCCTTGAGGTGCGTTTTGAAGTACTAACACCTTAATCACTAGGTCTGTGGATTGCCCTGGATGTATTTGCTCGCAGTATTCGGGGCCTTCCCACATTATCAATAGATCTGGTTGGTGGTCGTTGTTTATGTCAAGATATATCTCCCTACTTGTAGGGGGGTATTCCTCCCCATCTATTGTTAGCTTCGAGACTTTTATCGGTATAGTTCCGGTGTTAACGATAGATGCTTTGACTTCCGTATAATACCATGGGTAGACATTACTTAAAGTAATGTCTAGTGTGTGTCCATCTTCAGATATCGAAACTGAAGTACATCCAACGTCCTTATCCACCTGCTTCGGCTCGTTTGAAGGTGGAATTACATTCCAGTCTTTACCGCTGGTTGAGTCACATGCATCAAGCCATTCTACCTTTTGGAATTTCCAATCAACGTCACCCATAGATACTGAAACATTAACCCTTAGGGTTTCATTCCACATAGCTAGCGCTGACGCCATAATCATTAACGCTAATACCATCCCAAATACGGCTTTTTGATTATACATATTTACATCCTAGTTAGGGTGGGTTGTTTAGTTAATATATTTAGCGCATCTTTAGTAAGGTTTTAAGATATGTATTAAATGTTCATTAATCTTTAGTTGGATGAGCGAACTCATTCCATCCTCCCCTAAGACTCTACATCACCATATGCTTGAGGCTTCACCTTTTAAGGTGGGGTGAATGTTTTTAAGTTTTTCTTGTTTAATGTTTTGGTGTTGGGTGTGGGTAACCGTGGCTTGGGATGAGTCCCACACCTTCCCGGAGCTGACGGCGGGAACTGATGGGTGATGCACTCCCGGTGAGGGGCTTCAGAGAAGTAATGCAAGCCCTAGGGAGAGAACCTCCGCTATTCATGGCGGGGAGCCGTCAGCCTCAATGACGTACCTCCCCTACCGACCTAAAGATCAGGAGAATCTATAAAACTTCTAATCCACCGTAAAACGGCGGGGCTCTTGGTTGTGAGCTATGTGTGTTTTAATTATAGGTTTATCAGTGCTGAATACGGTAGGTTTCCTTAACTAGGAGGGTCGTTATAGCTATACCAATTAATGCTATAGCTATGTTCACAGCCAGCGCTGTAAGCGGGTTTAGTAGTGGACATATTGACTGCAGTAACGCTATACTGGTGAAGAGTACTATATTGAAGAAAGCAACCGCTGTGCCGGAGATCTTAGGATCGTAGAGTTCTTTAGCCATCGTTGGAGCTACTACGTGTACTCCTTGCGATAAACCTACTAGGATTAATGAAGCTGTTAATAGTAGCTTATCGCCTTCGATGCTGGAGACGTACATGAGGAACCAAGCAATAACAGCGATAACATTCGCCGTAAGTAAGAAGGGTTTTCTACGCTTAAGCCTATCGCTTAAATACCCTGTGGGAAGGCTAGTTAAAGCGAAGACCATGGCAAGCACCATTAAGTATGTGCTAACATCCTCCTTGCTTAGGGAGAACACCTCAGTAAGATGTATTTGACCCCAAGAGGATTGATAGGCTAATCCAATGCCGTAGGAAGCAGCTGCGGCGAGCCCAACACCCCAACTATGGGGGTTTCTCGCTATTCTACCGAGGAACATCGCCTGCTCAACGACTGACATACCGCTTCCCCGTCTTCCAACATCTCTCGAAGCGACGTATATTGAGGCGGATATAGCGAACGTTGATAACGCTAGGGCAATGAGCGTTAAAGGTAACCCCACACTATTAAGCATTAGCCTTAAGGGGTAGGTCGCCAGTATAGTGCTTACGTTACCTGCGAATAAAGCATACGACGTTAATTTCCCTTGCTTTCCTAAAGTGAATTCTAACGCTGAAGACCTCATGTAGGATAGGAAAACTATACTCGCAGATAACCCTATAAGAGCCCGCCCAACCACTAACGCTATCGTGTTCGGCAAGCTCACCATAAGTGTAGCAACACCCAGTATAGCAACCATTAACGACCCAGCTTTTTTAACTCCGTAGTAATCTACGATAGGACCCATGAAGAACTGCCCTACAACATACGCGTAGAAATACGCGGACGACATCACGGCAAGCATAAGATTCGCGTCAACCCCGTAATACCTCGAGTAGTAGTCTATCTCAGGCTTCATAACGCCAGTCATAGTCCTATGGAAATAAACCAGCATGTAAGCAATTAAAAGCACAACGATTACTGAAGTACTCCCCCTCAAACGACTCATAACT
>NBVN01000007.1 GCA_003056265.1 Zestosphaera tikiterensis | reverse complement strand
GTAAAAAGAACTAACAGGGAGTTTGGAACGTTAGAGGATCTTGTTGGCGATCTTCCGTTAACCATGAGAACAGCGTTTGAAATACTCTACTTGCTAAGCTTAGGAGAACAAGATGAAGTCCTAGAAAAGGGAAGAGTGCTCATGGGAGATGAGTTTAAGAGGTATTGTGAAGTAATTAAAGAGTTGAAGGAGCTTATAAGTACTGAGGATCCAAATAAGTCAGTGGCAGGAGAAATCTTAGATCTAAGCAGTTTTGATGAGTACCATTTTGAGCTCTTCCTAAAGTTATGGTTGTACCTAGTTCTCAGGCTAGGTAGAGCACTAAACAAGCTTTCGGGTCTTCATGGAATGTTTTTCTGAGGTTGTAGGCTATGTGTGATTTAGCAGTAGTCTTAGGCGGTGGTCTTGGAGAGGCTGGAAAGATGAGAACCTTAAAAGGTGTTGAGCTAATTAAGAATGGTGTCTGTAAACAATTACTGCTTGTTGGAAACAGGGATGAAGTTGAGTATATGACACACATAGCTCTTCGTGAAGGAATATCTCCAGAAAAGCTTCTTTCTGATCCTAACTCGGAGGATACGTTAGATAATGCTTATTACGCTAAGCTCATCGCTCAGAAAGTAAACGCTAAAAACATAGCTTTAGTTACCTCAGATTTTCACATGGAAAGAGCTCTCAAGATATTCCAGCACGTATTTGGTTCAAGCTACATAATAGAACCTTATTCAGTTCACGATACTCCAACGCAAGAAGCGTTAAAGAGAGAAGAAATTCTGAAATCTCTCCTCCCGTTGCTAAAGCTATTTAAAGAAGGGGATCATGAATCAATAGTAAGAATAAAAAAGACACTAAAAACACTAGCTTTTTTCTAATAGAACAATATATAAACCTTTTATATTAAGTATTAACAGGCTTCTAAATTACTAACACATCTTTCTATAGCTATCTTCAACATATCCTTGTTCCTTCCAGGGAGCGTTTTAACCGCTTCTTCTATGGTTTTACTTGAGTATGTGTTTTCATATGCTTCTATGAAGAGTTTTAGAAGGTTCTGAATGTGTGTTTGACTTGCGTTATTCTTTATTACTTTTTCTAGGTTTGTTTTCTGTAGTTTTGCTGCTGTATCTATGTTGAATTTTACTATGTTAGTGTTTGGGTAGTTTTCATATCTTCCTATTTCGTTTATTATTTTATCGAATTCTGGTTTAACGTATTTTACTGCTTTTATTTTTCCGTCTTCATAACATTTTACGACTATGCCTTCGCTGAAGTTCTCGCCGTATAGTTCTTTAAAGTTTTGACATATTTGCGGATGTTTTTTACATACTACGGGGTTGAGGTCTGTTTTAAAATAGCTTTTTTCCTCTATATAGTATTGAGTAACCACTTCTTCAGTAACTTCCCTTATAAAACCTTTTATAGGGGCGTGAGGAATACCAAGCAAAGTAGAAATCAACACCTTAGGAAGAGGTTTTAAATACATGCCATTCAACCGCACATCAAAAACAAACACGTAACTCATTAAATCCTTGTAAAATATTAAATGAGTTACCCCTACATACTCACCAAACACACACAACTCAACACCCCACACCTCAACACACGCCGAACTACCGTCAAACGTCTTCCCATCAACCTTCTCCTCCACCACAAACCAAGAACCACACGTAGGTAACTCACGCACCTCATGAAAATTAGGAATCTTCACATAACCCAAACGATGTTCTTGCTCCACCACCGTATACACCCCACGAAGATTTCTATGCACCATTGTTATAATTTTCGTAAAATGATTTAAAATATTTCTATATATTGGAGTTCATTTAAAATAGCTTAATTCTTCTAATGGTAGAATTCTTCCAAAAGGTTTATTAACCTCGAAAAAGAATTAAACTATGAGGGTAAACTCATGCAGTCCGGAACTTCCTATAAGGCAGTCGGCAGATCGATATTTAAGGTAGCTCTAGCGATAAGCTTGGTCATCACAGGCTTATATGCTGGCATTAGGTTCTACGAAGCTTTCGGTCCACTACTATATGCTTCCTGGAACTCACTCGGATCATTGGAAAGAATGATTCTAACGTTGATACTCTTGAGTTACTTCGGTGCGATTATAGCTTTAGCGACTGTGGTACTGAGAAACAAGATAAGATTCACAATAAGCGTAAGAGACCAGCAAAGAAAAATAGCTTTAATTAGTGCAGGGAGCATTACGAAGCTACCCCTTCTTAACAAGGAAATAAATCCTGAATTGCCTGAGGCCGTGCTCAAAGCGTTCTGTCAGTCGACCCTACTCATAGCATATAATCCACTAGAGGGCGGTGTAAGGAAGTTCCGCGGAAAGATTGGCTCGATAAAGAGAACTATAATTAAAGGAGTTCCTACGTATATAATGAACGTCAGACATTCAAATCAGGACGTACGCTACGCTGAGGCTCAAAGAAGATCCGAGCTGCCATTTGCCCGGAAACTAATCCGCCAAGTTGAAAGAGCCCGCAGAAGCAATACCTTCTCAGTAGCTATAAGGTTACTTGGACACGGCATAACATCCTACACGTGTGACAAACACTTCCCGAAGCCGTCAGCCAATACCCACATAGTATTCGTCGTTGCCGATCAAAAAATGGGGGGTGATTCTAAAAATGAATGGTGACAATACAAAATGGCTCAAGAAGAATTCTACAAAAAGAGAAGATCCAACACCAACAAACAATGCTAACGGCGACATAGACGCGGTGAACCCTCATGATAGAGTCTCCCAACAAAAACTCGAGTACTTCATGGGCCTAGCAAACGACGCAATCAACGGTGGGAGACATATATTAATCCTAGTTGAGAACCTACTAAACCACACTGAGATGAACAAAATTCTTGAACCGACCTATATTATCATGGCCGTAGCCTTAACAAACTCTGAACATTCTGACGCGTCACATTTACTCACAAACTTAGGACCTGGTCTATACGTAGTAACCAAGCCTCTCGTGTTCAGGCCAATGGAAGGATATGAATTCGCAGAGATTCTCAACCTACTCAAAAGCGGTAAACACATAGACGACAGGACCAACGAGATCCTGGTTCTGTATCCGATACACGAGCCTAGGAAAGATGTAGACTACGCGATTTTCGCTGTCGGAAGTGACGAATACATTGATACCGCAGTGAATCTAATTGAACATATCCTCGGTCGGGCTAAGGCGATCTTTAAGGCTAGGTTCGACGACGTCAATGAAGTGTACTGCGTCCTGCTTCTTCCTCTGGCTGAGTCAGAAATTGAAGAAGGGCTTCTACGACTTTCGGCTACATCCCAGGAGGTGAAAAGCGATGAGACGAGTTAATTTGACGGTCATAGCAGCGGTTCTTATCATTGTTGTGAGTATCCCTCTAAACACCACTTTAACAGCTTCAAATTCTGAAGCCGATAAACTTTCTCTAAGTTTAGATAATATCAGAGCTTTGAAGAATATCAATGCTACCGTTATACTTTTACTTTCATTCAACGATGGGGTGCAGCAGGTAATCAACAAGAGTATAAGCCTAGCTTCTGGTGATGTCATTAAAGTTGTCGGTATCTTCAATGCTTCAAAAGATGTTGGGGTCTGGTATGTGAGAATTATAGACATAGAGAATGGCTCTGTTATGTTAGATCTTGAAGGCGTTGTAGACTTGAGGAAAGAGCAACCGCAGGCTTGGTTCGTGAGAACCTACTACGACCCTACTAAGCTGTCGATACCTTTATCACCTAGCGTAATTACTATTTCAACAGTCTCTATTGAGGGAATAATAAATGTCGAAGTAGGGGTTGTAAAGCATTCGCCCTACAACTTGACAATCCTCGTTGATGGGGATCTCTCTGGGGACTTTTCGAGTTCTGAGGCTAGCAGTTACGTTATAGAGCCTGTAAACAATGTCCTTTCGGGTCTTCATAAGGTTACTGCAAAGGCATTGAAAGCTCCGTTCAAGGTGTTGCTTACTTATAATCATACCACCTTACTACGGATTGAGGGTATTATAGACTGGACGGCGGGCTCGGCTGTTCAGCTGGAAGGGTGGAGGGACGAATCACTCGTAACTTATGCTAAGATCAGCGCCACTTATAACCTCACAGGAGCAGTACTACGACTTCCGAACGATGAAATCATTCATAAAGTAGTGACTCCCACCAACGATAGCCTAGGACATAAATCAATAGCAATATCTATAGGCGAAGATGCAAGAACCATTAACAAAACGGCCATAGTACCAACTGCTCAACCTTTAATACGCATAGAAGATACAATAGAGAGAATTAATGAAATCTTAAAGAATTACTGGCCATTCATTGCCCTCTTCATCGGGTTAGCCATAGTTCTGGCTGTCTTAAGGCGATAAGATCCCGCATCCTAAATTAAATATGTTTTTATTAGAAACTTAATTAACAGACATAACAATACATAACACTTATTCTATTCTAATGTTTTTCACTCTATGCGGTAGTTATTGATAGTTATGCTGTAGTGATAAGGTAGTGATACTATCAAATACTACTGCAAACGCTTAATCCGTCAGTAACTAAAAGCAATCATAATGTAACCCATTGCAATCCGATTATAGTATGGTTACAACTGCCATGAACTCGTCTATATACCTCATGGAGCAATGCTCTAAATGCTCCAAGCCTAACAGGCTCATTGCTTGTAGCATAGAACGTTCTTAGCAGCTCATTAAGATATTTCTCAATCCCTCCTCGGCAACTAGACGTATAACTCACTTGCTCGCATTCATAAAGGTATTTCATATAGAGTTCTATTGATAAATTCTTAATGGACTCCCTCAATTCCTGAAATAGTGCGTCCTCAACCATAAAACTGCTATAATGCTCTGCAATAAATCCAATAATCTCATCTACTATCGCTTTATTATGGAACTGGCTGTCTCTCACAGACATAGCAAATCCTCCTTACCTCTATGTTTTAGCGTTTTGACTAATTACCGCTATATAGTTATGTTAATGTAGTTTTAAACTTCATAACTTCAGGCATTGAGGTTAGCAAAAGAATAGAGATAATCATAATGTCAGGATCGTTAAGACCTAGGCTGTGTAGGTATTAGGTATTCTGGGATGCTGTTGCAGACATCACCTACTACCTGCATATGCACTAGTAGCCCTAATCTAACTTGCAAGCACTATAGCATAGAGAGGATCCTAACACTTGATGAGAATTTCAAACAGATACCATAGCTGATAACCCTATAGCACATGTGTACCATATCCTTAAATTTAAATTATGATATTAAGTCCAAAATAGCTTTTATTTCATTATATAGCTCAGATTTAATAGATAATGTAGAGTATATGAATAATGATACAAATAATATTACACCAGCTAACATAGCTGGTATTGAGAATAGTGGTACTCTTTTATCATCAACAATTTTAACTGAAGAAAAAGCTAATAAAGGTACACCAAAAATTCCCCCAAGCCCTAATGCAATGATAGATCCTATTATAAAAGTATAAACTAAAATTCTCTCTGAAGCCATACCAGAAAACATACCTAGAGAAAAAGCTGAAATTGATAATAATGCTGCAGCCATTATCAAAGTTACTCTTATACTAAAAGAATAATATTCTTGTAACCTTGGCAAGTAAATCATTAATGATATTATTGTTGTTACTATCGCTGTCATTGTTAATATACCTAAATGCATTGTAGTAAGATAGGGTTCTAATTGTTCTAAGAATACATCATTATTCATATAGAAATTTATACCTAATAAATATGAATATAACGAACTTAAAGAATGGATAATCCCTATTGAAGAAGCATATGCCCAATCATGACCAAATTTTAATAGAAGGTTTTTTATAAAAGCTAGATTTTGAGTTATTGACGCTATAATATCGATAGATGTTAGTAATAAAATAATAGAAAGAAGTATCAGTCCATTTACTTTTAAAAATATATTATCAACGTATTTAATTGTTAAAAATAGAGAAACACAAAAAACATAAAGAGACATAATAGTATACCAAAGCAACATACCGCATAATCTTATGAACAAAATCATTATAAATCCTAATATAATTAGCGTCAAAAATACTGGTCCAACCATATTGGATGCACCACTATATACTATAATATAGGGTTATAATAGGGTATGCATATTTCTAAATATGCCCAGACTAGCTGTTCTCTCACGGCAATCACTTACGGAATCTTTAA
This sequence comes from Zestosphaera tikiterensis, assembly GCA_003056265.1. GTDB lineage: Archaea > Thermoproteota > Thermoprotei_A > Sulfolobales > NBVN01 > Zestosphaera > Zestosphaera tikiterensis. The sequence continues at coordinate 42,174 of NBVN01000007.1, read as the reverse complement.
AGAGAACCTAAATGAGCTAACTACAATACTAAAGGACACGGAAGTAACTTTAGTTGAAAACAGAGCTACCCCTTCACAACACCGTCTTAAGGTGGGTTAAAAAGAAATGAGCTGTTTCCCTCTCTTGTGATACTTTAACATCTAGGATATTTTCGTTAGGATCTTTAATGAGTACAATATCACGTCGAGTATTAAAAACCATACCAGCTAACACATGAGTAGTCCCCCATTTTAGCTCATCAGCAACTCTTGTACTCTGATCGCCAAAAGCTAGTAGCCAAGCTCTATACATGTCTTTAACTCTCAGTACTATAAATGTCTCGGAACCGTCTTTGCTTACAAGCAGGATCCTGTATACTCCTTTTATACTCCCTTATCGAGCTCGAAAGACGATATCATACTGGCCCAATCGCACGTACATGACACCGATGCAGGTATCTCGACTTGTCGAGGGATTATCGGTTTTGTGCAAGGCTTAAGCGGGTGAGTGGTCGGAGTCCCGAATAGTGCTCTGTCGCTTATCGTAGGAGTGATGCTATCTTCCCTACTGCTAGTCCTGTCTTTGCCGCTATCCATGCCGCGTAGTCCTCAACCAAGTGCCTCGTGTTGGCCACAATCTTTGCTATTATTCTCAGGGCTTTACGCTGCTCGCCGTGCTTTCCCTCCTTCCTAAACCTTTTAAGAAGCGTATCCAGCCTAGCACTATTGCTTCTCCAGTAATGTACGGTTATTATCGCTAAGCCAGCCTAGAATTTCTGTTAAACTTTGGACTTCAACATACTCTCCAGTATCTAGCGTGTAGATTTTCTCCTTGATCAGACCTACTCCAACATCGTTGATCCTACTCCTAATACTCGTTGTGTTTATCTGCTTGTTACCGGCCTACCTATAACCCTTCAAAGTGCTTTTTAAATTCAGCAACTAGTAAAGCAAATCTGTTTTATCCGAAGATTCATTTCAAAGAAAGGTTCTAATAACAGATAAAACTCTAGGGAAAAGGACTGAAAAGCAGAGGTAAAGTTTTACTACCTTTTTTCTAGACGGGGGGTATCGCTGAGTAAAGGGAAACTAATCCTAATACTATTATTATTCCAGTTCTAATAATAATGATAATAGCGATTGCGATTTCATTTCCATCATAAGCGAACCCGTTCTTACCCCCTAAAGGGGGTACCAAGTAACGTAGAAAAGGTAACGTAGGAAAGAAAGTTTACCTTTAGGTAAACCAAAGTCTGCCTATAATAAAAATATATTATATCTACTTAGCGAAATTCCCCTCTAGACCTACATTTAGAAGAACTTAAGCAGAAGCAACAATATGCACCAGAGGGTGAAGAGGGTTTAACTAGTTAAAAAAAGAAAATGTTTCCTATTATATATTATATCTATGTCTAGACACATTCACGTGAAAGTTTATTCATTTTCTTTTCACTTCATAGCATTGGAAATGGCAATGTGTAAAGTGAAGATTGTTTGTGACGTGTTTCCTGAGCTTAACGTCTTAGTTGACACGGTGATAGATCATGAAACGTTAAAATTAAGAAAGATATATGTTTCTCTTGGTAACTTTCTTTCTCTTCTTAATCCAAATTATGACTACTTCAACCTTTACTACACAGTTGGTCCTATGAGAAAAATGACTGATATGTGCGTTGACGATTACGGGTGGGTGACGTTCGTCTGGAGCTTTATGCATGCTGTTCCAATAGTGTATAGGGTTGTTAACGTTTCCTTCTCTTTAACTCCCGATAGGTGTTATATCCAACGTGTTATCGCTCCGTTCGTCTTCTTAGGTTTTATTGAGGAGGTTGGGTTTGTGGATAGGATTGTGAAGAGAGGTAAGGAAGTGAGGGTTGGTTTGGACTTAGGCGTAGAACCAGTCGGGAGGGACGCGGTCTTCAGGGTTTATGGATCTAGGGTTTACGCTAAGGTTTACAGTATTAAGGATCTCCCGAAGCCTGAGGAGATACGAGTGTTTGAACGGAAGGAAAAGATTGGAATGGTTGAGAACATGAAAACCAAACATAAAGAGGGGTAGTTGAAAAAGAATTAGCTTCCTATAATATAATATATAATACTGACACATGTAGGGTGGTTTAACCGCCTAGGGGGTGTAGTTAATCGAGGCTTAACTACACCTCCAACTAGATTTTCAGGGCTTCAAGCGTGGGCGTAGGCTTACACTCTAGTAGAGTGTAAATCTACACTTGAGGGGGGATTAGCTTTTCAAGACCTCTAAAACCTCATGAAATCTAACTCACGTAGGAACTAGATTTTCTAGGCTTACCCCCAGAGAATCTACTCTCAGGGTCTAACCCTCTATTAGATTTTCTAACACTCACTCTTATCGAGGGGTAGATTTTCTACTGCTTTACCCGTGAGTTAGATTTTCAAGGGAAAACCTCATTTCAAGAGTTTTTCACATATATAACAACTAGCATGAGTACTAAAAATTTGTTTCATTATTTGGGTGTAAATTTACACTTAATTATATACTCCACAACGGTGTTAACACCTGTTCCCCTTGGGACTTATGAAATTTACGAAGCTTCATAACATTCATAACCCGCCCTACGGTGGAGTGCTCCAACCCTAGGGATGCAGTAAGAGGAAACTACTTCCCCATATCATATTATATCTAGCTCTACAACGAAACGGAAGGGAAGCTAGCTTTCCTTGATAAGCCTCGATAAGTAAGGTAAGATTTATATTTGTTATTTTACTATTCTTATATGGTAGATGTAGTTATATTAGGTGGTGTTAATATTGGATAAATTAAAGATTCCTAGCGGTTTTGTTTTAGTTGAGGGAGAAATTCCTTACTGGTACGGTAGGATGAGTTGGAAGGCGAACTGGGTACTCCTCCTTCTTGGAGTGTTAACAATTTTCCTCTTTGGGCTTGGTATAATCTTCTTCATAATCGCTGTGCTTAGAGTCTATGCCTCTGAGTATTTTATGTCAAACAAGCGTATTTACGTTAAGTACGGTATAATTGCTAGGCACGTATTTGAGATTAAGAACGAGTGGATTACTGGCACAGCTATATCTCAAGGCTTAATGGGGAGAATCCTAAACTATGGGAATGTGATTATAAGTACTCCAGGCCAGTATGCTGGGTCAGTCATTATGATAGGTGTTTCAGATCCGATGAACATAAGAACTAAGATTGAGGAATTGCTGAGGAGGTATAAAGAAAGAAGTAAAATCGAGGAGAAGATAAAAGAACTTGAGAAGGAATATGAGTTCGGAAGAATAAGTGAAGAGAAATACCAAGAACTAAAAAAGAAGTACGAAGAAGAACTGAGAAAGTACCTCTAGACGAAATAAAAAAAAGTAAAGTTAAGCATTAAATCAGGTTTACAAACTCTTTAAACAATAGGGCTTAGTAGTAGTTATGAATGCCGTTCCTCATTTATTTAACAAATCAACTAGATAGATGTGAGATGGTTGTAGAACTCGCTTCTTTCTAGCTTTATTTAAGTGCCCAACTGCCCACTAGGACGGTTGCGGACAGCTAAAGCGCAGGAACTCTGATAAGCTTATCAATAAGAAACATTAATTCAGCCTCGCTTCTAGAGTGAGAGTTACGATACACACGCAGCAACTACTAACTTTAAATGATGTGTTTCTGATAAGCTTATCCAAACCACGCAGAAAATGCAAGTGGAGTTTGTGTCATGATCTGTAGGTAGAGAACTCGATAAAACGAAACGGAAGCTGAACAGTCCTGCGTTACCCCGCGCGTGAATACGACATGACGAGAACTTCAAACACTTCAAGTAAGTACTTCTGTAGGTAAATGCTTCAAGTTAAGAAAACTAACACAGAAAGGAAGGGGGAGTTCACTTCAAGTGGAAACCAAAACCAGAGAAACCCAAAATTACTAACGCAGACACCCCCGGGGGTATTTCCGGTAACCACTAAAAGATATGCAGATCAGAAAAGTTCTTTGATAAGCTTATCAAAACAAACAATAAAGAGAACGAAAACAAAACAAAAAACACAAAAATAAAAACAAAATTCAAAACCACCATCAAAAAACCGAAAATCCTTCCATACTATCACATGAGAATCTTCAAAAGAGACCGATGTGCAAATAAGCAAAAGCATTGAAGGCGCGGTTTGTATCATGATCTCTAAATAAAGAATTCATTAAATAAAAATAATATAATTAATATAGAATAAGAAATAATTTTTAATTTATTTAATTAATTTTAAATTTTATTTTTATTTTTTATTTTTATTTTTATTAAATTTTTATTTTTAATTTTTATTAATAGAAGGTTCTATAATGAGAGAATGATAAAACTAAAATTGCAGAGTTTACAGTTTCGATTTTTACCGGAAATACCCCCGGGGGTGTCTGTGTTAGGGTGTTAGGTATGATTCTATGTTTTTCGGCAGCCACGTGCTTTTCTCTATGATCCAGCTTTTCTTTTCTCTCTTTATTGAGATGAAGCCCATCTCCTCCAGTTCCCCGAGGATGTCTCTTAACCTTCTTTCGCTGTAGGTTGTTCCGAGGTATTTCATCGCTAACTCGTTGAAGTTTCTGTAAGCCTCCCCAACAGTTCTTGACTTCACCGCAGCGAGAAGCATTAGCTTCTGTGCTGTGGAAAGTGCTGACATGCTTTCCTCCACGTACCTCTCCTCAACGCTTTTCTTCGCTTTTTCAGCGTGCTCCAGCGTTATCTTTTCGCTTCCAGTCTTTAACGCCCACTTCACAGCCTCCCTTAAGATGTCTATCGCGTACCTCGCGTCCCCTCCGCGTTGAGCCGCTATAGCTGAAATGTAGCTTAACACACCCTCCTCAGCAAAATCCCCTTCGAACGCCTCCCTCGCCCTCTCAGTTAAGATCCTCAGCAACTCATCAGCGTTATAAGGTTTGAAAACAACTACTTTAGAACGTAGGGAGGACCGAACCCCCGCATCCCGCACGTAATCTAAGACGTTCATCACCTTACTTATGAGGATAACGCTCGTCTTAGGTCTCCTGCTTAGATAGTAGAGGAGCTCATCACTCCTCTCGTCCTTCATTATAAACCTCTCCGCCTCATCTATCACTATAGTTACGTTCTTATCCAACGCCTCATCAAGCCTTCGCCACACATCCGCAAACGAGAAACCCCACAACCTCTTTTTAATTAGGTTCTCCGCAATAGACACGAGCGTCGCGTACGCCAACTTATCAGCGACCGTATAGACGTAATTCACCTTCATATCACTTAACACCTTCCTAACAGTAACTGTCTTACCGCTTCCCGTCGGACCTAAAACAACGATGTTCGAAGGCATAAACCCCTTATCAACAAACATGAATTCTTCAGCAATTCGACTGTACTCAACTTCCCTACAGGGTAGAGACGACGGTATGTAGTCATGAAATAACGCTTCAATGTTTAGAATTTTCATGGAGGAACACCCAAACCCCTACTTCCCCCTATTTCCCCTAACACCCGTCTTTTTCCGCTAAAATAAACTTAACGGTCTGCAAACACGCTCAAAATTCCGCTAACCCCACCTAAGTAGAGGAAGGTGTTAGCCTCCTTCTCTTCTTTTCAGCTCTTCCTCTAACTTCTCTAGTGTTTCACGTAGGTATTCTATTACTTGTTTTATTTGTTCTTTAGTGAGTTTTTGAGATTCGTGTGTTATAGATTCTAGGAAGCCGAACGCGTAATCAACTAACCTATCCGCGTCGTGTATTGGGTAGAGTGTGAATGGCTGAAGTTTAGACACGAGGACGTACTCACCCTCAGGACCTAAGTAACATTGCCTACCACCCCTATGGTATGCGTATATATAAACCCTCCCGAAAACCTTCTTACTTACTAAACGCTCGATAGGTAAGCCACACCTAGGGCATGAAGGCTTACGTTCCTCACCACCCATAAGTCCACCGCTTTGTTAAGTTTATCAAAGTTTATAAGCTTTGTTAAGCTTATCAAAGTGGTTGAGGGGGTTAAGGGTGGGTTCAACGCGTAGCGTTGGCTTCAGCTACACCAGCTTAACTTCAACTCGGTTAAGGGTTGAGGCTGAGGAGGTTTTCTACGGTAGGCAGCCTATGAAGTCCATCCAACTAATCACTCAATTCGGTGTTTTCGAAATCTTAAAAAGCGTTGAGAGGGGGAAGGGTTTGAAAGCTGAAGTGTTCGTTAGGAAGGATAAAAACGCGGCAGCCATAAGAGTTAGAGACTTCGAGGGTAGGTTAGTTAAAAACGTTGAGGTCCTCACACCATGCGTTGTTATATGCGAGTATTAAACACAGAGCACTTAAAAGATTTCGTGATTTCTCGCAGTAAGCATGAACAAGCATATTCTTCTTAATTTATACGTCTCCCGTAAGTCCCTCGATAGGTTTCTTTCTAGTATTTAGCTTCTATCTACATAGGAAGCTGTGTAACAATAGAGACGGAAAGACTGAAGCCTATATATGGACGTAAATCTAGTCTATAGTATATACTCTATTTCTACGGGCTTTCCAATTACGTGTTTATTTAATCTATAGCCTTCCTTGATGGATTTTCTAATGCTGTAAGCTATAGTGAGGTCTCTATAGCCGTCTATAGCGTTTGCCTTGGGTTTCTCAACGCCTTTAACGCTGCTTATGAAGTTTTTAATAATGTTTGTAATGTAGATGTTTCTCCATATATGTGGTTCTTCGATAGGCACCTCCCTACTTCCATGCAGTAATTTGAAGTTAGGCCAGTCGGTGAAGGCTCTGTAGCTGTCGTCCATAGGGTTGTGAACCTCTACGTTCATGTAGAAATACCTATCGCCGGATCTGCCAGTTCCATGCCTTACGTAGGTGTGGGCGGAATTGCTGCTGAAGTAGAATATCGTATATACGTCTCTACACATCCCTTCATTAACGCAGTCGTAAGCATGTGAATGTATGGCTTTAGGCTCACCTAAAAGATACCTAACGTAGTTAATGACGTGTATATCGAGCTCGACAATGTGATCACCGCCAAACTCAGGCTTACCCCTCCAACCAGTTGCGTTTAAATAATCGAATCCAAACTCATGATATACGAACACAACGGAAGCATCCTTAATAACGCCTTTAAGGTAGTCAAACACCGGCGAGAACCTCAAGTTATAAACCATAGCGTCAACAACCCCGTAGCTTCTTAAGATATTTACGATTCTAACAGCGTCCTCAACGTTATGGGCGAGGGGTTTCTCTATTAAAACGCCTTTAACGTATTGAGATAAGTCCTCAACTATGTTAACCCTTTCGAAAGGTGGTGTAGCTATGCTAACAACGTCGACTTTACCGATAAAATCTAGGTGGCATTTATCCCCGTAGAAGACGTTCTCACTCGGTATGTTGAAAGAACTAGCTACGTCAGTAACTCTACCTTTATCCACATCACATAGGTATATACTTCCTACGTTAAAACCATTCTCTAAATACCCTCTAACGTGGGTTTCGCCAGCACCGCCACAACCGATAACACCCACTCTCATTACTTAACACCTAGCTCAATACCTAGCATCCATGTTCATAACTTTTATTCAAACACGCATCAGCAACGTTATAATGAGCCGATCTTTTTTAGACAGTATAGTGCACTATCTACAGACTTCCCTAGCCTTCTCTACTGCTGAAGCCCAGAAGGTTCTAGCAATAAAGTTCATGGGCTTTATCTCAACAGATACACTTCCATCTCCTGACTCAGCAACTAGAGGTTTCTCAGATTTTACATAGCATCCACCATGCCTTTCGAGAAACTCCATAACACCAGCAACTCCTCTCGATTCTGCATCTTTAACCTCCCTGCATATATCTTCAGATGAAGTATACACCACCACGTGAACTTTAGCTCCACTATAACTATAGTCGCTCTCTAGGCATTTCACTCCCTACACCTCCATTTAATCTATAGATGTAGAATCTTTTAATAAGATATAACCCAAAATAGCTCCTTGTTTCTGGAAATGTTGAAAAGAAAGATTGGATTGGTTCTGAGAATAATTAGTTTCAAAAGGAATAGCTTTAAAGAGTATCCCATAATCAAAAGTGTGATAGTGCTAGGTAGTTATAATGCAGTGATAAAGTAATGATACCATCGATAGCTATCACACTTCTTGTCTTAAGCATAATCAACACTACGCATCTCAATTCTATAATGCGGAAAGACGAAGCAATAACCCCCCGATGAATAACGGTAACTGAGGAACAGAACTGCAAGCCGTGCCTCTCGAACCCTGAGGTTAGTACGCTTCTCCACTTTTCTTCTAGCTTACTCTAAGGATTGACTATATCGTTGAGATACTGAAACATCTGCTCAGCGATGCCGAATTTAAGAATGCATTTAAGTGCGTTGAGGAGTTTGTCGAGGGAAGCGTCAGAATGAAGAGATGTTGAAAGGTCCAAGGATATACCGCGAAATCGTAGGAGAAGCTGAAAAGAAGGCATCACAGTACTTAGGTGTTAAGTAGGGATAACTAAGTTTAAAGGTGTTTACTCTATAGTTATGATGTGGGGTCGTTAATGTCTAGTAGGAATACTTTATTAAAGGTATTGTTTTTCATAATACTTATAGCTATGATAGCGTATAGCATTAATCGGCTTTCATTACCGAGTGAAGTAACTACCGTAACTAAAACGATTACTTCACCATATACGGAATACAGCACTATAGTGAAGGCATATACGTTTACACGAACAGAGTATGAAATACATACCGTTAGCGTACCATACGTTATAACAAACACTATAACAACCACCGTAACTAAGGGGGTATTCATAAACCCATATATCTCAATTCAGGTAAATAATACGGTCGTTATATGTAGTATGGATTCAGACATCAACATCACCGCATCTTTTGTAAAGGATTCCTTCGGTTATGTTGAGAAAATACGAATATACGTAACTAACAACGCTAACATCACGAAGAAAAACCTATACCTAATAGTAATAGTTGAGTATTCCTATACGTGGGATAAAGAAATAGAACTTATAGATGAAATAGAGCCGAAGGTAACGTTAAGATATGATATAGGAACTTACGATTCACTAATTAAAAGAATGTATATAGTGTTGCTGAAACCTCCTTAACATCCTTTAAGTATCTCCTCCTACCCTTAATGGGTTGCTGTAGTTTCCCTAAATAGAAAATAAATGTAAGACGGTTTTAACCCATAGTAGGTTAGTTAAGTAGTAAATCAGGTTTACAAACCCATTAGATAGATATGAGACAGTTATAAAAACCACATCCCTTTCTAACTTTATTTTAAGTGCCCGACTGTCCACTAGGACGGTGGTGGACAGTATTTAAGTTGCGTGTTTTTAAGGTGTTCCCCACCTTAAGTTTTGTTTTTGGACGGGTGGACAGTGTCCACCGACTGTCCACTGTCCAGGGGTGGTGGACGCGGCTATGGATTTGATTGCTTTCCTCGCTTTCGTTGCTTTCGCTGTTGGTTTGTGTGTTGAGGGTTATTTCTTAGTTAAAGCTTACTACGGCCTCATAACCTTAAGGGGTGAGGTTAACGTGTTGAGGGATGGTTTTAAAGAGCTTTCAAGTGAGTTCATGAGGTTTAAAGAAGACCTTAAAAACCTTAAGGAAGTTACTGAGAGGCTTAACTCCATCGAAGCAGGGATTGCGGACTACGGAGCTAGGGTTAAAGAGTTTGAGGACAGACTATTAACCCTAGAGGACGTGATCTTAAGTAAAGGAAGCAAAAGTAAGGAGGTTGAGGAACCTGCTAAGACAGGCAACACATCAGCTAAAGAAGGCAGGGATAAGTTCCTAGACCTGAAGATCCTAGCACTACATAGTAAGGGATTATCGATTAGAGAAATAGCTAAGGAGGTAGGGCTTAGCAAATCGGCAGTACATAAAAGACTAGAGAAAATACTTAAAAAGAAAGGGTGAAGGCGGGGTTATGCGTATGAAATAATCATGCGGCATCAAGCTAAACAAAGTAATGGGAAGTGTCTATAACTAAAATTGCAAGTGGAATCTCTGCAATAGCAGATTTTCAGGGGGCAAATCCAGAAAATCTAATTTCTCTGTAGGTGCAAATTTACACTTAAGCAGTATATAAGGGTAAGCCCTACGCTTGAAGCTTTGAAAATCTAACTCTAATCTCTAGCAAGAGCCTGATCATCAACTCAGTAAACATATATTGAGTTTCAGAAACATCTATAGGGGGATTACTATTGTTAGATAGGCTTAATCCATGGACGTTGAAAACATGGGAATTAGCTCAGAAAAGCAATTATCTTGATAAATTGCTTGAGATTTATCCTGCAGAACTTCCTCCTGAAAGGCCTCTTCCAAATAACGTTAAGAACCAGATAGTACGTCTCTATCAAAGCGAAAAATACGAAGATTTAGTTACTCTTCTAATTAGTTTAAAGGATTATCCATTCCCTATAGAACATCCTTATGCAGCTCTATTGCGTCACTTAGGAGATTCTAATCGTAAAAAGGTCATAAGTTGTAACCCTCAAATTATTAGGATATTAGCCGAGGCCACAGCTTCTCTGGGTCTAGACAACATAATAAGAGGAGTAGAAAGACCTAAAGATATAAACCGAATGCTTGGAGCGAAGTTCAAGGAGTGGATAAATAGAAAGTTTAGAAAAGAGCCTTTTAACGTTGTAAACAATCCAAATCAGCTACTAGAATGTAGGAGCAATGAAATATGTATTTACGCAGGTTCAGATGAATCAATAGCAGATTTCATAAAGAATAGACTTGGACTAAAAGAACCAGAACAGGGGTTCTTTAATCGCGATGTAATAGCTAAAGTTAAAGATATCTATATAGTGGGTGAGGCAAGGTTTCTGAGCACGCCAGGTGGATCCCAAAACAGAGACCTAGGCAATACACTTAACTTCGTTGAAAAAATGGAGGAGATGCTGAGAGTCATGAAAGGAGTAAAAATAAAGGGCATAGCTCTAATTGATGGCATTGTATGGTATTATAAGAAGTATACAGACAGAGTGATAAAGGTAGCTGTAGGTGATAAAGTTGTTATGTCGGCCCTTTTCCTAGAGGAGTATCTCCTAGATACCTTCGAGGAACTTTCTCAGCCTTTCAGGTAACTCTCTACCAGTAGCATTAACTAGTACAAAGGGTCTATAAGTCTTGAGCTCCAATATTCTTTTCAAACCTATCTCTATAGCAAGCGGTGAAATGTCTATACATATCCACTTCCTGCCTAGCTTCTCAGCTGCGACAGCCAAGGTGCCTGAGCCGCAGAATGCGTCCAATACAATATCTCCAACATTACTAGACACTTCAACAATCTTCATAACCATTTCTAAGTTTTTCTCTGTAGGATATTCAGGATAGACTGGATCCTTATAGTTCAGCCACACATCTTGTATTCTCTTACCTCTCTTTACGTATTCATCAGCATATATCTTAAGTCTAGGGTTGCCTGTGCTACTCCACTCAATAAGACCCCTTCTATCTAATTCATCTAGGACTTCTGGAGGATATCTCCAATGCCTCCCAGGCGGTGGTTTGATCCCTCTCCAAGATTGACCTGTAGGGCCATTCTTTGTTTCGCCAGGAGCGTGTAGAGGTACTGTGGTATATCTTCTGCCATCTTTATCCACTTTAGGAAAGAGTCTCTCAATTTCCTCTTCTGTATAAGGCTCTCTAGGCTCATTCCATACATTTTTTCCATAGTTCTTAGCGTAAAAGAGTATCGAATCTCTAATATTCCCGTAAGCTCTTCTCTCAAAGTTTTTTGGGTTACATTTAACTCTGGCTATATCATTTGCAAAATTCTCTATGCCGAATATTTCATCCATTAACACCTTCACATAGTGTATAGCATCTACATCCATGTGAACATATATAGATCCATCTTCGGCTAACAAATTGTATAGAAATATTAATCTCCTTCGCAGGAACTCTAGGTATTCTGGGCTTAGCGACATATCTTGATAAGCTATTTCATCCTCTGAGCTTGCACTTATATGCCTCTTACCGCGGTAAATAGATCCTGTACCGAAGGGTGGATCTATGTATATGAGTCTAACCTTTCCACGAATTCTATCATCTTGTAGAAGAGCTTTAAGAACGGGAAGATTATCTCCTAGTATCAGCATGTTTCTCCAACCATCATCTATAAGTGGCTTGCCTACTCTAAACTCCTTCACGACCTTTAATTCTGCAGGTTGCACTATTTTATAGAGTTCCTCTTTGCTAATCTTTCCAGGGTAAGTCAGTCTGACTAAATGCATATCTTTTACATGGTACGCACAACCCATTATCTATTCCCACTCCTCGAATAACTATCAATGCTCTTCTCGATCCTTTTAACAAGCTCCTCCCAGCTTAGTGAATCCCTTAACGCCCACTCTACAATATCTATAGTATGGAGCTTCAAAATCCTTAGAAACTTCTGCCATGTAATACCCCTCTTTATCAACTCATCCCCCCAGAGCTTCCAGAGATATTTGGGAAGTCTATTGAAACTCCAAACAGCGAGAGAGTCGTAGTCCATATTGGGACTTTCGCCAAGTCCTGCTCTTACGGACTTTATGAAGTTCTTAACGTCTTTAGGCTCTTCTGGTGTAGATAACCCTATACCACTTATCACCATAAGCCTAATCCCCTATATACTATAGTGTTATAGAAGCTTATAAACATGTCGCTACATAGCTCATACTTAACTTTATTTTGTTAAGCTTATCAAAGGCATGGTTTCACTTAGGTGTAGGTGCATCTGCAACATTTGAGCTATATCGCAAAATGTTGCTGCCAGTTTTAATTCCATGCTTAAGAGATTTGCGATCGGCTTCATACATAAGTGTAAATTTACATCTACCTGAAGGGAGGGTATGGCGTTGCGGTTTAGCGAGTTCTATGTCGTATACGAACCACATACATACGTACTTTATATTCGTTGATTTCACGGTGTGCGGTATCGTTTCGGCACTTTCTTAAGGTGGTTGCGGGACTGTTTTTCGGTTAGGTCTTTAGTTTTGCGGTACTCTTACTGTTTTAGCCAAACCATGGGTGTGTATTTTGGGACGTCCTCACGCATGACCACGCATATATATGTTTGAAACCTTCAAGAACACGTGGTACCATGAGTGAGACTAAGTTTGAGGTAAGCGGGAGGGTCGATTACGGTGCTGTAATTAACATGCAGGTGGTAGTATCGTCTAGTAACCTGAGTAATCAGGTAAAGGTGATAGGGTGGATAGTCTCGACCTGTTATCCATAACTGTAGCTGCTTTCGCTCAAGCCATAGCGTACTTGTTCTTTCTCTATGAATTATCACAGCATTATCGAAGTTACGTTTTCGGCGGTAATCCTCAGGTAGCAAGGAAGAGAGCCATCGCGTTTTCTGTAGCTGTTTTTGCCTTATTTTTATGCGTCGTGCTGTTAGTACTACAGTCGATCATAATATTAGTAGTTGTACTGTTTGTGATGGCAGTATTGGTACGTGCAATAAGGTTGCGTTTTAGCCTCAGGTGCTTAGAAAGAAAAGAGGAGGAGTTAGACGGAATTAAATATATCGTTTGTCGCAGCGACGTCGCAAATGCTTGGTATGACTATCGGGGCAAGATAATATGTGTTTCCTCCCGTCTTAAAGAAGTGCTTTCCGAAGAAGAACTCAAAGCAGTTATACACCATGAATCGGGTCATGCGAAGCATCGTAAGCTTGGTTTATTTACGTCTTTTATAGATTATTCTTGGCTTTATGCGGTAACAGGCATAGCCCTTCTGATAACTCTCTTACGTGAAATTTCACTTATATCTATGTTAACAATTCTATATTTAGTGTTTTCCGAAGCTGCCATAACCCTCTCCGCAACAGTGATTAGCTGGGTTAATGAGCACGAGTGCGATAGGGAAGCACTTCTAAAGTCTGGTTTACAACCCTTTATGGCAGCATTAATAAAAACTTATGTATATGGTTCGTTGAGAAGGTACTCATCATTCATAGACAACGTAAAAATAAAGGAAGCAAAAGAGATAATAGACGTCATTACTGCTTCAGCCACGCCTAAGCAAATATATAACACACTACTGAAATACAGCTGGAACTTCCCAAAATGGATCCTAGACCTGATTATAAACCCCTTTTACTATACTCACCCACCTTTACCGCTACGTCTAGCCTTGCTAATGACGTATCACACAAGGATAGAACTCGGCACCCCCGACAAAGAGCAGAAAGGAAAACCAGTACACTAAGACAAGCAGAACCTCAAGTACTATTAAGATACTCAGAGCATAGTGAAGCCAATCTCATCATCTGGGAGGCAATCTGATCCCGGTACCCAGATTAACGGCGGCAGTGATTCACATCAAGCTCAGTACTTTGAATCTATCTCTGAAGCTATTGCGGGGAATCTACCAGCGGGGTTCATTGCCATGTTCCAAACCCTAGTACTAGTATTAGGAATACTGATATTGTCCAAACCGGAATTCAGAACCCATTAAAACAATGAAAGGAGTGCCTGATACTCCATTCTTTATGCCACTTCAGAGCTAGATCCACCCCTTCGTGCGGCGGAAATATGTGTCTTCATTCTCTTTTTTAATGTGCTCCCTCGTCACTATTGTGCCGGCCTTCACCTGAATCCCCGTGATTGCGCTTCTGCCGACCTCTACTCTGAGGTCTTCTTCCATTCTGTCTGTTTCTCTGTTTAGCTTGTAGACCGAGATCCACCAGTCGTGGGTCATGGGGTTCTCGAAGATTCTATAGAAATAGTTTTCAGCCGGGTATTCGAACCAGCCCCTCTCCTTTAGTAAGTAGTGTAGCCTCCGGGCGTTGTCGTGTGAACCGAATAACTTGCGGATAATGCCGTCGGCCTCGCTGTGTCTGTGTGCGACTAGTACTTCATCTTTTATTCCTAGAAAGTCTAGTAGTGCTGTGAGTCGCCAGCTCCTTATCATGTGCATCTTATCCGTCTTCCTCTCATAATATAAAAACAGGTCGTCCTTCCTAGCTATAAGGACTCCGGTTTTGCGGATTGGTAATAACGTGTGTGCTATTAGGTCTACCGCCTTCCACTTATCGCCCCGCTCTATCAGCTTCTGTGCTTCTTTAACCACAGGCATCAACTCCCTAGGCATATCCTTCAGCTGCATGGACGTTTCAACAGCGTCCTTGCGATTCCTTAACACCTGATCCCTTGTTCTAATTCTGCTAAAGTCTATGGAACCTTCGACTATTGCCTGATCCATGATAAGCGGTTTGTAGTACCCGTCGCCTAGGTTCTCTATCAGCCCGTATTCCTCCAACCGCTTCAGCGCCTTTCTAGTTGAGTTCTTACTCCGGGCACCTGCGATGTACTGGTGCAACCTGAATAGGTCTTCGAACTTTACCGCGTGCCTACGCCTAGCCCATATCTCTCTGATGAACCACCACAGCGTGTAGCTGATCCCCTTCTCCCTGTACAGCCTCCGCGCTTCTTCCAGCGGATCCTCAGTCGCGTGCGTCCTCCTCCCCACACCCTCGCCTACATAATTCCCAACATCGAACCGCGTGGACACCCCATCCCCACCTCTCCTCACTCACCTCCAGCTTGGGGTGAACGCGCCCCCACTATAATATGCAGGGGTTTAAAAAGCGGCTTCAGCGCGTGCATATTAACTAGAGTTATAGTGGTTTTCTCTATAATTCCCGTTATAATGCTTCCCCTTTAACCCCAGTTATAATGAAACCATTAATATTCCTGTATTAGGGGCTGTTGGGAAACAACGGAAAAGCAATACCCTTAATGATTTTTCAGGCTTGCTCTCGAAAAGCTAATCCTTCCTAAGTGTAAATTTACACTCTACTAGAGTGTATGCTTACTCTCATGCCTAAAACCCAGAAAATCTAATTACATTAGTTTAGTTATTTAAGTAGAAAAACAGCCTTTCTGTTACAAGTTTTTTGAGGTTCTTGCAGAACTTCCAGATCTGCGAGCTTAATACTGCCGTGCCCGCATATGATTTTATACGTGGCGTAAACCGAACGCATTAACCGCGGAGAGATAGATTCTCCTCCTTTCGTCATGTACTCACCCCACTTAATCCGGTAACCGGACAGTATTTAAATAGGGGGTTATAGGGGGTGTCCATCAAAGCACACGTGAAGTGTCCGGTAATCGGACTTAATCCGATTTAACTAGATGATTCCTTTCAGTCTTTTATGATTGCTTCTAACAACTGGAGTATAAATCATACGTTTACGACCCGACAACGTGATGGTCGGCATCTGATGGTGTTTGATGGTCTTTCCGAAAACCACCACGGAAATATTTAAATACTCCTACGTCAAACAATAACTTGAAGTAATAGAAAAAGACTGAAAGGTATTAGAGTCTAGGCTGGAAGGCGAAGCCGAAATTAGAAGCGGATATGGGAAGTAATAGAAAAAGACTGAAAGATGGCTCAGGCAACACGTAGTGCAGAACCTCAAGACTACGAAAGAAGTAGGGAAGTAATAGAAAAAGACTGAAAGCGGTGTCCTCCCCCACCACGTATTTCGTGGCGTAGTCAAGCACTTCATACTCCGAAGCAATCGAAAAAGACTGAAAGACGCAGCTGATCTACGACACTATGAGGGCTTTGAGAGACCTCGGGTATCGAAACAATAGAAAAAGACTGAAAGAGTGGCATCCGATTAGGTCTATACTTCAACTTCATGTCCTAATAGCTGAAGATTGAGGGAAAAACTATAACCACCTAGGTAGGGAGAAGGAAGTGCGTGAATACGAGTACTCCCTACCAAATGGAGCGATACAGAAAGTAAGAATAGAGAAGATTAAGCTGAGAAAAGACCTCAGCAGAACACTCGACGAAGTACTAAGGAGAGATAATAGAGCCGACTTCAAACTTGGAGCACTAAACAATGTATTATACCTTATAAATAGAATATAAAGGGTTTTGGCATTGTTTCTTCATCTACTTAAAATAAAGTTTAATTAAGACGTTGCTTTGAGTTTTACGACTAGCTAGATATAAAGTTTATAAGCTACGAAAAAGAAATACTTATTGGTGGTGCATTTGTCAGTTTACGTGGATTATAGATATATAGATAAGAGATGGGTTTCCTTAAGAAGGTTTGCGGGTATTACAGTTGATGTAGCTCTTGAAGCTGTTGTGCAGGGTCATGTAGACGTTTCTTCGTTTTTCGCTGGGTTAATTTACTTCCTTCCCTTCACTTCTAAAAGCCTAGAGAAGGTGCTTGTTTATTCTTTAGCTAAGGCTAGCTACGGCTTCCTAAAGAAGGATATGAACCTATATGAAATTTCTGAGGATGAAGTGCCGGGTTTTGAACCGGATGAGGTCGATAACGTTAGGTCAGCCTTTAAATCTATGGAAGACTTAAGGCTTGCCGACGTTGTAAATACAACACCAAGTAAAATCAGGCTTAAACCCGACGTAATCAACGAGCTTATTAGACACGTAGCGGTTTACGTTGCTGAAAAAGTTGATTTTAAATCACTCGCAGGTTTTGAATCAGACGCGTTTTCCTACCCCCATAAAGTTGTGTCAGGTATAAGCTCACTTTACGTAATGCAGAAAACTTCAAGACTTCCAAAAAGCTACACCACGATGATTGGTTTGCTAACGCCTTTAGCCTACGTTAAAAGAGATGGAACGGTAGTTACTAAACCAACGATAGAACCAACCGAGTGGAGTGAAGCTAAGAAACTCATAGCGTCTTTAAGACCTTTAAGGGATAGGTTTGAAGTTGAATACTTTAAAGCTATAGGAGTGCTTTACGACAACAAAATAATCGTGAGGACATACCCCCTAGAAGTCTCAGGAACTTTCGCAAACATGGTGGTAGCGCCAGCTTACCGTAGATACTACATGTTGAAGAGGGAGAGAAGACTTTCGAGGGGGAGACCTTGGCTCAACCAACAGTAAATGTTTGGGCATTGAAAAACTACAAACCCCTTACAGAGGAGACTATACTTGCAATACTTGATGAGTTAAACGCACAAACATCAAAGAAGGAAACTCGCGTACTTTCTAGCCCTAGTGAAGCATATGCTTTAGCTTCTAGGTTTAGAGACGTCTTGCTCAGGTACCGCTTCTTCAGGCAGAAACCTCTTAAGATTCTATGGTCTGTTGTTGACCGTTGTGGTGAAGCGTACTATAGTAAAGACTTGACAAAACTGTACATATCTAAGGACATACTTGAAGAATGGAGCTATGCTTTTCAGATACCGACAGATAGATTGCTGGATTATCTGAAGCCGCTACCTTATTATAAAATCTTGGTTAGTAGTGACGATCCTCGATATGTGTATAGAATAAACGATGAATTCTTCCAACTTGTAGGTCCCGTAGCTCAACACCTAGTAACGCTCATCGACCCTAGACAATTTAAAGAAATGCTAAGTGTCATAAGCGGGTTAATAGGTGTCTACATAATGAGCACAGCAGTTAAACTACATAGAACTCTCGGCGAGAAACCCGTGATACCTTGGTTTATCAAGCTTCCAATGATATACACTTTATCAGGTCTTGAATCGCATTCAATGAGAATCAGGGATGTGTTGGAGGTAGCTAGAGTGAACTACGTAGATAACTACTTCCTTAGTGATGAAAATAAGAAAAGACCGCCGATTGAGTGGTGGAGAAGCGTTAGAACTGAAGCGTTTGAATTTATGGTAAGTAACGACATCATTGAGCAAGTTACTTCAAACGGATATAGGTTAAACATTCTATGGTGTAGAATGCATGAAGAAGGTGTTAAAAGGTATGTTAGGAGAGTTAGGGAGAGATACGAAAGGATCTATAGAGGGTATTAAAGTAAACATCTGTGAAAACACTAAGTGGGGAGAGCACTTCCGTCGTCTTTACTTATTCTACGTAAGTAAAGATAGAAAGTACTACGTCGTGTTCGATCCGGGCTACAATCACGGGTACATACACGTTTATGAACATAAGGAATCTATACCTATAGATGCGATAGAAGAGAAGTACTCCTCACCTTCTACGTCTTCAGAATATTCAGAAGGCAGAAAAAGAAATGAACTGGTGCTTAAATTCATAAAAGATCGTTTTGATGTAGAGAGCGGGTCAATTATGGGTGGAGTAGTTGCTGGATATTGCGAAGAATATGAAATTTCTAAAGACACGTACATAATGATTAAGCATATCCTAGAAAACGAATCTAGAAAAAGGAGATTAACCTATGAGTAGAAGAGCTAAAGAACTTAGCAAACCTTTAAAGGTAATTAAGGCTGTTGGAGTTCCTGAAGATTATGACGTCAGTAGGTTTGTAGGTGAGGAATATAAGAGGATATTCAACCTAATCTTCAAGACATTCTACTATCAGTTTAGAGAGGGAGTTAAAAGAGGTATTAAAGGTTTCCTACTCTATGGAGAGCCTGGAACAGGGAAAACCAGCCTTGCTTACGCAGTCGCTAGGGAATTAGGTAAAAAGTTTAAGGACGTATACCTTATCCTCGTAGACGCATCCGACATAGCTAGACCGCTATATGGCGAATCTGAGATAAGGATCGTTGAGATTTTTGAAGAATCGAAAAAACTTATGGGGTATACCATAATACTCTTCGACGACGTAGAGTCAATATTCATGTCACGCGGGAGAGAAGGCATAGAGTCTTGGCATATAGCCCAAGACAACGTCTTCTTCCACATGCTTGACGAGCTAGACACCTCTAGAATAGGAGTCATAGCAACAACCAACTGGTACGAGTTAGTTGATAAAGCACTAATAGACAGACTCTACCCGATAGAGTTCAAACCCCTCGACATAGATACGGCTTTAGCAATAGCAGAGAAGAGGTGCAGAGAACTCGGAGTACCCTACAACAGAGTTAAGGAGGAGATAACGTCAATGAATCCGTTGCCGAGATCCGCAAGAGAAGTGGAGAGAATAGTGATAAGGCACTACATAGAGAAGCTGGAGAGACTCGAAGTAATATGAACTCTAAAGCTCTAATATTTTTGTATTAATAAAATCATTAATATTATTATATTAATGATTTTATTTAATATTTCTGTATTAATGCTTAAATACTTCTGAAACCATTACCATTTATTGGTGAAATAACACGTGCTGATATTAAAGGTTGAAGATCCAGATTTGAACTTGTATAGGAATACTGTGACAAAGCTAAACAAGATAAAGCAAAAGCATCCCATTCATGTAGATGTATTAAAGAGAGGCGATATTGTATACTTACTCAGTCTCGACGATGGTTACTCAGTTACTTTCGTTTACCAAGCATATCTCAAAGCCAAGGAGAGGGGTCTGCAGACGTCTCTGATGTATGCTAGGTATATTGACGAAGACTGGATACCTAAGGAGATCAGGAGAGCTGCTGAAAGATGGCTTTCAAAGGGTCTTAGCTCTAGCGAAGTTGAAACTCTTAAAAAGCTCGGTATAACCGAACACGTGCTTAACAGGTGGTGCCCATGATAGTGGTCGAAGTTGAAAATGTAGGAGGTCTTATAGGCAAACATAAGTTTGAGTTTAGTGAAGGGTTAAACGAAGTTGTAGCACCGAATGCTGCTGGTAAAACCTCCCTTGTTAAAGCTATACTAGCGATGTACGCACCCAACACTATCCCTCTTGAACAGCTTCTAAACATCGATGCTGATGAGGGATATATAAAGATAGTTATTGACAGTAGGGAATTCATTAGGAGGTTTAAGAGAGTAAACGGTAGGGTTTTAGAGGTTGAATCTAAGCCTGTTATCGTTAGCGATAGGTTGAAGTATGTCATATTAGATCCTTACTTAGGGGAGGTTGCCAGAAGGGTTGTAACTCAAGCAAACGCCGATATTACTGACTACTTAGTTAAGGTCTTCAGGCTTGATGAGTATGAAAAGATGAGGGAAAGCTTAAGGGAGGAGTTAGATAAGCTAAAATCTGAGGAGAACCTCCTCCTTAAGGATGTTGAAGAACTTAAGAAGGTAAGTGAGGAAAGACAGAAATATGAGGAGTTAAAGAAG
Organism: Zestosphaera tikiterensis; assembly: GCA_003056265.1. GTDB lineage: Archaea > Thermoproteota > Thermoprotei_A > Sulfolobales > NBVN01 > Zestosphaera > Zestosphaera tikiterensis. The sequence goes on along the minus strand of NBVN01000007.1, from coordinate 21,256 downwards.
GATTTAGAGGAAGAGCTTAAGAAGCTGAGGGCTATATCTATTGAAAGAGTAAGAGGTTTACAAGATAGGATAGCCACCCTCAATAGAAGACTTGGTGAAGTCAGTAAGAGAATAGAAGACCTAGAGAAACCTGAGGGCATCATAGCAACTACTGCGAAAGCTATAGATGACGCACGTGCGGATCTAGAGAGGTATGAAACTATGGTTAGAGAGTTTTACGCCATTCACGAGAATCCTGAGGAAGAGTTAGCAAAGATTAAAGGAGAAATAGACAGGACTGACAGCCTTATAAAGAAGCTGGAGAACGAACGTAGAGAGTATCTCGTTGGTCAAGACGCTAGAATCCCAGTTGTACACCTAGCTAAAGCTACAAAAGCATCTGCGTGTCCAGTATGCGGTAAACCTATTGAAAACCCTGAAGAGTTCTGGTCTAGACGTGAGGTGGAAGTAGAAGACGAGGTTATGAAGAGTAAGGAGTCTATAGTAAAAGATTATGAGGTTAGGATAGCTAACGCAAATGAAAAGCTTAAGGAATTATGGAAGGAGTTAGAGAGTCTACAGAAGAAATACAACGAAGTTAGAGAAATCGTGGATGTTAAGCTACCATCTCTTAAGAGGAGGATTGAAGAGCTTGAGAGAGCGTTTGAACATTATAAAGATGAGGTAGCAAGGCTTAAAAACGAGAGGGGGTTAATTGAAAAAGAGTTGGAAGAATTAAGAAAGCAACTTACAGAAGAAGAACGCGTTGCTGCTGACAGAAGAGCTGAGCTAGAGAGAAGGCTTGGTGAAGTAGAGCAACACATAAGAGATTTAGAAGAAAAAATCGCTAAAAGAAGTGAAGCTGGTAGGAAATTAACTGAAGTAAGGGAGAAGATCGAAAAGACAAGTAAAGAACTTGAAAACGTTGAGAAGGAATTATATGAAACACTATCACGTATAAGCGATGAGTTCTCTAGAATAGCTTCTGAAGTCATTAAAGAACTGGGCTTCACTTGGATTAAAGGTGTGAGGCTATATAAAAGGGAGGAGAAAGACCCCACTACTGGTATGCTTAAGCGAGTATTTGATATTAGAGTTATTAGAAAATTCCCAAGTGGTAGAGAATACGAACAACCGATTGAGGTTTTAAGCACTAGCGAGAGAACAGCTCTAGCGTTGATAGCCGTACTCGTAGGCTATAGGTTAAAGATCATTGAGGAATATCAAGGTGTGGCACCCATTATAGCGGATGAAGCTTTAGTAGCTTTCGACCCTAGGAGATTCGACAAAGTTGTCTCTGAACTTAGTAAATACGGTAAGTACGTCATAATCACTAGACTTGCTGAACCTGAGAAAACCCCAACGTTAACTGTAATCCATAAGTAACTTCGTTCACTAGAAAGAAATTAAAGGTCTTTCTTCAACGTAAGTCATCTTTCTAAGAATCCCTAGTAACGTACGTATCAATCCTGTTTCAATAGCTTATGAAGTTTCTCTACTATGGACTTAGGCGATTTTAGCTTACCATCTTCCCTAAGGATGTCCGGGAGGTTGCTCTCTATTAAGTTTAAAAAACGTACTATCAGGGGCTTCAACGTATTTGATGCTTAATGACAAAGTTTATAAGTGTTGGCATTCCACCACAACCCTTAGAACTCTTCACTTTGTCGAATTGAAGGAAGAACTTAAGAACTTAAAGAAAGATTTAGAGTATATAGAAAGAACTGAAAGAGGGATCTACCGACGAACCAGCTTTAAAAACTAAAGACCCTAAACACTAGAAAAACGCAATTTTAGATTTTCCTAACATATAATAACTAGCATATACGGTGAAGGTTTGTCTCATTACCTCTTTATAGGGTTTGTTAACGGAAGGGGGTGGTTTCGCAACTGTTTCTTAAGGGGTGTTTTCATAAACAAAACGTTTAAATAAGGGTATTAAGTATTTTGATTACGGGGATGAAGAATTGAAGGCCGTGATCTACGCTAGGGTGTCGACGGAGGATCAGAAGGTTGAGAATCAAGTTCTTGCTTTAAGGAGGTTCGCCGAGTCGAGGGGTGTTGAGGTTGTTGGAGTGTTTGAGGATCCGGGTGTTAGCGGGTATGAAACGAAGCCTGAGGAGAGGGTTGGGTGGGTTAAGGCGGTTGAGTTAGCTTCTAAGGAGGGTGCCGCTATACTCGTTTTTTCGCTTGACAGGATCTCAAGAAGGTATGACTACCTAGTTAAAACACTCGACGGCTTAAGGGAGAGGGGCGTGAACGTAATAACTTATCAAGAGGAGTGGCTTCAGTCGCTGACGGCAATACCTGACGAAGCGTTGAGGAAGTTAATGTTCGACATAGTTGTGAGGGCTTTAGCGTACGGCTACCAAAAATACGTTGAGGCATTGAAGGAGAAAATCAAAGCGGGGATGGAAAGAGCTAGGAAGGAAGGGAAGCACGTCGGCAGACCACCGTCGATCCCCGAGGAATTCGTCGTTAAGCTAATCCGTAAATACCCATACCTAAGCAAGAAAGACTTATGGAGAATGGCGAGAGCCGAAAACTACAGGATAAGCTACCCCAGGTTCGTAAAGAAAGTAAACGAGGCAGCGATGAAATACGGGCTAAAGCTAGGTAAGAACAATCTAAAGACTAGTTAAGTAGCACCAGAGACCGTTTTGGGCTTAGTAGTGATGGTGGGGTCACGTAATCAGATAAGGAGGGGATCCTTTAGGACCCTACCTCTCTTATGGGCTAGGAAGTCTTCTAAGTTAAAGACTTTCTAACCTTTAACAACATCTAGTATATAACAGCTTTTCCCATTTACTTATTTCTTTCTCTCTTTCAGTCTCTTTTAACCGCTTCTCTCTGCAATGTTTTACTCTAGGTCTTTCAATGAAATATCATAAAAATTATTATTATTGGTTCTGACCATCGTATCAAACTGTAGCATATATCAGTTTGCCACAAACAGGGTAGATTCTGTTATCGAGATCTCTCCAAATGTTCTTTCAGTTCTTTCATTGCGGTTAGCAGAGTCTCTAATTTGTCTTTATTCATTTGACCCTACAATTATTTCTTTACTACCCCTAATTTAAACTTATCACTAGAAGCATAGGGCGTTAGCATTTAAGTTATCAGAACATAATCTCTTCAAAATATCATGGATGGAGTTTTCTGTTTGTTTAGTGGAATATTCTAATAGTAGATATGTTCAGTGAACATATCTACTATTAGAACTTATCTCCTAAAAGTTTATATACCCTCTTAGTAAATATATAAATGGTGGAAATATGTCGTGGAAGGAGAAATTCAACTTTAAGAAACAGTCTGACTGGTATACACCCTTACATATATCTCGAAGTGATCAAGAGGAACATGTCAGTCTGAAGGGGAACGAATTCATGGTGCATGTATACGGCGAAGATTTTCCATGGCCTATAGGTAGAACCGGAGATAAATGGCTTCATAAGAGGGTGAGAGAGCCTTGACTATGGAATTAGCGTCTAAAGTTGGGGAAATAGTTAGCTTGTTTGTTAAAAAGGTTCTTAGTGACGCAAACATCAATAAACTCATTAAGTCTATTGTGTTAGTTGGTTCTGCTGCTCGAAACGAACTAAATGAATCCAGCGACATAGATATCCTCGTCATAATAGATGATACTATTCATATAGAAGAAGAGGAAATTAAAATAAATATGGATAAAATAGAAGATATTTTAAATAATATAGCCCGTAACGTTTCGAGAAGGCTTTCCATACATTTATGGAGTTTAACAGAATTCACGGAATATGCGAGTAATGGACATCCAATAGTATACACTTTTATCAAGGATGGGATACCCCTATACGATGTAGGCTTCTTTACGCCTTGGAAGATACTCTTAAAGAGTGGAAAAATACCTAGGACTAAGGAGGCTGCGGAAAAATATCTGGAGGAAGTTCCTAGAAAGTTGCTTGAAGCTAAAGCATCTAAGGTTCTCATAGTAGCGGAAAACTGCTATAAAGCTATGACCAACTCAGCTCAAGCCGTGTTAATGCTCTTAGATCAAGAACCGTCCCCGCCTAGTAAATTGCCCGTAAAGGTGAAGGAAAAGCTCGTCGACGCAGGTCTGCTTAAGTTAGAGTATGTTAAATGGCTCGAAGACATTATAAAGTTTAGAAAGAAGGTAGAACATGGAGAAGTAACGGAAGTTCCAGGAACTCTTGTTGATGAATGGATAAATAAAGCGGATGAGTTCGTTTCTGAAATGCTTGACTTATCTGCCGCTTTAGAGCTTCTTAAAGCAATAGATGCTCTAAAACGAACTTATGTGATCATGCTGGAGGCTATTGCCCGTGCTTTGAAAGCCTTGCATGATCTACCTAAGGAAATGAGCGTCGAGGAGTTGGAGAAGCGTTTAGGTATGAGCGTTAAAGAAGCGTTTAAGAAGGAATTCATAAACACGCGTAGAGTAGATCCAAACTATCTTGAAGTCATCGAAAGAGTAGAAAACCTAAAGAAGGAAGCCATAGACAACAAAAACATATCCGTCCTTAAAGATAAAGTAGATGAAGTTTACCAATTAAGAGAAAAGATACGATCCCTAATCTGCGCCATAGGAAAAACGATTAGATTTGAATCGAATAGGTTTAAGCATAGAGAAGTTCAAACCATACTATAAAAATGACTGGCAAATAGTAAACATCAATTAAAGTATTCTATAGCAAGTATTTCTGATTTTGAAGAATTCTTCAAAAGCTTATTAACTTCCATAGAAAAATACAATATGCTGGTGGCAAGTAATGTCGGCTAGAACTCCAACAGAGGTTGAAGTCCTTCACTATCTCTCGCAAAAAGGTAGGGGGAGAGCTGCTGACATAGCTAAAGCTACTGGTCTTAATGAGAAAACTGTATGGCACACCCTTCAGAAACTTTTAAGAGAGGGTTTAGTTAGAAAGGATGAATTTAACGTATATAGTTTAACTGAAGCAGGATTGCGTGTTTTAAAGGAAATTGAAAGCAGTACAGCTATTAGAAGGAGAGTGTTGCTAATGCGCCTTGCTCGTTTAGTGGATAAAATGGATGAAAACCATGAAGAGAAACTTAAAGGATTGATTGAGGATCTGGAGAAGAAAGAGTGATAGAATGTTACGCTTGATAGCTAATGTCTTCAATAAATCACCTGCATCCGTTAAGAGGTATATCCTTACTCAAGCTTTTAAGACTCTTCCAAAAGTAATCAGAGTTAGCAGACGGATTCCACTACTTAACCCCTTTGCTGGCATAATAATAGAGAACCATACCCCTTTCCAGCTCTTATCTCTTTCAAGGACTACACGGCTATCGTATGTTAGCGAAGGCATGTATACTGGTAGGATTATATATATCAATGGGCCAATACCAGTAACAGAGTTGGGTTTACAGTGTAGTGGTGAAAGTAGGGAAAGATGTGAATTGTTGTACAGTACTAAGATTAAGGGAATCCTTAATGAGCTAGAGAACAATATATATAACTTAAACTTAAAATCTCCTCCGGAAAGCAGATTTATGAGAGCCTTTATACACGAATACGTGCACTGGATGATACTTAGAGGAACATCCCTTGCTACTCTGGTAGATGCCCTTAGCTGGAAAGAAAGGCTTGATCTTATCTACCTACTCGAGAAGTTTCATAGATTTACTGGGTTTCCAAGAGAAAATGGAGGTAATGGTATAGGGAGAAATGAAACTTTTAACGAGCTTAAAAAACTTGAGAATGCTGTTAGAGAATTTAGTAAAAACCCAGATCATGTAGAAGTCTTTAGGGACTTTTTAACTCACCATTTGTTTTTGCGAGGTTTCTATAGTTCAATAATAGGAATCGTTGTAGAGCCTGTAACTTGGGTTCTTGTTGAACCAGAATTCGTTAATCGAAGGGATGAGTACCTAAGAATATATTTTCAAGACGATGCCCTAAGAAAATATGCTACTGAAATTCTTAATCTATCGGAGGATTTCCTAAACAAAGGAGGTAACAAAGGAAAACTCGTTGAAATCGCTAAGACTTCCCTAGATATCCCCCTTAACTTAGTGGACAGATATAGGTTAGAGATCGGACTTCATCACCTTCCTGAAGAAATTAAGAAGAGGTTTGAACTAGGTCTTAAAGGCGAATATATAGAAACATCGACCAACGAAGAAAAGAGGCTTACAACAGTACTGCATTATATTTTATATGAACGTTATGAGGTTAATGCCAAGGTCATTAGACTACTTTCGGAGATCATTGCTGAAGAACCTGAGGTCTTTGACTACCTTGCGTCAAGATTCGCTAGTCTAGTATCGCTTGCATCTCAACGCACTTATGAGAATGCTACAGTTTTCACGAGAGTATGTTGGGATGGAAACTGTGAAATACTGAGATATGATCCCCTAGCAGAGCCTACATTAAGCAGGGAAGAAGGAGGCATGAGGGGAGTTCATGTAAAAAGAACTAACAGGGAGTTTGGAACGTTAGAGGATCTTGTTGGCGATCTTCCGTTAACCATGAGAACAGCGTTTGAAATACTCTACTTGCTAAGCTTAGGAGAACAAGATGAAGTCCTAGAAAAGGGAAGAGTGCTCATGGGAGATGAGTTTAAGAGGTATTGTGAAGTAATTAAAGAGTTGAAGGAGCTTATAAGTACTGAGGATCCAAATAAGTCAGTGGCAGGAGAAATCTTAGATCTAAGCAGTTTTGATGAGTACCATTTTGAGCTCTTCCTAAAGTTATGGTTGTACCTAGTTCTCAGGCTAGGTAGAGCACTAAACAAGCTTTCGGGTCTTCATGGAATGTTTTTCTGAGGTTGTAGGCTATGTGTGATTTAGCAGTAGTCTTAGGCGGTGGTCTTGGAGAGGCTGGAAAGATGAGAACCTTAAAAGGTGTTGAGCTAATTAAGAATGGTGTCTGTAAACAATTACTGCTTGTTGGAAACAGGGATGAAGTTGAGTATATGACACACATAGCTCTTCGTGAAGGAATATCTCCAGAAAAGCTTCTTTCTGATCCTAACTCGGAGGATACGTTAGATAATGCTTATTACGCTAAGCTCATCGCTCAGAAAGTAAACGCTAAAAACATAGCTTTAGTTACCTCAGATTTTCACATGGAAAGAGCTCTCAAGATATTCCAGCACGTATTTGGTTCAAGCTACATAATAGAACCTTATTCAGTTCACGATACTCCAACGCAAGAAGCGTTAAAGAGAGAAGAAATTCTGAAATCTCTCCTCCCGTTGCTAAAGCTATTTAAAGAAGGGGATCATGAATCAATAGTAAGAATAAAAAAGACACTAAAAACACTAGCTTTTTTCTAATAGAACAATATATAAACCTTTTATATTAAGTATTAACAGGCTTCTAAATTACTAACACATCTTTCTATAGCTATCTTCAACATATCCTTGTTCCTTCCAGGGAGCGTTTTAACCGCTTCTTCTATGGTTTTACTTGAGTATGTGTTTTCATATGCTTCTATGAAGAGTTTTAGAAGGTTCTGAATGTGTGTTTGACTTGCGTTATTCTTTATTACTTTTTCTAGGTTTGTTTTCTGTAGTTTTGCTGCTGTATCTATGTTGAATTTTACTATGTTAGTGTTTGGGTAGTTTTCATATCTTCCTATTTCGTTTATTATTTTATCGAATTCTGGTTTAACGTATTTTACTGCTTTTATTTTTCCGTCTTCATAACATTTTACGACTATGCCTTCGCTGAAGTTCTCGCCGTATAGTTCTTTAAAGTTTTGACATATTTGCGGATGTTTTTTACATACTACGGGGTTGAGGTCTGTTTTAAAATAGCTTTTTTCCTCTATATAGTATTGAGTAACCACTTCTTCAGTAACTTCCCTTATAAAACCTTTTATAGGGGCGTGAGGAATACCAAGCAAAGTAGAAATCAACACCTTAGGAAGAGGTTTTAAATACATGCCATTCAACCGCACATCAAAAACAAACACGTAACTCATTAAATCCTTGTAAAATATTAAATGAGTTACCCCTACATACTCACCAAACACACACAACTCAACACCCCACACCTCAACACACGCCGAACTACCGTCAAACGTCTTCCCATCAACCTTCTCCTCCACCACAAACCAAGAACCACACGTAGGTAACTCACGCACCTCATGAAAATTAGGAATCTTCACATAACCCAAACGATGTTCTTGCTCCACCACCGTATACACCCCACGAAGATTTCTATGCACCATTGTTATAATTTTCGTAAAATGATTTAAAATATTTCTATATATTGGAGTTCATTTAAAATAGCTTAATTCTTCTAATGGTAGAATTCTTCCAAAAGGTTTATTAACCTCGAAAAAGAATTAAACTATGAGGGTAAACTCATGCAGTCCGGAACTTCCTATAAGGCAGTCGGCAGATCGATATTTAAGGTAGCTCTAGCGATAAGCTTGGTCATCACAGGCTTATATGCTGGCATTAGGTTCTACGAAGCTTTCGGTCCACTACTATATGCTTCCTGGAACTCACTCGGATCATTGGAAAGAATGATTCTAACGTTGATACTCTTGAGTTACTTCGGTGCGATTATAGCTTTAGCGACTGTGGTACTGAGAAACAAGATAAGATTCACAATAAGCGTAAGAGACCAGCAAAGAAAAATAGCTTTAATTAGTGCAGGGAGCATTACGAAGCTACCCCTTCTTAACAAGGAAATAAATCCTGAATTGCCTGAGGCCGTGCTCAAAGCGTTCTGTCAGTCGACCCTACTCATAGCATATAATCCACTAGAGGGCGGTGTAAGGAAGTTCCGCGGAAAGATTGGCTCGATAAAGAGAACTATAATTAAAGGAGTTCCTACGTATATAATGAACGTCAGACATTCAAATCAGGACGTACGCTACGCTGAGGCTCAAAGAAGATCCGAGCTGCCATTTGCCCGGAAACTAATCCGCCAAGTTGAAAGAGCCCGCAGAAGCAATACCTTCTCAGTAGCTATAAGGTTACTTGGACACGGCATAACATCCTACACGTGTGACAAACACTTCCCGAAGCCGTCAGCCAATACCCACATAGTATTCGTCGTTGCCGATCAAAAAATGGGGGGTGATTCTAAAAATGAATGGTGACAATACAAAATGGCTCAAGAAGAATTCTACAAAAAGAGAAGATCCAACACCAACAAACAATGCTAACGGCGACATAGACGCGGTGAACCCTCATGATAGAGTCTCCCAACAAAAACTCGAGTACTTCATGGGCCTAGCAAACGACGCAATCAACGGTGGGAGACATATATTAATCCTAGTTGAGAACCTACTAAACCACACTGAGATGAACAAAATTCTTGAACCGACCTATATTATCATGGCCGTAGCCTTAACAAACTCTGAACATTCTGACGCGTCACATTTACTCACAAACTTAGGACCTGGTCTATACGTAGTAACCAAGCCTCTCGTGTTCAGGCCAATGGAAGGATATGAATTCGCAGAGATTCTCAACCTACTCAAAAGCGGTAAACACATAGACGACAGGACCAACGAGATCCTGGTTCTGTATCCGATACACGAGCCTAGGAAAGATGTAGACTACGCGATTTTCGCTGTCGGAAGTGACGAATACATTGATACCGCAGTGAATCTAATTGAACATATCCTCGGTCGGGCTAAGGCGATCTTTAAGGCTAGGTTCGACGACGTCAATGAAGTGTACTGCGTCCTGCTTCTTCCTCTGGCTGAGTCAGAAATTGAAGAAGGGCTTCTACGACTTTCGGCTACATCCCAGGAGGTGAAAAGCGATGAGACGAGTTAATTTGACGGTCATAGCAGCGGTTCTTATCATTGTTGTGAGTATCCCTCTAAACACCACTTTAACAGCTTCAAATTCTGAAGCCGATAAACTTTCTCTAAGTTTAGATAATATCAGAGCTTTGAAGAATATCAATGCTACCGTTATACTTTTACTTTCATTCAACGATGGGGTGCAGCAGGTAATCAACAAGAGTATAAGCCTAGCTTCTGGTGATGTCATTAAAGTTGTCGGTATCTTCAATGCTTCAAAAGATGTTGGGGTCTGGTATGTGAGAATTATAGACATAGAGAATGGCTCTGTTATGTTAGATCTTGAAGGCGTTGTAGACTTGAGGAAAGAGCAACCGCAGGCTTGGTTCGTGAGAACCTACTACGACCCTACTAAGCTGTCGATACCTTTATCACCTAGCGTAATTACTATTTCAACAGTCTCTATTGAGGGAATAATAAATGTCGAAGTAGGGGTTGTAAAGCATTCGCCCTACAACTTGACAATCCTCGTTGATGGGGATCTCTCTGGGGACTTTTCGAGTTCTGAGGCTAGCAGTTACGTTATAGAGCCTGTAAACAATGTCCTTTCGGGTCTTCATAAGGTTACTGCAAAGGCATTGAAAGCTCCGTTCAAGGTGTTGCTTACTTATAATCATACCACCTTACTACGGATTGAGGGTATTATAGACTGGACGGCGGGCTCGGCTGTTCAGCTGGAAGGGTGGAGGGACGAATCACTCGTAACTTATGCTAAGATCAGCGCCACTTATAACCTCACAGGAGCAGTACTACGACTTCCGAACGATGAAATCATTCATAAAGTAGTGACTCCCACCAACGATAGCCTAGGACATAAATCAATAGCAATATCTATAGGCGAAGATGCAAGAACCATTAACAAAACGGCCATAGTACCAACTGCTCAACCTTTAATACGCATAGAAGATACAATAGAGAGAATTAATGAAATCTTAAAGAATTACTGGCCATTCATTGCCCTCTTCATCGGGTTAGCCATAGTTCTGGCTGTCTTAAGGCGATAAGATCCCGCATCCTAAATTAAATATGTTTTTATTAGAAACTTAATTAACAGACATAACAATACATAACACTTATTCTATTCTAATGTTTTTCACTCTATGCGGTAGTTATTGATAGTTATGCTGTAGTGATAAGGTAGTGATACTATCAAATACTACTGCAAACGCTTAATCCGTCAGTAACTAAAAGCAATCATAATGTAACCCATTGCAATCCGATTATAGTATGGTTACAACTGCCATGAACTCGTCTATATACCTCATGGAGCAATGCTCTAAATGCTCCAAGCCTAACAGGCTCATTGCTTGTAGCATAGAACGTTCTTAGCAGCTCATTAAGATATTTCTCAATCCCTCCTCGGCAACTAGACGTATAACTCACTTGCTCGCATTCATAAAGGTATTTCATATAGAGTTCTATTGATAAATTCTTAATGGACTCCCTCAATTCCTGAAATAGTGCGTCCTCAACCATAAAACTGCTATAATGCTCTGCAATAAATCCAATAATCTCATCTACTATCGCTTTATTATGGAACTGGCTGTCTCTCACAGACATAGCAAATCCTCCTTACCTCTATGTTTTAGCGTTTTGACTAATTACCGCTATATAGTTATGTTAATGTAGTTTTAAACTTCATAACTTCAGGCATTGAGGTTAGCAAAAGAATAGAGATAATCATAATGTCAGGATCGTTAAGACCTAGGCTGTGTAGGTATTAGGTATTCTGGGATGCTGTTGCAGACATCACCTACTACCTGCATATGCACTAGTAGCCCTAATCTAACTTGCAAGCACTATAGCATAGAGAGGATCCTAACACTTGATGAGAATTTCAAACAGATACCATAGCTGATAACCCTATAGCACATGTGTACCATATCCTTAAATTTAAATTATGATATTAAGTCCAAAATAGCTTTTATTTCATTATATAGCTCAGATTTAATAGATAATGTAGAGTATATGAATAATGATACAAATAATATTACACCAGCTAACATAGCTGGTATTGAGAATAGTGGTACTCTTTTATCATCAACAATTTTAACTGAAGAAAAAGCTAATAAAGGTACACCAAAAATTCCCCCAAGCCCTAATGCAATGATAGATCCTATTATAAAAGTATAAACTAAAATTCTCTCTGAAGCCATACCAGAAAACATACCTAGAGAAAAAGCTGAAATTGATAATAATGCTGCAGCCATTATCAAAGTTACTCTTATACTAAAAGAATAATATTCTTGTAACCTTGGCAAGTAAATCATTAATGATATTATTGTTGTTACTATCGCTGTCATTGTTAATATACCTAAATGCATTGTAGTAAGATAGGGTTCTAATTGTTCTAAGAATACATCATTATTCATATAGAAATTTATACCTAATAAATATGAATATAACGAACTTAAAGAATGGATAATCCCTATTGAAGAAGCATATGCCCAATCATGACCAAATTTTAATAGAAGGTTTTTTATAAAAGCTAGATTTTGAGTTATTGACGCTATAATATCGATAGATGTTAGTAATAAAATAATAGAAAGAAGTATCAGTCCATTTACTTTTAAAAATATATTATCAACGTATTTAATTGTTAAAAATAGAGAAACACAAAAAACATAAAGAGACATAATAGTATACCAAAGCAACATACCGCATAATCTTATGAACAAAATCATTATAAATCCTAATATAATTAGCGTCAAAAATACTGGTCCAACCATATTGGATGCACCACTATATACTATAATATAGGGTTATAATAGGGTATGCATATTTCTAAATATGCCCAGACTAGCTGTTCTCTCACGGCAATCACTTACGGAATCTTTAAAGAGAACCTAAATGAGCTAACTACAATACTAAAGGACACGGAAGTAACTTTAGTTGAAAACAGAGCTACCCCTTCACAACACCGTCTTAAGGTGGGTTAAAAAGAAATGAGCTGTTTCCCTCTCTTGTGATACTTTAACATCTAGGATATTTTCGTTAGGATCTTTAATGAGTACAATATCACGTCGAGTATTAAAAACCATACCAGCTAACACATGAGTAGTCCCCCATTTTAGCTCATCAGCAACTCTTGTACTCTGATCGCCAAAAGCTAGTAGCCAAGCTCTATACATGTCTTTAACTCTCAGTACTATAAATGTCTCGGAACCGTCTTTGCTTACAAGCAGGATCCTGTATACTCCTTTTATACTCCCTTATCGAGCTCGAAAGACGATATCATACTGGCCCAATCGCACGTACATGACACCGATGCAGGTATCTCGACTTGTCGAGGGATTATCGGTTTTGTGCAAGGCTTAAGCGGGTGAGTGGTCGGAGTCCCGAATAGTGCTCTGTCGCTTATCGTAGGAGTGATGCTATCTTCCCTACTGCTAGTCCTGTCTTTGCCGCTATCCATGCCGCGTAGTCCTCAACCAAGTGCCTCGTGTTGGCCACAATCTTTGCTATTATTCTCAGGGCTTTACGCTGCTCGCCGTGCTTTCCCTCCTTCCTAAACCTTTTAAGAAGCGTATCCAGCCTAGCACTATTGCTTCTCCAGTAATGTACGGTTATTATCGCTAAGCCAGCCTAGAATTTCTGTTAAACTTTGGACTTCAACATACTCTCCAGTATCTAGCGTGTAGATTTTCTCCTTGATCAGACCTACTCCAACATCGTTGATCCTACTCCTAATACTCGTTGTGTTTATCTGCTTGTTACCGGCCTACCTATAACCCTTCAAAGTGCTTTTTAAATTCAGCAACTAGTAAAGCAAATCTGTTTTATCCGAAGATTCATTTCAAAGAAAGGTTCTAATAACAGATAAAACTCTAGGGAAAAGGACTGAAAAGCAGAGGTAAAGTTTTACTACCTTTTTTCTAGACGGGGGGTATCGCTGAGTAAAGGGAAACTAATCCTAATACTATTATTATTCCAGTTCTAATAATAATGATAATAGCGATTGCGATTTCATTTCCATCATAAGCGAACCCGTTCTTACCCCCTAAAGGGGGTACCAAGTAACGTAGAAAAGGTAACGTAGGAAAGAAAGTTTACCTTTAGGTAAACCAAAGTCTGCCTATAATAAAAATATATTATATCTACTTAGCGAAATTCCCCTCTAGACCTACATTTAGAAGAACTTAAGCAGAAGCAACAATATGCACCAGAGGGTGAAGAGGGTTTAACTAGTTAAAAAAAGAAAATGTTTCCTATTATATATTATATCTATGTCTAGACACATTCACGTGAAAGTTTATTCATTTTCTTTTCACTTCATAGCATTGGAAATGGCAATGTGTAAAGTGAAGATTGTTTGTGACGTGTTTCCTGAGCTTAACGTCTTAGTTGACACGGTGATAGATCATGAAACGTTAAAATTAAGAAAGATATATGTTTCTCTTGGTAACTTTCTTTCTCTTCTTAATCCAAATTATGACTACTTCAACCTTTACTACACAGTTGGTCCTATGAGAAAAATGACTGATATGTGCGTTGACGATTACGGGTGGGTGACGTTCGTCTGGAGCTTTATGCATGCTGTTCCAATAGTGTATAGGGTTGTTAACGTTTCCTTCTCTTTAACTCCCGATAGGTGTTATATCCAACGTGTTATCGCTCCGTTCGTCTTCTTAGGTTTTATTGAGGAGGTTGGGTTTGTGGATAGGATTGTGAAGAGAGGTAAGGAAGTGAGGGTTGGTTTGGACTTAGGCGTAGAACCAGTCGGGAGGGACGCGGTCTTCAGGGTTTATGGATCTAGGGTTTACGCTAAGGTTTACAGTATTAAGGATCTCCCGAAGCCTGAGGAGATACGAGTGTTTGAACGGAAGGAAAAGATTGGAATGGTTGAGAACATGAAAACCAAACATAAAGAGGGGTAGTTGAAAAAGAATTAGCTTCCTATAATATAATATATAATACTGACACATGTAGGGTGGTTTAACCGCCTAGGGGGTGTAGTTAATCGAGGCTTAACTACACCTCCAACTAGATTTTCAGGGCTTCAAGCGTGGGCGTAGGCTTACACTCTAGTAGAGTGTAAATCTACACTTGAGGGGGGATTAGCTTTTCAAGACCTCTAAAACCTCATGAAATCTAACTCACGTAGGAACTAGATTTTCTAGGCTTACCCCCAGAGAATCTACTCTCAGGGTCTAACCCTCTATTAGATTTTCTAACACTCACTCTTATCGAGGGGTAGATTTTCTACTGCTTTACCCGTGAGTTAGATTTTCAAGGGAAAACCTCATTTCAAGAGTTTTTCACATATATAACAACTAGCATGAGTACTAAAAATTTGTTTCATTATTTGGGTGTAAATTTACACTTAATTATATACTCCACAACGGTGTTAACACCTGTTCCCCTTGGGACTTATGAAATTTACGAAGCTTCATAACATTCATAACCCGCCCTACGGTGGAGTGCTCCAACCCTAGGGATGCAGTAAGAGGAAACTACTTCCCCATATCATATTATATCTAGCTCTACAACGAAACGGAAGGGAAGCTAGCTTTCCTTGATAAGCCTCGATAAGTAAGGTAAGATTTATATTTGTTATTTTACTATTCTTATATGGTAGATGTAGTTATATTAGGTGGTGTTAATATTGGATAAATTAAAGATTCCTAGCGGTTTTGTTTTAGTTGAGGGAGAAATTCCTTACTGGTACGGTAGGATGAGTTGGAAGGCGAACTGGGTACTCCTCCTTCTTGGAGTGTTAACAATTTTCCTCTTTGGGCTTGGTATAATCTTCTTCATAATCGCTGTGCTTAGAGTCTATGCCTCTGAGTATTTTATGTCAAACAAGCGTATTTACGTTAAGTACGGTATAATTGCTAGGCACGTATTTGAGATTAAGAACGAGTGGATTACTGGCACAGCTATATCTCAAGGCTTAATGGGGAGAATCCTAAACTATGGGAATGTGATTATAAGTACTCCAGGCCAGTATGCTGGGTCAGTCATTATGATAGGTGTTTCAGATCCGATGAACATAAGAACTAAGATTGAGGAATTGCTGAGGAGGTATAAAGAAAGAAGTAAAATCGAGGAGAAGATAAAAGAACTTGAGAAGGAATATGAGTTCGGAAGAATAAGTGAAGAGAAATACCAAGAACTAAAAAAGAAGTACGAAGAAGAACTGAGAAAGTACCTCTAGACGAAATAAAAAAAAGTAAAGTTAAGCATTAAATCAGGTTTACAAACTCTTTAAACAATAGGGCTTAGTAGTAGTTATGAATGCCGTTCCTCATTTATTTAACAAATCAACTAGATAGATGTGAGATGGTTGTAGAACTCGCTTCTTTCTAGCTTTATTTAAGTGCCCAACTGCCCACTAGGACGGTTGCGGACAGCTAAAGCGCAGGAACTCTGATAAGCTTATCAATAAGAAACATTAATTCAGCCTCGCTTCTAGAGTGAGAGTTACGATACACACGCAGCAACTACTAACTTTAAATGATGTGTTTCTGATAAGCTTATCCAAACCACGCAGAAAATGCAAGTGGAGTTTGTGTCATGATCTGTAGGTAGAGAACTCGATAAAACGAAACGGAAGCTGAACAGTCCTGCGTTACCCCGCGCGTGAATACGACATGACGAGAACTTCAAACACTTCAAGTAAGTACTTCTGTAGGTAAATGCTTCAAGTTAAGAAAACTAACACAGAAAGGAAGGGGGAGTTCACTTCAAGTGGAAACCAAAACCAGAGAAACCCAAAATTACTAACGCAGACACCCCCGGGGGTATTTCCGGTAACCACTAAAAGATATGCAGATCAGAAAAGTTCTTTGATAAGCTTATCAAAACAAACAATAAAGAGAACGAAAACAAAACAAAAAACACAAAAATAAAAACAAAATTCAAAACCACCATCAAAAAACCGAAAATCCTTCCATACTATCACATGAGAATCTTCAAAAGAGACCGATGTGCAAATAAGCAAAAGCATTGAAGGCGCGGTTTGTATCATGATCTCTAAATAAAGAATTCATTAAATAAAAATAATATAATTAATATAGAATAAGAAATAATTTTTAATTTATTTAATTAATTTTAAATTTTATTTTTATTTTTTATTTTTATTTTTATTAAATTTTTATTTTTAATTTTTATTAATAGAAGGTTCTATAATGAGAGAATGATAAAACTAAAATTGCAGAGTTTACAGTTTCGATTTTTACCGGAAATACCCCCGGGGGTGTCTGTGTTAGGGTGTTAGGTATGATTCTATGTTTTTCGGCAGCCACGTGCTTTTCTCTATGATCCAGCTTTTCTTTTCTCTCTTTATTGAGATGAAGCCCATCTCCTCCAGTTCCCCGAGGATGTCTCTTAACCTTCTTTCGCTGTAGGTTGTTCCGAGGTATTTCATCGCTAACTCGTTGAAGTTTCTGTAAGCCTCCCCAACAGTTCTTGACTTCACCGCAGCGAGAAGCATTAGCTTCTGTGCTGTGGAAAGTGCTGACATGCTTTCCTCCACGTACCTCTCCTCAACGCTTTTCTTCGCTTTTTCAGCGTGCTCCAGCGTTATCTTTTCGCTTCCAGTCTTTAACGCCCACTTCACAGCCTCCCTTAAGATGTCTATCGCGTACCTCGCGTCCCCTCCGCGTTGAGCCGCTATAGCTGAAATGTAGCTTAACACACCCTCCTCAGCAAAATCCCCTTCGAACGCCTCCCTCGCCCTCTCAGTTAAGATCCTCAGCAACTCATCAGCGTTATAAGGTTTGAAAACAACTACTTTAGAACGTAGGGAGGACCGAACCCCCGCATCCCGCACGTAATCTAAGACGTTCATCACCTTACTTATGAGGATAACGCTCGTCTTAGGTCTCCTGCTTAGATAGTAGAGGAGCTCATCACTCCTCTCGTCCTTCATTATAAACCTCTCCGCCTCATCTATCACTATAGTTACGTTCTTATCCAACGCCTCATCAAGCCTTCGCCACACATCCGCAAACGAGAAACCCCACAACCTCTTTTTAATTAGGTTCTCCGCAATAGACACGAGCGTCGCGTACGCCAACTTATCAGCGACCGTATAGACGTAATTCACCTTCATATCACTTAACACCTTCCTAACAGTAACTGTCTTACCGCTTCCCGTCGGACCTAAAACAACGATGTTCGAAGGCATAAACCCCTTATCAACAAACATGAATTCTTCAGCAATTCGACTGTACTCAACTTCCCTACAGGGTAGAGACGACGGTATGTAGTCATGAAATAACGCTTCAATGTTTAGAATTTTCATGGAGGAACACCCAAACCCCTACTTCCCCCTATTTCCCCTAACACCCGTCTTTTTCCGCTAAAATAAACTTAACGGTCTGCAAACACGCTCAAAATTCCGCTAACCCCACCTAAGTAGAGGAAGGTGTTAGCCTCCTTCTCTTCTTTTCAGCTCTTCCTCTAACTTCTCTAGTGTTTCACGTAGGTATTCTATTACTTGTTTTATTTGTTCTTTAGTGAGTTTTTGAGATTCGTGTGTTATAGATTCTAGGAAGCCGAACGCGTAATCAACTAACCTATCCGCGTCGTGTATTGGGTAGAGTGTGAATGGCTGAAGTTTAGACACGAGGACGTACTCACCCTCAGGACCTAAGTAACATTGCCTACCACCCCTATGGTATGCGTATATATAAACCCTCCCGAAAACCTTCTTACTTACTAAACGCTCGATAGGTAAGCCACACCTAGGGCATGAAGGCTTACGTTCCTCACCACCCATAAGTCCACCGCTTTGTTAAGTTTATCAAAGTTTATAAGCTTTGTTAAGCTTATCAAAGTGGTTGAGGGGGTTAAGGGTGGGTTCAACGCGTAGCGTTGGCTTCAGCTACACCAGCTTAACTTCAACTCGGTTAAGGGTTGAGGCTGAGGAGGTTTTCTACGGTAGGCAGCCTATGAAGTCCATCCAACTAATCACTCAATTCGGTGTTTTCGAAATCTTAAAAAGCGTTGAGAGGGGGAAGGGTTTGAAAGCTGAAGTGTTCGTTAGGAAGGATAAAAACGCGGCAGCCATAAGAGTTAGAGACTTCGAGGGTAGGTTAGTTAAAAACGTTGAGGTCCTCACACCATGCGTTGTTATATGCGAGTATTAAACACAGAGCACTTAAAAGATTTCGTGATTTCTCGCAGTAAGCATGAACAAGCATATTCTTCTTAATTTATACGTCTCCCGTAAGTCCCTCGATAGGTTTCTTTCTAGTATTTAGCTTCTATCTACATAGGAAGCTGTGTAACAATAGAGACGGAAAGACTGAAGCCTATATATGGACGTAAATCTAGTCTATAGTATATACTCTATTTCTACGGGCTTTCCAATTACGTGTTTATTTAATCTATAGCCTTCCTTGATGGATTTTCTAATGCTGTAAGCTATAGTGAGGTCTCTATAGCCGTCTATAGCGTTTGCCTTGGGTTTCTCAACGCCTTTAACGCTGCTTATGAAGTTTTTAATAATGTTTGTAATGTAGATGTTTCTCCATATATGTGGTTCTTCGATAGGCACCTCCCTACTTCCATGCAGTAATTTGAAGTTAGGCCAGTCGGTGAAGGCTCTGTAGCTGTCGTCCATAGGGTTGTGAACCTCTACGTTCATGTAGAAATACCTATCGCCGGATCTGCCAGTTCCATGCCTTACGTAGGTGTGGGCGGAATTGCTGCTGAAGTAGAATATCGTATATACGTCTCTACACATCCCTTCATTAACGCAGTCGTAAGCATGTGAATGTATGGCTTTAGGCTCACCTAAAAGATACCTAACGTAGTTAATGACGTGTATATCGAGCTCGACAATGTGATCACCGCCAAACTCAGGCTTACCCCTCCAACCAGTTGCGTTTAAATAATCGAATCCAAACTCATGATATACGAACACAACGGAAGCATCCTTAATAACGCCTTTAAGGTAGTCAAACACCGGCGAGAACCTCAAGTTATAAACCATAGCGTCAACAACCCCGTAGCTTCTTAAGATATTTACGATTCTAACAGCGTCCTCAACGTTATGGGCGAGGGGTTTCTCTATTAAAACGCCTTTAACGTATTGAGATAAGTCCTCAACTATGTTAACCCTTTCGAAAGGTGGTGTAGCTATGCTAACAACGTCGACTTTACCGATAAAATCTAGGTGGCATTTATCCCCGTAGAAGACGTTCTCACTCGGTATGTTGAAAGAACTAGCTACGTCAGTAACTCTACCTTTATCCACATCACATAGGTATATACTTCCTACGTTAAAACCATTCTCTAAATACCCTCTAACGTGGGTTTCGCCAGCACCGCCACAACCGATAACACCCACTCTCATTACTTAACACCTAGCTCAATACCTAGCATCCATGTTCATAACTTTTATTCAAACACGCATCAGCAACGTTATAATGAGCCGATCTTTTTTAGACAGTATAGTGCACTATCTACAGACTTCCCTAGCCTTCTCTACTGCTGAAGCCCAGAAGGTTCTAGCAATAAAGTTCATGGGCTTTATCTCAACAGATACACTTCCATCTCCTGACTCAGCAACTAGAGGTTTCTCAGATTTTACATAGCATCCACCATGCCTTTCGAGAAACTCCATAACACCAGCAACTCCTCTCGATTCTGCATCTTTAACCTCCCTGCATATATCTTCAGATGAAGTATACACCACCACGTGAACTTTAGCTCCACTATAACTATAGTCGCTCTCTAGGCATTTCACTCCCTACACCTCCATTTAATCTATAGATGTAGAATCTTTTAATAAGATATAACCCAAAATAGCTCCTTGTTTCTGGAAATGTTGAAAAGAAAGATTGGATTGGTTCTGAGAATAATTAGTTTCAAAAGGAATAGCTTTAAAGAGTATCCCATAATCAAAAGTGTGATAGTGCTAGGTAGTTATAATGCAGTGATAAAGTAATGATACCATCGATAGCTATCACACTTCTTGTCTTAAGCATAATCAACACTACGCATCTCAATTCTATAATGCGGAAAGACGAAGCAATAACCCCCCGATGAATAACGGTAACTGAGGAACAGAACTGCAAGCCGTGCCTCTCGAACCCTGAGGTTAGTACGCTTCTCCACTTTTCTTCTAGCTTACTCTAAGGATTGACTATATCGTTGAGATACTGAAACATCTGCTCAGCGATGCCGAATTTAAGAATGCATTTAAGTGCGTTGAGGAGTTTGTCGAGGGAAGCGTCAGAATGAAGAGATGTTGAAAGGTCCAAGGATATACCGCGAAATCGTAGGAGAAGCTGAAAAGAAGGCATCACAGTACTTAGGTGTTAAGTAGGGATAACTAAGTTTAAAGGTGTTTACTCTATAGTTATGATGTGGGGTCGTTAATGTCTAGTAGGAATACTTTATTAAAGGTATTGTTTTTCATAATACTTATAGCTATGATAGCGTATAGCATTAATCGGCTTTCATTACCGAGTGAAGTAACTACCGTAACTAAAACGATTACTTCACCATATACGGAATACAGCACTATAG
>NBVN01000002.1 GCA_003056265.1 Zestosphaera tikiterensis | reverse complement strand
GTATATACCTAATGTAGACCTCACAGTAGGAAGTCTTCATTTAGCCACCGAATAACCTAGTTATTTAAGCAAATATAAGTTTTACTTGTCGGTTCTCACGTATAACTCAGTTATTTAAACCACCAAAACAAAGATGATATCTTCAACTCTATTTTATAGATTTCATCCGTACTCCATGGGATTCTGTCGAGGTGAAAGCCGCGCATCTCCCATTTGATAACGTCATATCGAACATCATCCTCCAAAACCCTCACATCATAACTGATCATAGGGTAGGAGATCAACATTTCACACACTATATCATCACTCAAAAATTAAAACCATTCAAAACATTTAAACTTTATGACACACTAAAAACACCTTTCTTAGTTAGTATGGTGGCGGCATGCTTCATTAAGAAAATCATAGACATAGCTGAAACAAAAAACGTTAAAGTAGATTCCCTCGTGGCTGAGGTGGGGGCTTTCGCAAGACCTGAAGACGTTATTAACGGAGTAGCTAGATTAAGTAAGTTTAAGATATTAGTTAAAACTACCGTGGATATCCCGGAGGACATCATTAACGAGGCTAAGAAGAAATGCGCCGCATACTCAACACTATCAACGTGCGTGGATTTTGAAGTCACTTTCATTAAAGTGTCGACGTTAACTTAAAAAATCTGTTTATACTTGAAACACTTCTAATTCATGATTTCCTCGCAGTAGTTAATCAAAAGTGAGATCTTAGTAATCCACCATCTACAGGTATTGAAGCACCCGTTACGTAGGAAGCGTATTTACTTACTAGGAACGTTACAACCCATCCAAACTCCGTTGGCTTCCCTAACCTCCTCATAGGTATTTCACTAGCATACTCCCTATAAACCTCCTCATACGTTTTACCTTCTCTTAATGCCCTATCCTCAATCAGTCTCCTATTTCTTTCAGTTTCTATATGGCCTGGGAGTACGGCATTAACTCTAATCCCCTCAGGCGCTAACTCCCTAGCTAAGGTCTTCATCAATCCATGTATGCCTATCCGCAATACATTCGATAAAGCTAGGTAAGGTATGGGTTCCTTAACAGCTATGCTAGTGGAGAACACTATTGAGGGGTTGGAGGATTTCCTAAGGTGGGGTAATGCGGCGTTAACCAACCATATAGCGTTAAGGATTAACAACCTAGCGTTATACTCCCACTCATCAACACCTATCTCGGTAAACTTACCCGGTCTCGGCGGTCCCGTAATGTAAACTAACGAGTCAAGACCTCCTAAGTATTTAACTGCCTCATCTACAAGGCGGTATACGTCCTCCTTAGAAGTTAAATCAGCTACAACACCGTGAACTCTCTCACCGTATCTACTCTTAAGCTCTGAAAGAGCTTTACTTACGTTTTCTGGGTTTCTACCGTTAATCACTACGTAAGCTCCTTGATCTAAGAGAACTTCAGCAGCACCTCTACCTAAACCCCTCGTTGACGCCGTAACTAATACTTTAAGACCTTCCACAATACCCATGACGACCCCATAACTTACTTTAGGTTAAATTAATAAGTTCTGCTGCCTTGATTTAAATAAGGATAACCAAGATATATTAGTGGTTAAGGATGGGTTTGAAGTCTCGCATCGTTAAAGCTTTGGGTATCCCCTACGGGGAGGTGTATTATAGAAGGACCTGGCCTAAAGCAACACTCTCTATAATAGTTGCGAACGTCATCGTGTACTTAATCACGAGTTATGAGAACTTCTTCATTCAGTTAAGCGATTATTGGGTTAACGCGGGAGGTTACGTACCTGCGTTGGCAAGCGATCCATACCAACTATATAGGGTTTTAACTTCTATGTTCCTACACGGCGATATCTTCCACATATTCTTCAACATGTATTTCCTCTACATATTCGGTAGGGCTGTTGAAGACGCTTTAGGTCACGGCAGGTACTTACTGCTGTACTTCGCTTCCGGTGTGGCGGCAAGCATATTCCACACGGCGTTTAGCTTATTAGGTGGTTTAAACTCCTTCGCCATACCAGCTGTTGGGGCTTCAGGAGCTATTAGCGGGGTTTTAGGCGCGTACCTACTCCTCTACCCAGGGACTTCACTATCCGCGTGTTTTATATTCTTCTTCTACCCCGTATGCTTCTCTATGAGGGCCGCATTCTACTTAATCTTCTGGTTCGCTACTCAAGTTATTTACGGCTACGCTAGAGTAGCTGGTGAGGTTGCTGTCTTCGCTCACGCAGGGGGTTTCCTAGCAGGTATAGCTTTACTTCCAGCGTTAATCAACTACGAGAAAGTTAAAACGTATAGGATGCTCAACTACTTTAAGAGGCTTCCGTTTCTAATACTAACGTACCCTAAGGTAAGGGGATTAAGCCACACATCCAAATACGTCTTAACGATTTTAATGACTCTCGTGTTGTTAGGGAGTGTTTACACGACCTACGCATCGCAAAACCTAGGAGAGGTGAAAACCTTAAACATCGAATACAGCGTGAACGGCTCAGAAATACGGGATTACGTAGTTTTAACTATTAACGCGGCTGGCGTGGACGTATCTGGAGTGCCTCTAGACTCAACGAGGATCTTACTTAACAGGCTTAACGGGGCGGACCTCCTATATAACGAATCTAAAGCCGGTAAGGAAGTAAGCCTAACCAACGTAAGGTTAGACGCTAAGGTTAGGGTAGGCAATAGATACGTAAACGTAGTAACATACATTAAAACGTTTAAAGGCCTTTACGACAGTAGAGGATTCCTCACCTACGGCTCAGGCACGATAGAAACCCAAGCAATCATAATCTCAGGGAGTAACGTATTAACGGGTGAATGGCTTACCTACGACTTCAACATCCACACGCAAGACGTAGCCCTTAAAGACCTAACGCAGGTAACCAGCTTCATAAGCGCCGTAACCACCTTAACAGCCATATATACAGTCCTAAAGAAAGACAGCGACCTAGCCTTAGTTGGGGAGGAGTGAATATGTTCTTAACGGATTAGAAGTATTTTACTAACGTCACATGCTACAATAAATGTTATTTATAATTGAAGACAGCAAAGCTTTTATTTCCGCAGAAAAACTTTACAGGAGGTAAACCTATATGAATGGTAAGTTAAAACATCTATTAATCCCGGCCTTAATCGTATTGGCTATCCTCACATCTTTAGCTCCTATAACTACACAGCAAGTTAACGCTCAAACAACAGTTAATGCTGTGACTTATGATAAGTGGTTAGCCCCTTGCAAATGTTACGGTGGTTCGCTTAAGGTTGCTTTATCCGGCGAGCCAAACACTCTTAACTGGTTCGTCGCCGGTGCTAGCGTTGAATTAACTATACTTGAGCCAATATATGACAGACTCGTTAGGATAATTAACGGCACACTTACTTGGGAATTAGCCACATCTATGCAGTACTCACCAGACTACAAAACCTTAACCATAAAGATAAGGCAGGGAGTTAAATGGCATGATGGTTTAGAGTTAACAGCGGAAGACGTTGCCTTCACAATAAATGTGTTAACTAATAAGACTTGGACTTACTCGCATGGATATTATGTAAACGTCGATAAAGCTGTTGCTGTGGATAAATATACAGTTAACGTATACTTCAAAGCTCCGGATGCTGGCTTTATATACACAGCGTTAGCGTCGATGAACATAATGCCTAAGCATATTTGGGAGCCTCTACTTAAAGAGAAAGGCGACGAGCTAGCTAAATACTCACCCAAGGCTACTGAATTAATAGGCTCCGGACCCTTTAAATTCGTTGAGTATGTCCCAGGCCAACACGTTAAGTACGTGGTTAATAAGGATTATTGGCTTGGAAGACCCTGCATAGACGAAATAACTATGGTTTTCATCAGCGAGGCTTCAGTACAGATACTCGCACTTCAAAGAGGTGATGTGGATACCCTCTCGGTGAGCTTCATAACGCCTGAAGTTGTTCCTCAACTTCTCGCAACGCCTAATGTTGGCGTCCACACCTACACGTCACAATACTTCTACCATTGGGGTTTAAACAACTTAATGTGGCCTACGAACATCTCCGACTTCAGAAAGGCTCTTGCCCTAGCTGTCAATAGAGAAGCTATAGTTAGAGATGTTTTAATGGGTTATGGATTAGTCGGTAGTCCTGGAGTTGTACCACCAATAGGCTTCGGCGCTGAATGGTATAACCCAAACGTAGCCGATAAGTGGAAATACGACCCTAATAAAGCCGCTGAGATTTTAGACTCACTAGGCTTTAAAGACGTTAACGGTGATGGATGGAGGGAAGGTCCAAACGGTCAACCAGTTGAGATAGAGGTATATGCTCCTTCATACGACATAGTCAGAGTTAGAATAGCTCAGATACTTGCCGAACAGCTTTCTAAAATCCCAGGCGGAGGAATTAAAATAATACCTAGAGCAGCTGATTGGACTGCCGTATGGCCAAACATAAGAGAAGGTAAGGTGCAGTCATGGTTGCTTGGAAGTAGCGTTGACCCGGACATCTCATGGCTGCATTATAGGTTCCATTCACGACCAGATGGAGCCGGTAATTGGGCTAGATTTTCAGATCCTGAAGTAGATAAATTGACTGAGGAGCTTAAGGTTACGTTCGATCCTGATAAGAGGAAGGAAATCGCTTGGAAGATTCAGGAGATCTTAGCAGATAAAGTGCCGGTAATAACGCTGTACTACCGTCAGTTTCCAGTTCCTTATAGAACGGATAAATTCGATAACTGGTTTAGACCCGCTGATGATGAAGTTTACAACAGAGTAACTTACCTAAGGCTCTCTTTAAAGCTAGAGAAATGCCCAACAACACCAGCTACATCGGTGGTTACTACGGTAGTCACTCAAGTAACTCAAACGCAGTTGGTCACGACGGTAACGCAACCGCCAACTACCGTAGTGACTACCGTAGTTACAACTGCTGGTGAGTTACCTACATTAGCTATAGTTGCTGCCGTAGTGATTATCGTGGTTATAGGTTCAGTTGCTTTCATAGCGTTGAGAAGAAGGTGATTTCGTGACCGTAAGAGCTCACTTAACAAGAAGGATTGTTTTTTCCTTCATTACTTTCTTCTTCATCATAACCTTAGTTTTTTTCCTAGCTAGGTTAACTGGCGATCCTCTAGCTGAGTTGGAGAACGACCCTAGAATGACTCCGGAGGTTATAGCATCCATTAAAGCGCTATTCGGTTTAGACAAACCCCCTCACATGCAGTACTTAGACTTCCTGAAGAATATGTTTCTATACGGTAAGTTCGGGTATTCAGTTACTTATAAAAGAGCTGTTGAGGATGTAATCCTAGAGAAGCTTCCTTATACGCTGGCATTGTTGATTCCGTCTATAACCCTATCTAATTACCTAGCTTACAGAATCGGCGTTGAAATCGCTTGGAGAAGAACCAGTAAGGTCTCTTCAGCTTTAATAGTTTTATCGATTTTCATGAGTTCAGTACCTTACTTCTGGTTAGCTATACTCTTCCTCTACGGCTTTTCAGTAGCGTTAGGAATTACCCCTATCTTCGGGGCTGTAAGCCCTGGTATGAGCTTCTCATGGACTCTCGAATGGTTCATAGATTACTTATGGCATTACGCGTTACCATTCACCGTATTAACTTTAAGATCAGCGTTGTCTTACATGCTATACGTTCGAAACTCAACCATAGATATCTTAGGTGAGGACTACGTGTTCGCAGCCATAGCAAGGGGCTTCTCAAACAACTACGTCAAGTATAAGTACGTAGCTAGAAACGCATTACTACCTATAGTAACCGTATTAGGTTTAAGATACGCGTTCATAATCGACGGGGCCATACTAACTGAAACGGTGTTCAGCTACCCGGGGACCGGGAGACTCGTTTACGAAGCCATCATAAGTAGGGATTACTGGTTACTTCAGGGAGCCATGGTTATCTTAGCAGCAAGCGTCATTATAGTTAACTTCATCATAGACTTAATCTACATGTACTTAGATCCGAGGGTTAGGCGTGGGTGATGCTTCATGAGTTCAAACATCAGTTCTAAAATCTTAAATTTCGTTAAGGAGTTTTGGATTGCCTTATCTATGAGGAAGGTGGGAGTCGTCGGTTTAGCGATGTTTTTAGGGCTTGTGATCGTTGCTGTCTTCGCTCCTTATATAGCTCCTTACGACCCATACGCTAGGAGTGGAGCACCTTTTCAACCGCCGTCTCCAGAACATCCCTTAGGTACTAACGACATAGGTCAAGACATATTAAGCGAACTTATATACGGCACTAGAGTGTCTTTATTTATAGGTTTCCTCGCTGCCGCAATAGGTACTTTAGTAGGTGCTTTAGTAGGTCTCGCAGCAGGGTTCTTCGGAGGTACCGTGGATAACGTTCTATCGGCGTTAGTCGATATTTGGCTGTCGTTACCGCAGTTGTTATTTACTATATTCCTCGCAGCGGTATTCATTAAAATGAAGGGAGTGCCGATGATTTATGCTATAGTGATAGCTATAGCTCTTACTTCATGGCCGGCAGTAGCTAGAGTTGTTAGATCCGCAACGTTGAGCATTAAAGAAAGGCCTTACATAGAGGCTGCTCGAGCTGTAGGCCTGTCTAACTTGAGCATTATATTTAAGCATATACTGCCTAACATTTCATCCCTCATCGTAGCTGAGATCATATATAGAGCTTCAGGAGCTATGCTTTCAGAAGCTTCCTTAAGCTTCTTAGGTCTTGGAGACCCGACAACCAAGAGTTGGGGTATGATGCTGCATTACGCGATGGCTAGATACGCTGTTTTACTCGGTTATTGGTGGTGGTTCTTACCGCCGGGCATAATGATTTCAGTAGCAGTTCTTTCAGTGCTTTTCATGGGTTTATCGCTTGAAGAGTATTTCAACCCAAGGTTACGTAGTAGTTAACGACATTGAGATTTACATCATTAAGTAATCTTAACTACCACACCGTTTTTCAAGATAACCACCTTATCTGGGTTTATCTCGTCCAACCCCTCATAGAGATGCGTAGCTATCACCAAACCAGAACCTAAGGATTTAAACTCCTTCAGCGCGTTAATGACGGTTTTCCTCCTGTCTTCATCTACGTTAGTTAATGGCTCGTCAAGGAACATAATCGCTGGCGTGAGGACTAACGCCCTAGCTAACGAAACTACCTGCTTCTCACCAGCCGATAAAACCTTAACGTCTTTATCGAGCATATGCTCTATACCTAACTTACGGGAAACCTCGTAAACTCTCCTCTCGACTTCGCTTAAGCTGTAGTTCCTTAGCGTAAGTCCATACGCTATGTTATCGTATACAGTCCCTTTAAACATGACGGGCTTTTCAGAAACGTACGTAACCATCCTCCTATACTTTACTAGGTAATCACCGCCTCTACTCCAAACATCCATGTCATCGTTAACAACTACAGAACCTTTACTCGGCTTGTATATTAGGGATGCAACCTTCATTAAAGTAGTTTTACCGGAGGCGTTGGGACCCCTTAAAACAACTACCTCACCTCTACGGAACTCTAAGTTAACGTCCTTTAAAACCCATTCCCTACCGCCGACGTATTTAAACCACACGTTAACGAGTTTTATCATCTTTCCAAACCTTGAAGCATTCTCACACAAACTATTAAAGAAGTCTCTACAGCTAAGAGTATCAACCCAAGCTTAACGGCTTCGTTGAATTCCCCCACAGCTACTGAAAGAGCTATCGAGGTTGAAAACACTCTAGTTTCTCCACGTATATTACCTCCAACCATTAAAGCTATTCCAAGCTCACCTAAAGCCCTTGAAAAAGCTATCATCAACGAAGCCAAAACCCTATTTAAAGACTCCTTCAAAACAGTTAGCATTACTTGAAGATCCGTCGCCCCTAAAGTAATGGCTAACTCACCAACGCTTTCGTAAGAAGTTCTTAAAGCTCCGAAACTCGTCGCTATTATTAACGGAACTACCAACACTGCTTGACCGACGATTATAGCCTGCGGTGTGTAAAGCATGTTTAAAAAACCTAACGGCCCATCCCTACTTAACAACATGTAGAGTAGGAGACCTATCAAAACAGTCGGCATACCGGAAAGGGATTCAGCGATGGGCACGAAAGACCTAACCTTAGCTTTAACAACGGCTAAGTAAGCTAACGGAAGCCCGAAAAGCGAGGCTAGTAAGGTAGCACTGCCTGAAATTAAAATCGACCTAACGGAGATCTCCACCACTTCATCAAACATGGAAGACTCAACCTCTAGAGAGTTGTTCCCAAACAGCTAATAATCTTTCCTCACCACCTCTAACCGAATGAAAAAGTTGCTGACCGTATTCCTCAACGCCGTAGTTAGCTATTAATTCCTGACCTATATCGCTAGTTAGGAAGTTCAGAAATTCTTCAGCATGTTTAAGTTCTTCACCACCGCATTTAGATGATATATACGCGCTGTAAACGTTGATCAACTCCGTTGAGTTGCTGAAAAATACCTTCAGATGGGGTATGAGGCCGCTACGTTTCATTTTTAAGAACGTGCTTATGTCGCTAAGTACGTAACTTCCTAACTGATTGGATATTATGAGGGCTTGCGACATCCCGCAACCGCAGTTTTTATACCAACTCCTATTCAGGGGGTTTAAGCCTGCTAGACTCCATAGCTGAAGCTCCTTAACGTTAGTACCTGATTTATCCCCCCTACTTACGAAAGTCGTTAACCCTTCCTCACCAGCTTCGAAGATCTTCGCGAAAGCTTCAACAACGTTTAAAGCTTTGGAAACTCCCGCGGGATCCTCTTCAGGACCTACCAACACGAAATAGTTATACGCGAATATCACGTGTTTATATATAGACCCCTCACCAACATACTTAACTTCTAAGGAGGGTGCGTGGGAAAGCACTAAACACACATCACCTCTAGACGCCCTCTCCAAAGCCTCGCCGCTGCCTACGACTATAAACGCAAGCCGAACATCTGGATAATACTTACTGAATTCAGATGCTAAACGCTCTAAAAGCCCCGTCTCATACAATGAAGTTGTAGTACTTACGAAGACCTTAACCTTAGCGAAGCCTCCGTAAATTAAGTTAATGAAGTAAACACCGACTAAGGAGGTTAGGAGCATTAGGAAAACAACCGTAAGATACGTTTCAACCCTCTTACGCATGGTTGCTCCAGCACCACCAAATTATGTCTGACGCTACTTGATTAAAGTCCAACGTAAACGTAAGTTACGTTGTAGTTAACTACGTCTAGCTTCCACGATCCTAACTATGGTTTCAGGCATGTATTGAGGGCCTATAGCTATTACTCTAGCCCTATACTTAACTAACTTTCGAGCGAATTCCAACTCATCCTTAACTTTATCGTAGAGTTTAACTCTATAGATTGCTTGAGCCCATGGCGGAAGCCCCCTAACCTCGTAAGCAATAGTTAAAGGTATCGCAACGTATACGTCGTTATTAAGACTCCTTAACTTATTGATGAACTCTAGCAAACCTTTAAGGTAGGTTTCATCCCCTGCCGTCGTGAAAACGAATATTAGGTTCCTCTCCCTAGGTAAGCTATTTAAAATTTCTTTAAGGGCTTTCTTTAAAAGTAGATTTCTGTCTACGGAGTCAGCGATGTATGGAACCATCGATAACGTTTTAGAGATTTTAACGTATGCGTTACGCCCTCTAGACGGCTTACCCGATGTTAAGACCCCGTCTTGAGTTGCCACAACTAAAGACATTAGATCGCCTCTCCTAGCTAAGTACGCTGATATAGACGCTATCACCTCACTAGCGTGTTCGTATGGAGTCCCCCCGTAAGGACCGTAAAACATTTGAGGGCTTGCCTCAACAACGAAGAATATGCTTTGATACGTTTCCCTCTCCATCTCCTTAACGGATAACCTATTGCTTGACGCTAAAGTCCTCCAAACAACCCTCCTTAAATCGTCGCCCGGCCTAAACTCACGCACGCCGTAGAGCTCAACACCTAACCCAGGCTCTCTAGACCTAACCACGCCGGCAGACCTCGTGTGGGTCCAAACCTTCCTAATCATGACTTCACGCGCGGGTGGCTGTATAGCGACTTCCTCAGCCTTAACCAACTCCAGTTCGGAACTCCTGAATAACCCTAGAGGGTCTCTAACAACAGCTTTAAGAGGGCCTACGCGATGCTTCCCAACACGTCCGTTGAAAACCACTTCATACGTTACGGAGCTTTTAGGCGGTATGATTAAGAGAGCTGCTTTAGAGCCTTTAACAAGCCTTAGGTTTTGCGAGTAATTTAAGGTGATCTCAACCAAGGCTATAGGTATTAACCCCTTATTGAATATCTCTATTGAATACGTTAAGGGCTTCCCACCCACAGTAACTGAGGCGTTGGTTTTAATCTCACACTTGCTTAACGCTAAATACGATATGACTGCGTAACCACGTGTTGAAGCTATTAAAGCAACTAAAGCCATAGCCGGCATTAGGAAGTCTATATTGACGAACACCGAGAACACAAGTAAAGCAGCTGTTATTAGTAAGACGGCGGTCAATCTTTGAGTTCCTGAAACTTGAGTTAAGGCTTCAGAACTCATCTTGCGAACCTCAAGAACACATACTCAACTCCTCTCTCGGACTGTAACGACGTACCTAAAGCCTTAAGAACCTCCTCACTCTGCGTTATTAACTTCCTAACCCTCCTATCCCAAGACAGGACTATAGGGAGTAACTTACGTTTCTTAACTTTAACGTAGAGTTTATTCATCTCTTTAAAATACTTTAACGAAGCTTCAGCGCCTACAGCCTTACTTAAGAGTTGAAGCGCTTTCTCATCGCTTAACTCCACACCAGCAACACCAACCAACACGGAGTTAACCATATCGTAAAGCTTTATGAAGTCTTCCTTACCTAACTTAACCCTACCGGCGAGTACAGCGTTTCTAATGTCTGAAGTAGCGAATAACTCAACCTCACTTTGCTCAGGAAGTCTAAAATCTGAAGTTGATGGGAATCTTCCCTTAACTAAGTAGTATGTGAGGACTACAGCAAACAACAACGCTGAAGAGTAGAAAAGCTCGTTACCGAATATGAAGCCCGTAAACCTATTCAACCAACTAGCTAGGGGTGGGAGCCAGAAAGTAGGGTGTAATATTAACGAGATCATAGGCGTTATAACGTAGAAGAGGTCTTGAGGGTTCTTAACGTAGTTGCTTATTAACTGAGGTCTCGCAAGCAAGTCACTTGCTTTAACGCCACTATGGTGTGAACCGTCGAAAACTACGTAACAGTTGGGTTGACCGCCGCAAAGCCCTTCAACAACGCTTAGAGCAAACTCCCTATACCGCCCACCCTCCTTAGACGTAAGGACTTGATTTAAGAATATGGATCCGTCGCCAATCACGTATACGGGGTTGTCCTTAACGGATTCGTAAGCAGCTACGTAAATCACGTCCCGCTTAATCGGTGGGGCATTACCTCCCGTCACTACATAACCATTCACTACAAACCCTGAAGGAGTACCTCCCGAAACTTCCGAAGCTATGTCTAAAGTGATCTCGTAGGTGTTCTCATACCTACCTATAACTCGCATCTGCGCTTGCGGGTATGGAGTTCGCAACGCATCTAAAACTAAATCACCAACCACCCTCACCGAAGTGTTTAACGCTATTAAAACATTGTTTGAAGTTCCCCACTCGTCAGCTATTAAAGCTGCGTAACTCACGCATTGACTTAACGCTTTAGCTACGTGCCTGCCCTCCTCCAACGTGTATGGGATATCCGGAGATATCAACACGTAAACACATCTTGAGTTGCTGGGCAGTTTTAAGTCGTCAAGCCTGAAAACAGCCGTTGCTTGATGTCTCTCCCTAACGAGTAGGTAGAATTCGTAAGTACCGAATGACATGGGGCTGGCGGGGGAAGCCCCTGAAAAAACGTAAGCTATCGGAGGCCCTTTCTCGAGTAGGGCTATTAAAGCTAAAACCACCAACCCTATAACGACCCAACTACTTACCAGCTTTAGTTTCTTCACGTCCTTCAGCCTCAACACCATATACGTAAGCGGAAAGCCTCAGCACGTAAAGCGAGCTTGAAAGGAGTGAAAAGCCTATAAACGCCGTCAATAGTGACGTACTTATCAAGGCTCTCTCCATATACCCAACCGACATGAAGAAGAACATCATAGATAACACCAGTAAGGCTAAACCGATGGCGAGGTATAGATACGCTTTATTAATTTTAAGTTTAGGTATGTATTTACTCATGGCGCAGCCCCCACAAGCTTAGGTATTATTTCAAGAATATAAAATAAAGACGTGTAGAAGTTTAAATAACCTCTATAGAGAGTGTTGCTTAATGTCGTGAAGTCCGGACTTAAGAAGCTTTGACTTAAGGTTAAGCCCCTATCGTAGGAGATTAAAACAGCGCTTAAATAAATGAACAAGCTTAAAGTGGCTGGCAAGGTTAAGTTCCTTAACTTAACCTCCTCCACAGTTAACGAGGAGATTAAAGGCTTCGTTAAAGCGAAGGCTAATGCATACGTAGCTAAGCTTAACGCAGCAGCTACGTAGGGATTCTTTAAAAACCCACTTAACGGTGTGAGCACCGCGACTAACTTAGGGGTGATTATATCGATTAAAAACACGTAAATAACGGGAGCTACTAAACTAGCTAATATTAACGTGAATAGAGTTTGTAGGGGCCTCTCAATAACTACGTCTATATCAGAGCGGTTCTTAAGGGTTGATAAACAGACTTTCCTCGAAGGCCTTAGGTAGATGGAGGCCGTGTCGAATACGTTGACTATCACCTCATATAGGAACAACACAATCAAAACAACAACGCATAATTTAATCAATGGATTATCGATTAAGGAAGCTAGGACACCGTACTTAACGACGCTATACTTCGAAACGCTCAATATGGTTGTGACAACAGTCGTTAAGTATTGACTGAAGAATAGGGAGGCCGTAATAACCCCCAAGAAAACAAACGCAACGCTTAAAACACCGTATGTAAAAGCTTTCCCACCCATCCTTACCGACGTTCTTTGACCGCTTCTGTAAGTTAAGGCCAACGTATCCAGTATAAGGACTAGAGCCAAGCCGGCGATTACTGAAGGGGATATGGCGTAGCCTAAAACACCTCTACCGACTGCTAGGAGTATCACGGAAAACACGTAAAGCGTTGGTGAGGACGTAGCAACCGTTAACACAGCAACTACTGAAGACGCCGTTAAAAGCATGTTTGAAGGGGTTGAGATAAGGCTTAAGATGAAGGCTTGAGGGGCGGTAACCTTAGGCAGCTCTTGAGTTAAGATTGTTATGGAATCCCAGAGAACAGCTAAAGCAACCAACCTAGGAACTACCTTAAGAATTAACTCACCGACTTTCACAACCTCCTCACCAACATCACATAACTCTCTTTAGCTTCCTTAACCACTTCATCACTTACTGAACCGCCAAACCTAACGAGCTCGTAGGCTTGAGTTACTTTCTTAAACTCCTCAACTAAATCACCTAAAGACTGCGATACCCTACTTAAGTACTCCCTATGAGTTACGTTATCTAACTTCCTAATCTTCGTGTATGTCTCTACAGCCTTAACGGAACTCCAATAATACTTGATGGGTTCGGGAAGCCCTTCTAAACCTACCTCACCCCTACTTAAAACGGCTTTAGAGAACGCCCGAGCTATGGGTTCTCTAAACCTTCTAATAAAGAGAAAACCTAAGGAAAAAACGACAATCAAAACAATAGCTAAGACCACGTATTGTAGAACGTCTTGAAGAGCTAGCGGAGACAGTGAGGGGAAAGCCACGGATATGGAGGGTATTTTAAACCCCTCTAAGTATCTTGATGTGCTACCGACCTCAGGGGTTTTAAGGCTTAAGGACGGGCTCCCCGAAGGTATTGAAGGCAGTGCTGTAAATTCAGGCGTGCTCCCAGCGCTAGCTAGTAAGTTAATCATAGACTTAAGTAACTCACTATCTATGGCTGTGAGCACTCCTTCATCCCTCGTTAAAGTCTTCATAATGTTTAAAGCAGATATGTAATCGCTTATTGAGATATAGCCCTCTTCACGCATCTTAGCAACCATACTTAAATACTTCATTAAATCCTCGCTTTTAAGTAGGCCTTCCTTACTCATGTTAAGAAGCTCATTCAATACATTACGTAAGTCCTCATTACGTATGTTCTTCATCAACTCATCAACGCTTACGTCCCCGCTTAAAGTAGCTTTTAAAGCTTCCCTCTCCTCTAAAGTTAACTTATTCTCAGCTTCAAGCTCTTTAACGTAGTTTTGAAGCTCTTCCTTAGCTGATGCGTTACTTAAAACATCACTTAACGTAGCGTTAGACAACATGTTGAGGATTTTCTGCCATTCACTTAAGAAAGGCGTTAAACCCTCTAAACTGCTTTCTGGGAACCCAGGGGTGTGTCTAGGGACTTCCTGAGCTTGAGTAACTGCTAAGTTGAGTAGGTTAAGTAGGAGTAGCGTAGCTAAAGACAACGCCACTATCTTCAAACGTGTTTTCAAGGTTTAGGCACCGGAACCTTACTTAACACGTCGTTAATGACTTGAGTTGATGTAACGCCTTCAACCTCATACTCCGGCTTAAGTATCAACCTATGCGTTAAAGCCGCAGTCGCTACAGCCTTGACGTCGTCAGGTATTACGTAATCCCTCCCTTCTATAAGGGCCCAAGCCTTAGCTAGTCTGAGCATCGCTATCCCAGCCCTAGGCGACCCACCTAACTTAACCGCTGGGTGTTTCCTAGTTTCCTCAACTATGTTTACTACGTAATCGTATATCGAGTCATCAACCCTGACTTCTTTAACTCTATTCATTAACGTTAGGAGGTCCTCGCGAGACATCACGGGCTTAAGTTCCTCAACA
The DNA here is from genome assembly GCA_003056265.1 of Zestosphaera tikiterensis. Lineage (GTDB taxonomy): Archaea > Thermoproteota > Thermoprotei_A > Sulfolobales > NBVN01 > Zestosphaera > Zestosphaera tikiterensis. The sequence continues at coordinate 629,216 of NBVN01000002.1, read as the reverse complement.
CCTCTTTCAATCTCGTCAATCCTCTTAAGCATTTCTTTAAATCCGTTACTGCTTAAATATCCTGTCTCAACCTTAGCTAAGAACCTATCTAACTGAGCTTCAGGCAGCGGGAAAACACCCTCCATCTCTATAGGGTTTTGAGTGGCTATCACTAAGAAAGGCTCCTCAAGCTTAAACGTACTCCCCTCTATAGTTACTTGCCTTTCCTGCATAGCCTCCAGTAAAGCACTTTGAGTTCTTGGGGAAGCCCTATTTATCTCATCAACTAAGAGTATGTTAGTGAATATAGGTCCTTGCTTAAACCTAAACTCACCAGTTCTTTGGTCGTAGACGTAGTAACCCACGATATCTAAAGGGAGTAGGTCCGGAGTCATTTGAACCCTTCTGAAGTTAAGGCTGAAGAGCTTAGCAACGGATTTAGCCATTGAAGTCTTAGCAACGCCTGGAACACCCTCAAGAAGTACGTGACCTCTAGCTATAAGGCAGGACACAATCAACTTAATCTCTAAACCCTTCTCAATAAGTAGGTTGGAAAGCCTATCAAATATAACGCTAGACAAGGAAGTCAGAAACCCCACCCCACTAAGATAATATGTTTAAGGAGGGATTAATAAAGAATATATAGCCAACCTTAAACCTCAAGAACTCCCTTCCTCTTGAGTCCCTACCTCGGAAGTCAGCAATACGTAGGTAGCGCCAGCAAGTAAAGCGTTAATCGTGTTTAACGCCATAACCGTTAAGGGGTTTAGGAGGGTTGAAGTTAGGCTGTTTACGTAGTAGTATGTCCTACCGAAGTTTACCAAGCCTGCCGACGTATAGAATACGTTATCAACGCTTAACCCACTTACTTCAGTCGTTAAAATCCTAACTATTGAGAGTAGTAACGTACTCATGGTTATCGAGGCTAAACCACCGCCTAAAAGCAACTCCGCCGCCGAAAGTAAGGAGTTAAACTTCTTAAAAACATACGTTAGTAAGGCATAAGCTGAAGAAGCGATTAAAAACGTGGATAATATAAATAAAGGAATGGTTAAAACCCTCACAGCATCTAACGAAGCAACACGCACTACCTCATCATAGTAGCTCAGTAGATACCATGAGAGAGCGACCTCACCCTCCACAACGCCGTGGAAACGGTAGATAGGCGTCACTACAGACGTTATTAACGTCAACCCTAAGAACGTAGCGGAAACGCAGGCCAGTACGTAAAGCATCTTAACCTTTGAAGTCAACCCTCCTCCTCTCAAGAACTACCCCACCCCCGCCGTAAGGCCAGAACTTAAATTCGTATTTAAACTCTACGTAAGCATATCTACTGCCGTTTACAGGCATCACATCTATCGTTAAGGACTTCCCAGCCTCCACGACGTAATCGCTTAAGTACTCGATCTTCAAAACCTCAGGTGTGTTGAAGGGTTGCTTAACCCCCATATAAATCACTTTAACTTCAGTTAAGTTGAATTGAATGTAGTTTGGGTTGTTAATAACTACTGAGTTGTTAATCACCGATACTTGAAGCGCCCTCCAGTTTATAGTGTATGGATACCTCCCCTCAACCCACCCCTTATCGAACGTTATGTTTAGCCTTAAGCTTACGTAAGTTATGTAGTTGTTTGAAGCTCTATAGGCGTAGCTATACGCCTCCCTAGGCACTTCAACAACAGCTACGGAACCCACTAAACGATGCGTTAAACATGGGAAGGTAGCGTTTAGTAAGGTAACCTCACATAAACTTACGTTTAGAGGCTCAGCGTTTTTAACTGTGAAAGTTAAGTAGATACTACCCCCATCTTTAGAGACTTCCATACTCCTCAACTCAACCGAAGGCTTAATTAAAACCGTTGCCGGGCTGAAGTACTGAACACCCACTAAAAACACAGTAGCTACGTCAACAACTACGAAAAATATGAATACTGCGTAAGCCACCCTCATCTCACCCGGTGTGATGGTCTTAAACGTTGAGGCAATCTCCCTACGCTTCGTGAAGATATAGAAAGCAGCTAACGTGAGGGCGGCGGGAAACCAAAACTCCCTAGGTATGTGGAGCACGACCTTATACTTAACGAACGAAGCGGGTATTGAAGGATCTGGCAACGGGTTATTATCACCTTTAGTTACTACATACCCTTCAGAAACGTTAACAACCCTATGTATAGTTCCATGCGTTACCGTAGCATACCAAACAACAACATCACCAACTCCATAACCACTTAAATACGTAGCAACACCTAAAACGAAATCCCCAGTCTTAAGAGTTGGAAGCATGGAATCCCCGGAAACCACGAAAAGAGCTACGGGAAACCAAACCAACCTACCTACGATCAGGAGTAGAATAACACCAAGAGCTATATAGTCGAGGTACTTCATGCTACATTACCCAGAACTTAAAACTATGGTTAAGGGGTAGTAGACACATACACCGTTACCTCCGGGTACCGTGCAATACCTCAGAGTTAGAGTCAACGTGTAGCTACCTCTAGACGTTGTCAGGCATTTCACATTTATCGGTGTGAAGCTACCTGAAGAGAGGACAACCTCCGACGTTTCGCCCGCAACTATCTGCCCGCTTCTTATCTGTATGGGCTGCGAGTCCCCTATGCCTATCTCGCAGAACAGGTTCTGAGGATTCAACCCTGTGACAGAATTTAGCATCAGTCTAGCATAGTAGGGCTGAGAGTCTCGGTTGTACACGTTGAGGACAGCACTGCTGGAGCTATACACCGAGATGTAGAGGTAATCTATATAAATGGTGAACGTCCGCGTGTTGGTTACAGTTATGTAGGCGCGAAGCCTGTAGCTACCCGACACACTTATGGAGCAACTAACAGAATAGGAAGTCCAGCCTGTTGTTCCTTGATATGTATTGCTTTGATCACATACCCATGAATTTGTGGCAGGGTTAAAGAGCCCGTACGTTATAGAGATACTACCGCCTCCCCTAGCCTGAAACCGACTAATCTGGAATCTTATGTAGACAGTTACCGTATAGCTACTCGAGCCGGCTACACTCGGTATAAATATCTCTTGGTATATCTCACCGTAACCAGTATCAACGTCTCTATTAGTTTCAGAGAAGCTCGCAACATATCCATCAGATGCTCCCTGAACACCAGATGCGGGACTCCATGCACTTTGACTGATACTCGAGATAGTAGTCCACGGGCTTAGCGTTCCGGAGAAGTTGGCGTTCACAACGATTAGGGGTAGCGATAGAGATACACTTGCGTATGTACCCCAAGGAGATATCGTAGCAGGTATGCCGGAAACAGCCTGAAAGACGACCGGAGGGCTAACCCCCTGAATATTTGTTGAGAGGGGGTAGTAAACGAATACGGAGGCGTAGACAGAGGATATGGTGAGGACTAAGAGTGACGGAACTAATATGTAAAAAAACTTAGTTTTAGTTTAGGGTACTTCATCTCTACTCACCGCTACGATGGTAATGTCGGTATTGTCGATGGGTTCTGCGGGCTATATATCAGCTGAACTTGCACTGTTCCGCCCGGTAGCTGGTTACCCTCCGGGTAGTATATGTAGAAATCGATCCTGTAATAGTCGTTAGCATCCAGAAGCCCTATCCAGCCCGTATCACTATTAGCTTTGAGGTCTACATCCGTAACCTTCGAGCCGCCACTACTGTATATAATCATCTTCGCAACCGAATCAGAGGGCCAGCTGGATATAGCTGATGTGACTTTGAACGCTACGTAATAGGCTTTATTTCTATCGATGTTATTGACTTTGAGTACGTCGTGGTAGTATGTGTGCTGATAGGTTGGGTGGATCGTTATTGCAGCTGAGGTGCTGTTCGCTCCTAGAGCTACAGCAATGCTGTTGCCCGCTCCTAGGTCTGCCTTGTTAGCGTTGTTACCTGCAACAAAGACTACCGGTGGTTGCACACCAGTTATTGTCACGTCTATCTGGTAGTATGCGAAGACGCTGGCGTTTACCACAGCTACGGCTATAGCTAGGGCCGCAAGCGCCAACAACGTTCTTTTCTGGTTTTTGTTCATTTGGTTTTTACCTCTGCCTTACTTCTGTGTTGTTTTTGTTTTTAAGCTTTTTGACTCATGGTTTCGTTGGTTTGTTTTCAATATATTATTGATTTAATTATTTAACTGCTTCTTTTTGTTTTTATGTATTTCTGGAATTCTATGTCTTTCGATAGGGTTTCTACTTCTTCTTTGGTTTTTGCTGTTGTTGTTTCGAGTTTGTTATTCCCTAGTTTAATTAATTCGTTGGCTGCTTTCTTAACCGTGTTTAGGTTGTTCGGTATTAAGGTTCTTCCTACTGAGGTTTTAGCGAGTAGCCATGATGTTACGTTGCTTTCGTTTAATGTGTTTCGTATGTCTTCATAGCTTGCTTTAGGGTTTAACCATATATGTTCTCTAACGTAGTTTTTAAAGCATATATACGCTAACTTACTCCTTACTTCATCTTCGCTTGCCTCCATCTTTTTAAGTATGCCTTCCATAACTTCAGAGGTTTTTAACGTGGTGCCTAACCTTAACTTAGCTAGGAGTCTCACCGTGCTTAAGTCTTTAAGGATTGGCTTCAGCCCGTGGATTAAGGAAACACATGATAGGTAACCGCTTGCGTAGAGGCTTTTAAAGAAAGCTTCAACCGCTTCCTCAACTGTTTTTGGGGCGAACCTACTTAAGTCTTCGTTTAACGCGGCGGCTTCAACTAACTCCACCTCTATCGGGTCTACAGCTACTAACATGCCTTGAGTTTCCAACGCTGGAACGCTGAAAACACCTTTCTTAACCGCTTTTAAGCTGTTTGAGGTGTCGACGAACTTAACCTTATCTAAGGTGCCTCTAGCCTTAAGTTCTTTATAGAGTGTATAGCTAGATAAGCAGAGTCTATGCACGTAAAGCTTAACCACCTTAAACCACCCACTTAATCGATTGAGCAAAAGTTTTTATTTTAACGCTGTATAAGTATTTCAGAGGTTGAAGTGCTTGAATGAAGTAAGCGATGAGTTAGGTAAGCCCTCATTAATACGTCCTTCATCGTTTGACGTAAGGTCTAAAGTCGTTAGGATAGCTGATAAGGAAGTCCGTGTTGGCGGCCCACTACCTAAGGTTAGGGAGGGTGAGAAGTTAGTTAGGTACACGCAATCCATCTGCCCTTACTGCTACGCGTTACTTCCGGCGGTAATAGTTGAGAGGGATGGGAAGCTCTACATTAGGAAGGTATGTCCGGAACACGGCGAGATCGAAGAAATATATCAGGGTAGTTCAGAATTCGCTAAAAGGATTGAGAAGTGGTTTGTTGAGGGTAGAGGGCCTAGACACGTATATACGGAGTTAACCGCCCCATGCCCATACAGCTGCGGGCTCTGCCCCCTACATAAAAACCATACTGCGTTAGCGAATTTAGTGCTTACCAACAGATGTGATTTAAGCTGTTGGTATTGCTTCTTCTACGCTGAGAAGTCCGGCTTCGTATACGAGCCTTCAATAGAGCAGATTGAGTTTATGGTTAAGCAACTCCTTAAGCAGGGCGTTACGCCGGCCATACAGTTAACCGGTGGTGAACCAACGCTTAGGGAGGACTTAGTCGACATAGTTAAGCTGCTTAGGGGTTTAGGCGTTAGACATATCCAACTTAACACACACGCTATAGCCTTCGCAAGACTCTACCTAACTAAAGGCGAGGAGGAAGCGGTTAAACTAGCTAAGAGCATTAGAGAAGCTGGAGTTAACACGATATACATGAGCTTCGACGGAGTCTCACCTAAGGCCAACCCTAAAAACCATTGGGAGATACCGTTTATCTTCGAGACCTTCAGGAAGGGAGGCGTTACAAGCGTTGTTTTAGTTCCTACAGTGATTAAAGGAGTTAACACGCATGAGTTGGGCGACATAATAAAATTCGCGGCTTTAAACATGGACATAGTTAGGTCGGTTAACTTCCAGCCAGTCTCACTTACTGGGATGATTAAGAAGGCTGAGAGGGAGAAGCTGAGGGTAACGATTTACGACACTATAAAGATGATTGAAGAGCAGACCTCAGGCCAGATAACGGTAAATGACTGGTTCCCAGTACCTACCTCAACATCCGTTTCCGAGTTTATAGAGTCTCTATCTGGGAAGTTTAAGTTCGAGATGGCTAACCACCCGGAATGCGGTGTCGGGACTTACGTCTACGTTAAGAAGGTGGATAGCTCGGTTGAGTTCATACCCATAACTAAGATGATAGATGTGGAGGGCTTTCTGGACTACCTCTCCGAAAAAGCTAAGGAGTTAAGGAGTGGCGGAGCTAAGTTCGTCATAGGGTCTAAAATACTGCTTTCGATGATAACTAAATACATTAAATGGTCTGAAGTGCCTTCAGACGTTAAGAAGATCCTGCCTAAACTGCTTTTCGAGATCTTCACTAAGCAATCCTACGAATCTTTAGGTGAGTGGCACTATAAGTTTATGTTCTTAGGCATGATGCACTTCATGGATCTCTACAACTACGACGTGGAGAGGGTTATGAGATGCAACGTACATTACCTAATGCCTGACGGGAGGGTAGTGCCGTTCTGCACGTTCAACGTGTTAAGCGACGTCTATAGAGACTACGTTCAGAAGAAGTACATGCTCACGCTTGATGAGTGGGTTAAGCTGAAGGGTGAGGGAAGCGTGGGCGACGCTATGAAGTATAGGAGGGATTTAGAACTTATTAAGAAGATGACTTCACACCCGCTGTATATGAAGACGTACGAGCCATTCATAAGTAAGTGGATTGACATGTATCCATGGCTTAAGGAAGCTTAACCACTACGTCATAAAAGCATTTAAGAGTTAAAACTCACTACGTACTTTAGCGAATAAACCCTCAACACGGTTTACGAATTCTTTAAGACCGGAGGGTTTCTCAGGGTAGTTTAGATATAGCTTCTTAACCTCACTCATGTAGTCAGCTACAACCTTCAACTTTATAAGTAGTGAAGGCCTTCTTAAACCGCTTAACAACCTCAACGCCTTATCAACGACGCTTAACTCTAGGTCTCCTTTAAGGGAGACTGTGTTTAAATCCTCCTCCTTAATTAACTTCCTACTCATCCCATACTCGAGGTCTTCATCGCTTAACTTCTGAAGGAATATCCTAAACACGTCTAGAGACGCTTGCTTAGCTCCATACCTACTCATAAAGCAGAGGTTAGCACTCCAAAGATTCTCAGCGGACGCCACACCCTCATCTAAAGCTTTAACGACTGCTTTAGACACGCACATAGAGGAAACCATCGCCGGCCCCTTACCCCCACCATGAACTGGGTTTACCGCGTAGGCGGCGTCACCCACCACGGCAACACCGTTCCAAACTAAAGACGCTACGGGCCTTCTAGTAGGTACTGCAGCGCCTCCAGCCTCCAACACCTGACTTCCTTTAAAGACGTCCCTACTAAACACGTACTTATACAGGAGGTCTTTAGGGTGTGGGTAACCCACACCGCCTTGAACCCCTAACCCAACGTTAACTACGTCGCCGTATATGGAGTATGGGAAGAACCACCAATAGCCTCCGGGGGCTACGGTCTTACTCACGTAAATCCTCAATATCTCAGGTTCTTCAACGGCTTTACTTAACTTCCTGACTTCCCTATAAGCTATGTTGAAGTCTTTAGGGTCTGCCGGCTCAGCCACAGGCCAACTCAAACTATCTAACTTCCTAACTAAAGATCTTGAAACGCCCGACGCGTCGATAACTACTTTAGAGTTAACTACCCACTTACCCCTACCCCTGCTCCATAAGGTAGCGCCAACCACGAAACCGTCTTTAACGATGGGCTCCACTGCCTGAGTCTCGCCTAGGAACTCAACGCCTCCGTCTAAGGCTTTCTTAAGTAGGTATTGCGTGTATTTAACCCTATCTACTTCAAACCCCTCACCTAAAACCCTATATTTCATAGACTCAGTAGGTGAGTATACGTCTATCCCTTTAACGAAGCCCTCAAGCATGTCGTTGGTCGGGTAGTCTAAACCCAACTCGTCGAAATGGTGTTTACCGATGGCATCACCGCAGGGCTTATCCCCCACTTTAGACGGGGGTTTAACATCAACGATTAAAACCTTAAGCCCGGACTTACTTAGGAAATACGCAGCTGAAGAACCTGCCAAACCAGCACCGACAACCAACACGTCGTAGTTACCCACTTCAAACACCATAACATAGTCTTAAGGCGTAGTTTTATTATTTCTTACGTTAAATTACACAGTACATCATGTTTAACGTGGTGTGGTTTGATGAAGGCGCTGGTGTATAGCTCTATAGACCCGGCTGGTTCAGGAATAGCTAAATCACTTCTTAAAATCCTTAAGTATAGGGAGGCCCGCTTAAGTAAGGCGTTAAGGGCTTGGTATGTTGAGGATATAGACGCCTTACTAGCTGAGTTCAACGAAGACGTAATATACTTTAACTTCCTCGATGACGTACTGCCTGAGGCTGAGTACTTCATAATCCTTTCAAGGCATTCAGCAAGCTCAGGTGTTAAATCACTTACAGTGCATCATACAGGGAACCCAACCAACGAAGCGTTATTTGGTGGGAACCCATACGAGCTTGCCTACTCAAACCCTAGGATATCCTACAGCATATTAACGAACATCAGTAAGTTAGCCGTGAACACCTTACCAGACTTTAAAGTGGTTTATGAAGTAACGCATCACGGACCTACAAACGTTAAAAAACCGCTGACTTTCGTTGAGATAGGCTCTTCAGAGCTTGAATGGAGTTTAAGCGAAGCTCACGAGACGTTAGCGCAAGCCATAATCGCGGCTTTAACTAACGCCTCACCTGTTGAGTGCGTTCCTACGGTAGGTTTCGGCGGCCCACACTACGCTGAGCAATTCACGGAGAGAGCGCTTACGTTAAGGGAGTGTTACGGACATATAATATCTAGGTACGCAATCAACGAATTAACGCAGCATAAGGAAAGGCTGAGGGATATAGCGCTTCAAGCACTTGAAAGAAACGCGGATAAGGTGGAGAAAGTCGTAATAACTAAGATGCGTTCTGAAGACAGGACGGAGATCGTTAACTTATGCGTTCAGAAAAACGTAAGCTACGTATACGTTAAGTAGCCGTAGACCCGCATCAACCTACGGGAACTTTATCGTTAAGCCGGCGTAGAGCTTCGTAAAACTTTCACCGAATTCGTTTAAGAATCTTGCCTCAGCTTTAAGTCCTGTGCAATGACCTGCGTATATATGCTCGACGCCTTTCACTTTGAAGTAATTCACCACAGCCTCTACTCTAGCTTCGTTAGCGTTAAGTAGGTGGAAACCCCCAATAACTGCCCGTACCTTTTCCTGCTTAAAGAGTTTAGACGACTTCTCAACTATGCTGGCTATTCCTGGATGGCTGCACCCCACAATAACCACCAACCCCGACGTCGTGTTTATAGCTAAGGAGATCTCCTCATTTATTAAGTCTTCCTCCACCGCCCCATAAGCGCCTACTTTAAACAGCCCGTAACTAACTCCCCTATCGACTTCTAACTTTTCATCATCCCTTACCTCACCAGTGACCCAAACCCCGGGCATAATCTTTAGAGGTTCCTTAACTAGGATGAACCTCCCGCCTAAGCTCTCAACTTCTTCCTTAACCCATGAAGGGCTGACTAGACGTAGTGCTGGCTCCACAGAGAAGCTTGTTTTAAACACTTCAGGATGTGCTATGATTGGCGTTTCTTTACCTACGTGCCTTAGGAACTCTTTCAACCCGCCTACGTGGTCGTAATGACTATGCGATAAAACTATGTAGTCAACAGCCTTAGGATCTATACCTAACCTCCTCATGTTATGAATGACGGGTTCTGCTTGACTACCTACGTCGAAGAGTATTTTCTTCTCTAAATCACCGTAACGAACTCGAACGAAATATGAAACTCCGTGATGTCCTAAGAAACCGTAGTGATGGCCGGCGAAGTCGTCAGCTAGAACAACCACCTCAACTAAATCAACTCTTTCCTTTGGGTTTGGCACGCGGTTAAACATACTCACAACCTACAAAAACTCCTTATATAGGAAGTTAATAAGCCCTCGTTAAGCTTAAATACGTTAATGACATAAGAAAAACTAGTGATTTAATATGTCGGCATCAAGTCAGGTGTGGATATTGATAGATTATAACTTATGCACAGGCTGTAGATTATGTGAGATCGCCTGCACGTTAAAGCATGAAGGCCTTATATGGCCTGACGCCTCAAGAATTAAAGTGTTTGAGCCATACCCTGGGGTTCCCGTCCCTCAAGTATGTGTGCAGTGTCCGGACTACCCATGCGTTGCTTCATGCCCTACGAAAGCTTTAAAAGTTAGTGATGTAAGTGGGGCTGTATTGGTTGATTCTGCTTTATGTACTTTATGCGGTAACTGCGTTAAAGCATGTCCTGGGGGAATACCTAGGATAGTTAAGGGGTTTAGCTACGTAATCATATGTGACTTATGTGGTGGGGATCCAGCATGCGTTAAGGAATGTTCTAGAGTTGGATATAACGCTTTAAAACTTATTAAAAAGCCTTCAAGCACGACTATAAAGCTTTATGCTAAACCACCTGAAGTAATAGCTGAAGACCTTAAAGAACGCGTCTTAGGAGGTGAGTAGGTTGAGCTACTTCGGCTTAACAGGCAACTTACTGGACGTGGATTTAAGCACGGGGAAAACCTCAGTAAGTAAAGTGCATAGAATCACATACAGGATGTTCTTAGGCGGTAGGGGTTTAGCTACGTACATCCTCTGGAGGGAGTTGGGGAGGAAGTGGCGTCAAGTAGATCCGTTAAGCCCCGAGAACTTATTGATAGTCATGACCGGACCTCTAACTGGGTACTACCCAGGTATTAAGCTGGTGGTTTCGGGTAAGAGCCCTCAAAGCAACGGCGTCGTTGGTTCAGCCATATCAACCGACGTTGCTTACGCGTTGAAATCAGCGGGTTACGACGGCTTAATAGTTAGGGGAGCTTCTAAAGACCCTGTCTACATATACGTGGAGGACGATAAAGTAGAGGTTAGAGATGCTGGAAGGTTATGGGGTTTAAAAGGTTCTGAATTCCTTGAAGCTTTAAGGAAGGACTTAGGTCGTGACCTACCCTCACTTTACATAGGCCCAGCGGGGGAGAACCTCGTTAGAACTTCCGTGGTGATGAGTAGGTGGTTCCACGCAGCTGGTTACGGAGGTTACGGAGCGGTTATGGGCTCTAAAAAACTGAAGGCTATAGTCGTTAAGGGTTCAGGCCCCCTACCTAAGGTTGCCAACCCTGAGGAATTCCTCAAACTAAGGTATGAAGTCCTGGATAAGGTCTCCCAGAGGAAGACGTTTAGGCAGTGGGGTACCACGGCTGGGTTATGGTCGACAGGCCATGACACCAGCTCCGAACCGATAAAGAACTGGATTGAGGAATGGCATGATAACACCGAATTTAGCCACGTGGTTATGGAGAGGAAGTACTGGGTTAAGAATCCGTGGGCTGATTGGGGTTGCCCGCTAGCGTGCATGAAAGTTAGTAAGGTCTCGATAGATGGTAAGACCTACTATACGGACGGCCCCGATTATGAGATGGGTGCGTATTTAGGGAGTAATTTAGGTGTGTTTAAAGTTGAGGAAGCTACTGCGTTATCGTCGCTAGCCGACGAGCTTGGGTTATGCGGTATTCAAACAGGTAATGCGTTAGGGTTTGCGTTAGAGCTTTATGAGAGGGGGTACTTAAGCAGGGAGGATTTAGGTTATGAGTTAAGCTGGGGTGATTTCAAATGCTTGAGTAGGTTGCTTGAAGACGTAGCTTTCAGGAGGGGGTTTGGAGCTGTTTTAGCTGAGGGGACCTACAGAGCTGCGTTGAAAATAGCTGAGCTTAAGAAGGTGGGCGTTGATGAATTGCTTCAATACGCGGTGCAGGTTAAGGGCGTGGGTGTTGGCGCACACGGAATTAGAAGTAGGAAGGACTACCCGCAACCTATAGCTTACGCTGCCTCAGTTCAAGGCGGTGATCACACGTCGGTAGCTGGCTTGCCAGCGAATAGCGAGGAATCCGAGGCTTGGGCTGTGCTCATAGATAGCGGTGTAGTATGTATGTTCACGGCCATAGACGACACCACCATGATAAAGTACTTAAACGCCGTAACGGGGTGGAACTTAAGTAAGGAGGAGTTCTACGGCGTTATAGCGCCTCGCATACTATCTCTACAACGCATACTTCTCCTACTCGGAGGATCGGACGTGGTTTGGGACCCCAGAAAACACGATGACAACCCGCCGAGGTTTTACGAACCATTACCTTCCGGACCTTACAAAGGAGCCAAAGGGGATTCTGAGGAGGTTAAATCCAAACTTAAGGAATATTACTTAAGCCTAGGTTGGGACGAACTCGGGATACCGACTGAAGAAACCCTTAAGAAGTTAGGGCTTTACGACGCCGTAGAAGTCGTTAGGAACTTAAGGAAGGAACTCACTACGTGATAATATGAACGTATCCTTCTGCTTAAAATTCCGCGGCAACTTAGCCGCCGTGTTAGGGGAGAAGTACTGCCTACAGCTAAGTGAGTGCCTACCCATACATGCTGTAGTAGATAAAGTATTAAGAAGTTTTAACATACCCACAAACCTTGAAGACATAACCTTAGTAACTAGCGACGGAAGATTAGTGGATGAAAGCAAAAACGTTTGTGAAGTTTCTGAAGTTTTTGTTGTGAAGGTTTATCGCGGCGGATAATAATCACGTAAAGTTGATGAACGTCAGTAATAGGGAACTTACGAGCTTCTTAATTTACGCTTATAAAGTTAAGAGTGATTAATGCCTAGATGAGATATGGTTTTAGCTCATGGAATGTTGGTTAGGTTTAAAACTTCTTTTGCTGAGGTAGTTAGAGCTCTTGAGGAAGTAGATGAGGCTTCGAACATCTTTCTAGAGGTTTTAAGCTCAAGTCCTAAGATAGCTGTAGCTTTAGGTGAGAAAGCGTTTCTTAGGACGGGTAGGCACCTTACAGCTTTTACTACGGTCGTTGGTAAAGGTTCGAAGACTTTAGTGAGGGTTATAGCGGCCGGTAGTCGTGCTAGTTTTCCAGCCTTAGTTGATTACAACGCTTCAAGAGGAAAGTGATTAAGAATATTTGAGAATATCAAGAAATTATATAGAATGCGCTACGGCTTCTACGTTAGGTGTTTCTTTAAGAACATGCCTGTGTATATGAAGAATTTCAGTAGGCTTTTGTTGTCGAGACTTATAGCATGCCCTATCTCCGGCACTACGTGTAGTTCGAAGGGTTTGCCTAGCTCCATTAGCTTAAAGGCGAACTTCATAACCGGTTTAAGCGGGCATCTACTGTCGTTTTGAGGGTGTATTATACATATCGGTGCTTTAGTGTTCTCTACGTAGGTTATTGGGGACCTCTCCTCGAAGAGCTCTAGCTTACCCGCGAAGAGAATCTCATCAAATTTCTTAAAGTAGGCGTCAGCTAACTCGTAATCTTCCCTCCAATCAGTTACTCCAGCTCCAGCAACCCCACACCTCCATAAGTCGGGGTATTTAGTCATAGCTATGAACGTCATATACCCTCCGTAGCTATAGCCTACGATGCAAACGCTGTCCTCTCTAGCTATACCGGCTTTCACAGCCCAATCCCTAGCGTAAACCACGTCTAGAAGGTCACCACCGCCGGGATCCCCTAAATCAAGCTTCCTAAAGCTTTCGCCATATCCCGTCGAGCCTCTAAAGTTTGGAGCTACGACGTGATAGCCTAAGACAGTTAAAGCTGCTATGAATGAAGACCAGGAATCAGCTACTTCAGACCAAGGACCTCCATGTGGGTAAATAACCGTAGGTCCTGGAGCGCTGACTTCAGCGTTTTTAAGCACATACGTAGGTATTTCCAAGCCGTCGAAGGACCTAAACCTAACGAATAAAACCTCACCAAACTTCTTAGAGATCTCCTCAGGTAACTTATTATCTATAACTACCTTAACCTCACCCGACGTTAGGTCTACCGACGCTATTTTAGGAGGTTCCTTAAGCGATGAAAACGCTATGTAGGCCTTACCTTCATATAAATCTGCGTCCGTTATAAAGCCTTTAGGTGTCGGTATCTCCCTCCCGTTTAAGAAGAGTTTAGTCCTACCGTCTCTCTTACCTATAACCCATAACTCACCGGCATCGCTCCAGCCGTAGTTAACTATCTCTGTAGGGTCGTAAGCAATTAAGTCACTGCTTTCAAACGTAACGTCTTTAAACTCTTCAGAGCTTACGTTAAATGAATAAAGTCTCTCCTTATCTAAAGTTTTAAAATCGCTTACGAAGAACACGTCATTATCTTTAATCCTAGGTGAGGTGTTGGTCGAGCCTTCCTTAGGCGTCACCACTTTAAACTCGTTGCTTTTTAGGTCTATGACGAATATCTCCATAGAGTATGGATTATCACGTAAATGACCGAAACCCACGATATAGTTCCCACTCACGTCAGTAACGAATTCCCTCCCTTTAGTCTTAGCTATAAGTTCAGGCTCCCCATCAGGAACCTTAGTTAGGTAAATACCCGCAGCCTCCTTGGTCGACCCGGACCAGGCAACCCTAACGCCGTCGAAACCCACACCCACAACCCTCTGCGGCGGAACCTCTCTAGAGACGTCAACCAACTCTAGAGTGTTTAAGTTAATGGCGTACAACTTAACTAACTCAAACCCTTTAGAAACATCTAACGTGTAAACTACGTAAGGCGATATGCGTGAGGTCTTAGCATATAAGTGAGGTGGCTCCTTAGTTATTTTAAACGTTTCCCCCTTAGAGAGGTTTAAAGCATATAAGTTGTATACTCCCTCTGCTGTAGATCCGAAAACCATGTAGTTGTGTGTTAAGCCGATTAAACTATATCTAGGTACGTTAACTATAGATGCTAACTCCTTAACTAAAACATCTTCAGCCGTTTTTAATCACCACGATATAGATTCCAGCAATGTTTTAAATTTTGTTCTTCTTACCTTCGCTATAGGTGCTACGTAATCGTTGCTTTCTATAAATTAAATTTAAATAACATTATGTAATATATATTGGGAGTTGAAAAGTGGTTATAGAAAGGGTTAAGAGTGGTATTCCAGGACTTGATGAGTTGCTTAATGGAGGCATACCTAAGAGGAATATAGTTTTAATTTCTGGAGGGCCCGGCACGGGTAAGACGATCTTCAGTCAGCAATACCTATATTACGGTCTTAGCTTAGGTGAACCTGGAGTTTTAGTTACTTTGGAGGAGCATCCAGCGCAGGTTAGGAGGAATATGGCTGAGTTCGGTTGGGACGTTAGGAAATATGAGGATGAAGGGCTTTTCGCGGTTGTCGATGCCTTCACCGGAGGTATTGGGGAAGCCGCTAAAAAAGAGCGTTACGTCGTTAAAAGCGTTGACGATATTGGTGAGTTCGTTGATGTTGCTAGGCAGGCTTTAAAGGATATCAGAGCTCAGAGAGCCGTTATAGACTCCGTCTCAACGCTTTACTTAACGAAGCCTTCAGTCGCTAGGAACGTCTTAATGCAGCTTAAGAGGATGCTATCCGGTTTAGGCGTTACGGCGTTTCTAGTCTCTCAAGTAAGCGTTACTGAGAGGGGTTTTGGAGGTCCCGGCGTTGAACACGCTGTTGACGGGATAATTAGGTTGGATCTGGATGAAATCGACGGTGAGTTGGTTAGGTCGATAATTATTTGGAAGATGCGCGGTACTAAACACGATATGAGGAGACACCCCTTTGAAATATCGGATAGGGGAGTCGTAATCAACGTAGGTAAGGTCGTTAAGTCCTTAGGTAGGTCGGTTATTTACGGAGGTGTTGAGTAATGAGTGAGGAAATACCTTTAAAACCTTTAGGTAAGGAGGAAGTCCGTAAGCTTGAATTAGCTCTCCTCTTCGGAACGCTATTCAGGCCCGACGTGTTGGAGAAGATAAGGTCGGCTGAGGATAGGTTGACGTGGCTAGACTCTCTAGTTATAGCTGCTGGAGCTTTAGCTAGGGATAGGGCCGGGTATTCAACAGCCAAGATAGCTGAGGAGTTAGGTAGGACAGAATCAACGATTAGAAACCACTTAACTGGGAAGACAGAGGCCGGGAAAATAATTAAAGAAACTTACGAGTTATTAAGGCAGAAAAACGGTAGGTTAGAAATTCAACTGCCTCTACCAACAACAGAGCATGTTGAGTCTAAAGTGCGTGAGTTAACTAAGAAGTTAGAAGAGCAGGAGAAAGTAATCAATGAGCTTAAAGCTGAAGTCACGACGTTGAAGGAGAAGCTAGCTAAGGTCAGGCAAACCTTAGAAGGCTTGCTAAGTGAGATCTAACATTGCTTAAAAACCCATTCATTTATATTTTTTTATTTAAAAGGTGTGGCTCTTAAGCAACTTTCAACATTTCCTCAAGGATTTTCCTAACGGCTTTCCTTATGTGTATATCTACAGTAACTTTAGAAAGCCCTAGTGATGAAGCTAGAGCGTCTAAAGTTATCTGCTTTGGGTAGTCAAAGTAGCCGGAAATAAACGCATGTTTTAACACCTCGACCTCATTCGTCGTTAGCTTGTCTGAGATCACAGAGAAAGCAACCCTCTTAGATAACGACATGCTTAAATGTTCTGTAAAGCTAATAGGTCTTGAATATACATTAGATTCACCGTAAAACTCGCTAACACTTTCCCTATACCTACTTAAGTTAGCTGTATTGCCTAACACGAGATATTTCCTAATTCCCTTATCGAACACGTAAGGAGATAGAATACTCACTTTATTCTCTTCAGCTAACTGAATAAAATCACATTTAGACTTCAAGGCCATCATATAAACTAACTTACCATCCCTCCAATACCTAAACTTCCTTATGTGATTCCTAGGAACGCTCGTCATGAATTTAACGCTATCTATGTACTTATCAAGGTCTTTGCTGAAGGAATAACCAAACACAACGTAGTTTTCAGAATCGGGAATTTTCACGACCTCTAAGTTTAACGTTGAAGAACTAACCTCACTTAACTTGCCGAAGAAACTACGGCTAGGCTTCCTAATCTCAAATTCTAAAATACTTAAATCGCTGGGGACGCGTAAATTCCTCTTCATCATTACCCTGTAAAACTTCCGTTTAGACATTAATAAATTTTTAATGGTTATAGCATGCGATTTAGAAAATTTAAAAAGCTAAAACCTCCTAAAAATCTAGCAGGTTAAGAACATCAATGCGATTATTATCTAAGGAGTTAATAACTTAAATGAGAATGAAGTAAATAAATCTTAAGAAGCAAGAAAATAAAACATATTCTATACAGGGTTTTTAACTATTGCTTCCTAGCTTCTTTGTGGTGAGTATACGTGAACCTTAAAGGAAAGACCGCTTTAATAACTGGGGGCGGTCGTGGAATAGGTAGGGAAATAGCGGTGAAACTAGCTAGCTTAGGCGCGGACATCTTTCTATTTAGCTTAACAGAACAGAAACTTATTGAGGTCGTTAATGAATTAAGAACTAAAGGCGTTAACGTAGCGTTCTTCGTGGGTGACGCAACTAAGAGAAGCGATGTGGAGAAAGCTGTTGACGAGGCAATTAAGCAATTCGGTAAGATTGATATATTAGTTAATAACGTAGGTGCTTACCCAAGAAAAGCATTTTTAGAGATGAGTGAAGACGACTGGGATTACATAATCAACTTAAACCTTAAGAGCGCGTTCTACGCTTCTAAAGCTGTAGTGCCTAACATGATCGCACGAAAGTATGGCAGGATAATCAACATATCGTCAATAACTGGGATAATACATGGAGTGCCGGGTCTAGTACACTACGGTACAGCTAAAGCCGCTCTCGTAGGATTTACTAAGTGCCTAGCGGCTGAGTTAGCACCTTACAACATAACTGTAAACGCTATAGCTCCAGGCCCTATAGAAACACCTGGTGTTAGGAGCATATGGTCAGAACTAGATATAGAGTTGCAGAAGTTAGTAACTCCCTTAGGGAGGTTTGGTAAACCTTCTGACGTAGCTAATATGGTTGCTTTCCTAGCAAGTGATGAAGCAGAGTTCATAACAGGTCAGGTGTTCATAGTTGATGGTGGGTTAACGTTTGTAAATCCTAGACTCCCAGTAAAGGAAGCCTTGACTAAATATAAAAACGTACCGACTTAATAAAGACCTAAACGAAAATAAAACTTGTTCTATGTAAACCTTATTTAAAAATAACACGCTTCACATTACGGAAGGTGAAATTAAGAATGTTAGCGCAGAGTAAGTTTATAACACCTATACTTGTAGTTTTAATAATAGTAGCCGGTATCGTAGGATACTTCGCAGGAAGTAGTGGCGTTACACCAGCCACAACCACAATAACAGTAAGTGGAGCTGGTCCCGGTTCAACCGTGACGAGAACCGTTACAGCGACAGTAACATCGCCAGTTACGGTCACAGCTACCGCGGCTACAGCACCTAAGGCTGAGTATGAACTTCATGCAGCATATTTAACGGCACCGTCACCGCTTGATACCCACCATTACTTCTTCACAAGGTTTAAGGAGAAGGTTGAATATAGGTCTGGTGGAAGAATAAAAGTAATTTTGCATCCCGGCGGTGAGTTAGGCGATCAAGACCAATACCTAGAGCTTATGAGGAAAGGGCAACTCTTCATCGCTACGATTGAAGTTTCCAGGTTCGCGACATACACCGATAAGTTGCTGTTCTTCAGTTATCCAGGCCTCTTCAGAAGTACAGAAGAAGCTATAGCTTTCGGCGAGTCCGACGTAGCACTTAATTACGTTAACCAAGCCCTGGAGCCGTTTGGATGGAAGGTCCTAGCAATTACGGTTGGCGGGGCTCGTTACTTCCTCTCAGTACCGGAGAAACCTATAAAGTCCCTTCAAGACTTTCAGGGATTGAAGCTTAGGGTTATGGGCTCACCAGTCTTTATAGAGGCGGGTCAATGCTTAGGCGCTAATCCACAAGCACTGCCATACTCCGAATGCTATACCCTCTTACAAACTAAAGCTATTGACGCTATGGAGAATGAGGTAGGTGCTATTATATCTATGAGGTTCTATGAGGTCGCACCTAACATAGCTATGGTTGGTTGGGCTTACGCGTGGCACTTCGTTGTAGTAAGCAAGCAGTTATTCGAGCAACTACCACCAGATCTACAGAAGATAGTCCTAGAGGCTGCGCAAGAAGCAGCTAAAGAAAAGAATGCTTGGGGCTTCTACGTAGAGAGGATAGTCGGTATTCAGTATCTAATACAACAGGGAGCTAAGATAAACTACTTTGACACTAAACCAATATTCGACCGGTTACAAACATGCTTCTTAAACAAGTACTTAGACAAGATACCTGCAGAAGTCCGTTCATGGCTTGAAAACTTTAGGAAAGGGTTCGGCTAAATTTAATTTTAAAATTTTTCTCTATTAAAAATAGAGGATGGTGTTAGATATGAAAAGACTGATTTCTTACGTTGATAAAACACTATTCGTCTTAGAGGCAGTAACGATTGTCGTATGTGGTGTTGGCATTTTAGCTGCGTTATTCTACGGTGCCTTAGCTAGGTACCTCCTTCACGTACCTTTCCCAGAAGAACCTGAATTGACTTGGTTTTTCCATACATGGCTTGTGTTCATGGGTGTTAGCATGGTTTGCAGAGGTTTAGGCGATCATCCCTACGTTGGAATACTTAGGGATAGGAGAGGGAGGTTATATAAGAGATTTATCTGGTTTTTAAGTATCGTATACGCCATAATCATGATATATTCGAACTTAAGTTTCTACGACGTTTACAAACTCCAGAAAACTATTATCTTAGGATTGCCTATGTATACATTCTACCTAGCCATGTTGCTCGGGTTGTTTTTCATGATAGTAAGGTATGTGATTAAAGCAATTACTTTAGATGGAGGTAGTCGATGATGGATCCCTTAACACTTGGTATTATATTCTTTATAGTCTTATTCGCTTTAATATTCTCCGGACTTCCAGTAACGTTCTCCATAGGTTTAAGCAGTATAGTGCTTATGTTATTAGCCAACGTAGACTTAACAACCGCCACCACAGCAGTCATGCAACCTCTCAGATCCTTCCCACTTTTGGGGGTGTTTCTCTTCACGTTCATGGGTGTTGTCTTTGAAAAGACTGGACTTACGAAACTTATAGTAGACGCCCTTCAACCAATATTAGGACGAGTTAAAGGTGGGTTAGCAGTAGCTGTAGCTGTGGGCTGCGCGTTTTTCGGACTGCTCACTGGTGCTGTAGCAGCAACGGCTGCTGCTTTCTCAAGGTTGATGGGAAGTGAGATGGAGCGTAGAGGGTATCCTAGAGGATTTACAGCTGCCGTTATAACGGCATCAGCTCCTTTAGGAGCTTTCATACCGCCTAGCATACCAGCTATAATTATAGCAACCGCTACGAACACTTCGGTCTTAACTATGTTTATTGTTGGGGGTGCGTTAGGGATTCTCGTATTGCTCGGTTTAATAATTTTAATACTGATTATATCCTATAAAAACAATTTAGGAGGTTTGGAGCGCAGATATACCTTAAGAGAAATGCTCCTCAATATCGCTAAAGCTATGCCTTTGCTTGCGGTTCCTTTACTTGTCTTAGGAAGTATATATTTAGGTGTGTTTTCGGTGACTGAAGCGGGTGCGTTAGGGGCTTTATCGGCTTTAGCTGTTGCTGCAGCATATAAAACTTTAACACCGAGGAAAATACTCGATATAATTTTGGAATCAGGTAAAACAACTGCGGTGGTTATATTCATGATAGGTAATTCCTATATCTTAAATTACGCGTGGTCGCTCAGCAAGTTAAATTACGCTATGATTGAATTCTTCACTAGTATGAGTACTGCTATAAGTCCGTTAATCGCTCTCACTGTTTTAGCGGCGATATTAGCTGTGTTTGGCATGTTCTTCGATGTTATAGTTTTAGCGATTGCTTGGGGGGCTACTATAATAAGCGCTTTCACACCATATGGGATCAATCCATACCATATCAACGCCCTCTTCCTCTTCGGTGTTTTATTGGGTACTGCCACACCACCAGTAGGGGCTGCGGTCTTTGTTACTGCTCAATCTT
Organism: Zestosphaera tikiterensis; assembly: GCA_003056265.1. Taxonomy (GTDB): domain Archaea; phylum Thermoproteota; class Thermoprotei_A; order Sulfolobales; family NBVN01; genus Zestosphaera; species Zestosphaera tikiterensis. Next base: position 608,174 of record NBVN01000002.1, on the reverse strand, counting down.
TAAATATCGAGGTTGAGAAGCTTCTGAAGGCTATGATACCCTTCATAGTGATGTATCTCTTAATATATGTAATAATAGTATATATTCCGGACTCTTTCTTATGGCTTCCTAAAGCTTTAGGCCTTAGCGTATAACCCTTTAAAGAGCTTCAAACATGTTTTATTATGTTTTTTTAACTCCCGATAAACCACATCTTTATGGTTGATAATGTATGAAACTCAAGGATAAAGTCGCTATAATTACGGGGGCAGCTGAAGGTATAGGAAAGGCAATAGCGATTGAATTCGTTAAGGAAGGGGCTAAGGTAGTCGTGGCTGATGTGAATTTAGAACTCGCTGAAAAAACTGTTGAGGAGCTTAAAAGCCTTGGAGGCGAGGCTATAGCGGTTAAAGTAGATGTTACAAACCCTGATGAAGTCAATGCCATGGTTTCTAAGACTTTAGAGAGGTTCGGCAGGATAGACATCTTAGTCAACAATGCTGGGATCTCCATACAAAAACCACTCCTTGAAATGGCATTAGAAGACTGGCGTAGAGTAATCGACATAAACTTAACTGGGGTCTTCTTATGTACTCAAGCGGTAGCGAGAGTTATGGTTCAACAAGGCAGAGGAGTTATTGTAAATATGGCCTCTAGCTTAGGCTTTGTAGCGATCCCAAGAAGAGCTGCTTACAGCGCTTCAAAAGCGGGTGTTATAGGTCTAACTAGGGAATTAGCTGTCGAACTAGCGCCGTATGGAATTAGAGTTGTTGGTGTAGCTCCTGGATGGATAGCTACGCAAAGAGTTCTAAACCTAGCTAAGAAAGGCGTCGTTAATGAAGAGGCTATTAAAATGATGACTCCAATGGGTAGGTTAGGCACGCCTGAGGAAGTAGCTAAAGTTATAGCGTTTCTATCTTCAGATGAAGCAAGTTTTATAACAGGTGACACAATACTTATTGATGGCGGTTACGTAAGTTATGGCGGCCCCATTTAATCAATTTTTAAATCATAACAATAGAACTTGTTTTATAACAAACCTAAATCTATTAACTTAAGACGCTTAATGGTGGATAAAATGAGTTGGGAGTTAAAAGGTGTTATCACGGCTCTCATCACCCCACTTAATAAGGATAGTGACTTATGTGAAGACTGTCTTAAAGAATTGATATCATATCAATTAACTAACGGCGTTAACGGGCTTTTTATCATGGGTACTTACGGGGAAGGCCTTCTACTCAGTCAGAAAACTAGGAGGAAATTCTTAGAGAAAGCCATAGAGTACGTTCCTAATAAAGCTGTAGTACTGCCTCATATAGCGTCTTCAGATGTTGAAGCTAGTTACGAATTAGCAAAATATGCTAGGGACTTGGGCTATGAGGTAGTAAGTTCTGTGGGTCCTGTTTACTACAAATCCTCAAAAAGGGGTTTAGTAGAGTATTTCAATCGCATTTCTAAAAGCGATGCTAAGGTAGTTATTTACAACAACAGCGGTAGGCAAAGATATAACATTACGCCATCAATGTTTGAAGAACTTACTCGTGAAGTACCAGCCATAGTTGGTATAAAAGACACTAGCTACTCTGTAGAACAACTACTTGAGTATGTGATGAGGTTTAAGGGGAAATACTTCGTAGCTGGGGCAGGAGATAACATGCTTCTATACACGTTTGTAATCGGTGCCGACGCACATATATGTGGATTATCAAACGTATTTCCAAAATATGTAACAGAGCTTTATAGAGCTGTTGTAAATGGCGACATAGAGAAAGCTAAAGAAATACAGAACGTAATAAATAAATTAAGGAACATCACAGGTAAATTCAGCGTAGAGTCTCCGGAAGTACTGAGAGAGCTATTAAAGCTTAAGGGGATAAACGCTGGATATCCGCTGACGTACTTAGGCGTGTTAGAACCTCAGGAGAGAGAAGAACTGAGGAAACTTGTTGAGCAATACTTAACTTTAACGTAAACATAGGTTTTGAGGGTTGGTTTAATGAATGTAAATATAGCGGTAGTTAACTCTAAGTCTTTCGGTAGGTATACAAACGCTGTAGAAGAACTGAAAAAGTTAGGTAGGGTTGAGTTTATTGAAGTTCCTAAAGACATAAACGGTAAGGAGCTGGCTAAGGTATTAAACGGCTTTCAATTCGTTATCGCTAGCGTAACACCTTACTACTCAGCTGAGTTTTTCGACCTTAATAACGACGTGTTAATGATCGTAAGACACGGCATCGGCGTAGATAATATAGACCTGCGAGCAGCTGAAAGACATGGAGTTGTGGTTGCTCGCGTCCCTGGTTATGTCGAGAGAGAAGCTGTAGCTGAGCATACGGTAGCTTTAATGATCTCAGCCTTGAGGATGGTTCCGCAGAGCTACATAGCTGTTAAAGAAGGTCGTTGGGGTGATAGAGCAAAATTTATTGGTAGGGAATTACCTAACTTAACAGTTGGTGTGATTGGTTTCGGTAACATAGGTTCTCGAGTAGCTGAAATCCTAGCTAAGGGCTTTAACTCTAAAATCGTTGTCTACGATCCCTACGTATCTAAGGAGGCTGTGGAGGCATTAGGCTATAGATACGTATCAGACCTTAAAGAACTGTTTAAAGTTAGTGATATAGTTACGTTACACGCCGCCTTAACTAAGGAAAACTACCATATGGTAAATAAGGACGTCTTATTCAACGCTAAGGAAGGGATAATAATAGTCAATACAGCCCGAGGAGAGCTTATCGACGAGCAGGCCTTATGCGAAGCCTTAGATAAAGGTATAGTTTCAGCGGTCGCTATGGATGTAGTTGAGGGGGAACCTATATCAGCAGAGCATCGCTTGCTAAAATACGGTAACGTTATAATAACACCGCATATTGCTGCTTACACGTGGGAAGCTTTAAAGGGTATGGATATGGCAATGGTTTACGCTATAAAGAACTTCATAGATGGAAAGCCAATAGATGGTGTTGTAGTCCTACCTAAAAACCTTAGGCGAAGGTCTTTTTAGCTCTGCGCATTAAAACTCAATTTTAGGTGTTAATTTTGAATGTAGTTTCCATAGATCTCGGGACTACCTACATTAAAGTGGCGAATGTATTTGTAGAAAGTGGGGTAGCACCTAAGATAACTAAAAGCGTGGAAATACCTACCCCATACGTGAAGCCTGCCCTTAGGGCTTATGAACATAACCCTAAAGAAGTGCTTAAGCTTCTATATAAAGCCGTGAGGAAAGTAGTTACGAAAGCAGACGCTATAGTTTTATCTACATACCTTTTCGGTATTCTTGGGGTTGATAAGAGTTATAGACCTTTAACTAACGTTATAACGTGGGTTGATGAGAGGCCTACTAAAGCCTTACGTTATTTAAAAACATATGATAGGGAAATATACTTAAGAACAGGATGCCCTCTTCTACACATATATGGCTTACCTAAGATTCTATGGCTTAAGAAATTTAAGTCAAGCGTTTCCAGGAATATCACATTCTACCTAGATGTTAAGTCTTTCATAACTCACGCTTTCACGGGCAATGCCGTAACAGATCTTTCGTCGGCTTCAGGAACGTATCAATTATTAAATATAAATGAGTTAAGATGGGATGCTTTCGCCTTAGAACTTGCTGGCATAGATGAAAATCAACTTCCTGAGTTAAGAGAAGGTTATGAAGTCCTAGAAATTAAGGACAATCTGGTTGAGGAACTTAACCTTAAAAACAAAACACCACTTATTTTAGGACTTTATGATGGGGCTACAATGATTTACGGCATGACGTTAGGGCAGAGTGGCAAGGGCGTCGTTAACTTAGGTACTAGCGCTATGTTAAGGGTAGTAACAGATTATCCGGTGTTGGATAAGAACGTTCAAGTAAGGTTTCAAACATACTACCTTCTAGGAAGGAAATGGATAAGCGGAGGAGGCGTAAACAACGCTGGCATAGTACTTGATTATCTACACAATCTGTTCTGGGTAAGCAGGACAAAGGAGGAATTCTTTAACATGATGTTCAAAGAAATAGAAGATAAGCTAAACGTAGGAAGTAACGTTTTATTCATACCAACAATCTACCCGGAACGACTTCCGCTAAGTATCTTTAAACCTGCCGGAGGTGGTGGAGCATTAATAGGTTTAAAACCTAACACCACCTTAAGTGACGTGTTTAAAGCAGCTGTTGAGGGAATTATATTCCTATTAAAGATAATAAATGACGGCTTAATCGAAAACAACGTAACCTATGAAAACCTTCTAATAGGTGGTAAATTAGCTCAGCAACCGATAGTAAGGAAGATTCTAGCTAATGTGATTGCTAAGAAAATCACTTATTGTGGATTTCCACACGTAAGTCATGTAGGAAATGCTTTGCTGGCATTTAAAGCCTTAAGATACGGTTCTGAAAAGGAATTGAAGGAAATATATGAGTCAATGATGAATGAATGTTCTGAAGATTTACCGACGCCAGAGTTAATCAAGTATTATAACACGTTATTTAAGAAATTCACGAGAATAATTCATAAATAAAAAGTACGATATATAAGCAAATCGTCACTAGATAGGTGTGATATTTCTATATATGAAGATTTATAACCTAAAGGGTTAGCAAGTGTTACTAGAGATCGACCGACGTAGATAAATACAGCGCTTTAAATTCTATATATAAATATAAATCTATAACCTTATATTCCCATAGACTTGCTTAAATATTAAGTAATTCTAAGTTTGAGTTATATGTGGGTGGGGAAAGATAGGCGGTGAGTGTTTATGGGTGGCTTTAGTTTTAAACCTGTAGTTGTTGCGTTGATAATGTCGTTTGCGATAATCACGAACTTCTCGTTTGTGGTTACTCAATCGTCTCAGGATAGGCTATATTTCTATTATGTGGATATTACTGAAGTAACTCAAGCTAGAGGTTATAGCGAAGGTTATTTTGAAATCCCTATTAACTATAGTGATGGTCTCTACAGTCAAAAAGTGTTTTTAGTAAGCTACGGTGGGAATGTTTCACTAGTTAAAGTAGGCGAGTCCGCTACGTCTTTTAAAATTCTAATATCTAACGGGACGTACGGCTATTTAATCTTAAACGTTACTGTAGAGCATAACATGAGTAGAGAGCTTGGGTTAATAACCTACATTAGGTTTTCCAACGATACTAAAGCTTACTCGTCGCCATATCCTGAGGAACTACTCTCTAAATATGTGTTGAATCCAGACCCTTTAGTAGTTAAGTACGTAATCCCGGAATTTGAGAATTGGCTTAAAGAACGTTATAAAATAACCGCACCGACGGATATATCGAAAACTTACTTAGCCGTTAAAGCAGCTGAGTTTATATACGGTAGGTACTTCATAAAATATAACGCTAGCGCATTACCTAGAACAACTAAGGAAGTGATTGAAAGTAGGCAGGGAGACTGCGACGACATGTCCAGAATCTTACTAAGCATTCTATGGTATTACGGAATCCCAGCTAAGATAGTTTACGGTTATGTTTACCTACCGTACGACGAAACCATAGGGATTTACGGCTCCTACTTAAGGTTTATTAACGCAGGACCTCACGGATTCGTTACGGCATACGTACCTAAAGTTGGTTGGATCTCTCTAGACCTCCTAGCTTACGCTAGACTACACTATCCAGTCTTAATAACTGGAGAAACAACTGACATCCAAATAACGGAAGAAACGCTTAATCAGGTAAGGGAAGAATACAGTAAATACTCATACATAGAATTACTAGCGACATACGAAATCAACGCAACAACTACGGAATTCATTAAACACGTAATATCCGACCCAATCAAAACACTACGGAGTTATCTAAACCCTCAAAACATCAACACAACCACCACACCACAGCCACCCACAACATCAACAACCCCTAACCACACACAAACAACTCAAAACACCTCAACAGAACCCTCATTAAACACACACGCGATATTCATAGCTTTATCATTTCTGATCACACCACTCCTAGCCTATATGGCTAGGAAGTTAGTACGCGTCGTTAACCACGATTCTTTAAATATTACCTCGTCTTCCTCCACTATGTCCATCCACCACATCTAAATCCATAAAAGTAAAACTTCACGGTTAGATGAGAGCATTTAACTCGATTTTAATTTAGTGCACGGCTATCTAGTTTATGTTGTGAAAGTCGAGTATAGAGTTAGAGGTTGTCCAGTTAACGTTAATAATTTAAAAAGCTTTCCTTAAGGTTCTAGTTAACATGTTTCAACAGATAAGGTAGTCTGTAAGGCTGTTTCCGGGGTTATGAAGATTTTCAATATGTACTTGCCCTGCGGTAATATAACCTTCATTAAAGCTTCCCTATAAATACCTGATTTATCTAGGTCTACGTCGGCGTTATAAAGTTGTTTACCACTGTATAAATCCTCAACAACTACTTTAACGTTCTTTACGTCTGTAGTGTTTGACGGCGTGAAAATCCAAACCCATACGTGCGTCGCGTAAAGACATCCCCCAACCTTAACTGCTTTAGGATCTACCAACACAGCATAACTTTTAGTGGATCCTTCAACAGTTACCCAACCTGTAGTGTTCTCAGGTCTTGAACCAATTTTAACCACCTCAACAGTTTCTTCCACTAGGCCTACTCTTAACTTAATAATCCCCTCACCTGAAGCTCCATACCATGTTAACGTTAAAGATATTGAGTACTTACCCCTAGGCAACGACATTGGAGTATCATAACCGGGTATGAGCATAAGCACTCTGAAGCATCCGTTGTTTGCGAATAAGCAGGGCATAGGCACTACGTACTTAATTCCATCATCGCTAACTAACGTTACCTGCCCACTTAACGTTATTTTAACGTCTCCATTAACCTCAGCAGATAACAACTTAAACATGACGTTAACGTCTCTATCTAGGTATAGCGAAGATACGTTAGAGTATGTTACGGAGCCTGAAGAGTTTCTAACGTCGAGTTTCAACTCTATAACGTTTTCCTCGCTTGGTACTTGAACGCTAACGTTAACTTCGAAAAGCTTCAACGGATTTAACTCGCTAAAGACTATAAGGCCTGAAAGCAGGCCAACACCGATGATTAGAAGGGCTATGTGAGAGCGCTTCATAGATTTTACACCTCGTTATTTAATCTCGATTACATATTTGAAAAACTTAGTGCTGGAACATACCTGTTCAAAGGGTTGAACATTGAACCTATGCTAAACCTCCATCTTTAAAATCCGTAATATATCCGCTGTTCAATAGCGTTATCTAAAAACATCGAGATATTAAAGCTACTTCATTAGGATTTTCTCAGCTACGCATCTGTAGATATTCACGAATTTAACGAGTTCTTCAACGTCTGTATACTCGTCTGGAGCATGCGCTGTCCATTCAACGCCAGGACCGAAGTTTATCGCTTGACTTCTCGTAAAGTTTACGTAATATACCGCGTCGTTCCTCCCCGGCGAGAGCTCCGCCCTAGGTTTAAAGCCTGTGATTTTTTCGGCGCAAACACTAGCTACGTTAACTATCTCGGATTCTACAGGCGTTAAAGACGGTGGGACAGCACTTAAGATACTTACCTCATATCTAACGTTAGCAGCTGCTTTAGCAAAATATTCCTTCAATTCATTCACGACTTCATCGAGGTTTTCCTCCGGTAAAACCCTTCTGTCAAAGCTGAATAGGAACTCACCCGGTACTGTGTTATCCTTCCTTGCAGTTGATTCCGCATACCCACCGAGGTTTATTGATGGATGCGCTTCTTGAGGGGTTCTCACAGGGGCTGAAGTCGCTCTAGAGTTTAATAGAGGTTCGTAAAGCTCCATAAACTTCAACGCCAGCTGGGAAGCCTTTAAGAAGGCGTTCTCTCCATACCAAGGAACGCTACCATGTGTTTGCTTACCTAAAACGCGGACTAAACCCCTTATAAAGCCTTTATGCCCTATCACAACTCTCTTAGATGTTGAGGGCTCACCTATTATTACGTAACGCGGTTTTGTTAAACCGCTTTCAACTAAATATCTGGAGCCGTCCCCACCCGATTCTTCATCAGGTACGAAAGCCACTTCTAAAGTACCTTTAAACCTAAGGTTTTCTTCAGCTACTACTTTTAAAAAACCCAGTATAGACGCTATACCGCCTTTCATGTCTGTAGCTCCACGACCGTAGATCTTACTATCTTCAACAACGGGTTTAAACGGGTCCTTAGTCCATCCAGTTCCAGGCGGAACTACGTCGTAGTGACCGTTGAAATGCAGTATAGGCTCACCCTCACCTAACCTAGCGAACACTATATCTCTTGGATACCCCCTATGCTGGGGGGCGTAGGGGTAGTGCTTATCTAGGTACTCCTCAGGTATCCTCACAACACGAACGTCTAACCCTAAACTTCTTAACTCACTAGCTAAGTAGGAAGCGCATACGTCGTAATCCTTACCTGGAGGGTTTACAGTTGGTATTGATAGAATATCCGTAAGCTTCTTAATTAAATACTCCCTAACTTCAGACTCTTTAAGCATAATTACACACCATAACTTCATTTAATTAAAGGTTTTTATGCTTGATTTTTTACAGCTTTAATAAAGCTTTACGACTGAGTAGCGGGAGTCATCATTGAAAAAGATATAAACACTACATAACATGTTTTCTTGGTGTTTAAATTGGAGTTTGATTTAATCATACGTAACGGCGTAATAGTAGACGGTTCTGGAACACCCCCGTTTAAATCTGACGTAGGCATTGTAGGAGACACGATAAAAGCTATAGGTGATTTGACAGGCGTTAAATCCGAGGAAGTCATAGACGCTAAAAACCTTATAGTGGCTCCCGGATTTATAGATATTCACAACCACAGCGATATAAGCATTTTTGAAGTGCCTACAGCTGATAACTACATACTTCAAGGAGTCACTACGTTAGTTGTTGGGAACTGTGGCTGGTCTCCAGCGCCTTTAACAGACGTTAATAAAGATGAAGTAATTAAAGAAATTAAAAAGGAACATCCGGAGGTTGTCGTGAGTTGGAGGTCTTTCAACGATTACTTAAATGCTCTAGAGTCGCTTAAGCCTTCAGTAAATATAGCTCCTTTAGTAGGTCACGGCACTGTGAGGTCTGCTGTATTAGGCTTCACGTCCTCTAAACCGTCTGAAAGTGATTTAACAAAGATGCGTGAGTTAGTTAAGGAAGCTATGGAGGCTGGGGCTTTAGGCCTTAGCACGGGTTTAATATATATCCCGGGGACTTTCGCCTCAACAGATGAGATAATTGAGTTGGCTAAGGTAGCTTCAAGATACGGTGGTATGTACGCAACCCACATGAGAAACGAAGGTGTGGGTTTACTTGATTCAATAAATGAAGCCATAACGATAGGTGTTAAGGCAGGGATCACTGTAGAGATCTCCCACCTTAAAGCTAGTGGACGACCTAACTGGGGTAAAGTAACTACGGCTTTAGGGATCATATCAGACTATGCCTCCAGAGGTTTCGACGTTTCAGCCGATGCTTACCCATACACAGCATCTTCAACTTCTCTTTCAGCTCTCCTACCGCAGGATATAAGGGAGGGAAGCACGGAAGAAGTCCTTAAGAAGCTTAAAGACCCTGCTGTGGTAAGGGAACTTACTGAAAGGCTTGGAGGGGTGGCTTTCGAAGAACGGTATATATCGTGGAGCGATATAATGATTTCATTCTCCTTAAAACATAAAGAATTTGAAGGCTTGAGAATGGATAAAGTGGCTGAACGCTTAGGCTTAGACCCCGTAAACGCTATGGTGAAGTTACTCATAGATGACGAATTAGCTACTGGCATGGTCTCATTCGGCATGAGTGAGGAAGACGTAGAGAAAGTGATTGCACACCCCTACGTAGCTATAGGTAGTGACGGGTCCGTTGGGAAATTCGGTGAGGGTAAACCACATCCGAGAAGGTACGGAACCTTCCCTAGAATCATCGCTAAATACGTTAGGGAGAGGAAAGCTCTAACCTTGACGGAGGCCATTAGAAAGATGACTTCACTACCAGCTAGAAAACTTAAGCTATGGGATAGAGGCCTGATAAGGCCTGGCTTCAAAGCAGATATAACTATATTCAACTACTACGTTGTAGAGGATACCGCAACGTATGAAAACCCGCATTCATACCCAAGAGGTATAAGATACGTTATAGTGAATGGAAGACCTACGGTGGTTAATGGAAGGCTGGATAAAAACGTTAGGAACGGCGCGATTCTAAGAAGGTTTAAGCAATTTTAGTGAATGACTAAGACCAAATTATTAAACACTTTTTAATTAAGTTAAAAGCGTATCTAGGGATGGGTATGAGCGGGTTAAATTCAGAACCTAGGTTCATCTTAGCCACCGACGTCGGAAGTACAACAACTAAGGCTAGATTCTTCGGTAAGGTAAACGGTGAGTGGAAGTTTCTAGCTAGTGGCGAAGCACCAACTACAGTTGAAAAACCCGTTGAAGACGTAACTAAAGGCGTTAGAAATGCTGTTAAGGAAGTTGAGGAGCTAACAGGTCATAAAATAATAGACTATAGTACAGAAGAGCTGAAGTTCATAATGCCTTACAGAGGTAATAAAACAGGTATAGACGTCTACGTATCAACAAGTAGTGCCGGAGGCGGTCTACAGATGTTGGTCATGGGTGTTGTGAAAAGTATAACGGCGGAAAGCGCTCAAAGAGCTGCTTTAGGAGCCGGGGCTATAGTGATGGACGTAATAGCTGTTGACGACGGTAGGGAGACACACGAGAAAGTTAATATAGTGAGGTTCTTAAGGCCTGACATGGTTCTCCTAGCTGGAGGTACCGACGGCGGTGATAAAACCCACGTTTTAGAGATGGCTGAAGTCTTAGCTGTGGCTAAGCCTAAACCTAGGTTTGGAGTAAGCTACAGGTTGCCAGTGATATACGCTGGGAATAAAAACGCTAGGGAAGACATAAAGAGGATTCTCTCATCCGATTTCTTCGACGTTAGAGTCGTTGATAACATAAGACCTCAGATAGAGGTTGAGAGAGTTGAGCCGGCTAGAAACGCTATACTAGAGCTTTTTATGGAGCACGTCATGGCTCACGCCCCAGGATATGAGAAACTTATGAAACTTACCTCTACAGACATCATGCCCACACCGGCTGCTGAAGGTTTAATGATAAGAACCTTCGCTGAGATGAAGGGCGTTAACGTTTTAGGGGTTGGTATGGGTGGAGCGACTACTAACGTATACTCAGTTTTCGACGGGAGGTTCTTAAGGACTGTAAGCGCTAATTTAGGCATGAGTTACAGCATAGGAAACGTCTTTAAAGAAGCTGGGATAGATAACGTACGTAGGTGGATACCTTTCGATATGACGGATGAAGACATCATGAGTATTGTCTACAATAAAATGATAAGACCTACAACCATACCCATGACCCTTGAGGATTTGGTTGTGGAGCACGCAATAGCGAGGGAGTCTATAAGGATGGCTTTTAACCACCACAAGTACTTAGCTAGAGAACTTAAAGGCGTGAAGAAAGAGAGGACAATCTCAGACATTTTCGAAGAAGTGAAGGCTGAAGAAACTTACATAGATATGATGAGGGTTAACTACATAATAGGTACTGGAGGGTTACTGTCTAGAGCCCCTAGAAGGGCTCAATCAATGATTATATTAATAGATGCGTTCCAACCCATCGGCTTTACGTACGTAATGCAGGACAGCGTCTTCATGATACCTCATTTAGGTGTTTTATCTAAACTGTATAAGGAGATAGCTCTCGAAATTTTCGAGAAGGAGTGTTTAGTACCTTTAGGTACTGTAGTAGCTGGTAAAGGTTTCGACGCGTTAGGTGAGAAGGTAGCTGACGTAGAACTTACCTTCGATGATGGTAGGGAGGAGAATGTAGTGTTAAGGTTTGGTGAAATCGTCAGGATCTCAATACCTTATAACGTAGAAGTAGAGGTTTCTGTGAAACCCTCTAGGAACTTCGACTTCGGCGCCGGTGCCGGCAAACCAGTTAGTAGGAAGGTTCGTGGAGGTGTTGTAGGCTTGGTTTTAGATGGGAGGGGCAGACCTATTTACTTACCGGCTAGCGATAAGGAACGGAGGAAGTTAGTTCTTGGGTGGTTTAAGTCTATGGATCTTTACCCGCATCAATTAATGAATAGGGTGGAGGTGTGAAGATTGAGTGAGGAAAGCTTCGCTTATACGCCAGGCTTAGCTGTAGTTCCTAGAACTTACGTAAGGAAGGTCAGATCACTCCCCGTTAAAGGTGAGATCTTAGTTAAGAAGGGTCAGGAGGTCTCCTTCGACACTATAGTCGGTAGATGTTATCTTGAGGGAGCTCCGTACGTAGTTAAGTTAGCTGAGATGTTAGGCATAGACCCTGAAGAGATAAGTAACTACGTTACCGTTAAGGTTGGTGATAACGTAAAGCAAGGTGACGTGATAGCTAAGTACAGCGCTTTATTCGGCCTCTTTAAAAAAGCTATTACGTCACCTATAAATGGCGTCGTGGAAAGCGTAAGTGAGGTTACCGGCCACATAACCATTAGAGAACCTCCTAGAGTTATTGATGTCTCTGCCTACATTAAGGGAGTTGTTGAGGATGTAAGTCCTGGGGAGTCGGTAGTTATAGGGGTTCCAGCAGCTTACGTTCAAGGCATCATAGGTTTCGGCGGTGAAACTCATGGAACGCTTGAGGTAGTTGTCTCACGGCCTGATGAAGTTCTAGACGAAAGTAAAATTTCTGAAGCACACGCAGGTAAGGTTATAGTAGGAGGTTCTTTAGCAACGTATGAAGCATTGAACAAAGCTAGGAAGGTCGGCGTTAAGGGAGTTATCGTGGGCGGTGCTAAAATAACGGATGTGGAGAAGATCCTAGGGTATAGGATAGGTGTGGCCATCACGGGTAGGGAGAATCTAGGGTATACTTTAATACTTACTGAGGGTTTCGGCAAACTACCTATGTCTGAAAGGGCTTTCAAAATATTTGTAGAGAATGACGGCAACGACGCAGCGTTAAGCGGAGTAACTCAAGTTAGGGCAGGCGTCATAAGGCCTGAGGTCATAATACCTTTGAAAGGTAGCGTACGTGAAGAGGGTATGGAGCCTTTAGGGGAGGGTAGGATGAAGGTCGGGAGTGTCGTTCGAATAATAAGATATCCCTACTTCGGTGCTGTAGGCACTGTTGTGGATCTGCCTGTGGAGCTTCAGGAGATAGAGACGGAATCTCCTGTTAGGGTGGTTAAGGTTAGGTTGCAGGACGGTAGAATAGTTACGATTCCAAGAGCTAATGTGGAGATTATAAGTGAGTGAAATACTCTTTAAAGAAGTTTAAAGCTTTATTAAGCTCCGCTTTTTGAAGGCCTCTTACCTTAACTAAGTTATTTCCATACTCTATTATCAAGATCTCCTCCCTTGTCATTCCAGTTACTGCTAACATAATGAACGTCAGCAACAGATATAGAGCGTTTGAAGTTGCTAAAGATATGATAGCCATAACCACAACTAAGGAAGCAAGCACTTTATTAAATTTTTTCTCCACTCCAACCCTACGTATCTCAGGCAAACTTATGAGTAACTCCCCATCCCTCCCCGCTATCTTAACATTCTCCTTATCGATTGAAAGCTTCACAGCACGAAACTCTTTCTCCGCACGCAATATAATCACACTTAATTAATATTTTTGACATCTATTAACTGCTTAACTGTTCTATCTTAGCTACTAGCTTCTCCACCTTGTCAGGGTCTTGAAGGATCTTTAAAAAAGCTTCGCTATATGAACCTAAAAGTATTAATAGTGGTTGTAAGTAGATACGAGCGATTTGAGACCAGAGTCTACCCATAGGACCTATAGTTTCTAAGAAAAAAATAACTATAGTTTCAAGTTTTGATTCAACTACCTTCCGCGCTATCTTATCTATCAACACGTCTTCAGGTACTTCCTCAGTCATTTCCTACTCCTACCCATTACTATACCCGCTATTATAGCTATCGCCGCAAGTAAAGCAGCAGTTATAGAAGCCCAAGCGTTAGGTTGAAGGTACTGCAGATATATGCTGATTAAGAACCCTACTCTAGTCATTATGGTGTTAGCGAATAACGCACCGAAACCTACCATCATTCCGTAGATTCCTATCGTGTAAAGTACCCTATAGACGTAGTACGGTAGTGAGGGCTTACCAGCTTCAGGTTTTTTCGGGAATATCGTAAAGAGGAAGTACGTAAGACCGCCTAAAGTTATCAAGACTAGGAGCCAGTTATTAAGGGTTGTTACGGGGTCTGGCGTCCATAGAGGTAGTATCGTAGCCGTTATTTGTCTAACTATGTTAGCCATAGGCGTGGTTCTCAACGCTAAGGCAGTCCCCACAGCTATGTTAACACCTACACCATACCTAGCCAACCAGTAATACTTTTTAGAGTATTTCATAAACATGAGTAAACCTAAGATAATCGCTATTACGTAATGCCATGAAACAGCAGGGTTCGTCGATAAAGGCTTTATAGCCACTCTATTAAGGCTATCTAACGCTAAAGATATCGAATAACCTGCCGCAACACCTACAAAGAGATGTTCTGCGAACTTATAGAACACGTTGTCCCTATAGACAAAGCTGTATATCCAAACCACTAAAGCAGCGCCTAACCAAGCACCTAAAACTTCCCAACTAATCATTTCCTACCACCTCCGCGGGAAGTAACCCTCATACCCCAGTACACTACGTTACCTAAAACTATGAAGACTATTATCAGCAAATGCGAGATGCTTTGAGCGTCCATCGAAGCTATCCCTAAACCCTTCCTACCGACTAGTAATTCATACTCAGCAGCACCTCTTTGACCTACTATCATGCCGATAGCTTGTTTAGCACCGACGAAAGGTTCTATGGAGGGTGCTATAACGCTTAAAGCTGCGAACAACAGCGGCGTATGGTATGGTGTGTACCACTGCCTTACGTAGTAATTAAATGTATCCGTCCCGGAAGACACTATAACAACTAAGTCGAAGTCTGTTGCTGAATCGACCTCCTTCATAAGCGGTAAGGTCTCAAGCGGGTTGCCGTAGTTGTCTACTTTTACAGTGCCTTTAATACTCTTAGCTAATGAAGCTGCTGCTGACTCACCACCGGAGATGTAGCCTAAGAACACATAATCCTTACCATATTCCTTACCGGCAAATATGTCTGGCGCACCAGCCAACATTAGCGAGAACACTATAGGGCCTGTTGAAATCAAGGACCCATACACGATCTTACATCCTTTATCGAAGAATTGCTTAGTTAAAGCCATTAAGGCAGGCTCTAACTCACCTCGCGCCGCTACTTCATAATAGACCTCCACGTAGACATGGCAACCGGGCTTTAAGTTATTCTCTATATAGTTATATACGTCCCTAGTTCTGCTTGAAATACCTATGGGTAAGCCTATAGGTGAGAGTATAGGAGCTATAACAGCTACTAAGAGTAACGTATATAGAAGTTCCCTCGCACTTAAAACTTTCTCAACTTTACTCAGGAAACTCATGGCTACTCCCTCCTACCCATCCAGCTAACTTCTCTCCATACAAGCATCCTAAGCCCTAGTATTATGACGCCTAACCCAGCACCTATCGTTATAGGTCTAAAAGCGGCGGTATTAGGTATTGTCATAATCCAATCCCTTAAAGGCAGGAATCCAGGCCATATCAACGCTCCTAAGCTGGTATTACCTAACATAACTATTATCGCCACTATAAGTAGTAGTAAAGCCATAGGATTTCTAACCCTGAAGGCTCTATATGATGCTGACGCTATATAAAACACTAGTATGGAATACATGGCGGAGTCGCTTGGTGCGTAAACATACGTGTATAACCACCTAAACTGAGGTTGAGTTGTTATTGTTATGCCTAAAGCGGGGTTTAAATAGCTTAAAGCTAGACCGTAAGCGCCGAAAACAACCATAGTTAGCTCAGCAATCAACGTAACTACGCTGAAAGGCGCTTGCTTTAAGCCACCCCTCCTAAGCTGCGTTAAGTGGAACCTGAATATGTCAACACCACCGACGATTAAAGCGAAGGAGGATATTATCACAGCCCAATCACTTAAAGCTTTATCGTCTGCTGAGAACGTCTTAGCTACGTCATCGTTTATATAGAAGAAGTAGAAGATCAGCATAAGTATTATCACTAAGCTCACGATGAATTGAGGTAATACCCTCCTAACAACCAAGCTCATTCAACTCACCCCACAGTCCAAACCCAGTTAAGCCAATCACTTAGCTTAAGACCTAACCCCAACAATATAATGCCTAAGACCACAAGCGCTATCGTGATTAACTTACCTAAGTCTTGACCTCTAATAGACGCTAAAACCACTCTATCACCTGAAGCTAAAGCGCCAGCAGCGAAAATCTCCTCGCCGATGAAAGCATAGTCAGCTGTGATTACGAAGAAAGGTATTTGGGTTTCACGTGCTGTTCCAGCTATTTGAAACGCTCCAGTCATATTGCCTGCCTCCATGAATATCAGTGATTCAGCGTAGAACGGACCCACTACAATATTCGCCCCCACATTCTCCCTAACTATAGTTGCCTGAACTGCCGACGCATACGCAAACTGCTGATCTGTAAAGTATCTAACGTTATATGTTGGGTTATAGAGTTCCGGCCTTCCAGCCGAGTAATACCCGTCTCTAACCAGTTCTTCAACGCTAGCTATAGCTTCAGGAACGCCTAAAGTAGCTATGAGTTTAGCTCCGTACTTACCAGCCAACCTAGCAACGTGGGCTAAAACACCTAAACCAGCTACGTACTGGGGGGCCATAGACGAGGATATAGTTCCATAACCTATGGTGACGTGTACAGGCCTGCCCATCTCTACAGACCTAGCCACACCCTCCTCAATAGCATCAAAAGCGCTTATCTTCCTCACAGGGAAGGTTACGCCCTCCATAGCTTGAATCATGAATAAGTAACCAACGATTAACAGAGTTGCTAATATAACGAATGAAGATACGGGAACCTTAGGATTGAATAACTTAACTTTAAGTAAAGCACCTACAACTATTACCGTTACTAACAGTATAACTATTATAGCTAGCGCTAGAAGTTTATTTTTAGCTTGCGGTGACGCTTTAATCACCTCAAAAGATATGTTCATAGAGGTTTATAAATTTTTAAATATGATGTGTACGGAGCGCTTAAACAGTTTTGGTGGGTTTTCTCTATGATCGTCTTCTATGACTTACAGCAAGTCTAACACTTCAAAATTATGTTAAACGTTAGTTCGGTGAAGATACATTGCTTTCTTTCTCTTTCATGGTTGTGAGCTTCATTCTTTAGAACGTAGGTAAGGAGGTTTTACTATGGATGCTTATTGCTTAGTTAAGTTTCTTAAGTACGCTAACGAAGCTAACGTCGTTAGGGTTAAGCTCCATATAAGTAGGAGGAGGATTTTACTTACGGCATCTACGTTTTCGTAGTATCCAAACCCCCATCTATATATGTCTGAGGCTAAGGAGACTGGGGTGTTGATCACTATCTGAAGTATTTGAGGTGGAAACCTCATGGCTAGGACTTCCTTAGGGTAGAACACGTTTGAAAGGAAGAAGAGTATGTAATACGTTAAAGCCCTAAGGGTTGCTTGAAGGTTGAAGTCTTTAGTTGATGTGGAGATAGCTATGGCTAGGCTAGACATGGAGAACGTGAGCATGACAGTCGTTAAGGCTATGTAGAGGGCTTTAGTTGTTGTAGGGACGTTAACTATCAACGCAGCTAAAACCAGAAACGAAACCTGGTATATCATACCCCTTAAAGCACCGCCTAAGATCCTCCCGAAGACGAAGGCGCTTCTCGACATAGGTAGGGAGAGTAGATACTGCGTAACTTCCCTCCTTATCTCAACGCCTACCTCCCTACCTATGGAGAAAGCCGCTGCGAAAGTAGCTATTGCTGCTACGCCGGGCGTCATGAACTTCAGATAGTCAGGTATGTATGCCTTATTAACTATGTTGTTGAAAACTAACGCGAATATAAACACGTCAGCTAAGTTCATAGCTAGTTGACCGGCAAGCCAGAACCTATACTTCCAAAACCTGGATATATCTCTTGAAGCGACGGTCCAAGCAGCGCTTAAATACCCCACTATCTCCAACCACCCCCTTCAACCTTTTTCTCCACTATATACATGGCTAAGCTCGAGAACCCTACGGCAAGACCTAGTATGTATGACGCCATAGCTATCGGCGAGGCTATAGCTATCGCTCTATATTCTTCAAAAAGAAAAAGTGTCCTAAGGAAGTCAGCTATATGCGATATAGGGTTTACCAACGCTACGTAGAGATAGGGGGCGTACCTACTTAAAACAACCGCCGGGTAGAAAACTGTGGAGAGCCTTATAAGTAGAGAATCCAACACACCGAACATTATGTCTGTAGCGTCCCCGGACTTCAGACTTAAGACTATGGAAAGCACGAAGCCGGTGATGGACATAGCAAATAATAAAGCACTAGATAGTGATATAATCACTGCTTCAACGTTAACGTCTTCTAAAAGCCATAAAACCACAGCAAACATTGGAAGCGTAAATAGGAAGGAAGCTATTCCGCCGCCTATAGTTCTACCTACGGCGAAAACCCTCCTACTTATTGGAAGTGATAAGTGATACTCTACAATACCTTCCTCAAATTCTTCAGCTATGTCGTAAGCTCGTGAAACGCTAATCGAGAAAAGCATTGAGGTATATATGCCAAGTAAGTAGAACTCGTAATAGTTCACATCCACCGGAAGAGAACCTCTTAACCTAACCATGGCGGTGAGGGCTAAACCGAAGACCGTGACTTGAATTACAAACCAAATAACACGCATAGCTACGAAAACCGCCCTCCTAAGCATTTTATTCAAGTCCCAAAGGATGAGTAGGTATAGCGCTCTTAACGTGTTTAGATTCATGCTCACCCCTCCTTAAGCTTAGCTCCGGTCATGTAGAAGAAGACGTCGTCTAAGCTTGGTTCTTTAACCATTATCTTCCGTATTTTAAACCCTCTAGACTTAAGCAAGTCTAGAATTTCAATAGCTCTTTCCTCACCCTTGTTTAAGAAAATCTTTAATGAGTCGTTACTTCTTACTGTTTTGCCGTACTGTTTAAGAAGGTCTTCAGCTCTTAAGTAAGTGTTTTCATCCCCATCAAGCATTAACTCAACGATGTCGCCTTCAGGTATGGAGTCCTTAAGCTCCTCTACAGTTCCTAAAGCTTTAAGCTTGCCCTTATATATTATAGCTATCCTCTCACACATCCTTTCAGCTTCAAACATGTCGTTAGTGGCGATTATCACCGTAGATCCTTGAGTCCTTAACTCCCTTATAGCGTCCCATAAAGCATGTTTTGATATGACGTCAACCTGAGCTGTTGGTTCATCGAAGATAGCTATCTTAGGTTTTTGAATAAGTACTTTAGCTATCTCAACCTTCTTCCTAGTCCCGCCACTAAGTTGATAGAAGTATTTATTTCTATGCTCCCAAAGACCTAAAACCTCCATAACGTTTTTAACTACCTCCCTCGCTTCAGATGTTGAGTAGCCAACGACTCTAGCATGCCAAAGCAGTAGCTCGTAAGGCTTATCAACCCAAAGTGCTTTAGGCTCTTGAAACGCTATCCCAACGTACTTCCTTACAACATCACCTTCACGTATTACGTCATGTCCGTAAACGTAAACCTCACCTGAAGTTGGTTTATAAACCGTTGAGATTATCAACAAAGTCGTTGTTTTACCTGATCCGTTAGGACCTAAAAGACCGAAGATCTCCCCCTCGTTTATGTCTAAGTCTAGAGAGTCTACAGCTACGGTGTTTCCAAACCTCTTAACAAGCTTCCTTATTTTAACAGCAACTTCCAATCCCTTAACACCTAATTATTAGTTTACTTCCGACATATTTCTGAGGAATGTACTTTTAAAGATAAGCAGTAACTTTAACGTGGGGGTAAAAGAATGCTTACCTGGTTAACCATAGCGTTATGTTTCGTAGGGTTCACAGCAGGTTTTCTAGGCTCTATGTTTGGGTTGGGCGGCGGGTTCATTATGGTTCCGTTAATGAATATCTTAGGTGTTGATATGCGCATAGCTGTAGGAACTTCCGCGGCAGCCATATTCTTCAACATGCTTTCGTCGGCATTAGCGTATTCAAGGTATAAGTTCGTTCTTTATAAGGCCGGTTTTCTGTTGGCAGCACCAGCTTTAATTACGGCGTATTACGGAGCTCAACTAACTAAGGTTGTAGATCCAAACGTAATTAGAGTAGTTTTCGGGTTTGTACTGTTTTTCGTAGGGTTTAGAGTAGTTAAGTCAAACGACTCGCGCAGTGGAGGTTCCACCTCAGGTGGTGATTTAAGTAAGGTGTTAGAGTTGAGCTTCAGGAAATCCGTTGCTTTAATAGCTGGAGGTGCGTTGGCAGGGTTACTCGCAGGTTTTTTAGGTGTTGGCGGTGGCGTTGTTAACGTTCCACTACTGGTTTCGCTGAATGTCCCCATACATTACGCGGTAGCGACATCAAGCTTTACCATAACGTTCACTTCAATTACGTCGGCTACTACCCATTACACCTTAGGTAATGTGGATTTATACATGCTCGTTGCTTTAACGCCAACTTTAATCTTAGGGGCTCAGCTAGGTGCTAGAACAGCTAAGAAAACTCGACCTAAAGCTTTAAGGAGGTGGTTTGCCGTAGTTCTATGGTTTATAGCGGCTAGGATGGTTCTTAAGGGTTTAGGTTTTCCAATACCTTAAAGTTAAGCCTTCCTAACAGCCTCTAAAACAAGCGTTAAGACGTATTTGTCGTCTATTACGTATTCAGCCTTAAGAGGTATTTGAAACTCCTTATCCACCCATAGAAATGCTTTAACATCCCTTGAAGTAGTGTTTGCGATGTTTACCGTCAACCCGTATTTAACGATTTCAACTTCACGTGTTATTGTTTCGGAAGCCGATCCATCCATGTTAGATATCTTTAGGGTTATCACGTCATCTCTTTCCTTACCGTAGTTTTGATAGCTAATGTTGAGGTGGGACAGCACCTTCGTGTTAAATAGAATTTCTCTAGGGCTATCTATCAACGGCAACCTAGTGGTATTACCTACGACAACCATAGTTAAGCCTAAACCCCTGAAGAAGGGCTGCAGGTACGGTGCTGAACTGAAGTCAACGTAGTTACTGCCGGTTACGTTATCGTAGCCCATGAGGAAGTATACGTAATCTAAGACGGATAACGTAGAGTTCTCAAGCGGGTATGCCCCCCTAACCCTATAAGTTAGGGTTAAGCTAGCCGATAGGTTCTTATCTGTGAAGACCGCCTTAACACCTTCCCTAATTTGCTGTAGCGGAGGTTTCGGGGGTGAGGTAGCGGTTAAAGTAGGTGATGGAAAGAATATGAGGTACACCCCAACAACGATTAACAATACTATAATACCTAAAATCATCACGTCTAACCGCATGAGCTTAGGTAGGGACACCCTCCTATGGGTTTTCTTCTTAATTACCTTACCTGTTTCCTTCTTGCTTTTAGACATACTTAACACACTCCATTAAATTATTCGCCATGTTTATAAAGAAATGTGTTTTAAGCTTATAAGTCCTATTTACCTCTCACCACCTGCCTTATCTTGATTAATTGTTCGTAGTCTTTAAAGCCGTAGGTTAAGAGCGCTATATCACCTTCTTTAAGCTTTCCTTCATTCAGTAGCTCCACGTAGAGTTTCTCAAGACCTTCGTAGTAATCTTTCGCTTCTATAACGCGTGTTTCAAGACCCCATAGGATTGCTAGCTTTCTAGCTATTTTAGGTGTTGGTACGCCTACGTACGTTTCTATCTTAGGCCTTAGCGATGATATAGCGTATGCTGTAGTGCCTTTCATGGAGTATATGAGTAGCTTACCGTTGAGGTCTTCAGCAAGTTCCGTAACTCCTTTAGCGTATCTTCTCTTTAAAGTTTCTGTGACGCGCGGTGCTTCAATCACGTAAGCGCTTTCTATCTTATCAGCTATTCTCTTAAGCCATCTCACGGCTTCAAGCGGGTAGTTACCTACGGCGGTCTCCCCAGTAAGCATTAAAGCGTCTACACCTTCTAAAACGGCGTTAGCTACGTCAACTACTTCAGCTCTCGTCGGTACTGGGTTGTTTATCATTGACTCAAGCAGCTGCGTTGCGACGATCACCGGCTTGCCTTGCTTTAAAGCTTCGTTAACAACCTTCTTCTGAAGTATCGGTATTTCCTCAAGCCCGAAGTTCATGCCTAAATCACCTCTAGCAACTAAAACAGCGTCGGAAGCTTTAACTACTTCACTTAAGTTCTTAATGGCTTGCTTAGTCTCTATTTTGGATATTAGTAGAGCATCGCATTCAATACCTTCTAAAACCTCACGAACGTATTTTAAATCGCGTTCATTCTTAACCAAGCTTACACCTACGTAATCTACACCCTCACTACACACTACCTTCAAATCCTTAACGTCTTTCTCACTTAAGACAGGTAGGTTGAAGTCTCTGTCTGGGAAAGCTAAGCTCTTGCCAGACCTTAAAACACCGTCTGTTAAAGCCTCAGCTACAAACTCCGAGTCCTTAACAGCAACTACTCTAAACCTAACCCTACCGTCATCCATAACTATTAAATCGTCTGGAGCTACACCCCTCACAACAACCTCGTTAGGTAGCGGCACCCTCTTATCAACTTTAGAAAACCCCTCCAAACTAAAAACTACTCTATCCCCTGCTTTAACGTTAATTACGTCGTTAAACACGCCCAACCTAATCGAAGGACCGCGTAAATCAACGATAACAGAGTAAAACCCGCTTAAATCCCTCTCAACAGATCTAACCAAACGTATTAACTTACGCCATAAAACCTCATCACCATGAGCTAAGTTAACTCTAAAGCCGGAAACTCCGGCTTCAGCCAACCCCCTAATAACGCTGTAGGTGTTTGAGGCAGGGCCTAACGAAGCAATAAACTTAACACCCACCCACACCACCTAACATAAACCTACGCTAAAGATAAAAACATATCAACCTAAGGTGGGAAATGAAGAAAGAAATATAAGGTGTGGTGTTATGTTATTTTGATGGTGCCGCCGTAGCTCAGCCGGGTAGAGCACCGGCCTCGTAAGCCGGGGGTCGCGGGTTCGAATCCCGCCGGCGGCTTAACCGTTTAGTAAATTGGAGGCAGTAAGAAAGTCTGGGAGAGCTAGGTTTTAACTTGGTGAGAATTTGAGTAGAGTTTTCGGTCGTTACAACTGAAAGCCTCGCCTCTTTAGGGCGGGGATGGGAAGGTTTATAAGTTGTTGTTTTTAGTTTGTTTTTGGTGATGATGTTTAATGTGTGTGGGAGGCAAACCTCAAACAAATCAATCAAAGCATACACACAACCCATACAATGCCTCCCACACGAAGTTTTGAGACCTTCTAAAGGTCGATGATAGATGAAGGCGTTCCATAACCCCAAGTCCCTCAGGGATAGGGGTAATGGGCCGGAAGCCCGGCCCGGAGGTGAATGAAAAAGATGTACCTCCAAACCAATGAACCGCCCGAAGAGGGACCCCATCCCTCAGAGCGGGGAGGAGGTCAGCCTACTCACAGCAACCCTTCTGATTTCTTAGGTTTTTTGAAGGATGTATTGCTGCGTGAGAAGCGTTACGTAATTAATGAGTTGATGGAGGAGTTAACGGTTTATGATGCTGAAGTAGTTGATGTGACTAGGAATGTAGTTGATTTACGTTTGTCTGTACCTAACGTTTTTGAAGTTGGGGATGTGGTTGGTGTTGTTCAAGGGCTTAACGTAGTGCAGGTTTTAGGGAATGTGTTGGAGTCTATTGATCATTACGTCTCCGTATATTCACCTAAGGAAGTGCTTGAGGGGTTGAAGCCTGAGGTTGGGTCTAGAATTAGGGTTTTCGATGCTGAAGCCCTTCAATCTATAGATCTTCAGATGAGGTTAATCGACTTAATTGAAAGCGGGCAGTTGAGGAGCCCGGCAGTGGATCTATTCTTTGATGAAAGCTATCGTCAGCCGGACCTTGAAGTTAGGTTTGAGTTGAAGGACGTTAAAGCAGTTGGTGAGGAGATAGCTTTAGATGAGTATCAAGTGAGGGCGGTTGAGGCAGCGCTTTCCTTAAGTGATGGTGAGGTACTTCTCGTGATAGGTCCTCCGGGAACGGGTAAGACCAGAGTCGTTAGGAAGATTGCCTACATGCTCTCCAATCGTGGGGAGAAGGTCTTAATAACTTCACACGCTAACATAGCTGTTGATAACGCTGTTGAAGGTTTGCCCGTAGATTCCTGCTTAAGAGTTGGGAGGCCGGAGAAGATCCTACCACATATACACCCATATATGCTTAGCTATAAAGCTAAAACAGCTTTAGGTGAAGCATTAGAACTTATTGAGAGAAGAATTGAAGAGTTGAGGAGAAAGTACGCGGAACTCGTTAGATGGCTTGACTACTTAAGCATACGTAGCGAGAAGCAGTTAAGGTATGAAGGCATGAAGTTAAAAACTATGGAGGAGCTTAGACTCACTAAAAGTTTAATAACTGACTTAATTAAGGAGAGGCGTGAGTTAATAAACGAAAAGATAATGGAGTTAGTTGAGAAAACCCCGATAATAGCCTCCACTTTAATTAAATCCCAGCTTAAGCCTTTAGAGAATGTTAACTTCGATACTGTAGTAATCGATGAAAGCAGTCAAGCATCCTTAACCTTAGCGCTTTTAGCCATGGTTAAGGGGAGGAAGTGGGTTCTCATAGGGGATCATAAACAACTACTACCTATCTTTAAATCCGTTAAAGACTTAAGGGTGCAGGAAAGCTTAAGCGCTTTCGTAAACCTGCTTAAGAAATACCCTAACAGGGCTTTATGGTTGAAGATACACTATAGAAGCAACTCCGAAATAATTGACTTCCCAGCTAAGTACATATACGAGGGAAATATTAGAGCATCACCGACTTGCAGGGAGTTACGGCTTAAGCTAGTTAAGAAACCTAAGTATGAATTCCTCAACCCTGATAAACCGGTAGTGTTTATCGATGTTGACGGACGTGAAGAAAGGGTTGGAAGGTCGCTAGTTAACGAGGCCGAAGCACACGTTGTGGTTGAAATACTTAAAGAATTACTTGAGTGTGGGGTGAAGCCCGAGGAAGTTGGTGTTATAACACCTTATAAAGCGCAGAGAAACTACCTACGTAAGTTAATTAACGTAAGGGATATAGAGATTAAAACCGTTGACGGGTTTCAAGGTAGGGAGAAGGACGTAATCGTTTTCTCCTTAACTGCTATGGAAGACTTTAAGTTCGTGTCAAACCCAAACCGCCTTAACGTAGCTTTAACAAGACCTAAATATAAACTCATAGTAGTTGGTAACGCTAGAGCCTTATCTAGGTTTAAATGGTCTTTAGCCGGTCAATTCTTAACATACGTTTTCGAGAGAGGGCGCGTCTACGCATGGCCTCCCTCAAGCAATCCTTAACGATGAGTTTTTAAGTTAGGGAAGCGCTTGTTTTTAAAGCTGGCTTAGCTAATAATACGTTGAGGTACGATGCGGGCTTTAATAGTAGGGTCGGCAACCATAGATGATTTCGGTAACACATTTAGAGTTGGTGGGTCGGTATACTACGGCGGTAAAGCCTTAACCATGCTACCTAACGTCGAGGTTCACGTGTTAACCCCTATAGATAAGCTTTACGGGAAGGTAATCCTAGGAACTTTCGAAGTGGAGGGTATAAACGTACATAGCCTGGAATGCGAGTCCTTACCTGTTTTCACGATACGCTTCGGTAGGGCTTCAGGCTTAAAAAGTAGGGGATGCGTTATAGACGTTAAGGAGGTCGTTAACGTAGTTAATCATTTAAACCCGGAGATCCTCATACTAGCCCCCGTCTTTAAGGAGTTAAGTGTTGAGCACGTAAGTTACTTACTAAGCGTGGTTAAGGAGAGTGTTAAAGTAGCTTCAGTAGATATTCAGGGGTTAGTTAGAGAAATCGATAACAGCGGTATATCATGCCTATGGAGGGAGAAAATATTCGAAGTAGTTAATAAAGCTAATTTAACGCATGGAAACCTGCGTGAGTTCTGCTTCACGAACAACACAGCCACGATTTTACGCACGCTTCAGGCAAGCATTATGAAGTCTTCCGAAGCTTCTGTAGCCGTGACTATGGACGGTAAAGGACTGTTTTTAATAACTAGGGATGGAAGTTATGAGGTTCCAGCGCTTAAAGTGGATACGGTTGATGAAGTTGGTGCTGGGGATGTGTTTACGGCGGTAAGCACATACTACTTAGCATTAAATGACGCACCACTTACAGCCTCAATAAAAGGTTCTATAGCCGCAGCACTTAAAGTCTCTAAACCTTACGGTAGGTGGTTTACGGAGGATGAGATTAACTCATACGTCACTAAGTTTAGAGATCTTAAAAAGTTCGAAGTGTTTAGCGTTTAATTTTGCTTTGGTGATAAATTCTAACCTGCTTTAACTACATCCACCTTTAACGGTGTCTCATACTTTATGTTGTAACCTACTGGACAATGTTTTTCTACGATCGCGATTAAATCTTTAAGTTTGTTAAGATCTGCTGGCGAGTTTATGATGACCTTAACGGTTATGTCTTGGAAACCAGCAGGTACCTTATCGTCTACAAGACCTCTCGCGTCTATAGTGCCTTCAACTTCGATCTTAACCTCATTTACGGGGATTCCAAGTCTGTTTGAATGTAGTCTAGTTACTGCGGCGATGCAGGCAGCCAACGAAGCTAGAAGACCTGCGGTTGGTGAAGGGCCTTGGTTATCGCCTCCTAAGCTTTGCGGTACGTCGAAAACCAGCTCGAAAGACCCCACCTTAACAACCGTTTTAAACTTCTCCTTATTTTCAGCAACGACTTTAACTTTAGATACGCTACTCATTAATACCACCAACTAATCTTTAAACAACTGTTTTTATCTTTTAAGGTAAACTTAGAAATATGGGGGAGGAGTAGGTTTTAAGGTTATGTGGAAGTGATGAAAGCTCTCCTTCCTGACGTGTGATGTGACCGACATCGTCTGATTTAATCTTTTTGAATGACGTAGAAGTCCTTAATTTGAAAGACTCTAGCGAGTGAACTAACCTCGATTAACCATGCGAAGGGGGTTAGCATTAAGTACTTGATTTTCCTGCTTTTCACAACTCCATATATGTATGCGGACCAATGATACAACGCGCTTACGGCGAAGGGAGCTAGAAAGTATATGTTTTGAGGCCAGTAGTACAGCACTATTGCTATAGCTACTACGTTAACCACCCATAAAGTAGATTTAATCATCACCAAGACTTTCATAGCTAGTGGTGCGTATTTAAGATCGTGAATAAGTCCTTTAAACCACCTAGCTCTCTGCATCTGGAAATCTTTTATGCTGTTAGGTGATTTAATACTGACTACAGTGCTTGACTGCCATGTTTTATAGCCTTTCTTAACCAACTCCGCAGCTATTCTGAAGTCTTCAGTTATTGAGTTGAATGTAAGGTCTAACTCACTTAACACACTACCTTTAACTCCTAAAAGTTCCCCGTGAAGACCTAAAAGCGGTATACCTAAGAAACCCGTGAAAAACCTGTAGATTGTTAAGTCGTTGAAGTATCTGAACCAATCGATTACATACGCTAAAACAGACCTAGACTTCCTAGGCTTAAGGATTGGGTTGAAAGCCACGTAACCTTTCTCCTCGTAATAAGGTATCTCATATAGGAAGTCATCGTTTAAAACTATGTTGTCATCATCTAGAAAGACATACCATACATCATCATTAACGAAGTATTTAACGAAGTAGGACATAGCTCTAACCTTACCCCTACGTCCGCCTAAATACTCTTTAGGCACTACAACAAGCCTTAAGAAAGGATCTGAAAAGCTTAAGCTGTTTAAGAAAGGTATTAACTCAGCACCCTCATCCACAACAACCCAAACCACCTTATCACGGAATCTCCTCCTTAAGCTAGTTAGAGACTCCATCAACGTGTTTTTAACTTTATTATTGGCTACGGTAACGATCACGAACTCGACGTTATCTGCTTTGTATGGCTTCCGACCAGGTTTATAAGCTATATATCCGAAAGCACCAGCTATTATAAGGAAATACGTTACTGACCAAGTAAAATACAGCGGTATTAACAACGCAGGCTGCGTTGTTAACGCGTTGAAACCCTCATCCATCAAACCAACACCAAGATACTTACTGCTGCGAAAATAAAAATAACTGCGTGCGACTTAAGCTAATAAGCTAAACTTAATATTAAATGCTTACCTGAACCTAACTAGAGAATTACCTTGTTAAAAGAAGAAGTTGCTTGAGATGGGTATGGGTTAGTTTTTAAACGAATGTTTGAAAAGGTGAATAACTACTACCGGCGTAGCGGTTAATAAAGTGGTTATTAAGTAGTACTTACCTATGATGGCTATAGGGTGTTCTAACTTGATGAACACTGCTACAGCACCCGACGTTGCTAAAGCTGTTAAGGAAGCCGTTAGTTTAGCTGATAACGTAGACGTGTTTAAAGATCTGAACTTAGGTTTTAAAATCGAGGCGTTAGTTAAGGCTGCAGTTATACCTAATACTTTTAAAGCCTGTATATCACCATAATTAAAACCAGCTATTAAAGACATCACGGCGGTTATGGCTAGGAATAAATACGTGATGCTTAAACCTTCCCCTAAGAACTTCTGGATCAAGTAGAAAATCAAAGATATTAAAACACCGAAGATAACTCCCCAGACAACGTCGTTCAACCAATGAACTCCTAAAGCTACCCTAGAATAGGAAATACCTAACACGGAAATCAACCCTACGAGTCTTAAAGCCATATTCTTAAATTTTAACGCGATGTAACTCCAGAGAGTGGCTGAAGTCATAGCATGTCTGCTAGGCCAAGAATAACCTTCAGCTTCAATCCTCCAAAACTCTTTAGGAGGTCTTTCAACAGCGGCTATTTGCTTGATCACGGCATTCGTAGCTACTGAGAAAAGAACTAACGATAGCGTTGAGTACGCGAACTCAGCATCTATAAATATGTAAAGTATTAGGAAAACAGCTACGTAGAAATATTCATCTCCAAGAGATGTGTAGAACACCCAAACATTCGTGGAGTCTGTAATCAATCCATAAATCAAAAGCGTGGCTAAAACCGCGGCTATGACGTAGAGGGTTAAGCCTTCTTTACCGACGAAACCAACCGCCATTTACTAAACCCCTATATTTCCTTCCTAAATAATTTTATAGTAGGTGATGGCTTTGAATCTTAAAGAATTGGTGAGTAAAGCAGTTGAGATCTACAACAGCAGAAGAGCTCCTGAAGCTGTAGCTGAAGTTATTGAAGTAAAAGAAGATGAGGTCGTCGTGAAGTTCTCAGGTAGTTTCTGCATGTGGTGTGGAGTATACGATTGGGTGGAGGACTTCAAGTATGTTTTGGAGGAAGTGGGTGTTAAGTCAGATCTTAAGGAGTATATAGAACCTGAAGACCCTCAAACCACTGTAAGGTATGGAGTTTTTAAAATTCAAAGCTTATATTAACTTAAATAGTTATTACTTGATGAAAAGTGCGAAATTCGCCTAGAAACCTAGTGAGGTCGCATAAAGACACGAAGAAAGTCTACGCTTTAAAAGTTTTAAACGTTATGAGGTATTACTACAGCTTAAGAGATATTCAGAAACTGCTTGACTTACCGTATCAGACGCTCTGGAAGTACGTTAACTTAATAAGCGTTCCAGAAGAGAGGACAGTTGACAGGATATTAAGTAAGTTGGAGGAGCTTAAAATCTTAGATAGGTTAATCGCCGAATCTTTAAGTAGGTTGGATCAAGGGCTCGTCAACATCGTAACTAAACCCGGTTTCCTAAACCTTTTTTCATTGATTACTGAGGAATTCGTTGAAAACGCTAGAGTTGATTTAGTCGTTCCAACATCAACGCATGCCCTACTATTAAGCGGTCCTGTAGCTATGGAGCTAACCTGCGATATATGCCCCTTCATAGATGAAGCGCTTTCAGACCGTAAAGGGTATGTAACCACGCATTACCTCGACACTCAAAACAATGAAGTAAAGTTTATAATCGCTTCGAGGACGTGCTTAACCGACAAGCATCAAGCCTTGATAATAGAGACGCTCGTTAACACTCCAGACAAGATCGCCGCCGTTGTTGATGTACTTAAACGGTTTAAAATCCAAGTATATGGCGTTTTAACCCTATATTCTAGGAAGGAAGCTTACGAAAGCTTAAAAGCTTTAGGTTTGAAGGTTAAGTCTTTAAAAACCGTTTAACCGGGTTTTAACCGGATATCTGCGACCTATCCGCATACATTAACTTATAGTTCTTAGGCTTTAAGAACTCTATAATCACTTCAATACCCTTTAAAGGATCGCTTTGTTCGCCGCAAGTATATACATCTACAGTAGCGTATCTATACTCAAGCCATGTATGCACAGCTATATGTGATTCCTCAACTAAAGCTATTACTGAAACCCCTCCCTTCTTACCTCCGAACTTCCAAGACTTGATCTCCACTAGATGCATTTTAGCCCTGTCCACAGCCTCAAGTACTGCCTTCCGAAGACCTTCCTCGTCGGAAGCGGCTTTAACGTCTATATCGTATAGGTTGGCGTAGTAATGCTTACCAACTATGAAGTCTTCTTGAGATGCCATCTCACTCACCTCCTAACCCTTTAAACAACCAACTAGAGTCGTATCTACCCACCCTCTTTACACCGCCGTCAATTAACGCATGCACAACTATTGGCAAAGCTATAGTTGCGTCAACATACACTACTTTCTTCTTAGCTTTAGGCGAGACCTTACCCCAACTCACCGCCTCCTCTAAAGTTGCGCCGCTTAAACCACCCCATTGAGGGGCGTCCGTAGTGAACTGCACTACATACTCTAGAGATTTATAGAAGTCGTGCCTACCCTCCTCCTCAGCTATTAACGTTTGAGCTACCGTCACGAGGTTTACGTAATCCTTAGGAACCCCACCCCCTAT
Source organism: Zestosphaera tikiterensis (assembly GCA_003056265.1). Classification (GTDB taxonomy): domain Archaea; phylum Thermoproteota; class Thermoprotei_A; order Sulfolobales; family NBVN01; genus Zestosphaera; species Zestosphaera tikiterensis. Next base: position 577,230 of record NBVN01000002.1, on the reverse strand, counting down.
ATATATAGCTGAAAGCTTATTCGAGCGGTAGCCAACCTCCACGATTTGATGAAAGTCTTTAACCATATCTAAAACTATCCTATGACCTTTACGGTAGGCCATCAGCGCACCCATACCGTAACCGCTATCCACTAAAGCCGGTGAAAACACAGGCACTTTAGAACGGTAAGCAGCTGAGACTATGGAGTCTATACCTCTTTCGTTGAGGTACTTGCCGAAAAGGTGTAGGAACTCGGCCGTAGAGTAGATTGAGTCCGGAGGTAATGTCTCTATAAACTCCCTTATAAGTCCCTCCATCTTCCTGTAATTCATCTCGTCAGCTACTGTGTCGTAAAACCTATCCATCTTATGCTTAAGTAGGGTTTCGTCATCAACGCATGGGTAGGTTTTAAAATACTTAAACCCCATAGCTTCATATATATCCTCACTTATTATAGCTCCGGTGGAGACAACAACGTCAACAAACCTTTCCTCAACCAACCACTTAATTAGCTTCCACATCCCCGCAGTACTCATGGATCCAGCCAAACCTAAGAATATCGTAGTGTCCTTATCTGAAAACATATCTAACAATATTTGATATGCTTCACCTAAAGCTCTTCCTTGAAAAGCTGTGTCAGCCATCTTCAATAGAAGCTCATGTAGGTTCTTACGAGACGCCTCAAGCGTTTTCAACTCGCCCATTATGAACGGGTACTCTCCACGCATCTTAGACCTTGACCACGCATTAAATCGTAGTGGGCTATTAAGCATTTGTAAATTCATGTAAATGAACATTAAAGCTAACTACTTTCTTAAATGTATAAACACATGAGTTTATATTTGAATTACCGCTACAGTAATGACATACATAGAGAAGTAAGTACATCATAAATTAAAAACCAAACACGTGAGATGTTAATAGCTTCAGCCACAGCACACCTAACGAAACCCTCTGAAATTTAAAGAGCTTTTAAAACATCGAATCTACCTAACTTTAAAACTATGCTTTATTAAACTTGCTGCTGCGTTGATTTAGTTACTTTCTTCGTATATTCACGTAGTTTCTCGTATAGGTATTCCACCTTACCTACCTCAGCTTTAGAAACTATCTCTGTGAGGTTCAGGCCTTTATAAGCTGACACCTTATAGATTGGTATGGTTTCGTCGTTGATTATCCCTAATAAGAGATCTACGTCCCTAGGATCTTCATAGAATATCTCATAAGTGCCCCACCTAACGTTAACTTTAGTCGTGCTTAACCTGCTTAACTCCTCACCTAAGTCCTTACTTAATATAGCTTTAAGTCTTGACTCACCTTCCTTCACAGCATGTGCTTCCCTCACAACCCTTCTTCTACTGGGTTCTAACGCTATAGTAACTCTATCTTCGTGACCTAAAGCTCTAGCTATTGGGTAGTAAATAAGTGAAAGTCTAGGTGCTGTAGTAAGTAAAACGTAAGCTTTGCTATCATCGCTCAACGTGAAGAACGCCTTATAACCCACTAAATAGCCTAGGAGGCGGTACTCCTTATCCTTAGGTTTTAAAACCTCTTCAAGCTTAATTGTAAACTCCTTAAGAAACTTTATCATCTTCTTCCTCATCCTAAAATACCATACGACGATAGCTACGGTTAATATCATTAGGGTAGATAAGGCTATAACGTCGAGGAAATCCGTCTCAACCACCTCCCCTTAAAACTGTTGAGGCCTCCTTAAGCTTAACTATATCGTCGAGTTTTGAGGGGGCGTTGCTTAAGTACCCAACCATAATGGATTTATATGGCATTGACCCCACCTCATTAACGTATTTGATTTGCTGTTCATAAACCCCTAACTTAACAGCAACCTCCTTAGGGAGGACTTTATTCAACACTAAAAGCTTAGGCTTAACCCGCAGCTCCCCCTCTAAGAAAGATATCACTTCCTTCATCTCATGGACGGGTAGGGGTTCCGGATTAGCCACCACAACATATGAGGTTCTTGAGAAATCCTTTAAAACTTCGTTTAAATACTTATAATCCTCTCTAATCTCATATAACTTCTTTAAAGCCGGGTCATCAACTTCATACTTCCTACCTAAAGTCTTCGCAATCACGTAACGTAGAGATACGATCCTCTCCCTAACCTCAATAAGTTTCTCAACCCAGATCATGTAAAGCTTAGGCAACGCTAAAGTCCTAAGGGATATCCCGGTAGGGGGTGTATCTATAACTACGTACTTAAACTCACTACGTCTATATATGTCTAACAACCTCTTCAGGAAGACTTCCTCCTCAACTCCAGGCGCGTACTTCATGGTTTTAACGACGTCCTCCAGATTTAAAACGCTTAAGGAAGGGAGGATCTCATTAAGTAGATCTACGTACTTTGAAGTTATTTCCTTAGCCGCAAGGTCTATATCCAGTTGGCAAGCGTGTAACCTCCCCCTCACCTTAACTACTTTCATGGGTTCCCGCAAATCTAAATACTCCATAATGTGTTTAGCTGGGTCGAAACTCACTAACAACGTATCGCTTAACTCGCTTAACTCACTAGCTATAGTCAGCGAAACTGAAGTTTTACCAACCCCGCCCTTACCCAACACTATAACTACGTGGGGCTCACCTGAAAGAGGTTGAAGAAAGGATGAGAAGTCTATCACCACTCACCACCCAACGAAGACATTAAATCCCCTAAGACGTCCTTACCCTTAACAGCCCTTGAAGTTAAGACCTTCAACTCATCTTTAAGAGGTTCTAAAAGTTCTAAACTAAGTAACGTAGGTATGGTCTTAACCCCTGTTAAAGAACCCATAACTAACGTTAGAAAAGCTGCTTCTAACTCCATATGCTCAAGCTCTAAAGCGCCAACGCTTTCCTCAATTATGGCTTGATTAACGCCTCTCACGAAGTTGACAAACTCTCTTAACACGTTATAAACACGTTTAAACACCACTTCCTAATACACCCGAGTTAGAAGGTCGTAAGTTAATTAAAAAGTAAGTTTTACTTATTAAAAACTACTTAGCTCTTCTTAAACCCGCTACGAAAAGACCTATCAGTAGGAAGTCCAACACTATGCTAACAGCTACGATGCTACCAGCGCCTATCTGATATAACGTCGGCAACCCAGGAACGACAGCGATCATCCACCAAATCAAACCTGCTGTTACAGTAACCCATAAGAACATCGCTGGAACCATAATAAGCCATGAAATCCCGCCCCTCACTTTAAGTATTGCGTAAACCCATAAAGCACCTGTTAACAGAGCTAACGCAGCTAACAACTGGTTAGTTCCTGCGAAGGCTGGCCACACGACGGAATATGCGTAGACAGTTAATGTCTGCCCTGTTTCAGGTATGTAAACTGTTATTTTCGGGTAAGCCATTAAAGCACCTATGACTACAGCAACTATTGAAGCAACCCACCTATTCGTTAACGCTTTATAAGCTGACTCGCTTCTAGGCTTAACCCAATCGAAGAATTCCCTCCAAGCAAACCTAGCCAACCTATTTGAAGTGTCGAGCGTCGTTAATACGAAACCTGATAAAGCCCAAGCAGCGAACGTCCTAAACGTAACGAAGAACGTTTCGAAATACGTAGCACCGAATACCCTCGACCAAGCAAGTGCTTGCTCAATTCCATAACCTGTGTAGAATCTTTCGGCAGCGGCTAATCCCGTTATGACAGGCGTTTTCGTAGCGTTAATGCCGACCTTCAGTAAAGCACTAGCTATGGGGGCTCCCGTAGCGGCTTGTAATGAAGCGAAAGACCAGGCTAAAGCTATAGGAGTTATGACAGCCAGCGATGAAACAGCTCCTTCAGTTAACATGCCTCCGTAACCAACTAGCAACGCATCTAACTCGTTAGCTAACTGCTTTGAAGTGGTTCCGGAACCCACTACTGAGTGGAAGCCTGAGAGAGCGCCGCAAGCTATGACTAAAGGTACTGTAGGCCAGAAATACGCTGTTAAAGCCTTACCTGCTGAAGTACCTGGTAAAGCACCTATTACGGTGCCGGGGGCTGCGAAGCCCGTGTATATAGGTCCTGTAAACATTAGTTCAGGGATTATTAAAGCACCTAATATAGCTAGAGCTACGAAAGTCCACAGCATGTAAGCGTTTATGTAGTCTCTAGGCTGTAGTAGATACCATACTGGTAGCGCAGCAGCTAGTATGGAATACAGCGTTAATACAACAACCCAAGCCTCATAGGTTAAGTAGAGCGGCGTGTTAAGCGAGTAGAAGAACGCCAGCACTAGAAGAACTAAAGCTATTAAAGTACCTGTCTTGACGCTGACGCCCGTTCTATAGACGAGCATCCCGAAAAGTAAAGCTATAGGCATGAAGAGGACTGAGATCGTGGCCGCGGTAGGCACAGCTACGAACGTGCTTGAAGCAACGCTTAAGAAAGCTGCTAAAACCAACACGAGCGCGAACCACACGTAGGCTAGGAAGATGTACTTAGCCTTCCTACCCATCACACCCTCGCTTATGCTCATTATTGAAAGTCCTCCATGCCTAACGCTAGCCATTATAGCTAGGTAATCGTGAACAGCCCCTATGAATATATTGCCGAAGAGAACCCAAATCAGGGGTAGACCCCAACCCCAAACCATCGCTGTTGCCGGGCCTACGATCGGGCCCGCACCAGCTATAGATGCGAAGTGATGACCGAAGAGGACGTATTTATTAGCTGGGACGTAGTCTATACCGTCGAAACGTTCGTAAGCGGGAGTTAACCTCTCAGGCGATGCCTTAACTACCTTCTGCTCAAGTATTTTCTTGCCGTAGAATACGTAAGCAAGGCCGTAAATAGCTAAAACGACTAACAGTATGACAATCACGTACATCATACCTCACCTCAACTTAACTTCCTACCTGTCTTAGCTTCAATTAGCTTCTTAACGTTCGTTGGAACCTCACCAAGCCATAGCGCAGGACCTATTAAAATCAGCAACCACCCAAAACTTATTAAGACCGCGTCTGTAGCTACGGATCCTTTAACTCCTATCGTCCCTATGAAGAGACCTACGTAAAGTATTTCATAGACGAATATCGCTAACGCTAAAACCGTTAAAAATAACCCTAGGGCTTCCTTACCGCTCGTAGGGAACACCTCATGTAATATTATTGCTAGGCACGTTTATAAGCTTTAAAATCCATTATTAAGGTGTGGTATCTCTACCTACTAAAATTTTTAATTAAGACGAAGACCGTGATAACCTTCCTTCATAATCGAGTAAAGCAGTTCTCTCACCCGGAGAGCCAACCCATAACACCGGCTTTAATCATTTCAAAACCTGTAGCAGCTATTATTATAGTCATAAACCTACCTAAACCCTTAATGAAGGACTTACTTAACTTCTTAACTAGGAATTCAGAGTACTTAAGTATGATAGTTGCTGTCGCTACAGCCATCAACGAAGCCGTTAAGACTGTTAGGTAACCTGAGATAGAAGGGTTCTCAAGCGTTGAAAGTATTATAGTCGTCATCGTGCCAGGACCTACGAGTAGCGGTGTAGCTATAGGCATTACAGCTATTTCGCCAGGCTCAAGTTTTTTAGACCTCGGCGCCTCACCCAGCATGTCAAAAGCTAAAACCACAAGTATGGAACCTCCAGCCACCCGCAAGGAGTTTATAGTTATGCCGAAGAAATTCAGTATCCAAACACCCATTAAAGTAAATACGATGACCATAAACGTCATAGCTACGAAAGCCTTACGTATTATTTCATTCCTTCTCCTCTCATCGAAGTCTTCAGTAAGGGTTAAGTATGTAGGTATAGCCGCGAAAGGATCTATTATAGCGAAAACCTTAACATATATCGTGAGTAGGTTTAGTAGGAAGTCAAGCATTTCAACCACCTTACCTCACACGCGCGTACTTACCGTTATTCAAGCAATGCTCCGGAAGCTGAATCAACGACTAAAACCTCCGTGAATCCTTCATTGATTAAAGCGTTTTTTATCTCCTTAGCTATGGTTGTCCATAACGTATGGTTTATAAACTTGCAGAAACCGCAGTTGGGATCGCTGCTTCTGAAGTCTACATATACAACTAGCTTCCTACCGTCTGTTGAGATCCTTAATTTCTGAACGACTCCAGAACTTACTACGTCAACGTCGAAGCCGGGAACCTCAACCTTCTTAAGTATGTCTTCAGCTTCCTTAAGCCTACGCAGTAATGCCTCCCTATCCACACTCACTTACTACACCATCGGTTAGTACGTTTATTAAGCTATTAAACTCAAAATACCTTTTATAGTAAGGAGGCGTTAGTTGAATGTCTTCAAATGTTTTAAAACTTTCAGAAAACGTTTATGTCATACCTGGTAGGACCAACGTAGGTTTAATTAAATTAGATCAGAAGGAGTGTGTCGTTATCGACACCGGCTTAGATGAGGATTACGGTAGGAAGATCCACAACATCTTAAGAAGTTTAGGACTTAACTTAAGGGCTGTGATAAACACGCATTCACACGCCGACCATATAGGCGGTAATGAAATCTTAGTTAAGAGGTTAGGCGTCGACGTATACGCAAGTCCCTACGAGAAGCCGTTCATTGAGCTGCCGTTAATTGAAGCTATATATCTCTACGGCAGTATGCCGCCGGAGCGTTTAAAGTCTAAGTTACTTGTAGCTAAAGGTGTTAAAGTTCATGACATAAGTGAAGTTGAGGGTGAATTAGGCTTGGAGGTTTTAAACCTATCTGGGCATTCCTTAGGTATGTTAGGATTCTCTAAAGACGGCGTGTTATTTTCGGCTGACGCTTTCTTCTCTATAGAGATCCTGTCGAAGTATGTAATACCGTATCACATAGACGTTAAGGGGGCTTGGAAGACGTTAAACATGCTTAGTAACGTAGTACTTAATTACAGGTTTATAGTGCCTTCACATGGTAAAGTATCCTCACCTTCTGAAGCTTTAACCGAGATAAGTGAGAACATGAAAGCTATAGAGAACGTCAGGAGTAAGTTACTTGAGGTTATTGGTTGGGGACCGGTGTCTTTCGAGGAGATGCTTGATAAGGTATTCAAGAACTTAAACGTTAAGGTAGCGAACATACCCTCCTATATACTTCTTAAATCCGCAGTTAGTTCATACATATCTTGGTTAATGGATGAAGGCTTAATAAACGCTGACGTCGTTAACAATAAACTACTTATTAAAAAAGCTTAGTCGGAGGTGTGGAAAGCTCAGACAGCCGCCACTACATCACGAACTCAGATTTTAAATACGCTCATCACTTCAAACTTAACCTACTTAAGAAAGCTTAAGAGCGTTTTACTTCTTGATTTACGTTGCTGTACATAACTTAACAAGTCGGATCTAAGCTTATTAATCACGTCATCCCACCCAACTTGATCGTATAAAGCCCACTTAACGAGTAAGTCGTTATTCTCTGAAACTATCTTTAGAAATTCCTGCCAAGAGATTCCAAACCTTCTTAAACTCTTTCCCCACACACTCCATATATACTGAGGTATTTTATTAAGATACCACACAATCGAAGAATCTTGAACGTCGCCTAACTTACTACGTAAGTCTCTAATCAAGTCTTTAATTTCCTTAGGCTCGCTAACCTCAGCAAGAGTCAAATCAACCACCACATAACTACTCCCACTAAAGTATTTAACTATACATCAGTTATGAAGTCATGAAGCTAAAGACATACTATCATGTATTAATTAACCTTTAGACGTGATTCACCAGCTTTAGTTACTTGATAAACGCTTTTGTCAATGTTAAATAACGTGTTGAAAAAGTTTTTAAGTTGGTAACAACCAATATAATGGTGGTATATACGGCCACCCATTCAACTAGAGGCGGTATTCAAAGAACGTTCTTATTAGCGATACTGATATGTTTCATACTAGGTATTGCTGTAGGTTGGGTTGTAAGCGCTACCGCCCCTAAAGATGTGCAGACAAGTGCGGCAGCCTGGTTTAAAGCTTTTGGAGATATCTTCGTGCGTTTGATTAGGATTGTCATACCACCACTGATATTCTTCACGATAGCTGCCGCAACCTCCTCCATAGCTAACGCTAGGAGGTTAGGCATGATACTTGTTTGGATGTTAATCCTATACATAGGAACTTCCGCTTTAGCCGCTGTCTGGGGCATTTTAGCAGGTCAGCTTTTCGCCCCAGGCGTAGGTGTTGGTTTACAACCACCTAAGGATTACAAACCTCCAACACCACCGTCAGGTATTGACATCCTCATGTCATTCTTCCAAACAGATTTTAACGCTTTACTAGCCGTTGGCGGAGCTATGTCGATGATCATATTCGCTATAATACTGGGTGTAGGGGTTACTTTACTAGGGGATGAAGGTAGGAAGGTTGCTTACTACCTATCCTTAGGTTCTAAGACTTTAATACAGTTCGTTAGGATGATCATGTACTACGCGCCAATAGCTATATTTGCTTACGCAGCTTGGTTAATGATCTCCTACGGACCGGTTATGTTGGGTGCTTACGGTAAGTTCTTAGTCGCTCAATACAGCTTCACGCTCTTTCACTTCTTCGTAATATATTCAATCATAGTCTGGTTAGGCGGGTTAAACCCGATAAAATACTTTAAAGCTCAATTCACACCATTCGTAGTTGCCTTCACAACAAGGTCTTCCGCTGTAACCTTACCGGTTAATATGGACGCGGCTAGGAGGATGGGAGTACCTGAGGAAGTATTTCAGGTGACGGTTCCCATAGGCGCTACGGTAAACATGGACGGTACAGCCCTATATCAAGCCTTAAGCGCTATATTCATAGCTCAACTCTTCGGAATTCCGTTAGCACCCTATCAAATATCGCTGCTGGTTTTAGCGGCTGTAGTGGGTTCAGTAGCTACGGCCGCGATACCAGGCGGAGGCACTATAATGTTAGCTTACGTACTCGCCGTTGTAGGACTGCCGCTGGAAGGCATCGGCATAATGTTAGTCGTGGATCCAATAGCTGACGCTTTAAGAACCGCTGTTAACGCGTCAGGCGATAACGCCTGCTCCGTATTAATCAGTAGGTTGTTAGGCTATAAGCTTAACCCACAAATATAAAAACTTTTTTACTTCTCAACCTCAACAAAAAACCTGCTGAAGACTTCTTTAAACATATCCCTACTTAAGAGCGGCTTACCCTCGTAAGATATGCTTTGCTTAGCAGGAGGTTTCTTAAGGTAAGCACCTTCAAACCTCTGATCCAGCCTTTCCTCAAGCGTCGATTTAAACGGGTTTATGTAGAATACCCCTATGGGTATCCTATCCTCCCATTCCATAGATTTAATCAACGCGTTAAGCATTTTATTTCTAACCTCATCTTCCGTACCTTCCCTAACTACGGGGTCCCAACCCTCCTCCAGGACGTAAACCCTCTTATTATAATATTCAACTGTGTAGACGTCGTTAAACGTAACGCATGGTTGTAGCACGTCGATAAACGCAGCACCTTTATGTTCTAAAGCTTTCTTAAGCACTTCCTTCAAGTGCTGGGTGTTCATAGCGTAGCTTCTAGCGACGAATGTGTAGCCCGAAGCAATAGCTAAGGCTATAGGGTTGATAGCGTCTTGAATGTTAGCGTTAGGTAAAGCTTTAGTCTTAACCCCTAGTTTAAGCGTTGGTGAGGCCTGACCTTTAGTTAAGCCGTAAACGCCGTTATCATGCATTATTACCTTCACGTCTAGGTTTCTACGGCCTAAAGCAACGAAGTGTGCCGAACCTATACCTAGTAAATCACCATCTCCTACGTGAACCACCACCTTAAGATGTGGATTAGCTAACTTAATACCTGTAGCGAATGGTATAGCCCTACCATGTAACGTATGAACGCCGTTAGCATTAATGAAGTGTGGTGTTTTACCGGAACATCCTATACCGGAAACCACGACTACCTCATTAGGTCTTAACTTAAGCTCTGCGAAGGCTTGATACACTGCCGCTACTATACCGTAATTACCGCATCCAGGACACCAGTCAATCCATAAACCCGATCTATAATTTACTTGACTACTCCCCAAGGCTTAACACCTCCCTATTAGACACGCCTTCAACTATCTTAATTAAGGCTTGTAGGACTTCATCAACTAACATAGGTCTCCCAGTAAACTTCACTATCTCCTTCCGAATCATAAAACCTGTGTTCATAGCTATAACCTTAGAAAGCTGTGCTAAGTAACTATGCTCTAAAGCCACCACATTCTTACCTTCAAAGGCTTTAAGAACTTCCGCAACGAATCTACTTGGGAACGGTGAAAACCCCCTTAAATGAAGGTAAGCACAGCTAATATCACCGCCCCTACTTAACTCATCCATAACCTCTAAAGCAACACCCTTAACGTAACCCCAACCTATTAAAAGTACGTCCGCATCTAAGTCACCGTAAAGCCTAACCAGGAAGTCCTCAGGTATTTCCTTACTCATAAGCTCTAACTTAACCATCCTCTTAGTATACATGTTGATTCTGTTGATTGGATCTTCACTTATATGCCCTACTTCATTATGTTCATCGCCTGTGTAGTACATAATCACGTTAGAACCTAAGAAAGCCCTCGGCGAAACAGGCCCTTTACTCATGTCAAACCTTAAGTAATTATCACCGCCTTCAGTTACAACGCCTCTATCCACGCGTAATTCACTAAGTTCGGGAGGTGTTAAAGTCATTAAAGAATTGGCTAAGAATTTATCGAGTAGATGTATCCCCGGCACCTGATATTTCTCAGTTAGGTTCATAATCTCTATAGAGTCTTTAAACGCTTCCTCATGATCTCCAGACGCGATCACTATTCTAGGGAATTCACCATGCGACGCAAATAAAGTGAATAGAAGATCTGTTTGAGAACCTCGCGTAGGTAGTCCCGTGCTAGGACCTCCCCTCTGATAGTAGGTTATTACTACAGGCACTTCATTCATACCAGCCCACCCCAAACCTTCAACCATTAAGGAAAATCCAGGTCCGCTAGTTGCTGTAGCGGCTCTAACCCCAGCTAACGCCGCACCTATAGCTGAAGTTATAGCAGCTATTTCATCCTCTGTTTGAAGGACGACCACAGTCGCGTATTCGTCGCCAACCTTAAATCTACTGTAAGTTTCTAAAGTGAAGCTCTCATCAGCTGCTGGTGTTATAGGGTAGTAAGCTTGATATCGTAGACCGCCGACAACCTTACCCATAGCTACTACATCGTTTCCAGACACTACTAAAACTTCGTTAAACCCTATTTCCGAGTTTTTCAATAAGGGTGGGAAGTCGTAAACTCTCCTTACGCGATTGGCAACCACTTTAGAAAGCTTTATATTCTCCTCAACCACCTTCGGATCGTTGAACCTCCTCATATAAGCAAAACTTAAGGCGCTTTCACGTAAGCCTGTTAAAGTAGTTACAGCCGCCGTCGGTATAGAGCTTAAGTACATCGACGCTTGATGAGGTTTTAAAGAAGCTTCTTTAGAGAACTCCTCAATTACCTTACTATAGTCAAGACCCACCACGAAAACGTTCTTACGACTCCTTAAGTAATTAGCTAAAGACTCAACGGTTCCATCCAACCCTAAATCCTTGAATTCCTTAGCTAACCTACTTCTTAACTCGTCTTCAATGCTTGGTATAGCATCAAACTTCTTCAACGAAATACCTACATCGTAAACTAGGATGCCGCCATCCTTCAAACTCTTATAATGTGTAAACACGGTCTCAGCATCTAAAGCCACGAGCATGTTCGTTAAGTACTTTAAAGCTTTCGGAACTCTCTTCGACGAGACCCTAAATAAAGCATAGCTATGTCTCCCCTTAATATTTGAGAAATATTCTCTATCAACTAAAACTCCGTACCCAGCTCTAGCAAACGCGTAAGTAAGAACTACAGCGGAGGTTTCTATACCGCTACCTTGAGGACCGCCAACAATAAAAGAAATCTCCTCAAGCAAGGCTTAAACACCTAATCACTAGCTGGTAGATCCTCCCAAGCAAACTCATCAATTAAGAAATCCGCACTTACCTCATCTAAATGCTCTAATAACTCATCCTCAGTAGTGATGAGCTTCCGGCATGAAACGCAGTAAAGCCAACCATCCCTTTTCAATTTATCTCTTAAAACCTCAAACTTGCTGCTGACTTTTTCACAAGCTTCACCAACCCCTAAAACCGCTTCATTACTTAAACCGCAAACTCCAAGCTTAGGGTATGTTTCAGAAGGTTTAAAATGTAAACATTGGAAACACTTCATTTTTTAAACACCTAACTATAATCTTAATTACATAGTTAATATACCTGAGTGATGAACTAAAAGCTAGCTAGAGTAGGAATTGTTAAATTGCTTGTTAAGGTTCGATATTGAAGGGAAGTTCAAGAAGTTTTTTAGATGCTCTAAACCTAGGTTTTTCTAACGCTATCTTACCCACGCACTTACTTGATGGGAGGTGTTCTTTATTACATGCGTTGATATTCCATATGCTTCCATCCCTATCCTTAACTATCACTATAGTTAACTCCCTAACCTCCTGCGGGATTGGGAATAAGTCGTATATTATCTGACCGTATGTCTTCTCAGCTTCCTCTCTAGGTATGACAATACGCTCTATAGTTAAGTCCTCCTCAACTTTAGCGTTTGCTAAAGCTTCTATTCTCTTAATTTCATCATCTGATGGTTTGGATTGGCAGGTCACGGTAAGTCTTCCATGCTTTCCAGACACGTAGGTGGAGGCAGTCCATAAAGAACCCTCACCTAAGACTTTAACTACAGCTCCTTTAATAATATGTAAAGCCGTGTGCGTCCTTACCTCATCCGGGAAGTTTAAACATTCACTCATCTCAACCACCGTAAACGTTTAAGATTATGTTGATGAGGTTAATTTAGCTTTAAACGTAACCGCTTCAATCTTTCTAAGCGTTTAGAGATTTCAACGTAGGTGGTAAACATCGCCGGCTTCAAGTTTAACTCTACCAACGCTTGACTCTATTATTAAAGACCCGTTTAAATCTACGTCAACAGCCCTACCTAAAATCTCCTTACCATCAACAGTTACTGCTTTAACATACCTACCTAAAGTAGTGCTTAAACCCTTCCAAGACTTAATCACTTTATCGTACTCCCCTGCTCTCAAGTGTTTGTAGAGCGTGTCGAGATTCTTTAGAAAACCCCTAAGTATAGGCACTCGATCAACTGACTTACCTAGGAACTCCTTTAAAGTAATCGCCGTTTCCCGAAGGTCTTCCGGCAACTCGTTATTAACGTTTACACCGACCCCCAGCAAGACATACCTCACCTTATCTGCTTCGGCTTTAGCCTCGATTAAAATCCCAGCTACCTTCTTTTCATTAAGTAGGACGTCGTTAGGCCATTTAAGCTTAACGTCTACATTATGTAAACCTTTCAAAGCCTCAGCTACGGCAACTCCAGCAGCAAAGGAAAGCAGTTGAAGACCTCTAACGTACCTCGGCCTTAAAACCACTGTGAAGTAAAGCCCGCCTTCGTTAGCAACCCACCTCCTGCCTAACCTACCCCTACCCGACGTAAGCTCTTCAGCAACGACTACTAAACCCTCCTCAACACCTTGACTAGCGAGTTGCTCAGCAACGTCTTGAGTGGAGTCGCATCTCCTAACGTAAACAACCTTAAAGCTTATGTCAGTACGTAAATCACGTAAGTAAGCATTAGCAAGACTTAAATCGTCAGCGTTAACTAACCTATAACCAAACTTAGGATGCGATTCTATAACGTAACCTAAATCCTTAAGCCTTAACACATACTTATTAACTGTAGATCTAGACACTCCTAAAACCTCAGCTAACTCAGAACCGGAGACGTAAGAACCTTTCCTAACCTCTAAATACTTAAGAACCTCCTTAAGAACCTCAGCAGAGTTACTCATAAGTTAAATCACCTATCCTAACACGACTTAACTTCTGACTTAATAACTCTAAATAAGTTAAAGCTTTAGACACGGTATGCAAAACAACTAGCTTCAGAAGGAGTGAGTATCTTCTATACCTCTTTAAACCCACGTAATTTAAGCTGATTATGTGGTAAGCCTCCCTAAAATTAATGAGGGCTATCTTAAAGACATTTAACGCGATGATTAAGCTTAAGAAGGTATTCCTTAAGAAGCTACTGTTGAACTCCTCAATAACTTTAGCTGGCGGCGTTGTATAGATGAAAAGCGCTGTTAATCCAACCAACACGTAAATCCTTAAAACGATTGTTAAAGTCTGCTTAAGATCTACAGTACCTAAAACCATTAGCTGAATCCCACTACTTAACATGAGATATATGAAGTTAAAGGGTGTTGCCGCAATTAATGAAGTTAAGTAACGACGTAAGCATTTAAGCGTTGCTGAAAGCGTTGTAAAGAAGGTCATCACAGCAAGTAAGTAACTAACGTCTAAGTAAGCCGTTATAACAGCAGCAACGAACGTTAAAGCAACTTTAGCTTTAAAGCTTAAGGTTTTAAGGTAGCAGGAATCGCTTGTTAAAGGCGTTAAAACCAAGTCTACGAACTTACTTACTAACGTCAAGAGCAACCACCTTAGAATGCTTGATTTTAATTAAGTTATGTGAGGTTATTACCGTAGCTATATTTCTAGCGGAGGCTTCCTCAATCAACTCCTCAACACATGTAAATGAAGTCTTATCTAAGCCTAAGCTCACCTCATCTATTAAGACCAGTGGAGATCCTGAAGCATACGCTAAGAATATTGAAAGCCTCCTAACCTCACCGACGCTTAAGGCATGTGGGTTTACGTCCTTCTTACTGTTTAAACCGGCTGAAGAGATTAAATCTGGGTTTAAACCCCTGAAACGTACTTCATCCTCCACCGTGTCTAAAGCCATCCAATATAGAGGTTCTTGAGGTATGTAGAAAATCCTCCCACGTTTTAAAACCTCACCTTTAGACTGTTTATACATTCCAGAAGCAACTTTAAGTAGTGTTGACTTGCCAGACCCGTTCGGCCCCACTACCAAAGCTACTTCACCAGCTTCAACACGTAGGTTAACATCCCTTAAGACCCACTCCCGCGAATTAGGGTATTTAAACCAGACGTTGCTGAAGTTTAAATACCCCCCGACAACCTCTTTTAAAGCTATAGGCCTGCAGGAGACCTCCTTCTCAAGTAAGAACACCTTATCTACGTACCGCGTTAAGTCAGGGGATCTATCAGCTATAACTATAGTTAATCCCAACTCACCAGCTAGTTTCTTAAGCAACGTTATAACGTCCCTTAAGTTGTTTAGGTCTAGGTAGGACGTAGGTTCGTCGATTAATATGACTTTAAAGCCTAGAGCTATCGCTGTAGATATTAACGCTAGGAATTTCTGACCAGCCGATAAGGCGTGGAAATCTATGCTTAGGTTTAGACGCCCGCTTAAAAACCGAGTTAATTCAAGTATTTTCTGGAGGCTTACCTTAAAGACCTTCAGCTCACTGAGTAAGTCGCTAGATATTAAGGCATTGCTTAAGTCTTGAGGTATGTATGTGACGATTCCTTTCCTCCAAGCGTCAACTGGGTTTAAACCGTGAACTTCAACAAAGCCTTCGTAGGTAACCCCTCTGTAGAGGTCGTCGATTAAACCGCTTAAAACCTTAAGCACTAAAGACTTACCGCTTCCTGAATTCCCAGTTATTAAAGCTAACTCACCTTCACCAACGTCCATGCTGAAATTCTCGAGGATTTTATAGCCGTTAACCCTCACCGTAAGGTTGGTTACTTTAATCACTTAAAACACCGTTAGGAAAGGCATTCATGTAGTGTAAGGTCTTGAGATCTACAGTAACCTACCGATTTAAGATACCTTAACAACGTTGAAGACGTGAGTATAGCCATTAAGTGATCCATCAAGACGTCCTGAGGTATGAAGATCGCGACTGAAGCGATAAATAAAGTTAAGACGGGATTCCCAACTTCAACGCCTAAAAACCTAATTAATGAAGAACTCCATGTGAGGAGGTTCGGCGTGAATAACGTGGCGTAAGCGAAAAACACTAAAAAACCTAAAGTGTATGCAGGCATTGCTGAAACCGCGGAAATAAGTGTTAAGATAACGTACTCTTTAACGCGTATTTTATCTAAACTAACCTTACTTGCCTGTAAATACTTCCTAGATAAAACAGACATTAGAAAAGCAGAGATTGGAAACCCCCATAAATAACCTGCTGTATAGCCTACAAGCACGTGAATACCTCCCTTAAACCCGGAAGCCGCTGGGATGCCTAAGCCTACCATACCTAAGTAGAGTAGTTGCGAAAGTAACGCATACTTAGGCGGTAACGTCAACCCCGATAAAACAACTCCGAAGTTTTGAAAAGTGTATGGGATAGGCCCTAAGTAGAAATTTAGCTGTGCGCTAAACGCCTCAACAACCGCGCAAACAACCACCATAAGTAACGTTCTATTATTCACGTTCTTCCCTATATACTGTCCACGGCATCCATATAAAAGCTGTCATGAGTTAATTTGATACAGTTCACAAAGCTTAAGTCACTCTATAATCCTGTTCAACGTCTTCATGGCTGCGGCTATGGAAACTACTACAAACGCTGTAATCGCTAGGAAATCGTTAAGTATGTTGAATGTATTAACCACTAAGAGGGTTCTTAAGGCTGAAACCGTATACGTTAGTGGGTTAATCAAGGAAAGCGCTTGAATGGCTGGAGGCATTACCTCCAACGGGTATAAAGCGTTGCTAGCGAAGAATAAAGGCATTGTGATAGCTCCTATTATACCCATGAACCTCTCCCTAGTTTTCAAGGCTGAGGCTATCAATATAGATAAAGACGTGAAGCCCATGCAGGAGTATGTGAGGATTAAATAACCTAAGACTAGGTTTATTGGGTTGTTAGTTATCCTAGCTCCGACAGCCGCCGCTGAAGCTAAGACAATCACATACTGTGTTGAAGCTCTGATAGCACCTGCTAAAGACCTCCCTAAAACGATGTAACTCCTAGGTATTGGCGTAGACAATAACTTCTTAAGTATTCCAGACTCCCTCTCAAAAACAAGCATTATACCGTATGCTAAAGCTATGAAGGTCGATGACTGTAGAACCACTCCAGGCGCTATGAAAGTCACGTAATCCCCTACTGAGGGGAAAGCTCTCACACGAGCCATGACAGTCCCGAAAACAGCCACCCAAAGTATCGGCTGTATAGCCCTAGTGACTATTTCTAAGGGGTCGTGCCTTAACCTCCTTAACTCCATCTCAGCCATAGCGAATATAGGGGTTAACTTAAAACTCGTTTTAACCACCCCTCCTAATCATACGCCTAGCGCTGATGACCTCTTTAATCCTACCCACTTCCTGTAAAGCACTTCTCCCAGTGAGTTTTATAAATACCTCGTCTAAGGAAGCCTCATGGATTTTAATCTCATCTACCTCCACACCGTTACTCATCAACTCCTTTAAAACCTTAGGTAAGGCCTCAGCAGATCTATTTACGATAAACTCTACCTCACCGTTATTAACCTTACTTACGACTACGTAGTTAAGCTTACTTAACGTAGATAAGGTTTCAGACACGTTACTCACCTTCAGCAATACCTTATCCCCACCAGCCAATGCTTTAAGTTCTTCAGGAGTTCCTGAAGTTATTATCTTACCTGAACTCATCAAGGATATCCTGTCGGCGTATTTATCCGCTTCGTCCATGTAATGCGTGGCGAAAAACACAGTTACGCCAAATTCCTTTTTACAACTTATTATCCTCTCCCACACGCTCTTCCTAGCGCTCGGGTCTAAACCTATAGTGGGTTCATCTAAAACCATGAGTTTAGGCTTCACCATGACGGCGGAAGCTATTTCCAACCTTCTAATCATACCGCCTGAGTAAGTACGTACAAGCCTATTAGCCGCTTCCTTCAAACCCATAAAATCTAAAACCTCTTCAACAACTCTCTTCCTAACATCCTTAGGTATTCCATATATCTTCGCGTAGATAAGCAGGTTTTCATAACCCGTTAAATCACTCCATAAAGACACTTCCTGAGGGACATACCCTATCAACTCCCTAACTTTAGACGCTTGATTAACGACGTCGTAACCAAACACCTTAACATAACCTTCATTAGGTCTTAACTGCGTAGTCATCACTCTAATTAAAGTTGTTTTCCCAGCACCGTTAGGACCTAACAACGCGTAAACACTGCCTTCATCAACATCTAAATCAACACCGTTAAGAGCTCTAACCACACCCCCATAAACTTTAACGACGTTTTTAACTTCAACCGCCTTATTCAAACGCATCATCCAGAGATATATTCTTTAGGAATATATAAAAACTAAGAAGGATACCTAATCTAATAACGTTTATTAACGTAGTGATAAACTATGATTAGGTGTGATGTTTGGACGGCTTTACAGATTTTCTATGGTTGTTTTTCATCTTATGGATATTCATAACGTTTATATTCCCGCAGATTAGGTACGCATCCCTTAAAAGCGCTAGAGCCTCGATAATAAGTAGGCTTGAGAAAGCATTCAACGCTAAGGTAATAACTTTAATACATAGGCAGGAGAAGATAAGCTTGTTTGGAATTCCAATATATAAATTCATAGATATTGAGGACTCGGAGGAGATCTTAAGAGCTATTAGGATGACCCCACCGGATAAAGGCATTATGTTAGTGATGCACACACCTGGGGGGTTAATGCTTGCCGCTTCTCAAATAGCTCTAGCTTTGAAGAGACATCCGGGGAGGAAGATAGTTGTGGTTCCGCATTACGCAATGAGCGGCGGTACTTTAATAGCTTTAGCCGCCGACGAGATTTGGATGGATCCAGACGCTGTTTTAGGCCCTGTAGATCCGCAGATCTCCACTCAATCCACTTCCCTCCCAGCACCGTCTATCTTAAAGGTCGTGCGTGAGAAAGGCGTTGATAAAGTTAGCGATGAGACTTTAGTGTTGGCTGATATAGCTGAGAAAGCTTTAAATCAAACTAAAGACCTCGTGAGTAAGTTACTTGAAGGTAAGCTACCTAAAGATAAGGTTGAGTTGGTAATCGATAGGCTGGTTATGGGTAGATACACACACGACTGGCCTATAACAGCTGAAGAGCTTAAGGAGTTAGGCCTCCCAGTTAAGACTGAATTACCGGGCATGATTTACGAGTTGATGGATCTCTACCCGCAGGAAAGCGCTAGAAGACCTGCTGTAGAGTATTTACCTACGACACCACATCATAGGATTAGATAGTTTAAAAATAGTTTTAATGAGGTATTCCAAGTCTTTTACTGCAGGTTTCTATACGTAGGTTTAGTTTATTGATTAAGTTAAGTATGTCTGAAGTTACTGCTTTAATGACTTCAGCGTTTTGAATTACGTCGTCCTTACTTAAGATTGACGTTTTAACTACGTAGTTTCTATACCTTACGGTTACGCTGGAAGTGTCTATAGCTATAGATACGTGTTTATTACTTAATTTAACTGTGTTCGTTCCTTCGTCGAAGCTCACTGTAAGTAAGTCGTTGAGGTGTGTAGCCGTTGTTAAGCTTGCTTCCTTAACGTAGATCCAACCACCGCAGAATTTCCCTACTGAACCGCTTCTCTCTACGGCCTTCTCTATGTTGGTTAGGCGGTTTAAAAGAGATTCAACCTTAATTAAGACCTCACCTAAAGTAGCTAAGGCAGGCATCTTAACGACTGGGAACGAGTGGATCTCTCTAGACTTCATCTCCTCATAGTTCTTCAAAGCCGCTTTAACTACGTTCAAACCACGTTCAAACATCGCATCACCACTTATAGGAAATTCAAGCAAAAACTTAAAAGCTTGACTTAACTGAAAACGCTTGAATACTTAAGTTAAGTACGTGTTTTAAAACGCTTCCCTCCATACCTTACGTAGCAATCTAAGCAAGCCCGTATACCAGGCTCCACCTCGATAGAACACTCCCTACATACGAGCTTACCGCAGTAAACACATGAAGTTACTGAAAGCCTCTCACCACATACCCTACACATCAAATCCTCGCAAACAACGCAATACCCCCTACCCCCTAAATGCTTTCTACACACTTCCCTCCCACACAACCTACATTTAGCTACAGCCACCTCAACCTCACATACCTCGCATAAACCCTTCTTAGACGTAGCACATCAACCTAAGCTAATTAACGCAACCACTTAAAAACGATTTAATTACCGCAGTAAGTTAATTGATTGGGGATGACCTGAAAACTCCGCTGAAGTGATGATGTAGATGGAGCGACTGGGACCTCACAAAACATGAAAACCTACGAAAACTTAAAATAGTTATTACGTTTACTTAATGGGCGGGGGTGCCCGAGCTCGGTCAAAGGGGGCGGGCTCAAGTCCTCCGGCATGTTAAGAGTGTGAGACCCGCTGGCGTAGGCCTGCGTGGGTTCGAATCCCACCCCCCGCACCAAACATGAAGTGAGTGAGGTGTTTAAGGTGGTGTTAATCCGTGCGTTAACGTTCATGTACGTCAACCCGCCAAAATCTAGTGAAGTCGTTGAAGTCGTCAACGGTGTTGTGAGTAAGTTAAGTGAAGTTGGTTTAACTCCTTGGACGGTTAGAGTCACCATATCCTCTAACGACGTAGGTGAGGAGCTTCTTAAGTGGTTATGCACAAGTAAGTATCTATTCTCAACTTATCAGACCTCGGTTGAGGATCTTAACTACGAATACTTACGTAACGTCATGAAATGCCCTAACTCCTTTGCTTCGATATTACTGAAGGATTACTCAGGAGTTGATGAAGCTGTTGATGTGTTGTTAAACTTAGTGAGGACTTACGGGTATGACGTCGCTACACGTTTAGGTTTTGCTATAGGGGATTACGTTGAAACTCCGTACTACCCCCTATCAACGGCGTTTAGGGATGGTGTGTCGATAGCGTTAAGGTATGTAGACACTTACGCCTCAGCGTTAGCTACGGAGGATCCGGAGGTGAGGATAGCGTCAACCCTTAAGAAAGTAAGTGATTTAGTAAGTCACTCAGTTAAGTCCGCTGGGGTTGATTACTTAGGCGTTGACGCTTCTATATCGCCGTGGATGGAGGAGTCCGTAGTTCCTTTAATAGAGAAGTTATCAAAAATCAAGTTCCCTAAGCCGGGGTCGGCTTCAGGACTTAAAAAATTAAACGACTTAATAGTTAAATCCGTTGAACTAGCTAACATACCAACGCTGGGCTTCAACGAAGTAATGCTTCCAGTAGGTGAGGATCTAACGTTAATGAACTTAGTTAGGACTAACGAGCTTAAACTAAGTGATTTAACGTTTCTAACGGCATACTGCTTAGTAGGTGTTGACATGGTTGCCTTACCAGCCGATAGGAACTTAATAAAGGGGGTGTTTAACGATGTTCTCGCGGCTTATGAAGTTAAGAAGAGGTCTTTAGGTATTAGGTTAATACCTGTTGAAGAAAGCCTTCAGGAGGTTCATATAGCTAGGTTTGGAAGCATACCTGTGATTAGAAGTTGAAGCCCTATGTTTTGTTTGGCTGAAGAGCGGTAATACTATAAAAAATAGCCTAAAATGAAGTCGTCCTCAAAATGATAGCGTTTATAAACGTTTCTAACTTAAAATATTAATAATACGTAAAAGATTTGCGTGTTAAGTATTCAATGTATTATTGAGATCCCGCCATCTATAAGGATAATACTCAACGAAATACATTCTGAGGTACTTATTTACATGATCGCATATAAATTTAATTGGTGGATGAAGTGCTAGTTATGGAATTAGATGTAGGTAAGTCTAGAACGCTTACGCTTAGGATTCCAAGAAGTTTAGACAGTTTAATTGAGAAAGCATGTAAGGATTTAAACTACGTAAATAAGAGTGACTTCATAAGAGACGCGATAAGCGAGTACATAGGGGTTTTAACGAATGAACTTAAAAGTAGGAACGAATTTAAAATGCCTAAGAACAGCTTCGGCGTACGTGTTAGGAAAGCCAACGTGGTGTTAGTTTATTAAAGCTTAAACTTCAACGTTCTTTTAAGCGAATTTCATAAAACGGTTAAAGCTTATTATCGTTTATGAATTACTTCGTTGGGTGTGTTGGTTGGACTTAGTTTGTTGGAAGTGTGGTAGGACGTATGAGTATAGCCCCGGTCTTTACAGATGTGCTTCATGCGGTGAGTACCTACTGGTTAAGCATGAGTTAAAAGCTGAGGGGTTAAGTGAGGTTAACACTTTAGTTGATGCTGAGTTGAGGAGGGTTAGCTTAGGTGAGGGCAGAACCCCCATCATAAGGTTTGACGGGGTTTACTTAAAGCTTGAGAGCTTAAACCCTACAGGCTCTTTTAAAGATAGGGGTGCTGCTTCAGCGGTTTCTGAAGCTGTTTTCAGGGGTTGCTCAACGATTGTTGAGGATTCTTCTGGTAACGCAGGCATATCGTTCAGCGCTTACGCCGGTTACGCTGGGTTGAAGGCTAAGATCTACGTGCCTGCAGACGCCCCATTAGGTAAGAGGAGGTTGATAAGAGCTTTAGGCGCTACTATCGTGGAAGCCCCCAGTAGGGATGAAGCCGCTAGATTAGCTGTTAATGATTCCGAAGGTTGTTACGTAGGCCATAGGGTAAACCCGTACTTCCTGGAGGGGGTGAAGGACCTCGCTTTAGAGTTGGTGAGGGAGTTTAAACGCGTGGATTACGTGGTTAGCCCTTTAGCTAGCGGTACTTTAGTGATAGGTTTGTGGAAGGGTTACGTTGAGTTGCTTAAGGCTGGGTTGGTTGAGGAGGTGCCTAAGATAGTTGCCGTTCAAGCATGTGGTTATGACTCACTACGTAAGTATGTAAGACCTCGTTACGACGTCTGCAGATCTAAAGCTGTGCTTCCAGACGGTATTAGGTTGACTGACGCACCTAGGCTTGAGCATGTGGCGAAGATCTTAAGCGAGACTGGAGGGTATTACGTAGTGTTAGATGATGAGGTTGTTAAGCCTTATATTAAGGAGTTGTGGGGTAGGGGTGTTTTAGCTGAGCCTACGAGCGCTTACGGTTACGCCGCAGCTAAGTTGTTGATTAAGGAGGGGTTGATGGACGGCGTTGTGGTCGTTCCGATTACTGGGAACGGCGTTAAACACGTTGTTGGAGGTGTTGAGCTGTGAGTGATGTGGAGTATTTAGTGAGGAAGTCTAAGGAATTCGATAAAGCCGCTATAAGTAAGTTGATATCGGCGATTGAGGAAAACCCCCTTAAGTCCTTTCAGATACTTAAGTATTTCGTAAGAGATGAGTTCGTGAAAACACACGTGATTGGGTTTACGGGGTCTGCCGGTGTTGGGAAGTCGACTTTAGTGTCTGCGGTTACGCAACTACTTTCTCAGGAGGGGTATAGAGTAGCTATTTTAGCCGTAGATCCTAAATCACCGTTTACTGGAGGCGCTATATTAGGGGATAGGGTGAGGATGAAGTCACTACCTCAGACAGCTTTCATGAGGTCTATGACGACATATGAGGAGGAGGCGCTACCTCTTAAAGTCCTTCTATGTGTGGAGTTACTTGAAGGTATAGGGTTCGACTACATACTTATAGAAACCCCTGGAGTAGGGCAATTCAACACGAGAGTTGTGAAGACAGCCGACACCGTGGCAGTTGTTTTAATGCCTGAAGCAGGGGATGAGATACAAGCTTTAAAAGCAGGTATAATGGAGATAGGCGACATATACGTAATAAACAAAGCAGACCTACCGGGAGCGAACATCACATTCGGTCAGGTAGAGTTCGCGATATCAGGCGTCGTTAAAAACGGATGGACGCCTAAAATAGTCATGACTAGCGCGATAAGCCTACATAACGTTAAACCATTAATACAGGTAATAAAAGAAAGAGAAAACCACATCATGAAAACAGACTTCATGCAAAACAAAAGAAAAGCACGTAGAAGTTTAGAACTAGAGTTAACAATACTTGAAACAGTGAAGGAGGGAATCAAGGAAATACTTAAAAACAGGCCAGAACTACTTACAGCATTCGAAAAAGTGCTTAAAGGCAACGAAAACCTCACAAACCTATTAACAACAGTCAAAGAAAACCTAATCAATATCGACCCAGGTATAAACCAATAGCAGGTTCTTTAAGCCATAGCTTGAGGTCCATCGTTTCTCACCACTTTTAATACCTCTAATCGCTTTCCCATCACCTCAACCCCTTCAAAGTTTCTTCAACCTCTGCTGTTGGCACCTAGTAGAAGTATGATGAAGTATGCAATTAGGTACTTCGGATTTAATTTAGTGGGGCCGCGGGGATTTGAACCCCGGACCACGGGGACCCAAGCCCCGCATTCTACCAAGCTAAACTACGGCCCCTTCTAAAACAAATTACATCAGAAATTAAAAGGATTAACTTCCTTTAATTGCCTTAACGTTTTATTATTTAAGGAGACGGACACGTAAGTCTATAATTACTAACATCTCGTGGACGTCAATATATTATTTAACGAGTAAGTTAAAGTTTAATAACACGTGCGTGCTCTGATTAATGTTCCTCACACGAGCTTTCTTACTGGGTTATGTGGTCGTGAGTAAGCTATCTTAAAGTAAGTGATTTCCCTTAAGTACTGAATGGACGTCTTTACTTTAAAGTTTTTAAGGGGTGGCTGGCTGAGTATGTCATACGTTTGTGGTTGGGGTTTAAAATAACGCGACTCTTCTTATTTTGATTTTTGGTTTTGGTGTATTGTTGTTGGCTAGGTATGTTTTTATGGCTAGTCTGATTACGTCGGATCTGCTCATGTTGTTTCTGTATGCGTAACTATCTAACTCCTCAAGTAGGTTTTCCGGTATTTTAATTGATACTATCCTCATTTCCTCCGTCCCTGTTGTTTCTTGAGTGAGTTATAGTTAAGAACTGCTGGATTTTTCGTACATGGTGGGACTTAAGTGAAAGTAAAACTGTTTTTAATCAGGCGGGAGTTCTTTCCTCATCTATCGTCAGTAGCGACAGCGTTCTTCATCCATTATCGATTTAACCTCAGCCTATTTTAAGTTTTAGCATGGAGTAATTCATCAACGAATTCTTTAATTCTTTTTACAGCTGAAAAGCCTCGCCTCTTTAGGATGGGGATAGATAGGTTAAACTTATAAAGCTTAAAACTTACATAACACTTAGGTTGGGAATTCTATGGCTGGCCAACAAAAACAGCGGATGTCCCTGGTGGGGGGAAACCCCACCGTAATGCCAGCCATGGAGGTTCCCAACCTCCTCAAAACAAAGAAAGAAAGTGTTAGGACTGTCAGACTTAGACTTCTACCAACAAAACAACAGGACAAACGCCTACGTAAAATCGCTGACACGTGTTCCAAGCTTTGGAATGAGGTGAACTACGTTAGGAGGAAAGCATTCTTCGAAAAGAAAAAGGTCAATATAGAGGAAACCTATAGAGAATATTACGAGAGATATAAGAAACTCGTTGGGTGTGTTACAACACAGCAAGTATTAAATAAGAATAACGAAGCATGGAACTCATTCTTTAAACTCTTAAAACTTAAGAAAGAGGGTAAACTACCACCATTCATCAAAAAACTCACACCACCAGGATACTGGAAAGATAAAACATTAGGGAAAAGAATTAAAAGAATCATCATCAGAAGCGATAGGTACTATATAGAGCAAGTCAATAACGGTGAAGGATACATCACCCTCAAAGACTTTAATGTGAAGGTTAAATACGTCGGTAGGATCAAATGGTCTGGTAAGCAGGGCAGGCTTGAAATAAAGCACGAATTTAACAGATGGTTCGCATACATACCAATAGAAGTCGGTGAGGATCCTTCAAAAAGCAATCCGAAGGGTTACATTAGGGGTGGGTGTGATAAAATTCAGCGGGGGAAGCCCAGAGGGGAGGAGGCGGCATTCGTTGATATAGGTTTGAATAACTTGTTTGCTGCGGTGGTAACGAGTGGTGATGCTATACTGGTGAAGGGTGGTGTTGTTAAGTCTGAGTATTACTGGTGGAAGTCTGAGAAGAGGAACACGCAAGCCACTAGAGATTTAATGAGGAATAACGGTCTTAAGATTTGGGAGAGGTTTCACCATAGATATTTAAGAGCGTTATTTAAAAGTAGTGAGAGGTTAAGACACCTCTACAGAACCGCCGTTAGATTCCTAGCCAAGGAGTTGCATGAGAGGAGTGTTAAGAGTGTATACTTAGGATATCCCTACATGATCACTCAGGATAACGGTAACGAGCACAACACAAACATTTGGTGGTTTAGAAAAATAACACAATGGTTATATGATGTGCTAAAAGAATATGGTATTGAGTTATTCATCGTTCTTGAGAACAACACCAGCAGAGAGTGCTCAGTGTGTCACGTTATTCACGAAAACGCTAGAGTGCATAGGGGGTTGTACGTGTGTAGTGTAAGTGGGAGGAAGATGAATGCTGATTTGAATGCCGCTACGAACATCGCTTATAGAGTTGGTTACGTTGTTAGTGTTAAGAAGGTTGAGAGTTTTATTGTGACTCATAACGGTGTTAAGCCCGTAACCCCCTTAAGGAGGGGTATCGCTCAAGACCCAGCAGTGAAACCCCGCCCTTCAAGGCGGGGAGAGGGTCATCCTCCTCAATTATGTGGGGTGGCGTCGGTATGTCAGGCTGACCAACGCCGAAGGATATCACGTCGAAACCCTTGCTAGCTAACTCCTTAGCCTTAGCTATATATGCGAAGGCCTTCTCCCCAAGCATCTCGTCTATAACGCCTTTATAATTTAAAGTAGGCGATATCATTTTCAACGCCAGGTATTAACTTAGTAAATACCTTAATAACGTTTAAGTATTGAAAACATCACACTTAAAGCGTTGATTACGAAAGACCTCATTAGATAACAGTGAGTAAAGAACGTATTGTTTTATGTAAGCAGTTAGTAGTTAAAACGTTTTTGAAGTATGGGTATGTCACACGCTAAACATAGGCAAAACAATTAAGATTAATTAGATCTTAACGTTAAAGTAATTTGGTGAAGTACTTGAGTCTTAAATACGGTAACGTGGTGGAGGAACTTTATAAGTTGGTTTGGCCCACACCTTTAAAGCTGTTTACGGCGGGGCCTGTGGCGTGCTTCCCCGAAGTCCTTGAGGTTATGAAGTTTCAGATGTTTAGCCATAGATCTAAAGAGTATAGGGAACTACATAAAGACACTGTCGAGAGGTTAGCTAAATTTGCTGAAGTACGTGAAGGCACGGTACTCCTATTCCCCAGCAGCGGAACTGGAGTTATGGAAGCCAGCGTTAGAAACTTCATAACCCCTAACGGAAGCGTTTTAGTTACGGTGATTGGGGAGTTCGGGTCTAGGTATAGAGAGGTAGTTGAAAGCAATGGAAGGAAACCTATAGTTTTAGAGAAGGGAGCCGGTGAGCCCGTACTACCTGAAGACTTAGATGAGGCCTTAACTAAACACCCTGAGGTTGAGGCCGTAACTATAACATACAACGAAACAAGCACCGGAGTTTTAAACCCGCTTAAGGAATTAGCTCAAGTAGCTAAGAAACACGGCAAGTTAGTCTTCGTTGACGCGGTCTCAGCCATGGGCGCCGCAGATATAAAATTCGATGAGTGGGGTCTTGACGTAGTTTTCACAAGTAGTCAGAAAGCTTTCGGGGTACCGCCCGGACTCGCCATCGGCATATTCAGTAAGGAAGCTTTAAAGAAGGCTGAATCAATACCTAACAGAGGCTGGTATTTCGACGTTCTTAAATACGTTCACTACCAGGAGAAGGAGTGGTCAACACCCTCCACGCCCCCAATACCTCAAATCATAGGTATTAACGCGATGCTTAGGGTTGTTGACCTTATGGGGGGTAAGCACGCCTGGTTAAACATGTACTTAGAGAGAGCTGAGATGGTTAGATCCGGAGTTAAGAACTTAGGTTTGGAGTTATTCGCTAGGAAAGGTTACGAATCACCGACGATAACCGCCGTTAAAGCACCTCAAGGAATAGACGGATATGAAATATATAGCAGGATGAAAGCACGCGGGTATGAATTAGCGGCGGGTTACGGCAAATTTAAGAAGACGTCGTTTAGGATAGGGCATATGGGTTACATGCCTAAAGAGTATATTGAGGAGATGCTTCAAAACTTAAAGGAGGTACTTAACGAGTTGAGGAGGTGATTTTATGAAAGCTTTAGTTGCTGCCCCACTACATAAGGACGCGTTGAGAATGCTTCAAGAAGCCGGTTTTGAAGTGGTTTATGAGGAATACCCGCCCGAAGATAAACTCCTTAAACTTATTGAGGACGTGGACGTAGTGTTCGTTAGGAGTAAGCCTTTAATCACGGCCGCCGTGATAAGCAGGGGTAGTAAGTTAAAAGCTATAGCTAGGGCCGGCGTAGGTTTAGATAACATTGACGTCAAAGCAGCTGAGGCGAGGGGGATTAAAGTCTTCAGCGCTCCTGAAGCGCCTACGGTAAGCGTGGCTGAATTAACCATAGGTTTAATGTTAGCAGTTGTTAGGAAGATAGCTTACGCAGATAGAAAGATGAGGGAGGGTAAATGGGTTAAGAAAGAAGCTGAGGGGATTGAATTAAGAGGTAAGATCTTAGGTGTGGTAGGCTTCGGCAGGATAGGGAGGGAAGTAGCTAGAATAGCTAAGAAAGGCTTCGGGATGAAAGTCATTTACTACGACATCGCTAGAGCAGATCCAAAACTTGAGGAAGAGCTTGAAGCAACATACGTAGATTTAGAAACTTTATTGAAGAAGGCTGACGTCGTCTCGATTCATGTCCCGCTAACTCCTGAAACCAAACATTTAATTAATGAGTCTAGGCTTAAGTTGATGAAGTCTTCAGCTGTTTTAATTAATACTTCTAGGGGTGGTGTTGTCGATACTAACGCGTTAGTTAAAGCTTTAAATGAAGGTTGGATTGCTGGAGCAGGACTAGACGTATTCGAAGAAGAACCACTACCACAAAACCACCCACTAACAAAGCTGGATAACGTAGTGTTAACGCCTCATATAGGTGCTTCAACTGAGGAAGCTCAGGAGAGGGCCGGCTTAGAGGTAGTTAAGAAGGTTATAGAGTTTTTCGGGTTAACTAAGAAGTAGTTTTTAACGCTTAGGTGGTGCTTTATTGTCACAGAAGGTGAAGGTGAAGATACCGAAGTACAACATACCTGTGAAGAAGGTGGATCACGTATTACTAAGTTTAGATTCCCTACTACCTCATGAGGAGATAGTTACTGAAAGACTTAACGACATAGTTAAAATGATTAAAGAGTTAAACGCCGTAGACATGCCTATAATAGCGGCTCCTATAGAGGGGCTTAACAAGTATTTGATAATTGACGGCCACCATAGGTGGGCAGCACTTAAGGAGTTAGGCGCTAGTAAAATCCCATCTATAGTGATTAACTACTTCGACCCTAACGTGAAGGTCTACACGTGGTATCCAGCCATCTCAGGGGATTTCCAAGCGTTAATTAAGGAAGTTGAAGGTAGGAACATACACGTTTTGAAATGCGACTTAAGGATTGGCAACGTCACGAACCACCACCTAACTGACGTAGCGTTCATGATATTCGGAGTTAACGAGTGTTACGTAGTTAAAGGAGGTGTTGAGGAACAGAGAGCTGTTATTAGAGCTTTAGATAAGCTAAACGTAGAGAGTAAGGTAGTCCTGTCTTGGTATGGACTTATAGAAGATGCTGAAGTAGATTTAAGGAGTGGTGAGGTGGATTACGTCTTCGTTAGGCGTATCTACACGAAGAAGGAGATCATGGAGTACGTAAGTAAAGGCGGTGTTTACCCGCCTAAAACAACTAGGCATGTCCTACCATTCATACCTGATAAAAACTACGTTAAGTTAGAAACCCTCTACGACTTCTGATCTCCTTCTCTAAACTGTCTATAAATCTAAACCTTTTAGCCGGGTCCGGATGCGTTGAGAAGATCTCCATATGTGAAAGCCTAGGCCTTGACTTAATCCATTCAACCACGCTGTCTATGTCTCTAAAGCCTGCGGCAATCCCGACCTCAGGATCCGATATTAGAAACGCTTTAAGCTTAGACGCTGTGTTCAACTCTGAAGGTCTGAAATTCCTTAATTGACCTGAAGCTATTAAGATCCTTGCTAAAGCCCTCTGTAACTTCCTGCCTCCGTTATCCACGGTTAAAACAGCGTTTGAATCTGCGTAATGCTCTCTCAACCTACTTATGTAGAGCACGAAGAAATTCATTAAAAACGACACTGCGAATAAACCGAAGCCGGCTAAGACAGGAATGAAAGAAGCTTGACGTCTTCTATCACTGTATCCAAACCCGCCGAATATTATTAACGTCCTACCCAACCAATACAGTAACGCGGGAAGTATGCTAATCAACATCATAACCTCAACATCCCTATGTCTTATATGCCCTACCTCATGCGCTATAACTGCTTCAACCTCCTCAGGAGGTAAAGCCTCAAGTAAGCCTCTAGTGACAGCTACTTTATAACCGAATACTAAGTTACCGTACGCGAACGCGTTTGGAACGCTGACTTCAGCTATACCTACGTTAGGAACTTTCTTAAGGCCGGAAGCCTTAGCAACCCTCTCAACTGAAGTAACTAACCACCCGTACTCATGAGGTTTAAGAGGTCTTACTCTATACATAGCCTCTATGATTTTAGGACCGATCAACCACTGCATGACGTTAATTAAAACGATAAACGCTAAAGACCCGTAAATCAACACCGCGAAGTCCGTCTCAGGCATTAAAGCGTACATTATAGCCGTAACTAACAACGTAGCGATACCTATAACTAAAGCCATAATGCCTAACATCGAAAGCCTTAACTTAACTAAAGCTGACACTGCTTAACCACCCTCACAAAACAAATAGTTAGGGAGTTTAAATCTAGACGTAGGGCTTCACTACCTATAAACTAAGGAGACAGCTTTCCTAATCTCAGGCGGTAAAGTCTCGAAATCTACCGCTGCGTCTTTAACTTCCTTAAAATCTTCAAGCTCAAGTAGCTTCCACTCCTTAACGTCCCCCTCGCTAGTTTCGTAACTCCCTTCTAAAGACTTATGAACTACGACAAACGACTTACCGTCTGGTGTTCGGTAATGCTCGACAACTATCTCCTCAACACCCTTCCTCACTAAGTAGATAGCCTGCCTTTGCGCTTTCAACATTTCGACCACCTATGATTAAACACGTTAAGATGTTTTAAGCGTTGCTGAAGGTAAGGACTTCATTACTGACCCACTTAAAAAGTCCTCCACATTATAAGATAAGGTATAGTGGGGTTAGTGTTTCGCTGACGGGGTGTGCTGAAGTGAGCGACTCCAAAAGAAGGAGGGTTAAAGCGTATGTTAACGCGTTGGGTGAGTTAGTAAACAGTGAAAAACCCACTAGGGAGTTGGCTGTTGAGTTGGTTAAGAAATACTTAAATGAGGCTAAGGTAGAGCCTTTCAGAGGTGCTTCCAAACCCGCAGACATATATGAGAAGGAGTTAATCAGCATATACGTGATAGCCACTAGAGGTTTGAAGATGTTTGAAGACTATCGAGACTTCCTAATTAAGGTTTTCGAGCCTGAAGTCAAGTATGAGGAAGTCCTGCATGTTTTGCTGTCTATCAACAACAATAACGTTAGGGAGGAAGTGCTTAAGATCCTGCCTAACTTCAGCGAAGCAGACATAGCTAAAGTACTTCGACTAGCGTTAACTCTATACTACCTAGACTTCGAGCCTTTTGAGACAACGCTTAAAGCTTTAAAGAAGCTCTACGCAGCCTTTCCAGAACAGGAAGACACGCTTAGGAGGTTCGCTAAGTTTATAGTGTCTGTTAAGCTGGCTGAGGAGATACGTCATGGACTCATTAAAAACAGAGTCGATAAGGAAATACGTAAGCAGTTAATATCGTTGGAGACTGGAATACCTAAAACAACACCTTCAGATGATTACGTGAGGAAAATAGCTGATGAGGTTTTCGAAATAGATAAGGAGGTCTTAGATAAGATATTTAAGGAAGTCGGTGAACCAAACACTGCGGAAGCAAACACCCTACCCAATCAACAGTAGGTTTTAAACTACGGAGATCACCTGAGAATCCTCAGAGTCGAAGCTTACTACGGCTTCAACATCTCGTCCGGTTTTAAACGATACCCTCCCGTAACCGTAGATGAGGGTACCTTCAGGTAATTCCGTAAGTCTTACTCTATACGTGTGTAGAAACGCACGCTTAACTAGAGGGTTTTTAGGCTTAAGCAACTGAACCTCATATACGGACGGAGTTCTATAGTCTGTAGTTAACGTCCTAATCAACACTTCAGACTTAACGGTTAAGTCGTAAGGCCCTAAGACGTTAGCTTCACGCCCGCAATTCACAACCCTCAACGTATAGTTAAAACCTTTAAACATACCTTGAGTTAACCTACCCCTTAAAAACGTCACGTGCGTGTCAACGTTTAAAAGCTCTTTAATCTCGTAAACCTCACGCAAAGCTGAAGTTAAATCCATAGGCTTTAAAACGTTTTCCTCCCTTAACATCTTCAGACATTCGTAGACGTCGCAAGTAGTTATGCCTCCCTCCAAACACGTTAAGTCTATATCTGAACCCGCCCCTGAATAACCACCTAGTAAACTACCACTTAAACCACACGTTAAGCCACAACCCTTAAGAAGCTCTAACAAGTCTAAGGCGTTGTTAAGCAATTCTGAATGCGTTTCTTGAGGTTTAAAGCTTAAGCTATCTAAATACTTAACAACGTAATCTAAAGGAACGACGGGAACTAAATCCCCGATTACCTCAACATACCTTAGGAAATGCCTGTAGTACTTCCTCACAACCTCTAGAGACTTCCTTAAAGTTTTTAACTTAATGCCTTCGAAAACTCTAGGTATCGCTACGTAACCATCTAAAGGATGGTAACACCCTTTTAAAACCCAGATACTGCCGTCAGTTAAGATAAGCATATCCCCCTCTTTAGGTTTGAGGTGTTGAGCGTCCATAGCATGTCAAACCATTAAAAGAAGTTAGAAGTTAAGGTGTGAGGGATGAATTAAGGGAAAAACCCGTTTTAAAGTGTTAACCTACATTAACACCTCCCTATTCACAGCTTTAGATTGAACTTCACTTAACTTCTTCTTATTGACTTTATATATGGTGAACCTACCTCTTCTTTTGTTATAGAGCTCCACGTAACCTTCCCTCCTAAGCTGCTTAAGAACGTGCCCAGCTACTTTACTACTTACGTTAAGCTTACGAGCCAGTTTACGAGCGTTTATAAACGACCCGCTATACCTCTTCAACCACTCAATAACCTCATTTAACTCAATCAAACTCAACCCTCAAATACTGTAATTAACTTAGAGGTAATATATTTCACTTTGTTAATTACTTCCAACCTTACTTAACGATCTTCTCAGCGTTGATTATAGTGTAGAGGAGACCCAACGCTAAAACCCACAGCCACAACCCAGTGTATATATAGCCGTAAAACACGCTTACAAACCCTACAATCGTTAAGTAGGTTAGAATAATCAACTCAAATGTGAAGTTGCTTTTAACGCTTTCTTTAGATCCTTTAGGTGTTACAACATATTTAAACTTGTTTGTCGTTAACCCCATTAAAGTGTAGATAAGTGTAGTGAATGATATGGCTGCCGTGAAAGCCGCTGCCGAACCTAAGCTTCTTAAAGCTCTTAACCTACCCGCGCTTAAGTCTTTAGTTGATGAGTACATACTGAAGCCGTATAAAGCCAAGGGTATCGTGAAGAAAGACGCAGTTAGTAAGTCGGGCTTTAGGAAGTCCGTCCTTAACGACAACGTGAGCAGGGGTATTAGGAGAGTTGATAAGGCTATGGTGGTTAACGGCACGTACTGACATAAGAAAAGCATTAACTCAAGCTTTACTTTAAAGCCGTACTTAGAACTCAATATGTTCCTATACCCCTTCCTTAAAGCCTCCATAGCTCCGTAAGCCCACCTACCCTGCTGAATTCTGAAGGCGTTGAAAGACGACGGGACGGAAACCTTAATTAACGCGTCGTTTAAGAAAGCCGACGTCGTCCCAACCTTAAATAACTTCGTGCCTATGTGCATGTCGTCTTGAACTACGTTAGGATCCCATAAACCAACCTTCAGTAGGACCTCCTTCTTAAAAGCCGTTCCGGAACCTAAGGGATATATGGGAAGCCCTAACCTACTCCTCCCTTCGTAGAGGACGTCGACGACGTACTTCATGCTCTTAGATAGGACCACACCCAACTTAGTCTTTCTATATGTGTATCCAACCCACCTACATACGCAGAAATCATAGCCTAACTCTAAGCATTTAACCACCTTATCTAAAGCCCCGGTCTCCAACCTGGTGTCTACGTCTATAATTAAAACTGCTTCATACCTAGCTTTTAAAACCCCCCAACTTAAAGCTCCGGACCTTCCTTTAGCGCCTTCAGTACGGATTATGAAGTTGAAGTTCTTTAAACCTAGCTTTCGAGCCAACCCCTCAACCCTATCTTTAACGTTGATTATCTCGTCATACGGGTCGTCGCTAACTATCATGACTTCATAATCCCGGCTTAACCCCCTAACAGCTGAAGCCACGTTCTCAACAAGCTCTAAAACCACCTCCTCAGGCTCTCCCTTAATAGGGATTAAGACTGTTAAGCCGTCGATTGCTTTACGGCTTACGTCAACGCCTACCTCCCTCAACGCGTTATGCCTTGCTCTAGAGGTGAGGTAGATTAACGAATGCGTTAACATTACCGCAATTCCTGGACCGAATATTAAAGCGTAGGCGGCAACCCTCAAAAGGTATGTAACGTCCAACACCCACCACACTAACTGCAGATCTTAGCTAAACCTATTAAGCTTCAACCGTCTATGACTTTAGGTGTGGTATGTGGTTACGGTGGGTCCCAACCTAATATATAGGCATTTAGAGAGTTCTGAGTTGTTGAGGGCTGCTTACGACTTCCTAGAGAGGGATTTAGAGGTGCAGACGTTGATTAAGATGTCTAACATAATGGCTGTGGGGAGGTTAAGGTATAACGACCACGGAGTAATCCACTCTAGGATTGTATGTGGGTCCGCCCTCGAGTTGATGCAGATCTTAATTGATGCGGGCGTTAAGCCTTCAACACTAGCCTACAATACGGCTAGATCCTTAGATGAGGCTAAGCTGGTGGTTTTAGTTGCTGCTTACCTTCACGACATAGGTAATTCAATACATAGGCATAACCACGAGTACGTCGGTGCTTTACTAGCTAAAGACTTGATAGATAGGTTGTTGGAGAACGTCCTGCCGGGGGCTAAAGAGTATAAGTACATGTTAAGACATGAGATTATGCACGCTATCTACGCTACCGAATCAAACACTAAAGCCTTAACTGTAGAGGCAGGCATAGTTAAAATAGCTGACGGTACCGACATGGCGGAGGGGAGGGCTAGAATACCTTATAAGATGGGTAAGTTAGACATGCATTCAGTCTCCGCTATAGGGATTAAAAGAGTTGAGATATCTAAGGGGGTTAACAGCCCAGCACGTATTGAAGTGCATATGAATGACTTCGCAGGGCTTTTCCAGATAGAGGCTGTTTTAAGACCTAAGATATTAAGTAGCGGGATTGAAAAATACTTTGAGGTCTACGCGTTAATAAACGGTAACGAACATAAGGTATATCCTGAGTAGGTGGTGTTGATTGACGAACTTAAGCAAGGTTATGAACCTTAAGTACGTGTCTAGAACGGGCTGGATGTTAAGGGGGGTTCCAAACGCCTTAGCTGAGACGGTAGCCTCACATACCTTCGAAGTGTCTTTAATAGCTTTAATCATAGCTGAGGAGGTAAGCAACTCATGCGGTAAGGTAGACGTAGAGAAAATCTTAAAAATGAGTTTAATTCACGACATCCCGGAGGCTGTGATGGGTGACGTGGTTAAATGGGTTAAAAGCAGGTTAGGCAAAGACATAGAGTCCCTAGAGTTGGAGGCGTTGAGCGAGTTAGGCTTAAGTAAATACGCACCTTTAATCACGGAGTTAAATAAGGGGGAGAGCCTCGAAGCTTTAATCGTTAAATTAGCTGATTATACGTCAACAACCCTACAAAGCCTTAAATACTTAAAAGCAGGTTACGTTGAGGTTAAGGAAATATCGGAAAACAACGTTAAAGCAATTAAAGAGTTATTAAGTAAGGACGCGTTAAAACCTTGTAAGGAAGTCTTAATAAAAACGTTAATAAACTTAGGGTTGGAAGACTTAAGCAAGAGTTAGTAGGCACCCTCCTTTAAAACCCTCACAGCAACCTCATCAACAGCCTCGACATCCTCACTCCATTCAAGCCTTTCGTAAAACCTCCTCATAATCTTAAGAGATTTTAAAGCCTTATCGAAGTTTCTCAAGTTACCACCTATGCAATTGTCTTAATGGGGTTTTTATAGTTTGCCGTAATGCCTTAGAAATAAAGTTGAAAACATTTATAAGTTTGTCGTTGAAATAACTAAACGGTGTGGGCCCGTCGTCTAGCCTGGTTAGGACGCCGCCCTTACGAGCTTAGGAAGCCTGCGAGAGGCGGAGGTCCGGGGTTCGAGTCCCCGCGGGCCCACCAAAGAATTTTTAATGGAGGTTATGCTTAATCAAAAGACGGAAAAAAATAAAAGGTTTTCAATAAGTATATTATGAAGTGTGGAGGCGTTAGGTATGGATTTAAGGATGCATGTTGAGGTTCTCCCCCCTCAAAACCCAGTTTACGAAACGTTAATCGCTTTAGCTCTGTTTATCTACGTTTTAGGTGTTGTTTACGGTACTAAATACACCTACGGATTAATGCTTAAGTTTAGATTCCCGCATAACGTGGCTGTTTACTTCAACAGGAAACTTATCCACGTCTTCGCAGGTGGTGTAGTAGCTTTTTTAGTTCCTATATTCTTCACCTCACCTACCATCCCGTTAATTCTTGCGTTAGTGTTAGCTATAGTTACTTGGTTACCGCATAAAACAGGGAAGCTAATGGATTGGTTTCAAGTACCTGAAAACATGTATGAAGTGAATTTCTGCCTTGCTTGGGGCATAGTACTATTCGCTTCATGGCTTATCTTCGGAACACCGATCTACGGCTTAGTTCCAATACTCTTCATGTCTATAGGTGATGCAGCAACAGGAATAACTAGAAACTTAATATACAGAAGGAGAACCAAGTCCTGGTATGGAAACCTAGCCATGTTCTTAGTATGTGTGCCCATATCGCTTTACTACCTAGGCGTTTGGGGATTGCCAATAGCTGCGGCAGCATCAATAATAGAACACTACGAATTCAACCCCATAGACGACAACATATTAATAACGTTAACAACGTTTTTAGGAATTCTAATACTATCAAGCACAAACCTAATACTCATATAAGCAAAGATAAAATCAAAAACAATTTCTTCATAAACCTCAACGCGTGAAGTATCGCAAGCAATAGCTACTAAAATAGTTACCTACGTAGAGTTAAGTAAACTGAAAGTATTAAAAGTCCATAAAGTTTATAAAAGTTGAAACCCTTCTCTGTTTAGAAGTGACAGTATGATTAGTACATATCATTCGTCCACTAGCAAACAAAAACGTTCTAATTTAGAGATTCTGCATAGAATACTTAAATGCATAGCTTCTAAAAACTATACCTTAAAAACTCACGTCCTATATGCTTCAGGACTAAACACCCGCACCTTAGATAAATACTTAAGAGGCTTAATGAGTAGCGAACTTATAATACCTATAAGCGACGGCAGACACATGTATTTCACCTTAACATCTAAAGGTAGGGACTTCCTATTTAAGCTTGAGCAATTGCTGCAGGCTGTAGATGCTAAAGACAGGAGATTAGCTGATAGCATTAAAATTCGCGTGAATGTTCTAAGTAAAAAGGGTAACGCAGGAGCCGAGCTTTCTGAAGTAGTTATTATAGAGCCTTCGGAGGACGTTGAAAACGGTGTTATCGAAGTTTTCATATCTTACGTACATTCGAAAGCTACCGGTCGGAAAGTAACGTGTTTCGTACCGTCGAAGATATATGACAAACTTACAGAGCTTTTAAGCGGTGCCAATACATTCTTTAAAGAGAATGTAATTCCCTACAACGAATACGATGATTTAGACCGCATGAGTGAGTTTCTAGCTAAAAGAATACTTGAGTTAAATTCAACTTAAACTATTTTTGGATTTTAAAACTTTCTTCGCTTGGTATATACTCGTAAATTACGTCATCATCTACTAGTATAAACCTTACGTTACTCCCCGCTTCGTTAGAGACTTTTATTATTGGTTTCTTCCTTATAGTAGCTACTTTCACCATATCTTTAAAGTCTGTAAGCACGACCTTCCTGCTTGCTTGCGTTGTTCCAATCTCATCGCTTGTTGAAGCTATTATGATGTCTTTATACTTATTAATTAACTTATCGACTAAAGGCTTCTCCCTACTTGAGGATATCGTTGAGGTTATCGCGATGAAGGCTATTAAACCTGAGCAGATGAATGAAGAGGTCATGGAAGCAAGTCTAAATACGCTTAAATCTAACGTAAGCCCGAAAACCCTAACGTATGTTGGGTTAATTAACTCGTAGGTGTCTTTAAACTCTTTCTCAGTGTCTTGAACTGTGAAGTCTATAACGCTCTTACCTACTTCATAGCTTACCTTAACTTTAGGGGTTAGGCTTAATTGATATGTGAGAGTTTTAGAATTGTTGACTACTGCGGTGATAGTTGGTTTAAAGCTGAAGTAGTAGATGATGTCGTATGTTTTGCTACTCCCACCTACCTCCTTATCCACCTTACTTATGTAGTCGAAAAGCTCTGTGAAGTTTATATATAGGTAGTTCGTCTTATTAAGCACTTCACTTAAATCACCTCCCGCAATGGTGAAGGTCTTACTCCACGATGTAGTGTTTAAAGCTAACGTAACGGTGTACGACCCTCTAACGTTTTTAATAGGTGTTTCTGAAGTTAATACGTAAGTATAAGTTACGTTAAGCCCCTTCAAAAGTTTAAAGTATATAGGCTCTCGCGAGGTTATGACGGTTCTATTATCGTAGATTAGCGATTCCTTAACGTAAGCTACGTAATCCACGCTAAACTTCTGACTTACTTTAACGTAGGTATATACTTCACGCGTTGCTGTAGGCACGCTGTAGGAATATACTAAACCAGCGGTGGATATCACGAAAGCCGTAGTTAAAACTATAAGTAACGCTATCCTAAA
The DNA here is from genome assembly GCA_003056265.1 of Zestosphaera tikiterensis. Classification (GTDB taxonomy): domain Archaea; phylum Thermoproteota; class Thermoprotei_A; order Sulfolobales; family NBVN01; genus Zestosphaera; species Zestosphaera tikiterensis. The sequence goes on along the minus strand of NBVN01000002.1, from coordinate 538,157 downwards.
ACCCTGGGATTTAAATACTTTTAACTTAAGGTTTAATTTACTCACCATATAACCACCTCGAAAAACTTAATGATTGAGTTAATATAAGAGAGAAGAAAACGAAGGATAGTAGGTTTAAATACTCTATGAAGAACTTCATAACGTAAATCCAGATGATACCCACGTATGGAATAACTAAAGCAAGCTTACCCACTACGTACGGAGGCTCAACCTTAAACGGGTCTACGTGGTCGTTATTATCGCCTTTAGTTGTGAAGTATGTTGAGCCATCGGAATCAACGACTACGTCGTAAACCCTATGGATAACTACTTCAGAACCTACGTAGAAAGCTATGATGTCCCCAACACCCACCTCATTCGATTTAACGACTAAAACTACGTCACCAACGTTTAGAGTTGGTACCATACTACCGCTGCTTACTACAAAGAGCCTAGCGTTACTTAGAAGTAAAGCACCTACTAAAAGGAATATTAAAGCAGGTATTAAATAGCTTAAGAAATTCTTAGATAGCTTGAAAGAGTATTTACTGAAGACGTCCTGCTCTTTTAAGGTTGCTTCAACGATGGAGAAGAACACGAAGGCTTGAATCACGGCGATAACGGATCTAACCCCTAAACTTATGTTGGGGAGTAGGGGTGTTGTGTATATGTAGAGTTTATCGAGTAATGCGTAAAGCGCGTTGGCGTTAAACCCACCGCTTACGTAGAGAATCCCTAAAAGCATGTTTTGAGCTAAGGCGGGAACGTAGTTCTTAAACATGAAGTTAACTACCTCATTATAACTTGAGTTAAGCATGTTAACGTATCTAGTTATAGGTTCATTCATTAAAGCGAAGGCAGCAGATATCGATAGGAAAGCAACTACAGACTTACCTCCCCTCGCCTTACTTAATAAGTAAGCTCTAACAACTTCAAAACCTAACACCGTAGGTAACTCCCTCATTAAATTCATAGCTATGCCTACGTATGAAGTTAAGGTTAAGATGTTTAACCCAAACCCCTTAACAACACCTAACGTTAGGTCTGTGAGGATCTTAATAACGAAGAAGAGAATCACTAAATTAAGCACTCTCTCCTCGTAAGGTTTAAACGTAGCTACTACGCCGTAGAGAATGCTGAAAACAATTAAAGATGTTGTGGGGGGTATTACGTAGGGTATGAGGCCTTTAGGCGTTATTATCAATGGGTAGAAGTAAATAAATATGAAAAGAGCTAAAGCTACGTAAGCTAGAAACTTAAAACGCAGCCCCCGCAACTCATTACTTAAAGAACGTAAAAACACTTTATTAACCCCTATACTCATTCCACCTAACGTAAGCCGGTTTAACTACGAATTCATAATCACCTCTATTTAGAGCATGTACTATTAAGTAATACGTTTTAGATTCACCGGGTTCTAACTGAATAACCTTAGGTTGAGGGAAGCACGACACGAAAACACAAGTCGGTGAAGACCATTTAGTACGCCACCCATCACGACCTAAGTTTTGAGCACTAACTCTAAAGCAGTAATACCCCGTAGGTAAAGGACCTACAGTTACTGAAGTAGGTGGTGGAGTACCTTTAGGCGAACCCCAGACAACCACGCTGTCGTACTCCCAAGTAACGTGGTATAAATCGCTGCCCTCGACTTCAGTCCATCGCAACGTAACGTAACAACCGTTAACTTCAACGTCAGTTACCGTAGGTGGTGTGGGACCCCTATCCTTCTTTAAATCTTCTTTAGCTGTCGTGACATTTAAGCTTTCGTTAACGTAGGTAGTGTTTAACTCATTTAAACTACCTTCATCACTTACTTCATCGTCTAAACCCATATAATCACATTTAAAGGGCATGCCATCAATTAAAACTACCTCAACATCTTTAAAACCGTCGTTATTTAAGTCGATTTTATATAGCTTATAAGGCTCTATAAGCAAGTCATTTAAGTAAATCCCAAAAACCTTAACGGGTATGGTTCCAGTATTTCTTAACTTCATATAAACAAAAGCTTTAAAAGAGAAGTATACGTTATTTAAAGAAACTTGAACTTCATCACCACCGTTAACCACGTTAGCTTGACATGAAGCCCTACACGAACAGTAGTGACAGTCAGCAGAAACAAAAGAAAGCTCTGTAAAGCCGGTCTCAACACTAACATTAACTTCAAGCCTTTCAGAAAGTAAGGCTAAACCGGAAGAAAGTGAAAGCATAACTAAAATTAAAAACATCGACGCCGAAACCGCGGATTCAACCATGTTTTTACACCACCTCAATGATTTAAAATACATTTCCTCTCAAAAAGAATTTAATCTTATCTAACCGCCCAACACGTGATTCCTCACCTTAAGTTATAGTAGTGGTTGGAGTAGAGTATTCATTCCATTGAATAGCTTCTAAACTTATAGTGAACGTTAAAGTCGAGCCCTGCGGAGCGCCTTGAAGCACAGTTATATCAAAGCTCACGTCAGCGCTTTCGCATGGGTGTAATTGAACACCGAAGTTATCTCCCCACCATATCAATATGTCAAATTTTTCATCGCCTGTAAGATCTAAATATAACCCCTCTTTTAACTCTTGCTCATTTAACTTGTGAAACTCCTGACCGTCGATAACTACCCTCCATATCTTTATAGGTACGCTACCGTCATTATGAACTTTAAACGCTATATGCGTGTAATACCATGGATAGACGTTATAAAGCGTTACATTCATAGTGTCGTAATCTCCATCTCCATCGCTATCTATTAAAGTTACGTCAGTACAGCCAACGTCCTTATCAAGCTGTTTTGCTCCCGGCTTCGGCAAGTAGGATGCGTTCCAATCGTTTCCTCTGTAGTTACCATAACCTGGTAGAAGACCACAAGCGTCAAGCCATGTTGTCGGGCCTGGAACGATTTCCCAATCTACTTCGCCGGTTGCTACAGCTACGTTAACTCGTAATGTTTCAGACCACATAGCAACGCCTACGCTAACTATCAAAAGCAACGCAACGCCAGCGAAAGCCTTTAAAGTCTTGGAATTCATTAACACCACCTATAGTTGCTTAAGCTGCGGTGGTTGTTGTAGTTGGTACTTCATTCCATTGAGCGAACGTTAACTCAATTTCAAACGTGTATGTGCTTGATTCTGCAGCGCTTTGCAGTACCGTAATATGTAATGTATAGGTGCTGCTGCCATCAGGATCTATCTGCGTATCTTCAGGTATTGGCAGATCTATAGACAGAGCTGATAAGACTGTTTTATTAGCATTTATTTTATGGTCGTAGAGTTTTACTGGTATTGTACCGATGTTATCAACGGTTAAGGTTATATCAACGCTATATCCGGGGTATGCGTTCTTTAGAGTAACGAGCAACTTTATCGGATTGCCTTCGTTGTCCTTTACTTCTATTTCAATGCCGCAACTGGCTACGTCTTTACCTTCTTTGTTATTGTATCCTTCTGCCTGAGGATCTGGGCCTGTGTCGCTGCAGGACCAGTCAGACCATTTAACCTTTACTTCGCCTGTTTCTACTTTTACGTTTACTTTTAGCGTTTCACTCCACATAGCTAGTGCTGCTCCTAGAACTAACACTAACAGTGTTAGGGCGCTTATACCTAATGCTTTTTTCGTGTTCATGTTTTTTACCTGCGTTTTAGGTATCCACACCATATATATTAAACTTTGCGTATGTTTGTTATGGATTTCTAATTCTTACTTTAGGTATGTATCATAGATACGTATCTTACTTCCCCTCCATTCATTGCGTTAGTTTTAACGCGTTAGATACTTTAAATCCTTTCTTAATTAACTCTCCGTAGTGTTTCTCGCAGTACTTAAGTTCTTTATGATCTACTTCGAAGACGTTGTTGCTGAAGCTCATAACGCATTTTCTATTTACGCAGTGTTCTAAACCGAATATATGCCCTAACTCGTGGATTACCTCCTTCAACACTCTAGTAGTTAGTTTTTCTTCGTTAGCTCCGAGTTTAAGTCTTCTAACGTATACTGTAGCAGTCATTAAGTACGGCGTTGCTAAACCGAATATGAAGTTTAGAGGTTCTACGTATGCGTCAACATCTAAAACACCTAAAACTACGCTGTTCGGTGAAGCCCTTAAACTGCTTAAGTGTTTATTTACTAACGTACCTCTGTATTGATTCCTAAACGGGTTGTATAGAACGTTTGGTAGGTCGTTTAACTCCCTACTTAAGGTTTTAACTGGTTCGAAGTAGGTAAGGATGTTTAAAACTGACTTAACCAAGGCTTCAGGTATTTTAAACGTGTATACCTCGAAAACTAAAGACGTTAATCACACCTCTCCTTAAGCTTCTTTCCTCGGATGTATTAAATGCTCAACGGCTTTATAGACGTCGTACATCAGCTTAAGCATTAAGGTTAGGGTTAAAGCGTTGATTAGAAGGTCTGAAACTTCAACGTATTCAGCCGTGGTTATGGAGTTTAAGAAAACTAACGCGAAAGGTTTTACGAAAACTAAAGTGGTTATAGATAAAGCTTCTAAAACTATCTTCTCGTAAACTGTTGGGGTAACCCAAAGCTTAGTAACGACTACCTCCTTAACGTATCCAGCTATTTTAAGCGATGCCGTAACTACCTTAACTATTAAGTAAGCAGATAGGATAACACCAACTAAAACAACAACCCTCGATAAAAGCATGCTTAACTCACCACCGTATTTTAACGTTAAAGCATGTAGGTTTACCGTTACGTAAGTAAGTATAGCTAAGTAAGCAACACTTAAAAACAACTCCTCAACATCCATTTTTAAATACCCCCTAACCTCAGGTATTAAAGACCTCCTCTCAAGAACTAAGTTCTTAACCCCCCTACCAACAACTCTATATCCCTTAACAACTGAAGCTACGTAAAACCACGAAGCTAAAGCAACGTAAGCAAGCCCTACTTCAAACCTACCTAAAGCTAGTGAAATAGGCAATATGAAAAGCCTAACGTCCCTAGTAGGGTATGGGAAGGAATTCCTCAACTTATTAACGAGTTCCTTATCCTCAACGAAGTTACTTACGTAACTAACCAAGTAAGCCCCCGATAAAGCTATGAAGCCTAAGACTAAAGCAAACCTAACGTCAAGAAACTCATAAGCGATCATGTAGTATATCCCCGCGAACATAAAGGCCGTGTCAACAACCCTGTCGGTTAGCGTATCCAGTAAAGCACCGAACTTCGAAGATATTTTATAGAGTCTAGCGACCTCCCCATCAACGCCGTCGAATATCGAGTTTAAAATAGCTAAGGAAGCCCCTAGCAAAGCGTTCCCATAGAAAACAGCTACGCTGGCCGCCAAACCTAGAAGACCCACCAACGCCGTAATGACGTTAGGGCTTACCTTAACTCTAGACCTGTAAAGCCATAAACTAACTTGAGTTGATACCTTCCTATTAAGGAATCTGGATACAACACCGTCAGATTCTTTAATTAAGTTCTTACTTAAGATCCTCCAGTAAAGCTTCCTAGCCTTAACCAGGTCTTCAGGCGTGTCTATATCCGTCCATAAGCATTTAGTAACGTCTACAAAACCTACTAAGCCCCTCCCCCCTAAGTAGTTTATGAAATCCGCTAAGCTAGCTTTACGCCCCTTCTCCTTAACCACCTCACCCACGTATTCAAGCAGGTGGTTAGGTATTATGAAAACCCCTGTGTCAATACCGCTTACCGGAGGTAACCCCTTACCCGAACTAACAACTACATCACCGTCAACAACAACCTTCAAACCCTCACTTACTTCACCGCCTCTAGGGCTTCTATCAAGACATAGTAAAACCTTATCCGAGTTTTTAGATGCTTGAAGGACCTTAAGAAGTAAAGCCTTCTCGTATATGTGGTCAGACATCGTTAAAAGGATCTTCCTACCCTTAAACACCTCCCCATATCTGCTTAAGGCTTGATGTAAAGTCCATAGGTTACCATCACCTAAGGAAACATCAACAACTAAAACTCTAGACTCACCAACCCTAGACTTGAAAACATCCTGAAGCTCCGCCCTAGTAACGACGTAGAAGTCGTTAATACCTACCTCCTTAAACAAACCGATTAAGTAATCAAGTACGGTAACCCCGGGCTCCAACTCCAGCAAGGACTTAGGATATGATTCAGAATACGGCTTCAACCTAGTTCCATACCCAGCAGCAATAACTAAACCAACTACTTCATCACTCAATCAACAACACACCTTAAGCAACACTCCATTAAACTTTATGGAGCCGGGGGCGGGATTCGAACCCGCGAGAAAGCGGGTGACCAACGAACCACTGCAGCCCGCCGCCTTAGACCGCTCGGCCACCCCGGCTCCGAATTTGACGTTACTCCCTAGAAAATGCTTTTACGAAGTTTTAAAACTTTGCGATACGTAAACTTAAGTGAGGTCTCACCCCACCTTAAGTTGAAGGGAGGAGCCTCCGCGAGTTTTCATGGTTTTCCGCTACTTCCAATCATTTCGCTAAAAGTATGTAAGCGTTATTATTTAGTGAAGCTAGGCTCTTGGAAAGCGGGGATAGAGTAAAGAATAGGGGTGATGAAGGCAAGTAATTGAAAATACGATGAAGCCGAAACCCTTATAAGAGCTTACTAAACCTTTAATAAGGTGTCGAGATGCCGGTAAACGACCCTGCTTTACTGAAGATCGTTGAGGCTAGGTTGTTGAATAAGATGGTTTGTAGGAAGTGTGGGGCTTTAAACCCGCCTGGCGCAACTAAATGTAGGAGATGTAGGAGTAGGGATTTAAGGCCTAAGAAGAAGAGGGTAGGCGTTAAGAAGTAGTTCCTAAGCTATAGAGGGATACCCGCGTTTTTAAGTCTCTTAACTATTAAGTCCTTCTCATAATCTTCGAAGAGGTTAAGCCTTTTAATAATTACGTTTTTATTTATTTTAACCTTCCCGCTTTTAACGTCGTTTGATATGTTGCTTAACTCCTCGAGGTCTTCCTCCCTACCTGACTTAGCCTTAAGTATTAAGTAGTCCTCCAACTTAATCAACTTGATTTCAAACCCGCCTACCCGAACTTTCTCAGACTCTTCAAGTATTTCAGTAGGAATGTAGAAATCATACATATTTTCATATAAGTCAACCGTAACCTCACATTCGTTAATAACACACCTCAGCTGTGGAGTACCCCATTCAGTCTGTCCTAAGAAACACCCCAACTCACTAGCTATACTGGCTATCCTATCCTCATCATACGTCGGAGATAAAGACGTTAGGAAGAGGTCGACATCGTCTTCAAACTCCTTAAGCCCCTGCCTCAACGTATACGCCGTACTCCCGATTACAACGCCTTCTAAGCCTTTACTCTTTAAAGCTGATAATAACTTACCTAAACACGAGACGTTATAGACCAACCTACTCACCTATATTAGAGTGGTTACAAGCTATAAATAACGTAATGATTCGTTTATAAAGGTTAGCTAGTATTTATTAATGACGAAATATGTGAGTGTAGGAGTGCTGAGGTAGGGTGAAGATACCTTTAGACTACCTATGTGTTAAGACTGGTGTGCTATGCCCTAGATGTCAAGGGTTAGTTAGCAGTGGTCAAGTAGGTGAGTATGAAGTCGACGTTTTAAGGGCTTTACTAGATCTTGAGGAGAAACCAGACTTTAAATTCCTGCATGAATCAACATACGTTAAGTCCTTCAAAAGTAAGGACGTATTGATAGTGGTTATAGATGAGCCTAACGAGTTAATAGACCCTAGAGTTTTAAGTAAGTTAAGCAGGTCTTTAAGCGAGTACCTCAACGTGAAAGCTAGGGTTATAACCAACGTTAAAGACCTTAAGGAGTTAGTTAAGCAGTTGGTTTTCCCCGCTAGGATCTCCGGAGTAAACACTATTTGGCTGCCTGACGGCTCAGTAGAGCATATAATACGAGTGCCTAGGCAGGAAAGTAGACACCTACCTATTAGGCGGGAATTACTTGAGGAGATATTAACTAACATCGTAGGCAGCGTGGTTAGGGTTAGAACCGAGTAAGCGGTTTAAACCGTCTGGATGTGGGGTGCCATTAACTCCTCTGCTAGCGTTTTAGACATGTCTAAAATATATTATACCTCCTAAGAAACCTTAAAGTGGTTGATGGGTGGTGAGCGGTAGGAAGTCTAGGGAGGCTGTTGAAGACTACTTAATAGCTGTTTACAGGCTTGAGAACATCTACGGATATGCGAAAACATCTCAACTAGCTAAAGAGTTAAACGTTAAGGAAGGCACCGTAAGTAAGGTTTTAAGAGGGTTGAGTCGGAAGGGCTTAATTCAAGTAATTAGCTATAAAGGAGCTAGACTTACTGAATCCGGTAAGGAGCTAGCCGTTAAGATATTAAGGAATCACGCAATACTTGAGACATTCCTAAGGGAGTTTTTAGGGTTTGACGTAGTTAAAGCTCACGAACTAGCTCATGAGATGGAGCACCTACCTCAGGAAGTGATTGAAGCTATATATGAGAAGATGGGCAGACCCGCCGTCTGCCCCACACCAGATTTAAAACAGCCCCTTCAAAACGTGGATTACGTACCTTTAAGTAATTCGGTGGAGGGTAGGTGTTATAAAGTGAAGTGCTTTATTAACGAGTTAAGGTGTGTTTTAACTAAGTTTAAAGAGGTTGGATGCGACGTTAGCTGCTTAGTTAAAGTCGTAGGTAAAGGCGTTAGGGGAATAACCGTAAGGCTTAGAAACGGTAGGGAAGTGATTTTAACGCTTGATGAAAGCCAAGCCGTAGGGGTTGAGGAGGTCGCATGCGATGAGTTCAACAACCTTAGCTGACCTACCAAGCGGTTCTAAAGCACGGGTCATACGGGTTGAGGCCGGGAAGGGCCTCCTAGAAAGACTTTATCAGATGGGTTTAATACCTAACGAAGTAGTTGAGGTTATGATTAACAACGTCGGTCGATTAGTAGTTAAGGTTAGAGGTACTGAAATAGCTTTAGGTAGGGGGATAGCTAGGAAGATATTCGTTGAAACCATAGAAGAGAAAGGAAGTTAATAAACTAATCCCCCACTACTTCAACTCCTTCAACTTCTTAATCCCTTTAACAGTCAGTTTAAACACGAGCTTCCCCTTCTCATACCTCTGCTCTACCAACCCCTCATCGCTTAACCGCTTCATCCTACGCCAAACTACGGACTTATTAAGACCTGATTCCTTAGCTAACTCAGCAAGGCTTACCTCACCACGCTCTAAAATCTTAAGCAACTTTAAATCCCTCTCATCCAAACCAACGTGCATTTCCGGCTCTATAGGTTCGCCCCTCCTCCTAAGGAAGATAAATAGAAGAAGTAGAGCTACAGCTACGGCAATGGCTGAACCACCAACTAAGAACGTAATCATACCACCGCCGGCGGGGGCTTGCGTGGTTTGCTGCGTAGGTGGTTTGGATGGGCTGGTAACAGTCGCTCCCCCTGGAATAGGCACGAATTTAATAGTGTATGAACCGCCTTCAGAATAGCTTAAGATTACGTTAGTTATGCCGTTGCTTTCCACATCTATTTGCGGTTTTCCACTGAAGTACAGCAGCGCGGCATTAGGCGGTAAAACAACGACTGCCTGTGTAAAGGGATTTAAATTAACCTCCACTATCGAGTCATTTATTAAAGTACCTAAGGAAGCTTCATACTCCACTATAACTGAAGTAACCCCGGAAACTTCAATCATTAACCTACCATCTGAAGTTATGTTGAAAGGTGATGGTATGCTATCCTGCAGAACCCTCAACGTATATTGATTATACCCCTTCTCAAGTGGTAGGTATATGACGTTCTCGCCTTCGATATTACTAACGAATAAAGTGACCATAGCCGTACCGTCCTCATACAGTATATACCTACTTACGACGGAGTACTTACCCTCAACAAACACCGCCTGAAGAGTTAAGGAAAGAATTAAAACCAACAACGCCGTAGTTAATACCTTTAAGCAGGCCTTCTTTAAATCTATAGAACGGCTATGGACGCATTCCTTCAACCGCCGTCACCATCCTAAGAAAATATTTGAGGTCGTGAGGTTAAAAATACTTAACTACAGCGGGTAAACCTTAAATCCTTTAATTACTGAATAGCTTAGGTAACGTTCATGAGCGTGGAGAAAGAACTGAGGAAAAACGTTAGGGAAGAGCTGCTTAAGCTAGGTATTAACCCATATCCACACGTGTTAAGCTATGGCTACACCCCAGTAAGGGATATAGTCGCTAACCCTAAGGTAGGGGTTAAAGTAGCCACCGCAGGTAGGGTCGTTGGGGTGAGGAGGCATGGTAAGCTTCTATTCGTAGACTTAGTGGACGACGCCGTTAGAATTCAATGCGCGTTAAACGCAGGCGTCGTAGGTGAGGAGAAGTTTGAGTGGTTCACTAAATACGTTGATTTAGGGGACTTCATAAACGTCTTCGGCGAGCTTTTCTACACAAAGAAAGGTGAACTCACCATAAACGTTGAAGCATATCAACTAATAACTAAGGCTTTAAGGTCGCCACCCGTTAAATGGGGTCATAAAATCCTCGACGCTGAAGTTAGGTATAGGAAGAGGTACTTAGATTTAATGATGACTCCTCAAGTGAGGAGGATATTTGAGGTTAGGTTTAACACCATAGCTGAGATCAGGAAGTTTATGTGGGGTAAGGGCTTCATCGAAGTGGAAACGCCTGTTCTACAGCCTGTCTACGGTGGCGCAGCGGCTAAACCATTCACAACTAAGATCCTAGCCTTAGGTGAGGAATGGTACCTTAGAATATCGCTTGAACTCTACCTCAAGAGGTTTTTAGTTGGCGGCTTCAATAAAGTCTTCGAGATAGGTAAGAACTTTAGAAACGAAGACATTGACGTCATGCACAACCCAGAATTCACTATGATGGAAGCGTATCAAGCCTACGCCGATTACAACGACATAATGAAACTTACTGAAGAGTTGATTAGCACGATAGCTGAGAAAGTCTTGGGAACTACTAAAGTACTTTACCCGATAGGAGACTCTGAAGTTGAGATTGACTTAAGGCCTCCGTATAGGAGGGTAAGGCTCGTAGACGGTTTGAGAGAGTTCGCAGGTCTTGACGTAGAGAGTATGACCGACGATCAAATAAAGAGTAAGTTAAGTGAGTTAAACTTAACACTCCCTGGAGGGTTCGATAGGGGGAGGGCTATCGTCAAGATCTTCGATAAGTTAGTTGGTAGGGAGAACTTAATACAGCCCACATTCGTTATAGACTTCCCAACATCCTCATCACCTTTAACGAAACCCCATAGATCCGATCAAAGATACGCTGAAAGATTTGAACTCTACATCGCCGGTATGGAGTTAGCTAACGCATATACGGAGTTAAACGATCCCGTACTTCAAGAGAAATACTTCAGAGAGGAGGAGGAGAGGAGGAGGTTAGGCGATCTTGAAGCTCACCCATACGATTGGGACTTCATAGAAGCGTTGGAGTATGGGATGCCGCCAACCGGTGGTTTAGGGTTAGGAATAGATAGGTTGGTAATGATATTAACGGGTCAAACATCGATTAAAGAAGTCATACCGTTCCCGATGGTTAAGAAGTGAATTTCTAAAGTTCCCTAAAGATGTTGAGGTAGTATATAGCTCTGCCCCTCCTTAACCCCAACCACGACGTAATGCTTACCACTAGGCTTTGAAACCTCCAGCAAACCCTTCACTTTAAGAACCCCGCCCCTATACAGGAGGGAGTTGAAGAAACCGTTATAGCATACTATCCCATCTATTCCTACATCACCTAAGCTTGAGGTTTTAACCTTAACTACCGACGCATATGAAGGATAGAATAAAGCCCTGCAGTCATTCTCAACTACTTCAATAACGGCTTCAACAGGTTTTAAAGGGGTTAAAACCTCATCGCCATACCTCCCGCTAAACTCGTTAACAAAAGAGATAGTTACGTTAAAGCCTCTAAACATATAATATTTACGGAAAGGTTTAAACACCTCGTAAAGTCCTGGGTTTAAACCCGCAAGCTTAAGTTCCTTAACTATTTTCTCCTTATACACACTTTCAGACACCTCACTTAAGCCTAAGTCCCTGGTTTCAACTACGTCTATAGCTTCTTTACATCCGTAAACTATTAAGTCTATGTCTGAATGAGGTCCGTGAATCCCAGCTAGGATAGAACCGCCGATACCTAACTTACGTGGGTTAACACCGGATCTAGAGGCAACAAATTCAGCGGCTTCCACAGCCGTTTCTTCAATTAAGTCCTTAACCCTCCTACGTAACTCCATAAGCTTTTCCTCAGGTTTTAACCAAAGACCTATATGGTCTTTCTTAACGTACGGAACTAAAGTATTCAATGTTGAGTCATATCTATAACCGCCGTAGGCGAACATAACCCTCTGTAGATCTGCCGCACTATACTCCCTTAAAACCCTCTCGTAGTATGTGAAAACACCTTTCCAAAGGGTTTTCGAGGTTGTAGGCACGTATTTAAGGTAAGCTATTAAAGCGTCTGGAGGGTGTTTATTACCTACGACCACGTATATCCTACCGTCCTTATCTATCACTAAGTCATGATCTAGGAAGTAATCCCTGCCGAACCCGAAATATGGTGGGATCGTCAGCACTACCCCGTTAAACGTAGGTCTCAACAGTTAATTAACCTCAACTTCATAGTCTTACTCGTTTAAGTACGTCGTGCTTGCGAGGTTAGGAGCCTACCCTTCTCGACAACGTAACACCGCACCTCAGGATAAAATCCTTCAAATAAGTTCTTAAGTTGGGTTACTGCGTTAATTACTAAATACTTAGGCAGTGTAGGTACCCCCACAGCTAAGGTTAAAACGCGTTTAACACCGTTATTAATTCTGTAGAACATACTTACCTTAGAAAACAACACGTAAAGTAAGTTGTTAGCAGCATCCGTTAAAACAGCTTCAGAACCTGTTAACATGGTTGCCTTACCCCTCCGCTCAACAAATCTCTCCGCAGGCTTCGAACATCTAATAGCTAAAGGCAACACAACCTTACTTAAGTCGAAAACAGCTAACGGTATGCTAGTTCTTAACTGTATGATGTTAATTAAATCTACAACGCTGTTTTTAGAGCTAACTTTACCATATTTTAAGATCGCCTTAACTAAATACTCAGGCGAGTAACCCGTCTTAACGTAGTGAGCTCCTAAACAGCTTTTTATGAAGTTTTTATAAGCGCTTGAGATTAAAGTGTATTGACTTCTGAAATCGTTTATGAAAAGCTTTGAAGCCTTTAAAAGCTCGACCCTCACGTCAGGCCTTGACTTAGTAACTGTAACGTTCTCACACACTAAACCCTCGACGTAGTCGTATAGTAGGATGCCAACCCTCCCAGAACAGCATCTAGGCATACACTACCACGTTACCTAAATAATACCTTACTTAAGGTTTAAAACGGGATATCGTTAAGCTTAGTTAAGCATTTAATTAAACTGACGTTGCAGTTAAAGGTTAAGTGAGTGAGGTGGTGGTAGTTGACTTTTAGGTTGGGTGCCCCGAGGAAAGCTCCTGTGGAGCTATATGATGTAGTGGTAGTTGGGGGAGGTCCAGCGGGCTTAACCGCTACCCTATACTCAGTTAGGTTTGGGTTGAAGACTGTATGCATTAGTGAAGACTTCGGAGGTACTTTAAACGAGGCTGGAGAGATCGACGACTATCCAGGCATACCGTCCATCAACGGTCCTGAACTAGCTAAAAAATTTGAAGAACATGTTAGAAAGTATGGAGTGCCGTTGATTAGAGATTCGGTTACTGAGGTAAGTAAGTCTTCAGATGATTTATTTGAAGTTAAAACTAGAGGTGGGAATGTCTTTAAAGCTAAGGCGGTGATCATCGCCGTAGGTTCGAAGAGAAGGAAGTTAGGCGTGCCTGGAGAAACAGAGTTCGCCGGTAGGGGGGTTTCATACTGCGCTGCTTGCGACGCCCCCCTATTTAGAGGTAAGGTCGTTGCCGTAGTTGGTGGAGGTAATGCAGCACTACAGTCCGCTTTATTGATGGCTGTCTACGCTTCTAAAGTTTACTTAATACATAGGAGAACTCAGTTCAGAGCTTACGAAGTTTACGTGAAGCTGGTTAAGTCAAACCCGAAGATCGAGTTAGTGCTTAACGCTAGAGTTAAAAGCATTGGAGGGGATAAAAGCGTTAAATGGGTTGAGGTGGAAGACGTAGTAACAGGCGAGACTAGAAAACTCGACGTTGAGGGCGTCTTAGTCGAGATAGGTTCCGAACCTCCTAAGGAGTTCTTAAGTAAAATAGGTCTTGAGTTAGACAGCTATGGCTACGTAGTCGTTAAGCCAGGTCAGAAAACAAACATTGAAGGCATATTCGCCGCCGGCGACTGCACGGGCGGACCTTACAAGAAGAAATTCGATCAGATAGTAATCGCCGCTGCCGAAGGGGCTTTAGCAGCATCGTCTGCTTACGAATACATAACTCAACTGCAGGCAGCTGTTGAAGTAGGTTATTAAAGGTTTAAGAAGCTCCTTCTAAAACAACACAGAATTTTAAGAAAAGAATAGTAACTTACCATCCTTCTAGCCCGCGGATACGTTCAGAATTCCTCACGATCCTCCTCACATCACCTCTGGAGGTCCCTACGACTATCACATCCGCTTCATCTAGGAAAAGCCCTACCTCAACAACTCCAGTGATTGATTTAAGCGTTTTATAGATTTCCTCTAAGGCCATGCCTTCAGGTGGTTTTACATCGACTATAACCCCTAGAGTATCGCTTACTGTAGGACCTCGCTTACCCGATGAAGTTCTTAACACGGCGTTAAACCCCAATCGTCTCATATCGTTTAAAACCATCTTTAAGGCTTTAGGGATCACCTCCACAGGTATTAAATGTTTGCTGCCGAGTTTCTCAACTACTTTAAACTCATCCACTACGAAGACCCTCAACTTAGAATGACGCGCTAATAACTTCTCCATTAAGTGAGCTGCTCCCCCACCTTTAATCATGCGGCCGTTTAAGTCCACCTCATCTGCTGAGTCTATGTAAACGTCGAGGAAATCTACTGTTGATGAATCAACCACTAAATAGCCTAAGTCGCTAAGTATCTGAGCTGTATCCATCGAGGAAGGAACTAAAGCCTTACCCTTTAAAAGACCGTGTTTATGCGCTAACTCGATCACTAGGGCTGTAGTCGATCCGGTGCCCACACCTACGGAATTAACGTCTACGAGGAACTTCAACGCCTCCATAGCGGCGGCTTTCCTAGCTGTGAAGACCTCATCGCTTACCCCACCCATTCAAAACACCATTTAAATATTAACTCGCATGCAGTTAAATTAAGTAGGTTGATGAAGTCCTCGATCTCTGAAATATGATGAATGTAGTGTCCGCACTGAATGCGAGATCCTGTCTTTTCCAACATCAAACGTAAGCTTAAGCTAATAGTGAAGTAGATAGTGAAGCTCACACCTAAAAGCTAAGTAACGTCAATTCTTCGGTGATTGAGGATGAAGGTCGTTAGGCTAGCTATGTATACCGCGTTGGTTTTCGTAGCTACTATAGTGCTTCAGGTATACACGCCAGCCACTAGAGGGTATTTCAACTTAGGTGAGGTCGCTATATATATAATCGCTTCCTTAAGCTCGCCTTTAACGGCTGGGTTTGCTGGAGGGGTTGGTTCAGCTATAGCCGACCTAGCCACAGGTTACGGTATCTTCGCTCCAGGGACTTTAGCAATTAAGTTTTTAGAAGGTTTTACCGTATCAACGCTTATAGGGTTGATGTCGAAGAGGGCTACGTTTAAATTCGCTAGGGTTCTCTCCATAGTTTTAGCTTTAGTTATCGGGTTGATTTTAGCGTACGTAGGTGTGAACACACTCTCAGGCGAGGTTATAGTTACTTCAGTACCTATAAGTTTAGGAGGTCTGCAGTTAACGCTTCTGGAATGGAGTCTAACCCTACCTGAGGTTTTATGGA
Source organism: Zestosphaera tikiterensis (assembly GCA_003056265.1). Lineage (GTDB taxonomy): Archaea > Thermoproteota > Thermoprotei_A > Sulfolobales > NBVN01 > Zestosphaera > Zestosphaera tikiterensis. Next base: position 522,271 of record NBVN01000002.1, on the reverse strand, counting down.
TTGTTTTAAGCGTAGCTATAGTTTTAGTGATGATTTATTTCATACTTACTAGAAACTCTGAAAACGTTAGCTTCGTGCCTGCGATACTCACCGGAGGTTTGATCATGGTTTTAGGCTACTTCCTCTACGAGTTCTTCATCTCCAACCCCCTACAAGGGATACCTCCCGAGCAAGCTATTCTTGAAGTGCCGGTTAACCTAGGGCAGGCGTTGGTTGGCTTAGCGTTGGCGTCGCCAGCTATAACATTTACTAGGAAGGCTGTGGGTAGGGAATGACTTTCGAATTAAATGGTTTTACTGTACGTCTCGACGGGGCTTTAATAGTTAATGAGGTCGACCTATCTTTAAGTAGGGGCGAGGCCGTTTTAATCGCCGGTCCTTCAGGCGCCGGTAAATCAACGCTTCTAAAGAGTTTATGTGGTGTGATACCTAAGGTGGTTAGAGGTTCCGTCTCAGGTTTTGTTAAACCTTCTCTAGATTTTCTACACCGTAGCTCCATATATCTACATCAAGAGCCTTGGTTCTTCATAACCACACCGTACGTCTGGTCTGAAGTATTGAGTTTCACGGATTTTAAGAGGTTAAGCGATGTTCAGGAGGTTTTAAATCATTTTAAACTAAGCCGTCATTTAATGAGGTCTACCTACACGTTAAGTGCTGGGGAGGTTCAAAGGCTGGCTTTCATAATAGCTACGCACTCAAGTAAAGACTTAATACTTCTGGATGAGCCGACCGCATACTTAGATAGGCCTAACGCCGATAACCTAATTAAATATGTTAAGGAACTTAAGGGATTCGGTAAATCATTCATAATCGTAGATCACGACGTAAGTGTGTGGTTAGACGTTGTTGATAAGGTTTACTATATGGTTGACGGCAAACTAGTTGAGGACGAGCCTGAATACTATAGCAAAGCTTACGAAGCACTTAACGATTTAGATCCTTCAGAAAGCAGGGACTGCTTAAAACACTTCATTTTTGAAGTGGATGAGATTAAGTTCCCGGATGCTGAGGAACCCCTACTTAAGGATTTTAAGTTGGAGGTATGTTCTGGTGAGGTAGTGCTTATTAAAGGCTACTCAGGAGTTGGGAAAACAACACTTTTAAAAACCCTAGCTGAAAAATCAGTTAAGGATGGAAGGATCAAAAGCGTTTTAATACCTGATAACCCACTTCTATATTTCTCAGGCTCAACACCTGCGGAGGAGTTAAACCTAGCGAACCCTCAACTTAGCAGTAAATTCCTGCAGGACTTCGGATTAAGCAGTAAATCAAATATACCGGTTGTTAAGTTAAGTACTGGCGAACGTAGAAGGCTTGCTTTAGCTTCAGCCCTAGCTAGGGGGTATGAGTTAGTCTTCATGGACGAACCAACAATAGGTTTAGACCCTTGGAATAAATACCTTGTCTTGAAGGGCATTAAGAAAGTTGCTGAGTTAGGTACGGGATTTGTTATAGCGTCTCACGACGAAGACCTTCTAAAAATAGCTAACGAGGTGATCAACCTTGAGGATTGGCGGTAAGCTTTCCTCGTTAGTGAAATACGCTAGTGAGTTAATCATTAGGTCTTTATTTATCTATGGGGATATGGAGTCAAGGCATGTCCCCGTAATTTTAAACCTAACGCTTCTGTTAACTCAGGTAGTTTTAGTTAATTTAAGTGCTGTAGGTTCTCTCATCGCGTTGTTTTCAACCCTTCTTACATATGTCTTTAGAGGAGCTTCGAAGGTTTTAAAGTATGCTTCGATATTAGCTTCGATACCTACTATATGGTACTTCATCACTTCCCTACCGTTTACCTTAAGCGTCGTTAAGTCGTTAGCCATTACCGTCAACGTATTTACTTTAAGCTTAGCTACTTTAGCCTTCCTCTACTTCATCAACCCTATCGAGTTAGCTTACTTAATGAATCGTTTAAAGCTGAAGGAGGTATCGCTGTATCCCGTACTTACGTGGAAAGCGGTTCCACACATACTTAAAGACTTGAAAACAGCTTTAACTATAGCGTCTATGAAGAATGTTGAGTTGTGGAGGGGGCTAGCAATAACTGTAGTTACCGTTGAGGAATACTCTCAATTCTATGAGGAAGCTCAGCATGCTAAAGGAGTCTTCCAACCCAAGTATTGGTACAGTTGGAGAGACACCGCAATTACCGCTTGCTTAGTTATGATTAACTTAACAGCTATATACCTGCTTAAGCTATGTTTTTAAGACTCACTTCAGTAGTATCTGTGGGTGGCTTAATGGCTCTTCAGGCAGGGATGAAGTTAAGTAGGAAGTATGTAGTCACTGAACAACACACAGCTAAGCACTTAGGTTCAGGCGGTGTTGAAGTGTTAGCTACGCCGTCAATGATTTTATTTATGGAGGAAACCTGTAGGATATTAGCGGATGAAAACCTACCGCAGAACTTAACTACAGTAGGTACTCACGTAAACGTTTACCACGTTAAAGCAGCTCCTGTAGGAGCTGAAGTAGAAGTTAAAGCTACCTTACTAAACGTTGATGAAAGAAGACTTACGTATTGGGTTGAGGTTTTATGGGAGAATAAGTTAATCGGTTACGGTACACACGAAAGGTTCGTAGTCGACAAAGAAAAATTCTTAAATAAGTTAAAACGCTGACGTCGATTTACCGTAGGGATAATATCCACATGCTTTCTCATGCAAATCTCAATTTTTAAACTATATATAACGTTTTAAATTAGGTTGACGGTGTGGTATATGGATTTAGAGAGTAAGTTACGTATAGCTACACGAGATGTTGAGGAAGTTATAACTTTAGATGAGCTTAAAACCTTATTGGAGACCGGCGGGGGTTCAGGTTATTTAGGTTTTGAACCAAGCGGTATATTCCACGTAGGTTGGTTTGTTTGGGCGCTTAAATTTAAAGACTTAGTTGATGTCGGCATTAAAATGAATTTACTTGCCGCTACTTGGCATGCGTGGATAAACGATAAGTTAGGCGGTGATTTAAGGTTAATTAACGTCGCAGCTAAACACGTGTTTAAAGTGCTTGACTCCTTAGGTATTGAAGGCCGTTATAAAGTCGTATACGCTGAAGAGTTAGTAAGCGATCCAGATTACTGGGCCACGCTCTTAAAATCGGGTAAGGCTGTAAGTCTAGCTAGAGTTAAAAGAGCTTTAACTATAATGGGTAGGAAGGCTGACGAAGGCGAGTCAGACTTCTCTAAACTCATATATCCGTTAATGCAGGTCACAGACATTTTTAAGTTGGGTGTTGACGTAGCTTTAGGCGGTACAGATCAAAGAAAGGCGCATATGCTTCAAAGAGACGTTGCTGAGAAGTTGGGTTTGAAGAAAGTCATAGCTATACATACGCCTTTAATACCTTCCCTTCAAGGTTACGGTAAGATGGACTTCAGTAAAGTAAGTAAGGAAGATATAGACGAGTTTTTAGCTGAGTATAAAATGAGTAAATCTAAGCCTGAATCCACTATATTCATAACAGATACGGATGAAGAGATCAGGAGTAAAGTTATGAAGGCTTACTGCCCCCCTAAAATAGTTGAAGGTAACCCAGTCATAGAGTTAGCTAAGCACTTAATATTCAGGGGTGAGGAGAGGGAATTCATCATCGAAAGACCTGCTAAATACGGAGGGCCTATAGAAATACACACTCAGGAGGAGCTGATAAAAACCTACAGTGAAGGTAAGATACATCCGTTAGATCTTAAAAAAGCCGTCGCCGAATATCTAATTAAGTTCATAACTCCAATAAGGAATAACGTCTTAAGCGATCCAGAAGTTAAAGCGTTACTTGAGGAGATTAAAGCTTCAGTTACTAGATGACGACCTCCTCTTCTGAGTGCGTCTTTAAGGCGGGATGAAAAGATCTATGATTCACTACTGTTCTTAAGCTATTTAGTTCGCATGATTCAGCTTAAAAGCCTTGAAATCCTTAAGATTGGGTGGTAGGTGATTAAAGTCTTTAATACTTGAGGAAACTATTGAAAACTGAAAAGTGAGGGAGTCACTTAAGTTCTTTAAGCCCTAAGTCCGTTATCCCATATACCTTCCTAAGCCTGCCGCTTACTTTTACATAGTCTTTAACTACGGCTAACCCGCTCTCAACTAACTCGTCTAAGTGTTGATAGACAGCTCTCTTACTTATATCTATGGCGTGTTTAACTTTTAAAGACTTCCAAATCTCGTAAGGGTGTTTAGGACCTTCGTAAGCAAGTATCTCAAGTATCTTAAGCTTCGTAAACCCAAGCAACGGGATTTCCTTAGGCTTTAACGTTCTCTCAAGTAAAGCCCTCATTAAGTAAGGGTCTTGAAGTGAATCTCCAGTAACTACAGCCACAACCACAGCTTCTTTTAAGGCTTTCTCACCATAATTCAATGCCTTAGTTAGTGACGCTACACATGAAGAACCGACAGGTCCCACCATCAAACCTTCTTTTTTAATCATAAGTTCACTAGCTTCAAGAGCTTCATCCTCTTCAACCTCAACTATCTCAAGCTTTCCTGAAGACCTCAACCCTTCAATAAAGTCTTTAAACAACGGCGTTTCAACATATATCTCCCTTAAGAGGGGGGTTTCCCTACGAGCTTTAACGCCTAAGAACTTAACATTACCTAACTTCAAATCCTCGAAAGCCTGTTTTATACTCGCCAGTAAAACACCGTCACCTATAGGAACCACTATGTAATTAGGTTTATTGTCTAACTCGCTTAACTCGTTAACAACCTCGTAAACTATGGTTTTATACCCGTCCATAAGGTATGGGTTCGTAGCTAAAACCGCTGCTTGATAACCCCTCAACTCCTGCTTAAGTGCTTTAGCTACGGCTTCATCGTAAGTCTCAACAAACCTACAGCTGTCGGTTAATAACATAGCTTTATAAGCTTTACTTAACGACACATTAGAAGGCATGAACGTTTTAACCTTCATTCTTGCTTGCTTAGCATAAGCAGATATTGAGATTGTTAAATCACCTGTTGAAGCAACTATAACCTCACTAAATTTGAAATGCCTTAACGTAGTGATTAAAGTTGCTGAACCCCTATCTATGTAAACTCCTGTCGGGTTTTTAGACTCGTCTTTAAGGAAGAACCTACGTATCTTTAAGAAGGTGCTTAAGATACGTGGCTTAATAAGCGGTGTATTACCCTCAAATATAGTTATCTTGGGTTTGTAAGAACCTGTAACCAACGCCTCACTCCAAACCCAAACGCCGGAGGAATCCCTAGACTTAACAAGTTTAGAAACCTCACTTACTGGGATTAAAGGACCGCCGCATTCAGGGCATTTAACTGCGTATACATCCCTATTCTCTACGTAACCACAGACCACGCACTTAAGCCCTTTTCAAGGAGAGCGCCCCTTAAATAAATACCGGTTGAATGTTTAAAATAAAAACAGGACAGCGTTAAATATTGTTAGAGGGTTGGTAGTGGAGTACTGGCCTAAGCTTGCTGTAGGAGCTATAGTCCTAAGGGAGGGCAAGCTACTCCTAGTTAAGCGTAAGTACCCACCATCAGCTAACTACTGGTCCATACCTGGAGGTCATGTAGAGCCCGGCGAACCTATCGAGAAAGCCGTAATTAGAGAACTTGAGGAGGAAACTTCCTTAAAAGCTTCTAAAGTAAAGCTCTACGCGATAACGGAGTTTATCAGATTAAATAAAGACTTAAGCATTAGATACCACTACGTGATTCTAGACTACCTAATTCTCGACGCAATAGGTGAGGTTAAAGCTAGTGAAGAATCCCTAGATATAGGTTTCTTCACGTTAAACGAAGCTTTAAAAATGGACGTAACCGACACAACGCGAGAGTTAATAAACATTTTAATGAATGACAACCTGGAAAACCCAACCACCGTAAAACACATACTAAGCGTTGTATATGCTTAATGTCTTCAATGTTGATAAAGGTTCTATGATTGCTAAAACGTAGAGAAAGCTACGAATTCGTTGCCAAAAGCGTAGGCTTAACTACGTCTCTAACTGGTTTAAAGCGTTGATAACTGCTTCTAAGATTTTTTTATAGCCCGTACACCTGCAGAGGTTGCCCTCAAGCCCTTTGATAACGTCTTCCTTCGTTAAGCCGTTTTGCTTAGCTTTAATAAGTGCGTAAGCAGTTACTATAAAGCCTGGTGTGCAGTAACCGCATTGAATCGCTCCATGCTTTACGAAAGAATCAATTAAAGCCTTAACTTCCTCCTTCCCCTGTAAGTATTCAACAGTCTCAATCTCTGCCCCATCCGCTTGAGGTGTTAAGACCATGCATGAGTAAACAGGTTTACCATTCATTAAAACTGTGCAGACGCCGCATTCCCCTCTTTCACAACCTCTCTTAACGCTTTTAACCCCTAGCTTAAGCCTTAAAGTATCTAACAACACCTCGTTTGGGTTGACGTCTATAACGACGTTCTTTCCATTTAATTTAAAGCTTACTTTCACATACATCACCTCACGTTAATTCCTAAACCACTTAAGGACTTTAGTATGGAATCACGAACTAAAACTATTGAAACCTTCCTCCTATACTCTGCTGAAGCTCTAACGTCGCTTATAGGCGATATATCGTGAATTACCTCGTTAGAGGCCTTAACTACGGCCTCATACGACACCTCCTTACCTATTAAAGCCTGCTCAACACTCCTAGCTCTAACTGGGGTGGGGGCTACAGAGTTTAAAGCTACTCTAACCTCTTTAAACCTGCCGTCCTCCACCTTAACTAAGGAAGCTACTGAAACTATAGATAACGTGAACGCGTTCCTCCTACCTAACTTAAGGTAGGATTGACCGGCGTCTTTAACGTAAGGTATCTCAACCTCCGTTAGCATCTCCCCCTTCTCAAGCACTGTCTGTCTAGGTCCTAAGAAAAACTCATTAACGTTGACTACCCTCTCACCTTTACTTAAGCTTCTTAACTTTAACGACGCGTTTAAAACCATAAGAGGTGGTGCTGTATCGGCGGCTGGTGAGGCGTTACATAGATTACCTCCTAACGTAGCCATATTCCTTATCTGCCAAGAAGCCATGTTGGAGACGGCTTCAACTAAGACGGGGGCTTTACCCCTCACCACAGGGCTTTCCAGAACCTCCTGAAGGGTTGTTAAAGACCCGATGGCTATCTTATCACCTAAGTCTTTAATGTATTTCAACTCCATAACCTTACTAATGTCTATGACGACTTCAGGTTTATACCTACCTATCCTTAAATCCATTAAGAGGTCTGTCCCGCCGGCCAACAACTTATAGTTGCTGTGAGTTGCTATGAGACGTAGGGCTTCATCCACGGAAGTCGCTTTTAAGAAGTTAAACTCAGGTATTTTAGTAAGCATGTTCTCACCTCGAACTACGTATTAATTCTAAAACCCTCTCAGGGGTTAACGGAAGTGAAGTAACTCTAGTTTTCAACGCATGCGATACGGCGTTAGCTACTGAGGCAGGCATGGGTATTAAAGCCAACTCACCGACACCTTTAGCGCCAAAAGGCCCGTATTTAAACAAGTCTTCAACGTATATCGGTTTTTGAATTTCAGGCACGTCTCTAATGGTAGGTATTACGTAATCCGTCAAGTCTGGATTCACTACCCTACCCTTACCGTCGAAAACTAAGTTCTCCATTAACGCATACCCTAGACCTTGAACTGCAGCCCCTTCCAACTGACCCTCAACTTGCTGTGGGTTTAATATCCTTCCAGCAGCTAAAGCAGGCCAAACCTTAAGCACCTTAACCACACCTGTCTCAACATCGACTTCAACCTCGGAGATCACGACCATATAGCTGAACGCTGGGTAGGCAAACCCCTGACCCCTCACGTCGTCGAACTTACCCTTCGGTAGGAAGAAGTAGCCTGTAGCGCTTAACTCAACACCTTTAGAGATAGCCTCTTTAATTAAGTCCTTCCACTCTATATAGAGGTTGGGATCCTTCTTAGAGTATACTCTACCGTCTTTAAACATTATCTCCTCAGGGGTTACGTTAAGTATTTCCGAAGCTAGCTTAGCTAACCTCTCCCTTAACTTAGCCGCAGCTATTAAAACACCTATACCACCTATGCTACTACCCCTTGATGCGTGGGTAGCTCCCGTGTCCGGAGCGTCTGTAGTGCCGAATATAACCTTAACTTTAGTTGGTGGGATCCCAAGCAACTCTGAGATTATTTGAACGTGCGCGCTTGTAGGCGCTCCCTGACCCATCTCAACAATGCCCGTATACGCCGTTACTGAACCGTCCTTCTCTATCTTCACATACGCGTTAGACCAGTCTGGAACACCTCTGGAAGTGCTTATTCCATGCCACGCCACCCCAACGCCTATGCCCCGCCTAAACCTCCCAGTATCTAAGCTATATTCCCTTCTTTTACGCCACCAATCAGAGGCTTCAGCGACTTTACGTAGTGCTTCACCAACGCCTACTGAATGATCAAGTTTTTGACTTGTTATGGTGGTACTGCCTTCCTTAAGTATGTTCTTAAGCCTGAAGTCTATGGGGTCTAAACCCAACTTCTCAGCAAGTAAATCCATTTGAGATTCGGCGGCGAATTGAATTCCAGGGTTGCCGAAACCTCTAAATGACCCTTGATAAACTTTATTGGTATATACTGCGAAGCCTTCGACTCTAGCGTTAGGAACTTCATAAGGTCCTGAAGCATGTACCGTAGCTCTCCACAAAATGAAAGGCCCTCTATTCGCGTAAGCGCCAGTATCGTGTATTATTTTAACGTCTATGGCTTGAAGCCTACCGTCTTTAGAGGCTCCGCTCTTATACTTAATTACCGTAGCTTCCCTCTTCGGATGTATAGCTATGGACTCCTCCCTACTATACATGAGGAAGGAAGGTCTTCCCGTTAAATAAGCAGCTAAAGCTGCTTTAGCAGCTACGAGCGGCCCCTCATCGTCCTTACCTCCGAAGCCTCCGCCTACGTATGGTGTTATTATCTTTACGTAGCTTGACGGGAGACCTAAAACTTTAGATGCAATATCTCTAGTTAGGTGTGGGTACTGCGTTGAGCAAATAATCGTTATCCTACCCTCCATGTCCGGTATAGCTAAGGCTGCTTCAGGCTCTAGGTAGATATGGTCCTGATGATGCGTTCTATACTCGTTCTCAACAATTACGTCGGATTTAGCAAAACCTTCGTTAACGTCGCCTTTAACAACCTTGGTTTTGAAGGCTATATTACTTCCTATTTCCTCATGTATTAAAATGTCGTTTCTGTTCATAGCTTCTAAGGGGTCTAGCAGGTAAGGTAGTTCCTCATACTTAACCTCAACGGACTCAACACCTTTGAAAGCTGTATCGTAGTCCTCAGCAACAACTAACGCAACGACTTCACCTACGTATCTAACCTTACCCTCAGCTAGCAATGGTTGGTCGGGTAACGCATAACCAACTTGATTAACGCCTGGGATATCCTTAGCAGTTATTACGGCTTTAACGCCTGGAATATCTAAGGCTTTACGTACGTCATAACTTAATATCCTAGCATGTGGGTACGGGCTTAACACCTGCTTAACGAACAACGCCTCTTTAAGGAGGTAATCCTCAGTAAAGTAAGCCTTACCTACAGCCTTCTGAAAAGCGTCGACTCTGGTAACGTCTTTACCTACAACAAGAAGTTCCTGAGCGTTTAGCCACTTATCTAAGAGTGCGTAAGGGTCTTCAACGCTCATTGTAAATCACCAACAAATAATTTATACGTAAAGTTTAAAAAATGGCTTTTAACCAAGATCCCTGCGAGACGTTCTGAAGTATGCCGTCCCTAACTATAGGAACGCCCCTTAAGATCGTGTGTTTAATCCTTCCTCTAACTTTCCATCCGATAAACGGCGTCACCGGGTTTTTAGATATAAGCCATTCCTGCGTTATCGTAAATTCCTCGTTTGGATCAACTATAACTAAGTCGCCATCACTTCCCACGTTTATAACGCCTTTCCTAGGCCACAGTTTAAAGAGCTTAGCTGGATTCTCACTAAGTAGCTTAGGCAGTAACGTCAACTGTAGCTTACCTTTCAAAGCGGCATCTAAGGTTAAAGGTAGTAAAGTCTGCACACCTATAAAACCTGAAGAAGCCTCCCACACACTTTTCTTTTTCTCCTCAACCGTATGTGGGGCGTGATCCGAACCTATCGTTTCTATCACCCCTTCTTTAATCCCTTCCCATAAAGCTTGCTGATGCGTTAAGCCTCTAATCGGCGGGTTTACCTTCATTAAAGTTCCGTACTTAACGTAGTCCTCATTACTTAGTAGGAGGTAGTGAGGGCATGTTTCACCAGTTAACTTCACACCCCTCACCTTACCCTCTTTAATGACTTCAACAGCTTCTTTAGAGGATAGATGTAAGATGTGGGCATGACCGCCCGTTCTTTTAGCTATGGTAGCTAACTTAATCACAGCTAACTCCTCACATATCGGAGGTCGTGCGTCTTCATGCGCTTTAGCGTCTACACGTCCCTCACTCCTTACTTTATTCGTGAAGTAGTTAACTAAGTCATTATCTTCTGCGTGGAAGGCTATCGTGACGTTATGCTTTGCTGAAAGACTTAATATATGGTATAACGACCCCGTAGAAGGCGGCGGTATATTACCTGTCGTCGGCCCTAAGAACACCTTAAAACCTACGGCACCGGATGAAATCATGTCTTCAAAGTTATGTACGTTAGAGTCGTATAAAACGCCGTAAAGCGCGAAATCAACGAATGCCTTACCCTCTAATAACTTCGCCTTAGCTAGTAAGGTATTAGAATCCTCTACAGGCGGTAACGTATTGGGTTGCTCAATAACTGTAGTTACACCACCTAAAGCAGCTGCTTTAGTGCCGTGCGTGAAATCGTCTTTAAACTCAAGCCCCGGCTCACGCATATGTACGTGTTCATCAACAACACCTGGTAAAACCAACATACCTTTAGCGTCTATTACCTCGTCAACGCCTTCATTACTTAAGCCCTCACCTATTGAGACTATCTTGCCGTCAACCACCTTCACGTCAGCTTTAAACATAGCTTCTGAAGTTACGATTAAACCATTCCTAACTAATAAGTTCCCACCACGCATTAAACACACCGAATTTAATTACGGATTAAACATAATAATATTTTTTCCCTTAACTCCAAATATCTAAGGAGTTAACGTGAGAGGTTGGAGTTTATGACTGCTTGGAGCTTCCTAGGTTCAAAGACTTTAAGGAAAGACTCTTTAGCGAAGGTTTCTGGAGCGCTTAAATTTACTAACGACTTAGAAGTCCCAGGCATGTTAATCGGCAGGATCTTCAGAAGTCCTTACGCTTTCGCAGATGTTAAAAGGATAAATAAAGAGAGAGCGGAGAGGTTAGGCGCTGTTGTTATAACTCCAGATGACGTACCTCAAAAACTCTACAACCCTAGGTTAGTAAGCGTTCATGAAGTAACGTTTAAAGATCATCAAGTCTTGACTAAGAGACCTAGGTTCGTTGGTGATCCCATAGCTGCTGTAGCGGCTTCAAGTGAAGAACTGGCTCAACGAGCTCTAGAGTTATTGGAGGTGGAGTTCGAAAACATACGTAAACCTATATTAGATCCTTTCGAAGCTATGTCACCTGACGCCCCTCCAATACATGAAAGAATTATGAAAGGTGATAAATGGGTTGAGGTTAAGAATAACGTAGGTGCTGAATTAACGTATTCCGAAGGAGATGTTGATGAAGCGTTTAAAAAAGCTGACGTAGTTATCGAGAGGTTCTTTAAGACAGGTAGAAGATATCACATGCAGTTAGAGCCTAAAGCGGTTTTATGCGTGCCCCACACGGACGGTAGCATAACTATATACACAACAACGCAGACAATACATAACACTAGGATATTAGTTAGCCAGATCTTCGACTTGCCGGAGAGTAAAGTCAACGTAGTTAAAGTCCCTATAGGCGGTAGTTTCGGCTCAAGCATACAAACAAACGTTATAGTGCCTATAGCAGTAGCCCTTTGCTTGAAAGCCAGGAAACCTGTTAAGATAGCGTTAACTAGGGAGGAGGATATGTATGATCACGTAGGGTTCTCAATGCACTTCAGAATTAAAGCAGGGGCTACGAAGGAAGGGTTTTTAATAGGTGGCGAGTTTGAAAACATTATAGATATAGGCGCACATCAAGTACAGCCATATCCACTCCTGGGAACCTCACTCGGTTGGTTTGTCTCACTATATAAATGGAGAAATATAAGGTACGTAGGTAGGGCTGTATACACTAATAAAGTCCCTGGATGCGCTATTAGAGGTTATGGAGCTCCGGAAGTTACTTGGGCTGTTGAGACGATTGTTGATGAGTTGGCTGAAGAGCTTAAAATAGATCCTCTGGAGTTTAGGCTGAGGAACTACGTGGGTAAGGGAGATATATTCTGGGGTCAAGGACCTACTGTAAGAAGCGTTATTAAATCCGATGGCGTGCCAGAACTACTCAAGGAAGGAAGTGAGTTAATAGGGTGGAGTTCCAGGGGGCGTCCAGAAGATAAGAAAGGAAGGTTTAGAAGAGGTATTGGTGTTGGGAGAGGGTTCCACACATCAGGTGCTGGAGGTCCGATATCGGGTGAGGTAATAGATTACTCGGGTGCCGTGCTTAAGGTTAATGAAGACGGTAGTATAGACTACATAACGGCGTTGCAGGATCATGGGGGAGGGACTTTAGACGCTCACGTTAAAATAATCGCTGAGGCCTTAGGTGTACCTCCAGAATTAATAAACGTTGTCTGGTCTGACACATCTACAACACCCTACGACGTATGTACACATGCGTCTAGAGGCACGTACGTCGGTGGTGCGGCAGCATTGAAAGCTGCTGAAATCGTTAAGCAGAAGATATTCGAATATGCTGTGAGGGTTTTAGGTAGGGTTGTAAACCCTGAAGCTTTAAAGATAAGATACGATAGGGAGTTAAAGCAAGCGGTCATATATGTTGAGGGGAATCCAGACCTTAAAATAACTTTAAAGGAGTTAGCTACCATCGCATGGCAGAGGAATTGGGGCACTATAGCGGCTGTAGTAACTCATAGAGCTACCTCCGCCCCACCCAGCTTTACCGTATGGTTCGTTGAGGTTGAGGTCGATACATACACAGGTAAGGTTAGGCCTGTAAGGGTTGTTGCGGGAGCTGATATAGGTACGGTAATCAATAAGGACCTAGCTGAGGGTCAACTCCACGGAGGGTTTGCCATGGGTTGGGGTATGGCAGTTGCTGAAGACACGCCTTATAACCCGACGACTGGTGAGTTACTATGTAGAGGTTTCATAACAGATTATAAGATAGTAACGGCTCAAGACATGCCTAAAGTTGAAGACTTTAAAGTATTGTTTGCAGAGACCTATGAACCGACGGGGCCCTTCGGCGCTAAGGGATTGGGTGAGGCGGCGTCGAACCCCGTAGCTGCTGCCGTAGCTAACGCGATAGCGAACGCTATAGGCGTTAGGTTTTATGAGTTGCCTATAACACCAGATAAGATTCTAAAGGCTTTGAAGGAAAGGGGTGAGTGGTTTGAGTGAGGTAAGGCCTGTCCCCTTAAACTTAAGGAATTCAAGAATCCTTCCGATACGGTTTGAATACTACGAACCAACCTCGTTGGATGAGGCTTTAGAGCTTCTCGACAAGTTAGGTGAGGAAGCTAAGGTTTTAGCTGGGGGGACCGACCTCATAGTTAAGATGAAGATGAGGGCTTTAGAGCCTAAACATCTAATCAACTTAAAGAGGATACCTAACTTAAACTATATAGTAAGTGATTCCGAGTCCATCAGAATAGGTGCTTTAACTACTTGGTCTGACCTTGAAAAATCAGATATAGTTAAGAATGAGCTACCAGCACTTTACGATGCGGTTAAAGCTATGGGTAGCTTGCAGATAAGGAATATGGCTACGTTAGGAGGTAATATATGTAACGCCTCACCAGCCGCCGATAGTGCCCCACCGCTGTTGGTTTACGATGCTAAAGTAAAGGTAGTAAGTAAGCAAGGTGTTAGGGTAATTCCATTAACGGAGTTTTTCTTAGGTCCTGGAGTCACTGCTCTTAGGAGTAATGAAGTCTTAACGGAGGTGGTGATAGATAAGCATAACGTTAGTGTAGGTTCAGCGTTCGTTAAGATATCTAGGGTTGCTACAGATTTAGCTATAGCTAGTGCGGCAGTAATGATTAAACTTAAGGACGGCATTTTAGAAGATGTTAAGATAGCTTTAGGTTCTGTAGCGCCAACGCCTGTAAGGGCGAAGTCTTTAGAAGCTGCTTTAGTTGGAAGGCCTGCGAAACTTGAGGAAGTTAAGCAATACCTTAACCTACTCGAGAAGGACATCAAACCTATAGACGACGTTAGAGGTACTGCTTGGTATAGAAGGGAAGTCTCTAAAGTTTTAGTTTATGATGCTTTCTTAAAAGCGTTGAATAGGTTGGGTGGGTGTTCCCTATGAAACGTGTGGTTAGGTTTAAGCTTAACGGTGAGTATGTAGAAGCCGAGGTCGAGCCAAACGAACTTTTGATAAACTTACTTAGAGATAAACTACACTTAACCGGCACTAAATACGTGTGTGGTATAGGCGAGTGTGGTGCGTGTACCGTACTTATAGACGGTAAACCCGTGTTGTCATGTATAACGTTAGCCGTTGATGTAAACGGTAAGGAAGTCGTGACTGTTGAAGGGGTTTCTAAAGACGGTTTGACACCCGTTCAGGAAGCGCTTATGGAGGAGGGCGCTATTCAATGCGGTTATTGCTTACCTGGGTTTGTAGTTATGGGTGAGTACCTACTTAAGGAGCGTATGGAGGTAAGTGAGGAGGAGTTGAGGGAAGCGCTTAGAGGAAATCTCTGTAGATGTACAGGCTATGTTAACATAGTTAAGGCTTTTAAGAAAGCTTTTGAAAAACGAGGCTTAAAGTCTTAAAGCTAAAGTACGTCGCTTACCTAAGCTTTTTAACCCACGTATAGAGAGTTTATTGAGGTGTATTTAATGAGTGGTTTAGTTGGTAAAGATATACTATCAGCTTTCGACTTCGAGCGGCAGGATCTCTTCAGACTTTTCATACTTGCTGAAAGGCTTAAAGAAGAGATAAATGATTTCGGTATTTTAAACTATGCCGTAGGTAAGTTGATGGTTACGGCGTTCTTTGAGCCAAGCACTAGAACTAAAGTTAGTTTTCAATTTGCTATGAAGAGGTTAGGTGGGGACGTCATAGACTTCATTGAGGAAGTATCCAGCCTTCAGAAGGGTGAAACCGAAGAAGATACCATGAGGATCTTAGACGGTTATGATCCAGACGTGATAGTCGTTAGACATAGTAAACCGTTCTTCCCACATAAAGTTAAAGATATGGTTAAGGCGCCGATCATCAACGGCGGCGACGGAACAAACGAACATCCAACGCAGGCGTTGTTGGACGTATACACTATATGGAAGGAGTTAGGTAGGGTTGATGGGGTAGTTATAGGTATGATGGGTGATTTAAAGTATGGAAGGACTATACCATCGCTGTCTTACATGCTAACTAGGTTTAACGACGTGACCATATACTTCATATCGCCTAAGGAGTTGCAGGTTAGGGAGGAGGTAATAAAGAAGATTGAAGGTAAGGTAACATACTACATGGTCGAGAAGCCTGAGGACGTTATGGAGAAGCTTGACGTGCTTTACGTGACTAGATTGCAGAAGGAGAGGTTTTCAGACCCTCAAGAATATGAACGTCTTAAAGGCTCATATAAGATAGAGAGAGCGATGCTCCAGAAGTTTAAGAGATTACCGATTATAATGCATCCACTACCTAGGGTGTGGGAGTTAAGCACGGATGTTGACGACCTACCTCAAGCGAAGTATTTTAACCAGGCTAAAAACGGGGTTTATATTAGGGCCGCTCTCTTAAAAGAGGTTCTAGGTGTTTAAGCTTTTTTCTCAAGTTTTTCAATAAACTCTGAAAGCATCTCTATACCTTTCTCAAGCTTTTCTTCAGGTTGAGTAACGAAAGTTACTCTCAAGTGGTTCTTACCACACTCTCCGAATATAGATCCAGGCAACATAACCACACCCTTCTCCTCAGCTAGTTTAAACGTGAAGTCTATATCATTCATCTTAACCCTCTCTAGGTAGGGCGTCATGTCGGGGAATAAGTACATGCTTGCTGGAGGGTTCCAAACCTTAGCTTCAGGTAAGTACTTCCTAAACGCGTTATATGCGGCATCCCTCCTAGACTTATAGATAGGTAGGACCTTACTTAAGTATTTCTCTTTAATGCCTGAGGTCAGGGCTTGGTAGGCAAACCACTGACCCGGCACAGGTGAGGTTATGGAGAATATACCTTTAAGCTTTACCATCTCGTTGATTACTTCCCTAGGTCCATACGTATAACCCAGTCTAAAGCCTGGAATGGCTATATCTTTAGAGAACGTGTTTATACTTATTAACTTCTCCATAGTTCGTGAATATCTATGTATCCATACATGCTGTCCTTCATAAATAATATGCTTATAGGCTTCATCATACAATAACCAAACATCGTTATCTATCACTAAATCAGCGATTGTCTTAAACACCTCCTCATTTAAAACCCTGCTTGTCGGGTTGTCAGGACTTACAACCACCACAGCCGCCGTGTTTTTAGTTATGACTTCCTTTAAACACTCTACATCAGGTTGGAACCCTGTTTCTATCGTTTGACTGCATTTCTTAACCTTCAGCTGGTAATACACAGCTAAGTCCCAATACACGCTGTATGTAGGGTCTAGTAAGACTATCTCATCGCCTGGGTCTGTAACGCTAATTAACGAGAGATTCATACCTTCAACACCACCTGAAGTCACTACAATATCCTCCGGATCTACGGTTATTCCTCCGTACTTCTTTAGGTCTTCGCTAATAGCCACACGTAGCTTGTCTAAGCCCTTAGTCGGTAAGTACCTAAAGTAGTTGAAAGGATCCTTAAGTAAGTTTTCATAGAACGTCTTAATGAGCTCTTCGTCCGGAGGTAACCCCGGCTGCCCAGCCGTATAATCATAAACTACCCTACCAGACCTCACTAACTCATTTGCTTTAGCTATAAGCCTTCTTTGAGGTGAGGGCTTAACGATGGATGACCTCGATGAGATCTTCCTCATTTAAACCACCGACAATATTTAATGGCTTAAGAATATAAACTTAAAAAGCTTTTAATTAAAAGACGTTAAGTTAAATGCTCGTCACGTAGGAGTCTTCATGTCTATCCCTACGCACGATTGGGAAATCCTCATTAAAAACCGAGACTACGGTGAAGAAGGAATTAATAAGCACGGTAAGTTTCTCTAGGAACCTAGGCTTGAAGCCTTCCTCAACGTCGGATTCAAATAACGTTAAAGCTATAGTTATTGCCTGCGGGTTTATAGGCGATGGCTGTATACTAACGTTACAACTGAAAGCCTCGCTTCTTTAGGGCGAGGATAGAAAGGTTTATAAATAATTGCTTCTAATTTATTCTTAGTGATGATGCTTGATGTGTGTGGGAGGCAAACCTCAAACAAATCAATCAAAGCATACACGCAATCAACGCTATGCCTCCCACACGAAGTTTTGAGACCTTCTAAAGGTCGATGATTGATGAAGGTATTCCATAACCCCGAGTCCCTCAGGGATAGGGGTAGTGGGCCGGAAGCCCGGCCCGGAGGTGAATGAAGAAACATGTACCTCCAAACCAATGAACCGCCCGAAGGGGAAACCCACCCCTCAGGACGGGGAGGAGGTCAGAAATGTTGCAAACACTTAAAACTCTGCTGACTAACTTAGAGGAAAACCTTAAACGGCCCTCGACGTTCAACCTATCTAGTTCTCTCCTATGTTCTGGTGAGATACCGACGCCTAGGAGTAGGAAATACCTGTCCTCTCTACCCTCATACTGCACAATTTTAATGTTTAGCTTAGGGGGAGGTGTAAAAACGTCTAATCCCCAAACAACCTTCAGAGGTGTTACGCCGCCTTCAAACTTTCTGATTTCAAACCCTTCCTCAACCAACCACTTACTTACTAAGTCACGTCCTTTCATTAGAAACGCACGCCCTTAAAATGTGCTTTTAAACCCTATACTATGTACTTAAAGCTTTATTTAAACTGTTAACTCACTATAATCAATTACTCGTAGGGCTTCCGATTTAGTTAGTTCATGAATTCATTAAGCTCTAGGTTTATTAACCCTTTTAACTTTTAGATATTGTGTGTAAATATATGGACGTACGCGCATATATAGGTGTTGAATGAATGACTAAATACAGAAATTATTCTAACCCATACAACGTAGACGTACAAAGATTCAGCATCTACGACAGCTATAAAGAACATAAAGGTAGGGAAATGCAGGTTGGCGACGAGCTCGTAATAAGTATAAAAGAAATGGATTCTGAAGGCAGGGGTGTTGGATACCATAACAATAAGAAAGTCATCGTTCCTAGAGCTGTTTTAGGGGAGAAAGTCAGGGTTTTAATTAAGAAGGTGGATGGTAATCTAGCTTACGCGTCTGTGATAGAAAGGTTAGGTATTCAAAGAAAGTAGTTAACGTGTTTTTAAGCTTGAAACAAGGTCATTGAGATAAGTGATTAATAGTTTTTCAATGTTTAACGAAGTTTATATATGGGGTGCTTAACGTGGATGAGGTAAGTAAGACTTTATCTGAGCTTCTGTGGGCTGAGAAGTATCGGCCTAAAACTTTAGATGAGATAGTTAACCAAACTGAGGTTGTTGCTCGGCTTAAGCAGTTTATAAAGGAGAAGAACATGCCACACCTACTCTTCGCGGGTCCTCCAGGAACCGGTAAAACTACGGCAGCACACGCGTTAGCACGTGACTTCTACGGTGATGATTATAGGCTGTATATGTTGGAGCTTAACGCTTCAGACGAACGCGGTATTGACGTAATAAGAACTAAGGTTAAGGAATTCGCTAGGAGTAAGTTACCGGCTGACGTGCCGTTTAAGATAGTCTTACTCGACGAAGCCGATAACATGACGGCAGACGCTCAGCAAGCTCTTAGAAGGCTTATGGAGATGTATGTAACAGTGTCTAGGTTTATCCTAATCGCTAACTACCCAAGCAAGATCATAGAGCCTATTCAATCTAGGTGTGCTGTGTTTAGATTTGTAGCGCTTAAGAAGGAGGACGTCGTTAGTAGGCTGTCGTGGATTTGCTCTCAAGAAAAACTTAAATGCGGTAACGACGCTTTAGAAACGATTTACGAGTTGTCTGAAGGGGATATGAGGAGAGCTATAAACATCCTTCAATCGACCGCTGCCTTAGGTGAGATTACGGTATCTAACGTTTATAAAGTAGTTGGTTTAGCGCATCCTAAAGAGGTTAGGGAGATGATTAAAGCTGCTTTAAGCGGTAACTTCATTAAAGCTAGGGATATGTTGAGATCACTTATGGTGACTTACGGCATGTCTGGAGTTGATATAATCAAGCAAATTCATAGGGAGATAATGAGTTCTGAGGTAGATATTCCGGAGTCCGTTAGGGTTGAGTTAGCTGATTACATAGGTGAGATACAGTTTAGAGTTGTTGAAGGTGCTGATGACGAGATTCAATTGAATGCGTTGTTAGCTAAGATGGCTTTAATAGGTAGGAAGTTAGCTGAGGTGCAGGCAAAGCGTGTTGGTAAGTAAGAAAATCCCTTGGGTGATTAAGTACAGGCCCAGAAAAATCGATGAGTTGGTTAATCAAGACGACGCTAAGGCATTAGTTAAGGCTTGGTTAAGAAGTTGGGAATCGGGTAAGCCGGAGAAGAAAGCTGCTTTATTCTACGGCCCTCCAGGATCTGGTAAGACGTCAATGGTTGAAGCTATATGTAGGGAGTACGGATACCAGTTAGTTGAGATGAACGCAAGTGATTATAGGAGAGCTTCAGATATTGAGAGGGTAGCTAAAGTAGCGAGCCTGCAGAAAGGGCTTTTCGCGAGTAAGAGGCTTATACTGCTTGATGAGGTTGACGGCGTATCCGGCGTTGCGGATGAGGGCGCTATAGAAGCTATTTTAGACCTCATAGAAACAACTAAAAACCCCGTCGTTATGACCGCCAACGATCCTTGGGACGTGAGGTTAAGACCTGTTAGGGATAAATCCCTTCTAGTAGAGTTTAAGAGGCTCACAAAAACTGAAGTTTTAAACCTACTTAAGAAGATATGCTTAAACGAGAAGCTCATATGTGATGAGGAAGCGCTTAAGTTCATAGCCGAGAAGTCTGAAGGGGATTTAAGATCCGCTATTAACGACTTAGAAGCTGTAGCTGAAGGAGCTGGCAAGATAACCTTAGACTTAGTTAAGCAAATACTTAGGGCGAGAGATAGGGTTTTAGAGCCTTTTGAAGTCGTTAGAAACATACTTAGGTCTAACTACGTATGGCAAGCTAAACAAAACGCCTCGCAAACAGACTTAGCTCCAGACGAACTCATGCAGTGGATTAACGAGAACCTACCCCTTCAAATTACAGACCCTGAAGATCTATGGAGGGCTTACGAAGCCCTATCTAAGGCTGACGTATACATGGGTAGGATCGTTAAGTCAGGTTCTTGGGATTTACTTGCTTACGCTACGGAGCTTATGAGCGCCGGCGTCGCTTTATCTATAGTAAACGACGTTAAGTCGAAGTATAGGTGGGTTAAGTATCAATTCCCAAGTAAAATTAGGTTAATGACTCAAACGAAGGAGGCTAGAGCTTTAAGAGATACCATAGCTGAGTTAATAGGTAGGCAGGTACACGCATCCAAACAGAAGGTAATTAATTACGTACTTCCATACGTTAGGATAATATTCGATAACAATCCCGAAATGGCGGCTAAAATAGCTGTAGGTCTTAACCTAACGGATTCTATGGTTAGATACCTTACTCAAAGAAACGCTGATGCCGTGTTAAACTACGTGAGGGAATTAAGGAAGGCTATTTCAGAAGAGGTTAAAGCCTCGAAACCCTCTAAAACATCTTCGGGGACTTCCCCACCAACGAAGGGTAAAGGCAAATCCACCCAAACAAAGGAGAAGGAGGGTAGGGGGTTAGACGCCTTCTTCAAGAAGACTTAACTCATTTAAGAGGGCTTCCAAGACCCTAACTTTAGGATTAAGCCAGTTGGGTCTGAAAACCCTAGCCCGACCCAACCTCAACTCCTCAACAAGACCCGCATTAGTTAAATACTCTAAATGTTTAACTACGGTGTTGTAGTTAAGTCGTGTTTCATCAATTATTTGAGATATGTTCATCTCACCCTTACTTAAGAGTTTCTTAAGTATCTTTACCCTCGCCTTACTCAATAAAACATCGTCAATTTCCCTCCTACTCATCTAACCACCAACTTCTGCTTTATAAGTAGGTCCAACCTCTGCAGTAACGGGTCTAAAGGTGCCATACCGAAGCCTACGTACGTACTTCTCCCCTTCCTACCTTTAATTGAGTTCTTAGTTAGTATTATGTTCCTCTGCTTTAAGTCTAAAACAAACATATATACTTTAGTATGTCCGCGGGGTTCCTCCCCAACCTCCTCACATAACTTCCTATATGTTTTCTCTATAACTCCCATGGATACGTAGTCTTCACCGGATTCCTTCAGTGAAAGCACTATGGCTTTTAAGATTAAGATCTCATGTAAGGGGAGGTAATGCAACGTATCCAGTAATTCAACCATCGAAGGGTATTCTTGCGTAACCACCATTCTAACATGATCTACTGTTACCCTACTTGCCTTACCTTCGATTAACTCTTTATCTGCTAACTTACCTGCGGCGTGAAGTATCGCTAAAGCCTTCCTAGCGTTGCCGTCACCGCCTGTGTCATACCCCGTTAGCTTAGAGATATAGTCTAAAACCTCATCCCCAACTACGCCTATGTGGAAGGCCTTATCAACCCTATCCTTAAGTATCGTAAGAAGTTCTCTAGATTTGTAAGGCTCAAACGTTATTAAGTTCTTCATTAAATAGCTTCCGGTAATACTATCGAGCCTAGACCATATGTTAGTTGGGGAGCCTCTAGCTACGAATATGAAGTTTATCCTCTTAACCTCATCTTTAAAGATATCGTAAAGCCTTAACACTGTGTACTTATCCTCCACAGAAGCTGCTTGAATGAAGTAATCGAATTCATCCAACGTTATTATAGTGTATATGTTCTCTCTCTCAAGTAATTTAAGCAACGCTTCTAACATCTCTTGAGTTGATAGACCTCTATCAGGTATTGGAATCCCTAGCTGATCCTTCACCTCCCTCAATATGTTAGGGAGGTTTTTAGATCTGGAGCAGTTCACGTGAACGTACATTAGATTCAAGCCCTTCGATGAGGCAGCACGTGAGATCTCCCTACCAAACACAGCTGCCGTAACGGTCTTTCCAGAGCCTATAGGACCTACCAATAAAGCCTTAACGCTGGTGGATCCAGGGTTTAGAATAACCGGTTTAAAAAGCCTTACCAAACTCTTAAGTTGCTCGTCTCTATGCCTAATCACAGGCGGTATATACTCCGGATAAAGTACTGACTCATCAACGAAAACTGAAGGTCTTTTAATTTCATTTTCAATTAACTCATGTAGCTCACTCATAATGTATCACTTACCTACTCAACCTTGTTTAGTCAGTAATACCTTAAATAAGTTGTTTTTAATGAGCATTAAACGTTTTAAGATGGGAAAAATTACTGCTTTACCCTAATTAAGCTTTCTAAAACTATCTCAGCCGCTTTAAACACGTACTGCTCAAGTTCTTTTGCTGAAGCGTGACCTAACTCCTCAACTAAGGAGTTACTTACGATTAGAAGTGCTGCCGTTCTAACTCTTCTCATAAGCCCTACGTTGAATATACCAGCACACTCCATCTCAACCGCTACAACACCTCTTGAAGACCATTTCTCAACGAATTTAGGATCTTCAGCGTAGAAAGCATCGCTACTAATTACGGGGCCTGTTAAGTAATTGATCTTACGTTCCTCAGCTACCTCAACCAAACTCTTAAGTAATGTAAAGTCCGGTGTGGCCGGCCCACATACAAACTCACCGTAGTATTGGTAATGTGCTCCACCAGGATAGTATGAAGCGCCTGTGGGGATCACCACATCCCCTATCTTAACCCCCTTAACTAAAGACCCGCAAGTGCCCAACCTAACGAAATACTTACCACCAACTGATATTAACTCTTCAAGAACAACTAACGCAGACGGCGTGCCCAACCCATGCGTAGCTACAGTTATCGGTATACCCTTATACTCCCCCGTGTAGGTTATGAATCCTCTATTCTCATTTACGAGCCTTGCGTTATCAAGCATAGAAGCTATTTGACGTACTCTAGCTGGGTCACCGGCAAACACCACCCTCTCAGCTACATCGCCCCTCCCAACCTTTATATGTACAGGCATAGCTGACAACCCACCGACTAAGAACCTGTTCTCTAATATTCTCCCCGCCTTAAAAGGCGAGGCTTTCGGCTGTAAACCCTAAATAATTGATTAACCTAGGTTATTTATTTCTTGACGTAATGGTTGATTACTTAACCACGTGGACTTAACCGTAAATACTTAGGTTTCTCAACCCCTAAATTCATTAGAAGCTCGCACGCCATGCAGTATTTCCTCCCGTAAGCTGTAGCTTCACCGCAGTTTAAACATTTAGGTAATTCAGGATACGAGACATACTTACTTAAGTACTTCTCTAGAAACTCATCTAACGTGTTAAGGAACTTAAGCATTGTTCCCGGGTTTTTCCTTTCAAGTCTGTATAGATATTCACGTAGCCTTGCTCTAAGAGATGGTTGGAATCTTAAGTAGGGGCAGTCAGTCGTTTGAAACTCATAGCCTATTATATGAGCATATACAGCTATCTCCTCCTCGTAAATCTTTCTTAAGGGTTTTACCTTACGTACAAATAAAGAACTTAATAAAGGCCCTTTAGGATGTAGTTGAACAAGCCTAAATAAATCCCCCCTCAGCACGTTAAGCAGGGCTGTCTGCACTTCATCATCTAAGTTATGGGCTGTAAGAACCCTATCGTAGCCTAAATCCCTAGCAACTTCATTTATTGCTTTCCTCCTTAAAACCCCGCAGTAAGTACATGGACTAACGTTTATACTCTTCTCTCTAGACATACTTACAATCTCCGACAAACTCAACCCTACATAATCCTTTAAAGAGATAACTACCACATCAACGCCGTGCTTAGACGCTAAACCCTTAACCCTAACTAAATCCTCAGCTCTGTTATAGCCTTCTATACCCTCAACAATGCTTACAACACCTACCCTGCTTGGATCATGCAGCTTTAAAATCACATCGAGTAGAACGTAGCTGTCCTTACCGCCTGAGACAGCCAACATAAGCTTATGTCTTTCGTTAAACATATCAAACCGCTTAACTTCGTTACTAACCCTTTTGATGATATCCTCCATAAAACAATCCCTACAGAGTGCCATACCTGTATGTCTTTGATAAACAGTTGCTTCCTTAACACCGCAAACCACACACTTCAAGATCCACACCTAAGACTAAAGGGTTAACAACGGGTAAATGTTTTTAAATTAAGTTCTAATTTAAACGGACAGTTTAGAAACGGGTTTCCTTAAAGAATTCCCTTACGTATTTAACGACTGTGTAAACCTCCTCATCTCTTAATCCGGGATGCATGGGTAGGGATAGTACGTGCTCTGAAGCTTTATCTGAGTTGACGTAGGCGTTACCAGCTGACGTGAAGTTCTTCAATGCTGGTTGTCTATGAAGGGGTGTTGGGTAATGAATTGACGTTTGAACCCCTTTACTACGTAGGAATGATGCTAACTTATTTCTAAACACGGCGTTGTTAACCCATATCGTGTATTGATGGTAGACGTGTTTTGCGTATGGTTTAACGGTAGGCGTTCTTATCTGTGGTAAGTTACTTAGTTCTTGATCGTATATCTTAGCTATAGCTCGCCTCCTTTCATTCATTAAGTCTAGCTTCTTAAGTTGCGTAAGTCCTAAAGCACCCTGCAACTCAGTTATCCTGAAGTTCCAACCTATGTCTTTGTGCAGGTACTTCTCCACCTGACCGTGGTTTCTCTGAAGGTCGACATACTCTTTAATAAAGTCATCGTTAGTGGCTATAGCCCCGCCCTCACCCATAGTCATGTTTTTCGTGGCGTAAAAACTAAACGCTGATACATGACCTATCGAACCCGTCTTAACGCCTTTATACTCTGCCCCGTGAGATTGAGCGCAATCCTCAACGACGTAAATACCTCTTTCTTCAGCTATCTTCATGATTGGATCCATGTACGCTGGATGTCCGTAGAGATGAACAACCACTATAGCTTTAGTTCTCTCCGTAATTCGCTTTTCTAAGTCATGAACGTCGATGGTATACGTATCTAAATCCACGTCGGCAAACACGGGTTTAGCACCGGCGAGAACTACGGTGGAAGCCGTAGCAAAGAACGTGAAATCCGGTACGATCACTTCATCCCCTCCCTTAACACCTAAAGCTTTTAAAGCTAGGAAAAGCGCTATAGTGCCGTTAGAGACTGTGAGAACGTGTTTAACCTTTAAATACCTAGCAAACTCCTCCTCAAAAGTTTTAACGTAGTTCCCTGCTGCTAGCCTACCGCTTTTAAGGACTTTAACAACTTCAAGTACATCCTCATCGGTTATGTAGGGTGCGTTAACTCGAATTTCAGACGTGCTTACGTCATCAACAACCGTAACATACCACCACGGTATAGTGTTAAAATAACTTAAAATCTATCTGTTTCTAAAACGCTTTAGAACCGTTAACACAGTTACCGTGGTTGAAACACCTACTAAAGTAACGGCTATAATAAGTAGTAACTCAACCCCGAAAATGTTTTGAGCGTTACTGCTGATTAAGATCTTAGTCAGGAGCTGCGTGTTAGCTTTCTCTATGTTCGACTCTACAACATCAACAACATCTACAACACCGGTAGCTTGAGTTAGTCTTGCGGATCTCACTCTTTGAAACTTTAAAAGTAGGTTAAACTCACACTCGTAATAAGCTACACCGTCTTCAAGAACTACAGTAAAAACGTTGAAGAGCCCATCACCTATCCGTAAAGTAGAGCACGATGCTGTAGTTGGTTTATCCATAAACAGCTGAATACCTATAGTTTCTTTAGCTAACCTATTGAAGTCGTTATACGTTACTACAGCCTTTATGGTTGGCAACATATTCTTAATTACAAAGTCCGTGTAGTTAGATGTAATCCATGATAACACGCCACCTAACGTAATCCAAGAACTGCTCCCTACATCCACAGATATCGTGCTGTTTGGGTATAGACCAGCGATTAACGTTACGTGTGTGCTATTATACGGCCTCACATCAAACATAAATTCTTGACTTACCGTAATCGAAGCTGGGGAACCGCTTAAGTTAGAGATAGTTAAAGTCCTCTTAACTCTATACGTGATTATCAACTCATCATTTAAGAATTGAAGTACTTTATTTAAAGGATCTTCCGATACAACCTTTAAAGCACTTAAGTAAGTAAAGCATAACAACGTAAGTAAGGCGATAGCAGATACGCGTTTCCTAAGCTTGTGTAAGCCCTCCACCTCCATCAACTTACTTGAAACTCCACGAATTTACCGATTAAAGAAATAAAAGCTTACAACGGCATATCAAAAAGATAAATGTAGTGTATATGTGTGGAGAATTGAAAAGAAAATAGGTTACTTGCGTATCAACGCCAATATTATGCCTAAGATGAAACCTACTGCTACAGGGCCTACGGTAAGAACTCCAAGCACTTGTAAAGCACCCATTACGTAAGGCCATATCTTACTGAACTCCGTGGTAACACTACTTAAAGCTGTTTCTAAAGTTCCGCTAATACTCCATACCGATAGTATGGAGCCTAAAGCAAGTATAGCTATTAACGCGAGTATGTATTTAAGTATCTTAAACGATACGTAACCTAAAGCCAACCCTAGCAGGAATTGAATAGCTATCGCTATATAGACTTTAGGGTTCTTAAGTATTTCATACGTGATGTTAGTGACCTCCCCTTCTTGAGCGTAAACCACGTTAAAAGAAGTTAACGCTACTACCGTAAGGAGTAGTAAGGCGTAATATAATCTAAACCTACCCATAGTTGACACCAAGATATTCTATATTCGGAGGTAATAAGCTTGAGTGAAAGTGAGCTTAGGAAGTCGGTCGCCCTCATTAAAGTTAATTGATGTTTTAGCATTCCATTAGAAGCTGAATGGGTACTTCTCACTTCTATACGCTGAATCCCAAAACATGTATTCGTATATAGAGCTGATTTTAAAAGCTTTAACCGCTTTAGACCATGTGATATTATCTACGTTACTTAAAACCTCATCAACTATGTTCAGCACTCGCTCTACGTATTTAGAGTACTCTTTAGAGGAGTACATCTCTATCCACTTAGCGTATGTAGGGTTGGGAGAGCCTTTAGATTCTAAGGCCTTCCCCACTTCGAGGTATATCCAGTAGCAGGGTAGTATAGTCGCTACGCCTACGGGGAAGTCCTCTAAAACAACGTTTCTAAGTAGGTGATTAACATACCCATAAGTTGTGGGTGTTGGCGTCACGTTAATTAACTTAGACTCTTCAATTCCCCATCTGGTGAAGAATGACCTATGTAGGGACTTCTCAAACTCTATCACAGCTAGGGAATCTTCAGCGAATATGCGTATCCATTCCTCCTTAGGTGCTTTACCAGCTAGTATAGCTAAAGACTTCGCATAATCTACTAGGTATATAGCGTCTTGAATAACGTAGTTTTTGAATATTTCCTCATCTAGAGATCCGTCAGTTAAACCCTTAATGAATGGGTGGTTTAAGATGGCGTTGAAAACATGCGTTATAGAACTCCATAACCTTTCAGTAGGTTTTAAGGTCATTGAGAACCACCCCTTAAATCCTTAGCTATCTCCTCAGCCACTTTCTTACCGGAAAGTAGCATCCCAGTAAATATAGGCCCCATTCTATAAATTCCATAGAGGGCAGCTACAGCCATTCCGGATACGTAAAGACCGGGTAAGACCTTACCCGAGTGTTTCACAACTAATTCTTCACTTAACTCAGCGTAAGCTGATTTCTCACCTGGAATCTTTAGGTTAACTTCCGGGTTCTTCCTACTTAAAACTTTAAGTACTTCAGCGTCATGTCCTGTAGCGTCTACGACAGCTTTTGAATATATGAATAGAGGATCGACGTGTAATCCAGATAAGTTAACAGCACTCCACTGTATTACCACACCCTCAACTCTGAAGGGGTTGTCGCGAACTATCAAATCCTCTACAGTAATGCCGTTCACAATCTTCGCGCCGGAGTCTATAGCCCCAGCAGCTAATTTAGCCATCAACTCTGAAGCATCAACTACATAAAGCCCTTCATAATCGCTACGTGAGTACTTAATCTTGAAGTCATCTAATATGTTAAGAGCTTTAGAGTCTACAACTACCTTATGCATGAGCATCCCGCCCCCTCCTATACCTCCGCCGAAGCTAAGCCTTCTTTCAAGAACTAAAGTCTTAATTCCTGAATCAGCTAAGTATTTAGCTGTGACCATACCTGAAGGGCCTGCCCCCACAACAACTACGTCTACGTTGCTTAGCTTGAGCCAATCATTAAGTGTTTCTTTCCATATAATTTTAGATATCTTAGCTTCTAATGGTTCCATGACTCACACCGCTATAATTAAGTAATAAAGGTATTTATAGTTTAGTTCTAACATAATTAAGGGATCAAATCATGTTACGTTCATGTCGTAGAATACCTGTGGCTATGACAATAGCTGGAAGCGATTCAGGCGGCGGTGCCGGCATAGAAGCCGATTTAAAGACTTTTGCGGCTTTAGGGGTTCACGGAACCGTCGCGTTAACCAGCGTAACAGCTCAAAACACGTATGAAGTAACGGCTATATATGATATACCACCTGACATCGTCTATAAACAGATAGAAGCGGTTGTTGTTGATATGGGGGTAGACGCCGCTAAGACGGGGATGTTAAGCAACTCCCAAATAATTAAAGCTGTTGCTGAGGCTGTAAGGAAATATCGTTTCCCAGTAGTTGTAGATCCTGTTATGATAGCTAAAAGTGGGGCTCAACTACTGCGTGAGGAAGCTGTTGAGACGTTGGTGAAGGAGTTGATACCCTTAGCTAAGGTAGTTACTCCAAACAGGCCGGAAGCTGAGAAACTTACAGGCGTGGAGATAAGGAGTTTAGACGATGCTAAGTTAGCAGCTAAAGACATAGTTGAGGTTCTAGGTGCTGAGGCAGCAGTAGTTAAAGGAGGTCATTTAGAAGGTAGTGAATCGATAGACGTTCTTTACTGGAACGGCTCATTTAAATTGTTTAAAGCATCTAGAATCGACGCTGGCTGTACACACGGTACGGGGTGTGCGTTCGCAGCAGCTATAGCTGCAGAATTAGCTAAAGGTGAGGCAGTGGATAGAGCTGTTGAGAAAGCTAAGGAGTTCATAACTTTATCTATAGATTACGGAGTTAAAATAGGTAAAGGCCACTGCCCGGTAAACCCTATCGCATGGTTGGAGATTCCTGCGGAGAGATATAGAGTCTTAAGAAACGTTGAAGAAGCTGTTCGTTTATTCACTTTAAACGCGGATAAAGTACGTAATTACATGCCGGAAGTCGGAGTTAACATTGTTGAGGCTATCGACCCTAAATACTTAAGGGATTTAAAAGATGTTGCGGGGGTTTTAGGGAGGATAGTTAAAGTTGGTGATGAAGTTAAAGCCGTCGGCCCAGTTAGGTTTGGCGCTTCGAAACACTTAGCTAGGGCGTTAATAGTAGTTACGCAATATTACCCAATGCTTAGAGCTATGGTTAACATACGTTATGACGAGAAACTTATCGAAAACGCTGTTAAGGCCGGGTTTGAAGTAATCTTCGTAGATAGGTCTAAAGAGCCGGAGGAAGTTAAGAAAGTTGAGGGTATGTCTTTAAAGTGGGTTGTTCAAGAAGCGATGATGAAATCCCGTCGACCGCCAGACATAATATATGACTTGGGAGACGTAGGTAAAGAAGCAATGATTAGGGTTTTAGCTAGGAATGCTGTCGAAGCTGTGGAAAAACTTTTAAAAATCATAAACTTAACGCTTCATTGACTGTAGGGCAGTCTATCATTTTTTAACGTATGGGTTATAATCGAAAGTCTGCGTTACCTCCCTCACCCAGTTAATTACCCAAGCTGAGTATTGAAGGGGTTGGTAAACATATGTAGGCGGCTTTAAACTCTTTGAAGCTATGTAGTGTTTTACAGCTGCTGCAGCAACCATAACTTCCTCGATTGGATGAGTCTCTTTCGAGGTTGAGGGAGTGGGTTGAGCGCTCACTTCCTCACTTTTAGGTGTTGGAGGTAATGCAGCCTTTCTACCGAGGGTATATCTAACGTATAGGTAAATCACTAAGACAACAATCCCCAACACTATAAAAGCATTTGCTAAACCTACCAAAGCGGGGTATACGCCAATAGCGAGTTCGTTACTCATATTCACGACCCCAACTAAATTAAGTCAGTGGTATATTAAAAAGCTTTTAACATAATCACACACTCTTTAAAGAGCGCTCTTAAGTTATGTCAGAACGGCTCTTCCACATCATTCAATCAGAAGAGGATAACGTCATCATTCTTTAAACGACATTAGATTGACTAACGACACATGCGTACTTCCCTCTTCAACACCTCTACTACTTAATTTTGCAACAGCTCCTTAATATTGACTTACACCTTAAGAAGTATTCCCACACACCTTAACAACTTGAAAAGACTTAACGATCTCAATTACCTTAGCATCTTAGCTTTTAACAAAGTAGGTAAAATACGGTACATACTTAAGGAAGGATATATTAGGTAGTCCAGCAAGTTAGCTTCCTGCTACGCGTGCTCTTACTAAGGTTTGAAGGAGGTTAACGTATATTAACATTATTAAGGGATAAGTATATCGAAGAACAAGGAGGTTGGGTGATGACTGAAGATCTAACTTTAATTGAGACTTACAGTAAAGCTATAGATGATCCTACGTTAAGCGTTTCAATAGTTTTGAAGGGGGATATTATATTAAATAAGGCTCTCGCAGTAGGTGAGGATTTCATTGCTTTAATAAAGGATTTATGTAAAGATAAGCTATGTTTAGGTAGGGTTAGGTCGAAAGACTTTGAAGGAAGTGTTTACGTGTTTAATGGACGTGTGTTTGCTACGTTTTTTAGGTCTCCTACTGAAGAGCTTTCTGGTGTCGCTGCGTTTGAAAAATTAAAGGTTTTAACTAAGGACTTAACGGCCAGTATAATCGTATATAGCTTTTCGAAGGAGGTTTTAGGTGATGTATATGAAGAGCTTGTGAAGAGCTTGAAAGTTGCTGAAGTGAGCGTAACGCCCACGCCTAAGGAGGAGGTTAAAGAATTAGAGGTTAAGGAGGAAGTTAAGAAGGTTGAGGAGGTTTCAAAGCCGAGCTTAGCTGAGGTTACTGCCCCAACCGTTGAGCAAATCCTTGAGAAGCGCGTTTCTGAGGATGTAACCTCCTTAGGTATAAAGCTTAAGTCTTTAGTCTTAGTTGTTAAGGAAGATGTTGCGTTAGCTGAGGTTACGTGCGTGGATGAGGACTGCTCAATTAGCGACCTATCCTTGGTTGTGGTTAGGAACGTAATAGAAAATAACGTTAAAGTATCTAAGGTTAAGCTACTACTTCATGTGGAGCATTTAGCAGAGAAAATCACGTCCTCGGAAATAACCTTAGATGACGTTGATTTATGGAGGGCTTTAGGGTATTTACCTTACGTAATTCGTAAATATGGATCCAGTATAGAGGAGTATAGCTACACACTTAAGAAAAACTCTTTAGAGATTGTCGTTACAGCTAAAACACCTCCTAAGTTAGTTCATCCGTTAACCATAGCTAAGGAGCTCTACAGTCAAATCTCTAAGTCTTGGAAGGGCTCCCTAAAAATTAAAGTTAGAATGAGAATGCCTGGTTACGGACTGGAGTTTCTTGAAGGTAAAGCGCCTTAAGCTCATGATCGAATTATCGAAAACGTAAGCTGTTTTTTAGTGATGTACTACCCATTTCTTCTTTATGACGTCGTAAATCGCTATCCCGCTTTCATTTAACTTTTTAAGTAGTTCCGCACCAGCACGCCCTAAAACCTTAACGTACTCGCTTTCAACGTTTGTTTTTAAAGTGCTGACTTTCTCCAGGAATTCCTCCCAGAAAGCTTTGTCAACCGCTATTCTCTGGTCTTTAAGTTCTAGAACTACCGCCCCCTCCCTCTTAAGTTTGTCGAAGAACGCGTCTCTATTCCTTATTTTTGAAGCTATTTCAGACTCGTATATGACGTTTTGCTTCTTAAGTATCTCTATAGCTGAGATCTTCTCCCTCACCTTCTCTTTAGGTTGTTGAACCTCAACTTGCGGTTGAGGGAGCTGCTGCTGTAATGCTACCTTACTACCTATATCGTCGATTTTCTTGCTTAAGTTATCAATCGCTTCGTAGAGTTCCGTTAATTTATTCCTTATTTCAGTCATTAAAGCTGAGTACGCGTTTAAAGTGTCGTTAGCGCTTCTTAACATTCTTTGAATGCTAGTCATAAGTGTCTCAACATCGCTTAAAGACCTTACCTGAGTTTTCGACTCGCCTGCTCTTCTTAAATACTCTTCAAAAACCTTCTTTACCGCCTCATCAAGAGGCATTTCTTGAAACTTACGTGTTAACTCGTTTAAAACCTCTTGAGGTATTTCAACTGTAATTTTAGGCACACATCACACCTAAGATAACTATCCTTCAAAGTTAATAATTAACTACTATAAACACGATTGAGGAGGGTTGGCCCCGTAGAGTAATTGAGGGGAAACAGCCGTTATGGGCTTAGTTATGGCAGGCACGAAATGAAGATGCTGTTAAGGTGAGCAGTTATTCTTCTAAAAGACTTCTAAGATTTTCTGGGATTTTCATTTCTTCAGGTTTCTCTTGATATAGTTTATTCCTTAAAGCTTCTAACATTTCTATAGGTCTGTTCATAAACTCAGCCGCAGTTATTATCTCGGAATTCCTTTCTTTAGCGTATTGATATAGCTCCACTATCCTGTCTCTATAGCTTACGTCTCTAAGGAAGTGATGATCTATCACTATCTTTTTCACACCGACTTCAATGACTTTCTTCAGGTTTTCAATGCTTGCTTGTAGGGCTTTCCTACTGTATCTAAAGCCTAACATATAAGTCATAGGTCCGTCGATTATTAAAGTGTCTGGCTTCTCTACTAGGATAAACCTAACCTGCTCTTCTAGTGGAGGTCCCTCCACATCAGACGTATACACAACTTTCGTACTTCCGTCAGATACGCTAACCTCCACAACATATCCAAGTCTATCGTTAACTCCGTGAGGGACGGGATCCGAAATCTTAATAGCTGTTTTACCGACTCTTAATTCAGAGCCTTCAGCAATCTTTACCTCTTTAGCTATCGGTTTTATGAGGTTTAGAAAGTATCTAGCTCTTATCATTTGACTTCTGTTGATTTTCTCTTCAGGGTTCTTAACGTACACAACCTTACCTTTGTATATGTCTAACGGAATTAAATATCCGGGGTCGTGATGATCGTAGTGATAATGCGTAATAACTATTACTTCAGATTCTCTAGCGAAATCCTCTATAACCTTACCACATTCTAAAAGTCTTTCAACCTCCTTTCTATGTGGTGGGAGACCATACCTACTTGGAGCTAAAGACGCTGACGGATCTATATGTAGAAGTACGTCGTCAGTCTGTATAAACGTAGACATAGACCTAACTCCAAAACTATCAAAAGCTAATAGCTTTATCTCCATATACGCAACCTAAATCATATACTATAACAAAACAAATATATTCAATTTTACTCACCCCACCTATATAAAATAGTACATCAAATTTCATTTAGGTATTTAAGAGGCTCCATTTAACTCCTAAGGTAGTCTAACTCATTTTGAATCAGCAAAGCCATCATCACTTAATGAAATTAAGCAAACTCAAGAGGTTTACTGTAATCAATTCAAAGTGAAAATCGTGTATCGCATTAATCCCGTCTTGCGATAAACTATTTTGATTTACCTTATTATTAATTAAAACTTATTAACTTTGTAAAAATCGAATACCTGAGGTAATAAACCAATGTCGTTTAAGTCTACTAAGAAAATCTTAGCACTTTTAGCTATGGCAACAATAGTGTTATGTATATTTCCATCGATATATAACTCATCGTTATTAAGCTCTAAAACATTAACCTCCGGAGAAGTCTTCAGGCAGTTGAACACCATCTCAACAGATAACGCTTTATATGAGAATGAAAGTGAGTATCAATGTACAGCGATTTTAGTTGGGAAGGCGGCATCGGCAGACGGTTCAGTTCTCGTAGCGCATAACGAGGACGACAGCGGTAAGGTTGTGGACATTCTGTTCGTTAACCCCTCAAATACCCCTATGAGTTTATACGCATATCGCTTAACAAACGGTACATGGGTTTATAAAGAACCCAATACGTTATTAACAGTTCCTGTGCCTAAACGAACTTACGCCTTCTGGGGAGCTGTGATGCCTGGGATATCATTTAGTGGAAGATACGTTAACGAGTACGGCGTTGTGATTTTCAGCAATAGCGCTGGGTCTTCACGTGAGGATAAGCCGGAGCTTGTAAACGGAGGCATTAGAGACCTCCTTAGGCTGCTAGTGGTTCAGCAGGCGAAGACTGCGCGGGAAGCCGTGCAGATAATAGGGACTTTAGTTGAAACTTATGGGTATGGAGCACCTGCGAGGAACTATATTGTAGCGGATCTGAATGAAGCGTGGGTTGTTGACGTCGTGTATGGTAAACACTGGGTTGCGCAAAGAGTTCCGGACGATAGCATTGTAGTCATAGCTAACTCGTTTGTGATACGGCAGGTAAACCTTACAGACACTAAGAACTTCATGGGGTCTAAGGACCTCATAGATTACGCGATTAAGAGGGGTTGGTATGACCCTGCTCGAGACGGAGTTTTCGATTTTGCTAAAGCCTACGGCGATCCTGCGAATCAAGCTTCGCTATATAACGTCTATAGGCAACAGACAGGACTGTATATGTTAACCGGAATTTCATACCCAACTAACGATTTACCGTTTTCCGCAAAACCTAATAGAAAGTTAATGCCTCAAGATCTTATGGCGGTTCTGCGGACCGTGAACCACGTAGCTATTACCCAGGATAAGTATGGAACCTCACTCTCTGGAAGCTTTCACAGGAACCTACCGATTAGACCTATTAGTCCTTGGCATAACCAAGACTCTTGGGTTGTTCAACTACGGAGCTGGTTACCACCAATAATAGGTGTAGTAGTGTGGAGAGCTGCGAACATAGCTGATGAGAACGTATACGTCCCAATATACTTAGGCATGATATACTCGGACTTCCCAGCACCGTATAAATTCGCGGATCCAAACAAGATAGACCTAAACTCAGCTTACTGGACGTTTAGATTATTTAGTGTTTTAGTGGACTTAGACTATCAGAATAGGAATGCTACAGTAAGCAAATATCGTACCACCATTGAAACCGAATTATTCAACTTACAACCCTACGTAGAAGAGGAGGCATTAAAGATCTACAATACAGCCGGGCCTGAAGTAGCCGGCAAATACCTAGCGTATTACACGTCTGGAGTACTTATGAAAATCTACACAGATATCTTAGAAATGGTTCGTGCTTGGCAAAGCGGGGCATAACTTTTAAACATTCATTTTTATTTTTCTCTTAAAAAATAGGTTAAAACCGCTCCGTATTCATCGTAAAACAAGAGAATATTCGAGAAAGTATGTTAGTGCCTCTTCGACATAGGTTAATATGTCATTGGGTGCGGATTAGTTTGAGGAATTTACACAACTCCATTATTCTATTATGTGAAAATGGGATTTTAAGTACGTCTTTTAAACTATTTTATACGGGCATTAGGAATGTATGAGCATGTTTTATATAGTGTCCTAGCTGGATATTACGACGTTATTTATCAAGATTATTTAACTTCCGTTGTTCCTAGGTTAGTTGACTTTGTTGAAGAAGTTTTTAAACGTGATGCTGGAAGGCCTGTTAAGGAAGTTTTAGACTTAGCATGCGGTACTGGTGGACCTACTTTAGAGCTCGCTAAAAAAAGGTTATTCTGTTATGGGTGTTGATCTACATAGTGAAATGCTTAAGATAGCTGAAGAGAAAGCTTCTAAACTAGGCGTTAATGTGAAGTTTATTCAAGGTGATGTACGTAATATAGATTTTAACGAAGAGTTCGATGCTGTTACGATGTTCTTTACAAGTATATCATATATGACTTCATCTGAAGACCTCGAAAAACTGCTGAGGAACGTTTATAAAGCCTTAAAACCAGGGGGTGTTTTCATAGCTGACGCGCCAAATCCTATAGCCTTTGCTTTTACCTTAGGTAAAAAGGAGGGGCCATCAATATGGGACGTACCTCACGATGATGAACGTATAATAATTATTGACTACAGAGATGCTGAGAACGTTACGGCAGTAGTATACTTTAAGAGAATAATAACGATAGTTAAGCCTAATGGTTCATCAAAAACATATTTTATGAACGATAAAATAAGGCTTTACACAGCATATGAACTAAAAACTTCAGCAAAAGACGTAGGCTTTAACTACGTTAAAATCTACGGAGATCTTAACTGGGCTGAAGAAGAACCCAAAAAATGCTAATAGATTATTCTTAGTTGCTAGAAAATAAAACACACATAAAATCAAACATCATTAACCTTTCAGAATTTCAAATTCCAGCTTCATCTCACTCTTTAATCATATTTTATTACATTGACGATTCGTCTTACCACCTTTTACTATTTGCTCTATGCTCCCCTTAGGCAGCTCAAAGCTTCATTCAATAGTCCTCCTTACCTAGTTCATAAAGATCGTTCCCATTACGAAAATATAAGAAGAAAGAATATTTGCTAACTTTTCTTCTGTTAATTATTACAAATACAAAAGGAAAAAGTAACGAAGAATTGGAGATTGACTTTCTTACTTTTCCTTTTTCTGTACTATCCCATAGCGTGAAGGCAACAAGCTAAGTAGGAAACTTCAACTTACCTGCCTTTAAAGGCAAGGCTTTCAGTTATGACGATACGATTTTCGTGAGTGAAACGTAATAGCGTGCTTTACAACTTAAAATTAAAGCCTTTGTTTATGTTTTGCTAGTTCTATACGATAAGATTGAAGTATTTAAGACTTTTTGAAACTGATTGATAGTGTCCTAATAATAGAAGCTAGATTAAATAAATATAAACTAAGGATTTAAGTCATTGAGATGTGAAGAAGTCCTTAGAAGTTTTTATGGAGGTGCTCTCTGCGTGTAGTAGAAGCTTGGTTTAAGAATGTTTATAAACGCATATACCTAGTATATCGTGTGGTAGCCATGCATAG
This sequence comes from Zestosphaera tikiterensis, assembly GCA_003056265.1. GTDB lineage: Archaea > Thermoproteota > Thermoprotei_A > Sulfolobales > NBVN01 > Zestosphaera > Zestosphaera tikiterensis. Next base: position 484,892 of record NBVN01000002.1, on the reverse strand, counting down.
GGTGAAGTGGCTTTCAATAATAACGTTGCTCTTATGTGTTATTATAATCCAATCAGCTCTGGTGAACGTTAACGCTGCTAATCAAACTAAATCAGTGTTTAACTACATAATTAGAGACCCTAAGATAGTTCCTGGAGGAACATTCAGAGACCCTATGATGGGTGAAGCCAACACCTTAAACCCACTTACATACAGTACCAGTTGGGAGTACATGATAATAAGCGTAGTTTACGACACTCTAGTCATTAGAGCTCCAGACGGAAATTACGTAGGAAGACTTGCTATGGATTGGAGCGTTTCTGAAGATGGGAAGGTGTGGACGTTTAAGCTCTACCCTAACGCTACATGGCATGACGGCAAACCTGTAACAGCGGAGGACGTAGCCTTTACGTATAACTACATAAGAGATTACTACAATTACACGAGGTTCGCAAGCTACGCCATATTTATAAAGGAAGCTAAAGTAATTGATGACTACACAGTTCAAATAGAGCTTAAGTCTCCTTACGCTCCATTCCTATACTACCTAGCGGCCGGCGTTTACATACTACCTAAACACATATGGAAAGACGTCAAGCCTTCGGAACTTGCTCAATATAAAAACGAACCTCCCATAGGAAGCGGGCCTTTCATATTCGCTGAACATAAACCACAGCAATACTACAAGCTCGTAGCCAACCCGAAATACCATTTAGGAAGACCCTATATTGATACATTACTCTATCCGATAATATCGAACGCAGACGCTATGCTATTAGCTCTTAAGAACAATGAAGTAGATGTGGTGACTTGGAGCATACCTTATCAAACAATACCTCAGCTCGTCACTGAGCCCAACATAAAGCTACATAACGTAACTGAGACTGGCGCCAGATACGCTTACTTCAACTGCCAGAGGTGGCCAATGAACGAGGTTAAGTTTAGGCAAGCAGTTCATTACGCAATAAACATCACAGAAGTAGTGAACATTGTGTATCAAGGATATGCCTTACCGGGATCTCTAGGTAGACTACCGCCAGTACTTAGTCCATGGTATAATGAAAACCTACCGCCGAAAGAGAAGAAATATCCCTTCAACCTATCTAAAGCAGCTCAGCTTCTAAACGAGCTAGGGCTCATTGATAGAAACGGCGATGGATGGAGAGACTATCCCAACGGCACAACATTCACGTTAACTATATACTCCCCGTCCTACGATCCTTTAAGGGTTAGGTGGGGAGAAATACTATCTAATAACCTAAAGGAGATAGGAGTTAAAGTCAACTACCAACCACTGGAATGGACAGCACTCGTGAACAAATTAAACAGCGGCGACTTCGACATTTTAATAATAGGTGGTGTAGGATCTCTCGACCCAGACATTCTAAGGGACATCTTCCACACCAAAGGTTTTTGGAATAACGGCCACTGCACCATACCTGGACTTGACGCCTTACTTGAAAAGCAAGCTAACACAACAGATATTGAAGCTAGGAAAGCTCTTGTATGGAAAATACAGGAGATATTAGCTGAGAATGTTCCACTGCTTAACACCGTCCACCAGCAATTCGTATTTGCTTATAGAGACGATACTTGGAAAGGCTGGGTTTTAGACCCGCTAGCATCACCTGACAATTGGTTTAGCCTTATGAGCTTATATAACGTAAAGCTGCAAACAGCACCTACAACTACTATAACTATACACCCAACAACGCAACCATCTGCAACAACCTCAGTAACCTTACCAACGACCATCGCAACAACACCTATAACGTCACCTACCGTAACAACTTCAACAACACCGCCTTCTGGCGCCGATTATACGTTAATAGCTGTAGGTGCTGTAGCAGTAATAGTTATAGTAGCTATCGCGTTAGTAATAATGAGAACCACTAGAAAATAATCTAAGAGGTGGTTTACGTGTCGAAACTCACTCATTTTTTGTTGCGTAAAATCACCTCAAGAATCGTAGTTTTTTACGTTATCTTAACCATTACCTTCGTAATTCCTCGTATGCTACCGGGAGGCGCTTTTGCTTACCTTATTAATAACCCGAACGTGCCTCCTAACATGAGGGATGTGCTGATAAAACAGTTTGGACTTGATAAACCTATAATAGAGCAGTACTTCATTTTCATAAAGGAGTTCTTTACAACGGGGAATTTGGGGATATCGTTTAGTAGGCTTCAACCCGTGAGTCAGGTGATCTTAGAAGCATTGCCGTGGACGCTCACCCTTGTAACAACTTCTGTAGTGATCTCTGCAATTATCGGTATACTACTAGGACTTTTAGTAGCGTATAAAAGAGCTTCAAAAATGGATGTATTCTTCGTTAGTGTGGCAATGTTTTTAAGGTCTATGCCTGGATTTTGGTTGGGGATGGTTCTCCTTATAGTTATTGGTTTTTACATGCATTTAGCACCACTCTTTGGCGCTTATACATACGGAGTTACATACGCAACACCGTTTGAGTATATAGCTGATGTGCTTTACCACCTTTGGTTGCCATTAGTATCTTTGATTCTACTGACAACCCCAACGTACCTTGTCATAACTAGGAATGCCGTGCTAGACGTTATGAGTGAAGATTATATAATGGCGGCGTACGCAAGAGGTCTTCCAGAACGTAACATCTTATTAAAACACGCTTTTAAACCTTCCTGTGCTGCGATCCTAACCCTATTAGCTATGGATTTAGGGGTCTCGCTAGGTGGCGCTATGCTTATAGAAAGAGTTTTTTCAATTCCTGGTATTGGAAGGCTGACCTACGATGCTATATACATGCAGGACTACCCACTTCTGCTAGGTGTGGTTGTTTATACATCTGCTGTAACCCTAACCTTAGTTACCTTAGTTGAGATCCTGCAAAGCGTTTTAGACCCGAGGGTGAGGCTTGAGTGAAGGCTAAAATAATTCAGCTTATATTAAGTAATGAGAAAAGCATCATGGGTTTAATCTTGCTTGCAGTTCCGTTAGCCATGGCGTTAGTTCCTCAACTCATAGCTCCTTACGATCCTTGGAAAACTGTAGATCGACCGTTCCTCCCTCCAAGCTCAAAACACTTACTTGGAACTAACGACATCGGGCAGGACATATTTAGTGAGTTGGTATACGGGGCTAGGATATCACTACTTGTAGGTTTTGCCGCAGCGGCCTCGGCAGTAGCTATTGGTACAGTAATAGGCTTAATAGCGGGGTATTATGGTGGTATAGCGGAAGAGGTGCTTTCATCGATTACGGACGTAATGTTTCTTATTCCAGTGCTGCCTTTCATGATATTAATGGCAGCGTTTCTTGGGCAAGGATACCAGAATATAATATTAGCTATAGCGGCTTTCAGCTGGCCTGGAGTAGCTAGGATGGTTAAAGCTCAAGTAAAGTCGTTTAAGAACGTACCCTTCATAGAGGCCGCGAGAGCTATCGGCGCGGGAGACTTAAGGATAATGTTTAAGCATATACTCCCTCAATTATATCCGCTAATAACGGCGTCAACAATACTCAGGATAGGTGGAGCGATAATAGCTGAGTCCTCGTTAAGCTTTTTAGGTATGGGAGATCCAACCCAGAAGTCCTGGGGAGGAATAATCTACTGGGCTATGAATACAGGAGCCATAACAAGCGGGATGTGGTGGTGGATAGTTGCTCCAGGCATTATGATAACTATAACAGTCCTAGGGCTTTCGCTTATAGGATATGCTGTAGAAGAATACGTAAATCCGCGATTAAGGAAAAGATAGCAGAAAGCAAGATTAGACATGCTTCCAACCCCACTAGATTTTCGAGTTCATTAACTTAATTCCCTACATATATAACTATTGATCTAAGGATTCTTCTTTAAGAGCTTATGGAAAAGTAGGAAGTGGTGCGCTGATATCTGTTTTATGAATGAATAAATAAATAAACGCGTTTTAACGTCACATTTTAGAGTCGTTGTCTATACGTGTGTGATGATAACCTTGTTTGAGTCTGTCCCACAATTCTAGGATTTCATCTGTTCTTAATACGTATGTGGTGAATTTTTCGGCTAGTTTTTTAACTTCATGTAGTGAGGCCGCACCGCCATCACTTAAAACTTCGGTTATTACCATGCTTGGCCTTAATCCTAGTATTTCCGCTATCGCTAAAGCGAGTTCCGTATGGCCTTTCCTAACGTTTAAACCCCTCCCCATAAGTATGGGGACGTGGCCGGGGCTAACGAATTCGGCGTAGAATTTACTCATAGCTGCTGTTGAATTCCTTTCCTCAGTTACTAACTTAGTTACTTCGTCTAAGCCCCTTATAGTTTTTGCTTTATCCGCATCCCTAACGCCTGTCCTCACTGAGATGTGGTTAACCCATAAGCTAAAGTTCGGTGGGTCTCCATAACTTAATCTTTTCTGCGTTAGTTTCGCATAACCGGTTAAGTTAAGTATTTCCTCTGCGTATTTAATACCTAACTCTCTCCCAACGCTTAAAGGCATGACGTAACATGTTAAACCGCCTGCGAACTTCCTTGAAATGGTTATGGAGTAGGTGTCTATAGCTCCAGCGAAGAAAACCATATCGGATTCGTCCTCACGACCTTCGGAATCGTAAATAAATATTGGGTAACCGGCTACGAGCCTAGCCTTAACAGACTCAAGGTAGTTTCCAACCATCGACGTTCACTATAAAACTTATGGATGTAGTGTTTAATTAAGTTTCTTTCGATTTGCTTCACATATCACTTTAGGTTTGACGTAACACGACTTTATAAGGACATAAAACGGAGTAAGCGCAATACCTACACTCCCATTCATACCTTGGGTACTTACTACTTAAAATCCTCTCAACAACTTCTTCTAACGTAGCTCTACCATCCACCACATATTGAGTTACCCTATCGGGCGTTACGTATAGAAGAATTGAAGCTTTAAGGTTGAAGAGCCAGTTGTAGATTCTCGACTGATCTACATGATGTTCTTGAGGTATCCTAACATCCGAACGTGAGGTTTTAATCTCAATACCTAAATACTCACCACCGACTTTAACTATGACGTCAGCCCTACCCCTAAGAAAAACCTTACTGCCGTTAGGCAACATCACCTCCTGCTCCTTCTCTACCTCAACCTCAACCTCCTCAGGCATGACTTCCTTAAGAAGAGCTTCAAGCCCTTTATGAATTAACTCACCAAGGATGAACGTTGGTGTAAACACGTTACTCTCAACCAACTCAGGAAACCTTAACTCATAATCACGTTTTAAAGGACACCTCACTAAATCCGTAACCCAGAAAACCTCAGGTTTTCGAATATGTTTCTCACGTTCTTTCCTACTCAACTCATAGAGTAAGGAAACGACGTCTAAACTTAACCCACCTTGAACATACCCACCCACTAAAACCACCACCGAAACTAAGACGTAACCATACCCACATTTAACAGCTAGCTAATATACAAACACTACGTAAAGTTATTAAGTTTTCATTAGGTAGACCATATCGTCGCGTCAAACTTCAAAAGCTTATATTATCAACAACACATCACTTTTAGAGGCGGTGGTTTAAATTGAGGAAAGTTATAATGGTTTTTATCTTTTTAGGTCTCGTATCCCTCTTCGCTGACGTAACTTACGAAGGAGCTCGCAGTGTTTTAGGTGCTTACATAAAAATCCTTGAAGGCTCCGCGTTAATCGCTGGAGCAGTAACGATCGGCGAGTTCCTCGGTTATTTAATGAGGTTCGTCAGCGGTTTCCTAGCCGATAAGTTTAAATCATCTAAAACTCTATGGTTCTTCACCATAACCGGTTACGTCATTAACTTAATTGCTGTGCCGGCATTAGCTATAGCGGGTAGTTGGGAAGTTGCCTTAGCTTTAGTCTTCCTTGAACGTATAGGGAAGGGCTTAAGAGCCCCGACTAGAGATGTCATACTATCCGAAGTTGCTGAAGGTATAGGGAGGGGTAAGGGCTTCGGCTTACATGAGGTTATGGATCAGATAGGCGCTTTCGCAGGTCCGGTTTTGGTTGGTTGGTCTATAGCTACATCAGGCGGTGATTACAGACCAGCTTTCCTAACATTAGCTATTCCAGCAACTTTATCGCTACTTTTCTTAGGTATGTCTGCCTATATGTACCCAACGGTTAAGTCCGTAAACGTAAAGAAATCAACGGTTGGTTGGGTTTCCAACGCTAAGTTTACGTTATTTATAGTTTCACTGTCTTTAATGACTGCGGGATACCTTCCTTGGTCTATAGTTTCATACCATATGAAAGCAACTCAAATCATATCTGACGCTGAAATAGGCTTCGCTTACGCCTTAGCTATGGGTGTTGACGCGTTAGTAGCGTTTCCAGCAGGCTTTCTTTACGACGTAGTAGGTCCTAAGTCGCTTATCTTAACGCCCGTGGCAGCAGCTTTAATACCGATAACTCTCTTCACGAATAGCAGGCTGTCGTTCTACATAGCAGCAGCCTTATGGGGTGTTGTTATGGGGATATATGAGACTAATATGAGGGCCGCCATACCTGATTTAGTCCCTGAGGATAAGAGAGCGCTTGCTTACGGTGTTTACGGCTTAGTTTACGGGGCGGCGTGGATGGCTGGAGGCTTAATCATGGGTTATATATACGTCGTAGACCTCACATACTTAATCACATACGCTTTAATTCTTGAAATCCTCAGCTTAGGTTTCTTAACAGCATTAATTCGTAAATATACGATAAAAACGTAAACTTAAACATCGCGTTAAATATCCTTAAAAACATACCTGAAATTGAATCTCTCCTCTCAATCCTACGACGTAACTTTAAAATGTAGAGCAAGTCCGTCACAGAAAAGTATTTAAGCTGAAGTTCCTAATCTAACATTGGGGTTAATATATGTCTGTTTCGGAGGCTGTAGCAACGCGTTCTATTAAGATACGTAAGAAGGTTTTAGTATCTAAGCTGGGTTTAGACGGACATGATAGGGGAGCTAAAGTAGTTGCTAGGGCTTTAAGAGATGCGGGGTTTGAGGTTGTGTATTTAGGTGTTCATAGGTCGCCTGAGGAATTAGTTGAGTCAGCTGTTGAGGAGGACGTGTCAGCTATAGGTATTTCAATACTTTCAGGATCTCATCTTGAGTTGATTAGTGATTTAATGAAGTTATTACGTGAGAGAGGGCTTAACATACCTGTTATCGTCGGCGGTATAATACCGCCTGAAGACGTTGAAGAACTTAAGAAGTTAGGAGTTTTCGAGGTTTTAATACCAGGCACGCCTTTAAAGAAGGTTGTTGAGGTTTATGAAAAAGCTTGTGAGGTGATGAGTAAGTGAAACTCGATCATATAGGGATAGCTGTTAAAAACCTTGATGAAGCCGTTAAGTTTTACAGGGATGTCCTAAAGCTTGAGTTAGAGGGGATTGAAGAAGTTCCTGAGGAGAAGGTTAGAATAGCTATGTTTAAGGTTGGTGACGTCCATATAGAGTTACTTGAAGCTTTAAGTCCTGACTCAGCAATAGCTAAGTTCATTGAGAAGAAAGGTGAGGGGATACACCACATAGCTTTGGGTGTGGATAACGTTGATGAAGTAGTTAAAGAGCTTAAGAGTAAGAACGTTCAACTAACTTACGATGAAGCTAAGCTAGTCTCTAAGGGTACGAGAAAGATAAACTTCATACATCCTAAGATGACTGGCGGGGTATTATTGGAAGTCGTTGAGAGGTTGGTTAAGCATGAGTAACGACTTAAGTAAGTTAAGGGAGAAGCTAAATCAGTGGGTTAAAGAGGTTTTAGAACCTACAGTCAAGAAAGCGCCTGAGTTAAAGCCTAAATTCACTACTGAGGAAGGCTTCGAAGTTAAGCACATATACACACCTTTAGACACGGAAGGCGCCGGCTGGAACTACCTTGAGAAGCTGGGCTTCCCCGGTGAGTATCCCTTTACACGCGGTGTTTACGCAACTATGTATAGGGGTAGGCCATGGACTATAAGACAGTATGCGGGCTACGGATCCGCTGAAGACACTAACGCTAGGTATAAGTACCTATTGAGCGTTGGTCAGACAGGACTTAGTATGGCTTTCGACCTACCAACGCAGTTAGGACTGGATCCAGACAATAAACTCGCGTGGTATGAGGTTGGTAAGGTAGGGGTTTCAATGCCTTCAGTTAAGGAGATGGAGATAGTGTTTAATGACATACCTATGGATAAGATCTCAACTTCAATGACTATCAACGCCACAGCTATTGAAGTCCTCTCTATGTATGTGGCGGTAGCTGAGTCTAGAGGGGTTGATAAAGCCGTCTTAAGAGGTACTGTTCAAAACGACATACTTAAGGAGTATATAGCGAGGAACAACTACATATATCCTCCAAGGCCTTCCATGCGTTACGCAACAGACTTGATAATGTACGCCGCTAAAAACATGCCTAAATGGAACGCTATAAGCATCTCCGGATATCACTTCGAGGAGGCTGGGGCAACGCCAGCGATGGAGATAGCCTTCACCTTAGCTGACGCGATAGAGTATGTGAGGTGGGTTGTTGAGAGGGGTATGAACGTAGATGAGTTCGCAAGCCAGCTCTCCTTCTTCTTCGCAGCTAGGACAAACCTCTTCGAGCAAGTAGCGAAGTTTAGAGCTGCTAGGAGGATTTGGGCTAGGATCATGAAGGAGAGGTTTAACGCTAAAGACCCTAGGTCTATGATGTTAAGATTCCATACGCAAACAGCTGGCGTTTTACTAACTGCTCAGCAACCGATGGTTAACATAATTAGGACAACTCTTCAAGCGTTAGCCGCTGTGTTAGGTGGGACTCAATCACTGCATGTTAACTCATACGATGAAGCCCTCTCACTACCTACAGAGGAATCTGTAAAGCTTTCTATAAGGGTTCAGCAAGTCCTCCTCTACGAAAGCGGCGTAATAGACACTATAGATCCTTTAGGCGGGGCGTACTACATCGAATGGCTTACAGATCAGATAGAGGAGAAGGCTTGGAAGATCATAGACGAGATTGAAAGGCTTGGAGGTATGGTTAAAGCTATAGAGTTAGGGTATCCGCAAAGAGAGATAGCTAGGGCGGCTTACGAATGGCAGCTTAAGGTTGAGAGGGGTGAAGTACCGATAATAGGCGTGAACACATTCGTCGAGGAGGAGACGCCTAAGGTGAAGATACTTAAGATAGATCCTAAAGTTAGGGAGAGAGTCGTACATAGGTTGAACATGCTTAAGAAGGAAAGAGATAACTCTAAAGTAAGTGAAGCCCTCGATAAGGTAAGGAAAGCCGCTGAGAAAGAAGACGTGAACATATTCCCGTATATATACGAAGCCATCAAAGCTAAAGCTACGTTAGGTGAGGTGTCTCAAGTACTTAGGGAAGTTTGGGGTGAGTGGAAAGCACCGGAGATTTACTAATTTTTACATGTTAAAACCACTATTAAAGCTATAGCTTGATTGCCGCTTCTTAAATTACGTATTATATTCACATTTAAATCCTTAGCTGCTTTATCTGCGTTTATAAATAAAGTGTTTGGGGATATGTAGTTAGACTTTCTAACGATTATTCTTGTTGGGTCACTAAGCTCTAGTCTTGGATCACCAACCCCTGAAACCACGTCGTAATTGCCTTCCGCGTCAACGATTAAGAGAAAGACTCTAGACTTCGAGGACTTCAACGCTTGCTTAACCTCCGGGCGTAAGTCGCTCAACCCCTTACTTGCTGAAACACCTATGATGCAGTCCCCTCTAGGCGTTAAATAATCCTCCTTAGTTATTTCAAGCGTGGTTTTATGCGTGGCTTTAATGTTTTCATGCCCTTTAAACTTCACAACATCTACGTAAACCTCACATCCCTCGATTGAAGATCACCTTAAGGCCTTCATCCTTATTTGTTACGTTGACGATATTAAATGGGTTTCAGATGAGCTTAGAAGAGAGGAAGATGAGGTTAATTGAAGCCTTGATTGATGAAGGTATTCTAAAGTCGGAGCATGTTATTGAAGCTATGAAGAAGGTTCCTAGGGAGGAATTCGTGCTTGAAGCCTATAGGGAGTCAGCGTATTTAGATGAGCCGTTACCGATAGGTTATGGACAGACGATAAGTGCCCCGCATATGGTAGCGCTTATGACGGAGCTTCTACAGCCTAAGAGAGGGGATAAAGTCTTAGAAATCGGTACTGGAAGTGGATATCAAGCAGCTGTTTTAGCTGAGATTGTTAAACCTGAAGGACACGTGTGGAGTGTGGAGAGGATAGCTGAGCTAGCTGAATTCGCTAAAAACAACTTAAGAAAAACAGGTTATGACAAGTACGTAACGGTCATCGTAGGAGACGGTAGTAAAGGCTATGAAGAGCAAGCACCCTACGATAAAATCATAGTTACTGCGGCAGCACCAACCATACCGGAACCTCTACTAACGCAGTTAAAGCCTGGCGGGAGGCTTTTAATACCTGTAGGGGATCTATACATGCAGATACTTAAGATAGTTGATAAAGACTTCGAAGGCAGGATAAAAGTAAGGGATAACGTACCCTGCGTTTTCGTACCTTTAATTGGGGAATACGGGTTCAGGTCTGAACGATTTCCCTAACCACTTTCTTCATCCCCTCATGTTTTGTTCCTCCGCTCCGTCTGGCTTCATCCTTCACAGCAGAGGCTCTTAGGGGCGACCCCAGGCACCCCCGCATACGCTTAACCACTCTTCCCCCATCTCCACGATACCCACTCAGGGATCCACCTACCCTACAGGTGGATAAACCCCCTCATCAACACCAAACAAAAACTACTCAACCAACATATATAAACTTTAAGTAAGGATAATAAAGTAATTAAGAATATCTGAGAATACCAAGGAATTACATAAAAGGCAAAATGGCTTTAAGGAAGTCCTAAAGCGTTAAATCCAACCCTCTATAGAGGAAAATCCTATAAAGATCCTTCATAACTATAATACGTATATAGCCCTTTAAACTACGTCAAGCTTGATTCGAGTCCCCCTAAGGAATCCTTATTCTTCAGAGCAGTTCATTAATTTAGAGGTACGTCCTTTCGCTTGACTCTGGGTCAGATTCCCAACATACTGCCCCACCTCCTAACGTAGACTAAAGTCATGGATTAAACTTAAGCTATGACTTGGTGGGGAAAGCTTATAAGCCTTATATCCCCGCCATAAATGGCGAGGGCTTTCGGACGTGGGGATAAGCTTCTCCGTTTCTGGAGCTTTCATAGGTGAGGACTTGGAGTTCGTTGAAGGTCCCTTAACTATAGTCTTAAATGAAGGTGTGATTGAGAGCTTGTCAAAGTCTTCCTCCGGTGTTGTTGATTTAAGAGGGTATGTTGCGGTGCCGCCTTTAGCTAACATGCACACCCACTTGCTAGACTACGCTATATTGGAGTCTGGGTGGGATTTAGATATAGACTCTGTCGTTGGTGAGCCCTACGGGCTTAAGTACGTATTACTTAACACGCTAGACGTAGAATCGCTGAGGTTAAGGCTTTCCGAGGTTGTTAATTACATAGTGAGTGAGGGGGTTGGGTTTATAGCTGAGTTCCGTGAGTTAGGTGTTAAAGGTTTGCTTATTGATTACGGTAGAAGACTTCCAACACATTACGTTTTAGGCATGCCTTCAAAGCATGATGACGTTGACGCTGAGGTTACTCAAATATTAAGTGTGGCTGACGGCATAGGCATTTCATCACCGCATTACTTCAAGGAAGAAGACCTAAAAAAGATCTTCAATAAAGCATCAACTTCAGGTAAGTTACTTCATTCACATATCTCGGAAACCGCCGATACTCACGAGGAAGGCGACTTAAGTAAGTTGTTGAAGGCAGGTAAGCCAAACGCAGTCATACATGCTGTATGGTTAAATGATGAGGAGTTAGATTCAATTAAAAACTTAAACATTCCGGTGGTTCTATGTCTGAGGTCTAACCTATGGTTTACTTCAGGACTTCCAAAGATTAGGAAAATCTATGAAACCGGCGTTAACGTTTCATTAGGTACGGACAACGCTGGTTGGGTAAAGCCTGATATATGGCGTGACGCTGAATTACTTTATTTTCTGTTAAGGTATCAAGGTATTAACGACCCTAGATGGGTTTTGAAAGCCTTAACTAACGCCAGCCCTGTAAATATACGTAACTTCATAGATGAGGGGCAGCAAGCCAACATACTTTTCGTAAGGTATTACAACACACCTTTAGAGATAGCTAGGAATAAATATGTTGGTTTAATTAAACGTGGGGGGATGGAGTTGGTGGATGGTTTAATTATTCATGGTTTATTAGCATACTGTAGGGTTGGGACGGGTGTTGAGGCCTTACGTGATTATATTCGTAACGATGTCGGCAGACGGTAAAATCGCTTCAAGAACTGGTGAGTCTAGACTTAGTTGTTATTACGATAAGGTTAGACTACATAAGTTAAGAGCTTCCGTAGATGCTGTGATGGTTGGCGCTAACACCGTGGTTAAAGACAATCCGGAATTAACGGTTAGGCTCGCCTCAGGTAGGAACCCTATTAGGGTGGTAATCGACGGTAAGTTAGTTGTGTCTACGAACGCTAAAGTATTCGACGTTAGTAAAGCACCAACGCTTCTGATAACCTCTAATAAAGCACCTGAAGATAAAGTAAAAGCTATAATCGCTAAGGGCGTTGATGTAGTTACGTTAGAAAGTAAAGACGGGTTTATAGAACCGAACACAATACTGAATACCCTACACAGTAAAGGCGTTAAAACGCTTCTAATCGAAGGCGGTGGAAACCTTATATGGAGCTTCATCAAGGAAAAACTCGTAGACGAATTTAGAGTAACGATATCACCATACATAATAGGAGGCAAAGAAGCTACAACACCAGTAGAAGGCGAGGGCTTTACAGACATCAACAGTTGGTTAAAGCTAGAGTTAATAAGCTATAGAACCTGCATGTGCGGAAATGAAATACACATAATCTACAGAGTTAAGACATGAACGTATCGAAAACCCTAGTTAAGGATGAATTCTTGACTAAATCGTTTAGAAAACAATAAATTGCGTATGTATGCTTATCGTTTAACGGACGTACGAGCGTCACTGGTAACCACCTTAATTCATTCTTAAGGTATTTACATAAAGTTCTCAGATCTACCAACTTGACTCGTGAAACATATATTTAATGTTGTTTATTTACCTTAAACTCTCTAATGGGTCTTTCCTCAGTAGTTACGCAGGATATACTAGGATTAATAAAATAAAAATGAAAGCGGATAGGCGTGTTAGACTCAGAGGTAATAGTTAGATAGATATGATAGTTTTAAAAATTGAATTTTCAGGACTTACTTTTTCCTTCCTATCTCTAGCATTCTATAAGTAGCTTACAAAGGGTTTCTAGAGTGTGGTATTGAGTTGGGTTTCATCGTTAAGAGGGTTAAGGGTAGGCTCTATGTCTACGAGCAGTTCAGGGTCGGCGGTAAGGTAGTGACTAAGTACGTAGCCCCTCTTGAGGTTCTGGTGCGTCACTACCAGCTAACCCAGCTGGGCGTAGTTAACGATGACGGGCCAGTTAACTACAGATTAACCACGAAGAAATTACGCAGGCTAGCGAAGGAAATCGCAGGCGATGTAGTTAACTTGATGAGGGGTTGGTGGACCGGCCGGGATTTGAACCCGGGACCTCTCGGATGCCAACCGAGCGCTCTTCCAGGCTGAGCTACCGGCCCTTACTAAATTTACTCGGATAGCTTATAAAGATTATTTGCGTGTTGTCTTTGTGGTTGGTGGAGAGGTCTGTGTTTGTAGTTAAGCGTAGGAAGGAGGTAAATCCTTTCTTCAAGAGGGGTAGGCCTACAGATTTTAAAGTAGGTGTTTTTATTCCTTTGCCTTATGAGGCGGCTATGAGTTCTACGTTCACTCACATGGCCTACGCTTTCTTAAATGGGGTTGACAGTGTTTCAGCGTATAGGTATGTATACGATTTTAAAGAGGACGTTGTTGAGGCTTTAGACTCTAACTTACCCTTTAATAAGCTTGACATGCTTTTAGTGTCGACTTCTTTTGAGTTTGATTATGTAACTCTAGCTAGGGTTTTACTGAGGTTTAACCTCCTCCCTAAAGTTAAAGGGGGTTCTAAACCTTTAGTCGTTGTGGGTGGGATCGCATCAACAGCCAACCCACTCCCCCTAGCAGGTATTGCTGACGCCGTCGTTTTAGGGGAGGGTGAGGCCTTCCTCGAAAAGCTGCCTGAAATTTCAACAGCTTCAAACCCTTTAGATGTTTTAAGCGGGTTGGATTTCGTCTTTACGTTTTCAAGCGATGTGATTAAACGTAGGTATTTCGTTGATGATTTAAACGCTTCATACTACCCTAGAATTCAGGTATATCCTCTTGAGGAGGAGCCGATTTACGGACACGGCCTTAGAGTCGAGGTCTCTAGAGGTTGCAGGAGGTTCTGCGCGTTCTGCATGGAAGGCCATGTAATGAATCCTTTCAGGTTTAGATCGCTTACCACGTTAAGGAACATCGTCGAATATGGGTTGAAATACTCTCCAGTTAAGAGGGTAGTCATATATTCGCTCTCGCTTTTTGACGTGCCTCACGCCGACGCGTTCTTAAACTACTTAAGCAATGAATCTATAGAGGCTAGCATACCCTCCTTAAGACCTGATTACCTTACCTTAAGCAGGTTGGAAGTGGTGAAAGCTTTAGGTCAGAAAACCTTAACTATAGCGCCGGAAACTCTAAACAAGCATATAGGATGTTTAATAGGTAAGTGCGTAGATCAAGAAACTTTAAGTGAGGTTTTAAGCAACGCCTATAGGGTAGGGTTTAACCATGTTAAGATGTACTTCATAGAAGGGTTTACGGAAGGAGACGTAGAAGAGAACGTAACCAAGCTTAAAAACCTTATAAGTAAGCTCGTAAGCGAGTTAAACATTAAAAAACGTAAGTTCTTTCGAATCACGGTAAACCCGTTAATACCTAAGCCTTGGACACCATATCAATACCTACCACCGTCTTACGTCTTAAATCTAAGGAAAGCGCTAGAGCTATACGTTAGCGAGCTAAAAAGTAAATACGTGGAGGTCGAGACCTACGACGTTAACTGGGGGTTTGCTCAATCCGTTATAGCTTTAGGAAACGAAGAAACTTCAAACCTTATCATTGAGTGGGCACGCAACGGCTTAGGGATAAGCTCGTTTAAACGAGCTTTAAAAGACTTAAGCTTAAATATGTTTAAATACGTAAGCCATGGTTGGGAAGACCCGCCGTGGATACATCGCGTGGATGTAGGGGTAAACACGAAGTACTTAACCACGAGGTTCAATATATTAAGACATAAAACCTTTAAATCTTTTTAATTGATGGAAGCCCCACATAAGTTAGAGGTTGTTAAACATGTACGTAAACTACACAGGAAAATTCTATAGAGTTCTACATCCAAGACCTACTTTAATCGTTGGTACGATCTGTGAAGACGGTAGGGTAAACTTCATGCCAGCAAGCTGGAATACGCCCGTCAGCGAGGAACCTCCTACGGTAGCTGTAGTTGTAGATAAGGAATCCTACACTAATGAATGCTTGAGGAAAAACCCTCAAGCTACGTTAAACATACCTAGTCAAGATCAACTACAGCTAACCTACGAGTTAGGTAGCGTTTCAGGCCGCGACGTAGATAAAGTCTCTAAGTTTAAGCTTGAGGTGATCCCAAGCACTTTAGTGAAGGTTCCAGGACTTAAAGGTTCTATAGCAATAATGGAATGTGAAGTTCTGAATGTTTTCGAAGTTGGTGAGGTATCGCTTTACGTGTTTAAAGTGTTAAATGTTAAGGTAGTTAAAGACTTAGTCGATGAATACTCTATAGACTTCACCAAGACTAATATATTGCTTCATGGAGCTGGTAGGGTCTTCCATTTAGTCAATCCTAAGAAGCTCTTCGCCAAAAAACCAACGTAAGTTAAAAACATCAACTCCTATTTAGACTTACTTACAAACTCCAAACAAGCCTTCCAGATATCATCGCCCGCGTGATGTAAGTTTTTAACTGCTTTACCTTTCCTAACCTTCATGATTTCTTCACTACTCATTAACGCTTTACCTACACATAGAGGGGCAGTTCTAGTTGGGTTCCAAACAGCTACTAAATCACTTACGTTAAACACCGTAGTTTCCGTTATTCCAGGAGCCATAACATCGGCACCGTTTAATATATGCTTTACAGCTCCTTCATCTACGACAACGTAATTCAAAGATTTAATGCCCGCCATCTTCAAAAGAACTAACGTAGGTATTAAAGTACCGTCTTTTAACTCAACGAACGAAGGTATGTTGTTGATTATGTAAAGTTTAAACTCGTCTTTAACCGATAAGAAACCCGACTCAAACTCACCTAGGTAATCACATAAACCCCCCATATGCTGACAAACGTCGTCTCTCAATTCCTTCAACTCTTTCTTACGTAAAGCATGACTCACCTTACACACCCTTTAATCTCTTTAAATATATCTTGTCTTTAATATTAAGTATGTCTTTAGCCGACCCTTCATATACGGCTACCTCCATAACTTCATAGCTACCTTCGTATATCGCTAACTCACCACGCCTTACTTGAGAGAAGGTCTCAACATAATATGCTTTAAACCAGCTACTCATGTCACCGCTTACAAACACTTCATCACCTAACGTAATACTCATAGTCTTTTCGAAAACTTCCCTAGTGACGGAAGTCACTACGTTGCCGAAGTCGTCTACGTGCAGTACATCAACTTCAAACACGTCTTTAAATACTTCACGCGGTGTAGTAACGCATGACCTCACCCTAACCAAGGAATCTTTAGGTATTGAAACCCCTAAAGACTCAACGCTTACACCACACGCGATTAACGCTGCCGCCGGAGCGTATATGTCTCTTCCGTGGAAAGTTTTAGAAACTTTAGGTAATGCGACCTTACTTAAGATTATTTCGTATGCTTCATAATGACCGTCATCCTCTGAAGCTTGTATAAGAAGCCCATTGTCTGGACCTACGTACACGTAATTACTCGATTTTATTATGAGGTTTCTCCGTGAGCTACCAACGCCGGGATCCACAACCGCTAAGAAAACTGTGTTCTTAGGGAAGTACTTCCTAGAGATCTTCAACACATGCGCGGCTAACGCTATGTTATACTTAGGTATGTAGTGGGTTATATCTACGACTTCAGCGTCTGGACATACGTTCTTTATAACCGCTTTTAAAAGCCCTACGTAATGATCTTTAAGACCGTAGTCCGTAAGTACCGCTATTAAAGGTTTCAATCGTTTCCACCTTCTAAAATTAGCTCTAAATAAGACTTAACTATGTTCTCCCTACCGCTGAGGTTTAAGCTTTCCTTTAACTTCTCAACCTCCTCGAGAAATCCTTCCACGTCACCTAACACTTCAAACTCTATGAAATCCCCTAAGCCTTTAACCCTATCGAGGAATACCCTAATCTTAGATCCTTCGCTAACGTAGACCTTCCTTAACTTCTCAACAGTATGTATTTGAAACCCTAAAAGTGTGAAAGCCTCACTTAATTTTTCAGGGTCTTTAACGACGACGTTTATCTCCTCCCTAGCTTTAACGTCAGATCTAACAAGCCTACCTTTAAACGTAACCTCACCAGATACTGCCCCACTCAACAAATCAACCCTACTTCTAATTCTAAATGCGGTCTCCTTAGCCGGTATACCGGCACATACGGTGAAATCTACGTATGCATCACGTTCAAGTAACTGCTCCTTTAAAACCCACCCTAAAGACTTTAGCTTAGTCTCAACCGCTTCTAAATCGTCAACACGAACCTTAACTTCAAATTCCATCATTAAACTCACTAATGAAACATCAAAAACGGGATTTTTAACTGTGGTTATCTACAGGTTTGTGAGGAAGCAGTAGAAACCAACACAGGATATTCATTAATATTTTTGATGATTAAATTGAAGGTAATCAGATGGTTTGCTTTTAATCACTCTTCATAGTCGCTCTTCTCATCACCTATGGAATGTATTACCAACGCTTAAATGTTGTTTAAATGAGTGTTTAGTTAAATGTTTTTAAGCACTTCCTTCACAGCCGCGTTGAACTTGGTTGTATGGGATATAGGCATTAACAAGTAAAGACCGCTTAATCTCCAGTCGTTAAGCGAGTTTAGAATTTCCTTGCTTCTATGGTTAACGGTTGCGTACCTATTGAGAAAGTTTGAAATAAATTCGCTGAAGTTCTGAGGTGAGGTTATGAAGTTATAGCTGGCTATGAGGGTTAGGAGTAGGATATCCCACGCTTTATTTAGGTCTGTCGCTTTCTCTATCGATTGTTCAGCGTCAACAACGTATAGGATGTTTTCCTTCGTAACGATGAAGTTCGTGTGTTTAACATCTCCTAAAGCCCAACAACTGTTATGTATCTCAGCTAAGGCATTAGCTAGAACCTCAGCATCTCTTAATAAGTCAGGTATCCTCCCCTCCACATACTCCCTAGTTATCGTGAGTTCCTGTAAGTTGGAGTCCAACACTTTAGGCGTTTTAAAAAGTGACCAGGAATTGCTGAAGAATTTTAACTCACGCTGAAGTCTCTTCTCAGGACTTAACTCAAAAGGGTAGATAACCTTAAGAACTGTAGCTATAGGGAACCACTTAACCTTACCTACCTCTTTACTAAACCTCTTAATAACTACCTTACCTCCTTGGGGTAGAACCACAACCTCCGATTGTGAAATCAACTTATCAAACATAGCGGCTATATCGCTTACGTTTTTAAAACTCACTTAACATCCCCTTAAACGACTTAAACGTTCTTCACTACCTACTTACTTAAGACGCCCTTGCAGTAGAGGGCTAACGCCCTAACGTAATCCCCAACATCTTCAGCGAAGTCTGAAATCCCCTCTAAAGACTCAATAAGTTTTGAAGCCATTATTAAGATGGCTGGGTTTTTAATTAAGCTACCGTATTTAACGATATACCTACGGCCCTCAACTAAAGTGTTATCTGCTTCCTCCTCGATTAACTCGGCTTGGTAAGCTAGCTTAATAGCGTCGTCAAACGAGTTATTCAATAAAGCTTTAATCGACTCAAAAACTTTAGTTGATGATTTAAGGGATTCCTCAGCTAACGTCTCTATAGACTTCTTCAACTCCGCCGGAAGTTCTAGGTATGGGAATATCGTAAGGTTTCTAGCTACGTCTTTAGCTTGCTCGGATATTAAGTCAAGCCTCCTAAGTAGAGTTGATACACGCTCCCGCATAAAACCTGGGTGTAAGTACTGCAGCTTAAGAAGTAATTCACGTCTTAAGTTATCTGCTACTGTATCTTCATGAATAGCTTCAGCGAATTTCTCCATGGCCTCACCGCTCCTCAAGCTTTCAAGCATTTTAATACCTTCCGTAACCTTCGATACGATACTTACGACCAAGCTTGAGTACTTCACGATGTCGTTAGCTAAGTCAGCTTCAAAACTACATGCCTCCATTCAAGCGCCCCTTTATACCTTCATATGATTAAATAAAAGCGCTAAATCTTCTAAAGTTAGCTTGAGTTCGTTGATTACTACTTAAGAAACCCGAAGTACTCCTTAACCTTCCTATCCTTTAAAACTATTTCATCCTTCCTACTCCTTAGTAACTTAACGTATTTCAACGTGTAGTAGGTGGTGAAGAACGCGTGAAGAAACATACCAGCTAAGCCTAAGAGACTTTGAAGTGGTTTATAACGTTCGTAGTTGTTTTTAGCTAATATCTCGAGCTTCACTAACATACCTAACGTAAGTAGCACTGCTGTTGAGTCTATAAACCACGTGAATAACTGAAGGAACGGCCCTATTAACACGTACGGGGAAGTTAAGTGATATAGGAGGAGAAAAAGTGGAGATAGTAGGAAGAGAAACCAAGGTATGAAGTCCGGCGGCATAGACCTACCGTTAAGCAGGGAACCTTCAACCAACCCCTTAACTCTATTCCTCTGCCAAGCAACTACATCTCTAAATGTCTTAGGTACGGATATATAAACTACGGCATCCGGGCAGTGGCAAATCTTACTTCCGTTAACGCTTAAACTAAAGAAGAAATCGTCGCTTCTTGAGATAGCTGGATATACAGCAATCTCATAAGCTTTAGTTAAGACGAGCTTGTTGTTGCCTGGAGCATGTTTTCTCCTCACGTAGCTGAAGAGATGGTGATATGCGTGATACCAGTAGAAGAAACGACTCCAAATGCTTTCATGCTTAACTTTACTACATCCAGAGAAAATCAAACAATCGTTACTATCAACGCACGCGATAAACTTACTTACGTAATCTTTCGAGTACGTATTCTCGGAATCACCCCATATAACGGCTTCATAACCGTTCTCTAAAGCATATTTAACTGCTTCAACGCGTGCGGCTCCAACGCCTCCTGGGAAAACCTGCTTCTTAAACTTTATACATTCATACCTTCTCCTGAAGTCCTCAGCTACAGCTTCAGAACCGTCCTTAGATAAACCGTCCATAATTAAAACGTCGAAATCCTTACATAGCGTTAGATTTACTTGCTGAGCTAGGGATGAGAGGGTTTCCTTCAGTCCTTCAGCATTATCTTTATTGAGTATCACCACCAGCACTTTCAATTGCTTAAACCACTTATTATTAAAGCAAATGGGTAATAAGCATACATTCAAGTAGTTTGAAAACTAACATATGAAGTTATTTACAGTCTAAGCTCGTTATTAGGGTTTACAACGTTAACTAAGTAGGTTAGGTATGGTAACACTACGTTAAGAAGTAATCTTTTACGATCAAGAAGTCACAGCCAAGATGGAAAGAGTTCTTTTACATAAATGTTTTAACTTCGCTAGAAATATATTCTTACTTTTTAACACAAATGTTTTAATTATTTCTACTTAGAGTTTTTTTAATCTTAAGACTTCTTAAACGATTCCGGCTACATTATATACATTAAGCAGTAGATAATCAACTAAGCTAAGTATTTAAAGCAAAGCATTAATACTGTTTTATATAAATGATTCAAATAAAACTTTTAAATAACGACGCTAGATTAGCGTGTGGTGAAAATATCTTGGCTGCTAAGACAAGCAGTTATGTTTTAATAGGATTAGTAATCTTAATTATAGTTGCTGGTGTAGTTGGTTATTATGCTGGATCAGCTGCGGCGCCAGCCATTACGAAAACTGTGACAGCGCCAGCAGTTGGTGCAACTGTAACTGTAACGCGGCCTGTAACGGTTACAGCGCCGGTAACGATCACCACTCAAATACCTTATAAGCCGCCAGAGAAGGTTAAAGCTGCGTTCATATATGTAGGTCCTGTGGGAGATTTTGGTTGGTCCTACATGCATGACTTAGGCAGGAGGGTTGTTGCTGAGTTATATAAGGATTGGCTAGAGACCACGTATGTTGAGTCTGTCCCCGAACCTAAAGTTAGTGAAACTCTAGAGAGTTTAATAGCTAAAGGATATAACGTATTATTCACAACATCCTACGGGTTTATGGAAGGGACTTTAGAGACTGCTAAGAAATATCCAAACTTAATATTCTTCCACTGCAGTGGTTATTTAAGATATAAGAACATGGGTACATACTTCGCCGATTTCTACCAAGTTTACTACCTCAACGGCCTTATGGCAGGTGCTTTAACGAAGACAGGTAAGGTTGGTTATGTGGCAGCGTTTTTAATACCTGAGGTCGTTAGACATCTTAACGCGTTCTTCTTAGGGGCTAAGGAGGTGGCGGAGCAGAGAGGCATTAAACTCGAGGCGTATGTTATTGAAATAGGTGCATGGTTTAACCCAACCGAGGCTAGGAGAGCTGCTGAAACCTTAGTTAGAGACTACAACGTTGACGTAATCGCGTATACGGAAGACTCTACGGCTATTATAGAATACGCGCAGGAAATGTATAATAAAGGCACACCGATTTACGTCTTCAGTCACTACAGCCCAGGCTGGGAATACGGTAAGGACGTAGTCGTTAGCGGACAACTAGTTAGGTGGGAGGTTATCTACGCCGATATATTAGGTAAGATTAAAGCAGGTGTTTACACTCCTACAAACCTAGAAAACGTCGATTACTGGTACCTCCTTAACACAGGGGCTGTTGATATGGCTGCTCATGTGTTCCCCAACGGAACAGTCATGCATATAAACCCGAAGTTCATCAACGTCCTTAAGGAGATTCAAGTAACGGATAAAGTCACAGGTCAGAAATTAAGCGTTTATGATCTAATATGGTTGAGATATAACCAAATGGCTTACGCTCCAATGCTTATGTCATTCCAGCAACTGGCTACGAGTCACATATATGAGAACATAGCCTCGATAAACATAGGGGGTAAGGAAGGCAAGTACTACATAGCAACGGCTTTCGAACCGTTTACAGGACCTCTAAGTGGGTATAACGTAGACGATCCAACTAAGAAGGTCTCCATACCAGCAGGTGTTAGATTAGGTCATGACGAATTATGGAGTTTAGACTGGGTTCTTGATTTCGTTAAGATCGTTGGTAGAGCTTCATAACCGAGGAGTTGGGCTTTAAAATGAGTGTAAGTCTTTTTCCTAAAGAAACTTTAAAATCCGATCAAAAACCCCTTATTTCCGTACGTGGTGTGTGGAAAAGCTTCCCAGGAGTTGTAGCTTTAAAGAACGTTAACCTAGACATATTCCGAGGGGAGATACATGCTATATTAGGTGAGAACGGCGCCGGTAAATCCACGTTAGTTAAGATTCTCTACGGTGTTTACGTTCCAGATTCAGGCGAGATATTTATTGAAGGAAGGAAGAAAATAATAACCTCACCTATAGACGCTATGAGGGAAGGTATAGTCCTAGTTTCTCAGGTGCCTCAACTTATTGATAGTTTAACCATAAGTGAGAACCTACTGCTTTCGTTAACGGCTTGCGGATTATTTAATAGAATAAGCTCCGTAGAGAAAATGCTTTTAAAGAAAAGCGAGGAGTACGGCATTAAAATAGATCCGAATATTGAGGTCTGGAAGTTAAGCTATACTCAAAAACAGCTTGTTGAGTTGTTGAGGGCGTTATTAGTTGGGGCTAAAGTCATAGCTTTAGATGAGGCTTTAACGTTACTTCCTTATGCTGAGAAAAGACGTATTTACGAATTCGTTAAGATGTTTAAGGAACGCGGGGGTTCAGTAATATTAATAACGCATAAAATACCTGAAGCCCTTGAAATGTCAGACACCATAACCGTCTTACGTAGGGGGGAGGTGGTAGGCACCGTAAAAGCTTCTGAAGCCACCTTAGATTACGTGAGGTCGTTAATGTTCGGTGAGAAAGCTACTCAGATATCCTACGCTAGGATAGCTACGTCAAACGTTAGGGAGGAAGTCTTGCTTGACGTTAACGACCTTTGGGTTTTAAACGATTACGGCGCTTACGCGGTTAGAGGCGTTTCCTTCAAATTAAGGAAGGGTGAGGTGTTAGGGATAGCCGGCGTAGCTGGTAACGGACAATTAGAACTTATTCAGGCGTTAGTAGGTTTAAGGAAGGTCGTGAGGGGGCGGATATTAATAAAGCAGAACAACACGTTTAAAGACATAACTAACGCCAGCGCGATTCAGATTAGAAGATTAGGTGTTGGGTTCATACCGGATGAACCGCTTAAAAGAGGTGTAACTATAGAAAACACTATAGTAGAGAACATAGCTGTACATCCAGCAATCGTAAATACAATCATTAAATGGTCTAAGGTAAAGCGTATAGCAAGGCAGCTAGTTGAGGAGTTTTCTATAGTTACACCATCACTTAACTCTAAGGTTAAGGTCTTATCAGGAGGTAACTTAATGAAGGTTTTAGTAGCGCGTGAGTTATTCGTAACGCGTAACTTGCTAGTTGCTTATAACCCAACCCGAGCTCTAGACGAGGTTTCGGCTTTAATGGTTAGGAAGCTTATAAAGAGGAAGGCTGTTGAAGAGGGTGTAGCGGCTGTTGTAGCGTCGGAAGATTTAGATGAGATCCTTCAAATTAGCGATACCGTAGCAGTTATGAACTCAGGTAGTTTCGTCGGCGTTTTTAGAGGGGAAGACGTTAATCGAACAGTTGTGGAGGGATTAATGGTTAGGTGAGGGTTTTGAGGTTAATAGTTACTAAGAGGGTTAAGCCGGTTAAGGTCGGTAGGGTTGATATCTTAAACGTTTTAATACCTATGCTATCGGTTTTAATAGGGGTTTTAATCACTACCTTAATATTCTACATCGCTGGCGTGTCCCCCGATATAATTCTTAAGGAGCTTTTCCTAGGCTTTACAAGCCCTCAAATGGTTAGGTATTTCGTATTGCTTACAGTTTTAGGCATTGCCTTAGCTTTAGCGTTCAACGCCTCCGTATGGAACATAGGTGCCGAAGGACAGATGATTTGGGGCATGATAGCTGCTGGATATATAGGGTTATTCATAGCGTCAACGTATATGTACGTTTCCCCATCGGAGTTAAAGCTCTATGAAAACATGTCCGGTGCTGTTATAATAGATAGATCCCCTGTGAAACCCGTAGTAAGCCTTCTAAATATGGATCCCCTTCTAGGGCAGTTACTTATGGTGTTGGCTGGTGTGGTGGCTGGAGGCTTATGGGCGTTAATACCGGCAGTTCTTAAAGCTTATCTAGACATAGATGAAGTAGCTTCTACATTACTTTTAAATTATGTGGCTTACTACCTCTACAATCAAGTAGTTTCTGTTAATTTACGTGGTTTAAGCGTTCAAGCCAGGCAGTTCTTCAGGACTGACATACTTCATGATGCTTTAAGATTTCAAAGCGTGCCAGGCTTTACAGTCACGTATCAAGAGGTTTTAATAGCTTTAATTTCATTTACGGCTATATTCTTAATGTATAAATATACGTCCATAGGCCTGAGGTTGAAGGTGTTAGGTTCCAACCCTCATTTACTTCGTGCTGTAGGTGTAGATGAACGTAAATACGTGTTGCTGGCTTTATTTTTAAGTGGTGCCTTAGCCGGAGCTGTTGGAGCATCTCTCTTCGCCGGCGTTACGTATAAGCTTGAGAAGATAACTAATATAGTCTCGCCACCTACTATGGGTTTAGGTTATACTGCAATCCTGGTTACGTGGCTTTCAATGCTTGACTTAAGGATCATACCTATCTTTGCATGGATAGTTGCCTCATTATTTCAATCCGGTATGCTCTTAGAATCTGAAGTTAAGAGTTTAGGCATTACATCATTAACAGGGGCTACAATATCCTACACGTTAATAGGTTCTATCTTGGTAACGTTCACCATCTTCCGCATATTCTCAGAGTATACGATTAAAGTAAGGAGGTGAGTTTATGAATCAAGTTCTAAGTGATGTACTTGAAATAGCGCCTATATTTGCTTACCTCTACATAGCTGGTTTAGGCCACGGCTTAGTGGAGAAGTCAGGCATCTTAAATTTAGCTGTTGATGGGGCATTCACGTTAGGTGTGGCTTTAGCATTCACTTACTGTACTTACGTTCTTGAACCAACCGCTGCTCTAGCCTTAACCACAGTGACTATAGGGGTTATAGGGCTTGTAATAGCTTTTCTCACAACTAAGTTGCCGATATCTCATGGTGCTGTAGGTCTTTCGTTAATGTTCATATCCTACGGTCTCGCTTCATACTTCGGCTACCCAGCGGCTTTAAGGATAAAGAAGGAAGGTCTTGAACTACATACGTACGTAACCAACGAAGTCACAAGCTCTATAGCGTTGATGGTTTCACTGCTTTTAGGTTTCCTAATCTACTATATACTCTACAAGACTAAGTTAGGCGCTAGTATTAGAGCGGTGGGAGAGAACCCCCACGCAGCCGCTACTTTAGGCGCTGACGTACTGTTAATTCGCTTAATAACTTCTTACTTAGGCTATGCTTTAATAGGCGTTGGTTCAGCACTTTACCTACTTATGGATGTTAAAGGTTGGCAGGAGGGAAGCGGTATGGGGTTAGGTTGGATAGCCTTCGCAGTATCTTTAGCTGCCGGTAGACATCCATTAGTAACGATGTTTACTTCAGGTGTTTTCTCGATAATCCTTAAGTATAGATACACACTCCTTAACTTCCTAGGCCCTCTAGGGATGTCCGTCTTTACGTTAAACGCGTTTCAATACGCTACTGCCGTATTAGCTATGATTATATTTGCTGTAACCCCATTGCGTAGGAGGTTCGCACCACCTAAATCCTTAGGTAAGATCTACTTCAAAGAAGAGAGAACTGTTTAAACATCAACATGTTATTTAAATACTCACACATCAAATAATAACTTGAAACATATAGAAAAAGACTGTAAGTAAGCATAACGTAAACCGGTGTTGAAGTCTTGAGCGAGTTACGCCCATCTAGGGAGGATATGCAGACAGTTGTTAAGTATTTAAATCCTTCACTACTGGATTTCATTGAACAACTACAGAGTTTTGAGTATATACCTGAAATATCTAAAGTTGCTGATTTAATGGATTTCCACACCTCCACGATATGGAAGTTTATGAAGTTACTTAAGCAGAGGGGGCTGGCCTTCCAAGGACTTATAGACATGCATAAGTTAGGTGTAGACGAGATAATCCTTGTTTTCGACGAGTATATAGAGCTTAAGTCAATGTTTAAAGGACTGATGAGGGAATATGCGCCGATACTTCCTTGGGGAACTTACGTAAAGTATTTAGTGCCTAAAGGTTTTGCTGAAGCGTTTCTTAACGAGCTCTACTCTAGATTAGGCGTCGAGCCGTTAGAGGTTTACATACCAACGTTCACTATATACGGTAAGCCAGACGTTAAAAGATTTTACGACATGAACTCAAGGAGATTCGTCATTAATTGGGATGAGCTATATAAGATGGTGGAGGTAGCGCCTAGGGAGATAATACCTAAGGAAGCCGTTAAGAAAAGTAAGTTCGACGAGTTAGATCTACTAATCCTTAGAGTTCTTGAGAGATCGCCTTTCGAATCCATTAAAAACGTCGTTAGAATACTTAATGAGGAGTTTAAGGCTTTAAAACCATATAATTACGTCCTAGTCTTAAGGCATTATAACAACCACATTGAAGCGAGGGGGGTAATCAAAGGAGTTAGATTGAGGTCGGAGAAGCTAATTTTAGAGCCTTCTCTTAAAGTGATGATTACAGCCAACGGAAACCCTCTTGAGATGTTAAGGTTTTTGAAGGTGTTAACTACCCATCCGTATTTTCACGACGCCTACGTTAACACAGCGGATAACGTTGCCGTAACGTTCGCGACATTGCCTGTCGAGTTAGCACATGATTTAAGTATTTTCATGGATAAGCTGAAGAGGGTTGGGATAATTAGGTATTGGAAGATAACATATCTAGACAGCAGGAGGTTTAGAAGGTATGCTTTACCTGTTAAGATGTTCAGTGAGAATATAAACAACTTATTTACTTTAAGCGACGATGAACTTCTAGTAAGGGAATTAACGTAAAACTGAAGTTAAAATTTATAAGACGTAACGTAATCTTTTAGTAGGATGTAGTTTTGAGTAGGGTTAAGTTTCGAACCCTAGACGACGTTGATTTAAGCAATAAAAAAGTCCTCGTAAGAGTTGATTTCAACTCACCCATAGATTCAACAGGGAAGATACTCGACGATTCGAGGATTAAAGCCCACGCAGTAACTTTAAAGAAGCTTGTGGATATGAAAGCAGCTGTAGTGGTTGTAACTCATCAAGGAAGGCCTGGAGATCCAGACTTCACGACGTTAGAAGAACACGCTAGTAAGTTAAGCAACATTCTAGGCATTAACGTTAAGTTCGTTAACGACGTTATAGGGCCTACAGCCATAAACGAAATTAAAAACTTACGTAGCGGTGAGGTTTTAATGCTCGACAACTTAAGGCTTGTTTCAGAGGAGTTGCTTGAAGCCGAACCTGAAACTCAGGCGAAAACACACTTAGTTAGGAAGCTTTCACCGCATTTCAACTTTTTCATCTTCGACGCCTTCGCAACCGCTCATAGATCACAACCATCTATAGTGGGTTTTCCTGTAGTTCTTCCATCACTTATAGGCGAGTTAATGAAGGTTGAGTTGGAAGCTTTAGAGAAATCTCTTAACAGTAATGAACCCCCAAGGCTTTACGTTTTAGGCGGTGCTAAGGTTAGAGACACTTTAAAGATAATTGAATACTTAACTAAGAGGAGGGTTGCTGAGAGAATACTCACAAGCGGATTGGTAGGCCTTACTTTCCACGTAGCTAAGGGTGGCAGAGCCGGTAAGAAACTCCTTAAGTTCCTAGAGGAGAAGGGATTAACTACGTTAATACCGACGGCTAGGAAGTTAATACTCGCTGGAGCTCCTATAGACACGCCGTACGACGTTAAGGTACTTAAAGAGGATGGTAGTGTTGCTGAAGAACCTATTAATGTAGCTGACGGCATACCTGTGGATATAGGCTCCTATACAATACTTATGTATTCGGAGTTGATTAAAGACGCGTCGGTAGTTGTTATGAGGGGGCCTGCGGGCTATGTTGAAGACCCTAGGTTCCGCACAGGAACTGAGGAGTTGTTGAAAGCTGCGTTAAGCAGCTCAGCCTTCGTAGTTATAGGTGGTGGCCATCTAGGCGCTTTCGTTAAAGAACCCTTAAGGAAAAACGTTCACATATCCACTGGGGGAGGTGCTTTATTAATAGCGATGTCTGGAGAACCTCTACCGGCACTCACGGCTTTGGAAATCTCAACTAAGAAGTTTTTCGGTGGTGAGTTATGAAGGTTAAGGTAGGGATTAACGGCTACGGAACTATAGGTAAGAGAGTTGCTTGGGCTGTAATGAAGCAACCAGATATGGAGTTAGTCGGTGTTGTGAAGACAAGGCCTGATTGGGAGGTCTTATCAGCCGTTAAAATGGGGTTAAAGCTCTTCACACTTAAGGATAGAGTACGTGATTTCCACGAATTTGGCGTGGAAGTCCATGGAACTGTTGAAGACCTTATCCGAAGCGTTGACGTGGTTATTGACGCCACCCCGGAGGACGTGGGGAAGACCTACAAGCCTTTATATGAGGCCTTAGGTAGGAAAGCGATTTTCCAAGGTGGTGAAGAGGAGGACGTCGCTGAAGTTAGCTTTAACGCCTTAGTTAACTATAGCGAAGCCCTAGGTAAGAAGTTCGTTAGGGTAGTATCCTGCAACACTACAGGCCTACTTAGAGTGATTCATGCTTTATCTAGAGTTAGTAAGGTAAGATCCGTTAGAGGCGTTATAGTAAGGAGGGGTGCTGACCTTAAGGAAGTTAAGAAAGGACCTATAGAGGGGTTGGTTTTAAACCCCCCGAAGCCGCCGTCTCATCACGCGTTAGACGTTAAAACCGTTATTAAAGATTTAGACATAATAACTTACGCTGTAGTTGCTCCAACAACTCTAGCTCATATACACACGTTATATGTAAGGTTAAGCCAACCAGCAACTAAGGAAGCCGTCATAGACGCTTTAAACGCCACCCCAAGAATCCTACTGGTTAATGGGAAGATACTTAAGTCTACAGCAGAGTTAAGAGAGCTCGCTAGAGATTTAGGAAGACCTAACGGTGACATCTATGAAAACGTAGTTTGGGAGGATAGTGTGTGGGTTAACAACGATGAAGTTATGTTGACGTACGCAGTACATCAAGAAGCTATAGTAGTTCCTGAAAACGTCGACGCAGTTAGAGCAGTAACATCCTTAGTTAAAGATCCTTTAGAGTCTATAAAAATAACGGATGAAACATTAGGTATTAAGAGGTGGTTGTGAATGAGTTACGTGCCTGAGCCAACGTACGTCATTAGCTACCTCTTCAGGAAGGTTTTAATACCTATTGACGGTTCATCAACAAGTTTAAAAGCTCTTGACGTAGGTCTGGATTTCGCGTTGCGATACGGTTCAAAGCTAACGGCTTTAATAGTTGACGACGGATCTGAAGAAGATGTAAACGCTCTTAAAGATAAGATTGAAAAAATAGCGGGCAAGAGAGGGATTAAAATTAACGTTAAGATTAAGAAGCCTAACTTACGCGAGACCTCCACCTCAACAGCAATAATAGAGGAGATTCAAGAAGAGCATTACGACCTGATAATATTAACCGCCAGAGGTAAATCAGTTAATCCAGACCTAACGTTGGGAGCAACAGCTCTTTCAGTTATAGTTAACAGTAATACGTCAGTCCTGCTTATTAGGTAGAAGTTAAGCAAAGCTTAAACATACTTTTAAATTTAAACTTAACCAAGCCTAGCTAACTCTTTTATGTGTTGATGAGTTAATTATAGTAGGTGGAGGTTTTTACGTTGTCCGGCGTTAGAAGAAAGTACGTATATGATGAGGTACATGGGAACATCGTATTGGAGGGCCTTGAGTTAGAGTTAGCGGATACACCTCCACTACAGCGTTTAAGAAGGGTGAAGCAACTCTCTCAAGCTTGGTATGTATATCCAGGAGCTGTCCACGTTAGATTTTCACATTCGTTGGGTGTGATGCATTTAATGCGTAAGATAGCGGAGAAGCTCGCTGCTGAAGGTATAATATCTAAAGACGATATCATTTTGCTTAAGGCGGCTGCTTTACTTCACGATGTCGGGCACACGCCGTATTCCCACGCTTTAGAGTATCTGCTTTACACAAGGTATAGGATTAAACATGAGGACATTAGTTACTGGGTCATAACTGAAGAACCTACGGTTAAGGAAGTCTTAAGTAAATATGGGTTAAGCCCTCAGGAAGTAGCGAAGGTGGTTATAGGGGATCACGACAAAAACGGTTATAACGTCTTAATAAGTAGTGATTTAGACGTTGACAGGCTTGATTACTTACTACGTGATGCGTTACATACAGGCGTTAAATACGGTCTTATAGACTTGGAGAGGATAATACAAACTCTTACGATAGATGGCGAAGGTAACATAGCAGTTTTTAAGAAAGGTATGCAAGCAGCCGAGTCGTTCTACATGTCTAGGTACTACATGTACAGAACTGTTTACTATCATAAAACAATATCTGCGTATCAGCTTCTGCTTGCTTCAATATATGATTTAATGCTTGAAGAAAGGGAGGTTAGCGAGCTTTTAAGACCTTTCAATACCGTTGAAGGCATACGTAGAGCTGTAAGAGAAGGGTACATACATCTATGGGATGATTTCCTAATAGGTGGTGTTATGAACGTAGTAGTCGCTAGGAGGTTAGGTAGCGAGCTTTTAAGAGAGCTTATAAACACGTACATGAATAGGAAAGGCTATAAAGCTATTCACGAGCATATATTATTCGGTAATAACAACCCAATAACTCACTCACATATAGTGAGGTTAAGGGAGTTCAGCGAACAACTAATGAGTAGAGGGGTTAACGGGTATAGCTTCAGAACCTACGCCGATTCCATACCTATAATATCCGAAGACTATGAAGTTAGGGTAATTACAGACGACGGAACCTCAGTAAGGATTAGTGAGTATAAGGACTCGGTGATGAAGGGGTTGCCTAGATATATGGGTATAATAAGAGTTTACGCGTTGCCGGTAGTTGAGACCGTTGTTAAGGAACATCTGAAGAGCTTGAAGTTAGTCTAAACAACCTCACTTCTTTTTAAGCAATCCCTCCCAATTCTGAAGAATGAAGATCCCACAGCTAAGAGTTTAAATCCTTCTCCATTAAATACGCGTCTGAGTCAGGATAGTAGTTAGGTATGGTCTTCACCACTCTATATCCATGTTTTTTATATAGGTTTAAAGCGACCTCGTTAATTACGGAGACTTCCAGGATAACCTTCTTAACTTTCTTGGATAGGCAAACCTCTTCAAAAGCACGTAATAGTTTACCCCCTAAGCCTTTACCTCTGTATGATGGATCAACAGCTATGGAGAATAAATGACAGTAACCTTCCTTAGTTATGGCACCAGTTACGTAACCAACCACTTTATTGTCGCAGACCACGACTAGGAATAATTCAGGAAACATAACAAGCAAAGTTAAGAACATCAGCTTACTATATGGGTAATTAAAAGACTTTAACTCAATCCCCTGAATCTCATTTAAGTCTTTTCTAGAGGCTCTTCTTACGGAACACGCGCTTAAGTTGTCATACGTTCCCATAGCTTTATTACCTCATCCTCTACGTGGGGTTCCCACAACGCTTCTTTAAACTTACCGCCACTCATAAGCGTTACAAGAGGCCTGTCAGAACCTCCCTTAACTACCTCACCTATAACGTAAGCGTCTATACCCTTCCTAGATAAAGTGTCTAAAGCTAAGTCTACGTAGCTCTTAGGTACGGTAGCTATTAAAGCACCTGAGGAAAGCATTTTAAGAGGGTTCACACCTAAAACTGAAGACAGTTTTAAAGTAGTTGGGTGTATTTTAATCTTATCCAGATGTATTATTAAGCTAGTTTTAGATGCGTAAGCCACTTCAGCCAAGCCACATAAAACACCTCCTTCGGTGGGGTCATGCATCGACGTAACAACACCTAAATCCGATAAGATCGTAGCTTCCTCAACTACACTAACGTGTTTTATCATTTTAACGCCCTCCTCAATTGTTTCGTCGTCTATACCTCTAGCTTTTAATAACTCTCTAAAGTCTGATGCTATAACGGCCGTTCCTTCAATACCAGCTGATTTAGTCATTATAACTACGTCATCTTCCTTAGCGCCTTTCGATGTAATCACCTTCCCACGTTTGGTAAATCCAAACGCTGTTGTTATAGCTATAGGTCGGGAGACAGAGTCTGTATATTCCGTATGCCCACCAACTAAAGAGGCTTTCAACTCCTCTAAAGCTTCCTTCATAGAAGACGTTATTACGTTCAGCTCATCTACACTGGTTTTCTCAGGAAGCAACAACACTGTAGTGAAGTATTTAGGGTAAGCGCCGGAAACCGCTACATCATTAGCGGGGATTTTAATAGCTAAATAGCCTAAAAACTTAACAGCTCCTGAAATAGGATCTGGATGAATCACAACTACATCGTCAGATGTTTTAACGACTGCTGCGTCCTCACCAACCTCAGCTCCTATGAGGACGTTAGGGTCGTTACTAACGAACTTACTCAATACGTACTTGCTGAGGATTTCAGGAGCAAGCTTAACCAAACTACCTCACCCTTATACCTTCGTGAGACACCTTATATGTCATCCTACGTAGATAATCTCGTTTCAGAATCTCATAGGATTCTTCACCTGGCCCTAACATGGAAAGGTTAGAGTTCATAATCCCTAATAATCCTGAAGGTTTTAAACTCGCCTTTATATTCCTCCCATATAACATCAACTCTCTCTACAACCGCTGCTGGAGGGCCTCTATGCGCCCATTTCACGATTTTCAAAACCGCTTCCTCAGGGCCTTCTAAAACAGCCTCAACAGTTCCATCTGGCGCATTTCTAACCCAACCATTAACGCCTAAAGCCAATGCCTTATCCCTCATCGTAGACCTAAAGAAAACCCCTTGAACAAGTCCGTAAATCTTAATACGCGCCCTCACAAACTTTCGTGTACTCATATTAACACCCCATCAAATTTAACTATGTTTGGAAAACCATATTTTAGGTGTTTAGGACGATAGACATAAGCGAAGTTGAAGATATAAAAAGTTGGATTCGTGAACGACTAAGGAAATCTGAAGAAGTTAAGGTCTTAGCTAGCAAATATGGTTATAGAGAGTATATGATAGCAAGATATTATGAGATGCTGGGATCTTGGGATGAAGTTAAAGAACTCCTCAACGCTTTCGAGAGAAGGTTAAAACACAGCATCAGATGTAATACGTTAAAAGTTAAGGACTGTAGACACCTCGTCGAAAGACTCGAGAAGTTAGGCTTTAAGTTAAAGGAAGTAGATTTCTGGAACCTTGCTTACGAAGTCGTGGATGAGGTTCGAAGCCCTACCTTAGGATCCACGCATGAATTCCTCTTAGGTATGTACTACCTATATAGAGGTAAGGCCTCTTTAATACCGCCGCTTATTTTAAACCCCCAGCAAAACGATAAAGTTGCTGATTTAGCAGCCGCACCAGGAGGTAAGACCACGCACTTAGCTCAGTTAATGAATAACAAAGGAGTGATTTTAGCGACTGAAGTGGGTAGGGAGAGGATGAGAGCTTTAAGAAATAACATTGAGAGAATGGGCGTTAGAAACACTGTTTTAATGCGGGTTGATGGAAGAGCGGTGAAGTACTTTCTAAAGGGTTATTTCAATAAAGTGTTGTTGGACGCCCCATGTACCGGTGAAGGACTTATAATGATTGACCCGGAGAGGAAAATTAAGACTTCGTTTGAGGACTTGATGAAGTGGCATGAGAGTCAAGTGGATTTCCTAAACTCTGCTATAGAAACGCTAAATGTTGGAGGATATATCCTCTACACAACATGTTCAATAGCACCTGAAGAAAACGAGCTCGTCATAGCTAAGATCCTCGCCAAAAGAGATGACGTTCAAGTAAGTACGTTAACCAACACACCCATAGAACTCTCGCAAGGCTTTACTGAGTATTTCGGGTTAAACCTACCTAAAGACGTAAGTCGTTGCGGTAGGATATATCCCCACATACATGAGATGGAGGGTTTCTTCCTATGTCTATTAGAGAAGATAAAGTAGCTAAAGAAATAAAGTGTTACTTCACCACATATGATGAACTGCTGAAGAAGACTTTCAACGCTTTAGAGATACTCGTAGCTTCCGAGGTATTACCGAAACATACCGTGATGATTTGCGAAGGTGAGTTCGTTGAGGCTTACTTAATAAATGAGGAATTAAAGCACGTAATAGAAGCTATACTAGCCAACAATAGATTTCCATATTCAGCAGGTATATACGTAGGTAGATTAAGGAAGAGTAAACCTTATATCATCCCTTCAGTAGATTTCCTTACTTTAATCTACGAGTTGAAACGCGAGTATTTTAAAGCCGTGAAGATTCGAGACGAAGGCCTTAAACCCTTCCTGTACGGTAAGGACGTACTTAAAGCCTCTGTTACGGAGTGCTTCCCCCCATTAAATAACGGAGACGTTATAGGAGTTATAGGTAACGACGGTTACGTATATGGCGTAGCTTTATCTAAAGTAAGCGACTGTAATGAAGTGCTTAAGTTAAACCCCAATGACGTAGTTGCCACGAACGTTTTCGACGTAGGTTGGTTTTTACGCGGTGAGACACGTGTTAAGGAGAAGAAGTTTAAAGTTTAAAAAGTTGTTTTAAACTGCTTTAGTTTTTATACGCTCGTAGAGGCTGTTGAGCATGAAGTCTAGAAACGCATACTTAGGTATTTCCCGGCTTATCAATCTTTCATAATCCTCCCTAATATAGGAAAACCCTTCGGCTAGAACTTCACACATCTTTGTAAACTCAACATACTCTTTTATCGTATATTCTTTAGACACGTTGAAAACTTTACTTAATACGTATAACGTCCTTTTGTTTAAGATTGGGTATCTATCTGGGTGGACTGTGTTTAAAACCTCGGTTTTAGCTCTAGTGCCGAATCCGTGAATTTTAACGGTAAGTCTCTCCTCAAGAGGTTTTGACTCATCTATAAGGTACTTAAGGCGTTGAGCTATTGAAGCAGGTTTAACCCGCTTTTTAAGAACTCTGTTTAAGAACATGTCCTTATTTACTATAGCTTCAAAAGACCAAAAACTTTCAAATACCTTCTTCAACGTATCTCTGCTGGGATTATTTAAAAACTCGTCTAAAGCCTTACGTTTATCTTCTAGATGTTTTAAATACTCAACTATATGCAAATCGGTAGCGCTCTTCACCAATCTCACAATAAACGCGGGGCTTCAGAGTTTATAAACTTTTCTTTAAGAGAAACTAGCTTAATTCTAAAGCTCCTCCACCTGAGGGAAAACACTCTTAATGCGGTCTAAGAGAGCTCTATACCATTCAGGCAAGGTTATGTCTCTAACTTGCCTGCTTGGTGTGTAAGGCTTTATGTCTAAAACTGGGGTACCGTTAAATAAGTCCAAGCCTTCGACGTAGAGAAACCTTCCCTCACGTTTTTTAAGCTTAACTATGGTTAACGCTATAGGATTAGGTCTTACAGGTGAGTCACTAGCGAAAACACCTACTTCAGGTACTTCCTTTAGATCTATACCTAACCTCAGCCACTTTCTAGGGCGTATCTTAAGCGTTCCACTTAATTTACTCACTTTATGAAGGTAGGCTATAAGTATGATGTGGGAAAACCCGTCAATACCTTCTAAACCTTCACTAAATTCCTGAAAAACCTCAACAACGCCTTCAACTCCTTTAATCGCATCCCTAATTTCATCATCTGATTTGGATGTGTGAATCACACCTATGGGTTTAAGCAGGATCTCCACCTTAAAAACCCTCTGGAAATCTATTGCTTAGTTGGATTAACGCTTTCAATCGTTTTAATTAGGTTTTGCGTAAATTCCATCATCTCTTCAGGCTTTCCTACAGTCACTCTAATATATTTGGAAAGTTTATCCTTTAGAGGATCTATCTTTTCAAAACATACTACGTAAATACCTAAACTTTTAAGCCCTTCAGAAACTTTACCACATGGAATGCCGACATCTATTAAGACAAAGTTGGTGTGGCTTTCAATGGTTTTTAAACCTACGCTTCTTAAACTCTTCCTAAGCTCTTCTCTTGTGTTTATGATCTTACGTACGTTATCTAGTGCGTAGCTTAAATCTTTAAGAGCTCCTAAAGCCATCGCTTGAGTCGTAACAGGTACGTTAAACCCAGCTTTCAGTTTATTTAATTCCTTCTTAAAGTTAACGCTTGCTAACATATACCCAAATCTAGCACCAGCTAAGCTAAAAGCTTTAGACATAGTTCTAAGTATGGCTACGTTCTCATGTTCGTGAATAAGTTCTTTAAAGGTTTTTTGAGAGAATTCGTAATACGCTTCGTCAATAAATAACGCGTAAGCTTTCTTAGCTACCTTCCTTAGAATGTCTGGATCCTCAATGAGGATGTTTGAAGTAGGGTTATTAGGGTTTATTAAGTATACTACACTATCTTCAGAACTTCTAATCAATTCCTCATATTCTAGCTTAAACCCGTCGTCTGTTAATTCAATCAACTTTAAAGGTATTTCGAATTCCTCAACTAGCCTATACATTATATGGAACGTAGGATGCGTAGCTACTAATCTCTTATTCCTAACCTTAGCGTATGTAAGCATTAAAATCAGCCCTTCCGAAGACCCCGCTAAGATATCTATATTGGAGACGTCTTCACCTACATACTTACTTAATTCATTCATTAACTCCTGCTGTAATTCATCCACGTAGTATTTATTAACTTCATAAGCATATTTAAGTAGATATTCTATAGACTTACTTGACGGAGGGTAGGGAGACTCATTCATGTGAAGCCTTAAACCCTTCATTTTTATGACCTAAGTTAATTAGAAAGAGGAAGATATATAACTTATGACGTCTCTGTATGTTCATCATCCTTAAACGCTAGCTAATGTTTCATCAACTTTCAAGGCGTGTTTTGAGTGAGGCCTTCACTCTCACACCGTCTTTTGAAACTTTAGTAACTAAGCTGTAGGTGGGCACACCTTTAGACATTAGGTAGTCTTTAACACGCTTGCTTATTGAGGAAGCGATTTCACGATCCTCGCATAACATGAAAACCGATGGACCGGCACCAGCTATGTTTAAACCTAAGGCACCGAATCTAATGCTCAGTTCTTTTATTTCATTATAGTAGGGTATTAACCTAGATCTATGGGGTTCAACTATATAATCTGATGATATAGCCTCACCAAGCTTTCTTAAATCGTTTGTAGTTAACGCGTAGATTAGCTTAGCTAAGCTCGATGTCTGCTTAATCAACTCCTTTAAAGGTATGTCCTTCGGTAAGACGCTTCTAGCGTATTTTGTCTTATATTCAACGTTTAAGAAAGTCTTCGGGGTTACTACAGCAATCCAAGGACGTAAGTCAGTAGGGATTCTATAGAAGTTTAAAGAGTTAACGTCAACCAATACGAAACCCCCTAAAGTGCTAGCGGCTACGTTATCGTAGTGAGGCTCGCCGGCTACAAACGCCTCACCAACCCCGGCCAGGTATATAACATCATTTAAGCTGAAGTTTACGTTTAAAGCTTTTAAAAGAGCGTACGCTACACCACTGGCTGAAGCTCCTGAACTACCTAAACCTGAGGATGGGGGTACCCCCTTACGTATTCGTATGCTGAAGTCTAGGTTATTTAAGTCACATACACTCAAAAACGTTTTAACTACGGCGTAAGCTAAATTCCTTTCCCCTGATGGAATCGAATAACCTTCAGCCAAGACTTCAACGTTCCCACCACCTTCACATACTTTAAATTCTATTAGGTCTTCAGGTTCTTCAAGAGCTACCGCCAACACATCGAAACCAGGACCTAAATTAGCTATAGAAGCTGGGGCTCTAACGATTAAAGTCCTCTCCTTAACTAATACCTTCTTACTTACTAACCCACATAATCTCGTCAGTAAGGTCTCATTGACATTAACTCCTAACATTAAAATCACCAACCCTACGTAAGTAATGCGTTAAGAGTTCAGCAATTAAAACGCCTGTTCCAGCCGCCCCCCTAACGAGATTATTACCTACCACCACATACTTAAGCAAGTTTAAAGGCTTGACAACCCTTACCCTCCCAACAACTACGGCCATACCATTATTAACTAACCTATCAAGCCTTGGTTGAGGTCTATCTAAAGCTTCAACTACAACTACAGGTTCTTCAGGTGCTGTAGGTAGGCCTAAACCTTTAACCTTATTGGATTTAAACTCCCTCAACGACTTCCTCACATCACCTACGTCTAAGTCAACATCTCCCTCAAATTCTACGAAGACTATTTCCGTATGACCTTCGATTACTGGCACTCTAGTACAGCTTGCTGAAACGTTAATTTTAGGCTTTACCATCACACCGTTCGTGTAGGAACCTAAGATCTTAAGGGTTTCATTTTCTATTTTCTCCTCCTCGTTTTGAATGTATGGTATTACGTTATCGATTATTGACATAGAAGGAACTCCAGTAAGTCCAGCCCCTGAAACCGCCTGTAAGGTAGTTACGAAAACATTCCTTATTTTAAGGATGTCCATAATAGGCTTTAAACTTAACGTAAGGATAGCTGTTGAGCAGTTAGGAACTTTAAGTAAGTAACCTCTCCATCCCCGCGTCCTTTGAAGTTGCACTAAACCTATGTGGTCAGCATTGACTTCAGGGTTTAATAGAGGTATGTCATGCTCCAACCTCATATTACTTGCGTTAGACACTACATGAATACCATTAATCAATAACAACGGCTCTATAGACACAGCAACCTCAGGAGGTAAAGCACTAAAAACTATGTCTGGCTTATAAGCTCTTATATCTTCTAAGTCGTTTTTAATTAGTTTAACTTCTGAGACATCGTCAGGTAATTCCGATGTAATTAACCAATTAACGGCTTCACCATATTTAACACCGCTTTTCTTTTCAGAAGCTGTTAAGAAGCTTAACTCAAACCATGGATGTTTATAAAGCAGGCTAACGAACCTCTGCCCTACAAGACCCGTGGCTCCTAAAACACCTACTTTTAACTTATCCATAATCTCACCCAATAACTGCGTCGTGAATCTCACGCACAACTTCCTTCACGTGGTTAATTGCTGGGATTTCAAGAATGAGTGAAGCTTTCGAGCTTGAAAGGCGTAGGTTCTCTATCAGGTTAACGGATTTTTCAAGCGTTTCTAAAGTCTTTCTTATCACAGCTATGTTTTTCCTTATCCCTTCACCTATTAGAACGATTTCCGAGTTTTTACCGATTGTTTTAACGGCAATGGTCTTAACAACCCCCTCGCTGCAGTTGCCATTACTTACACGGGAAATCGTAGTACCTAACGAGTCGAAAGACCTTATCTTCAACACGCGCGGGTAGTTAAAGAGGCGCATAGGTTCGAAGGTCTTGATATGAAGCCTCTTTACGTTATGTCTAGACGCTTCAAGAGCTTCAGCTAAACTTAAGTTTCTAACTACCTTGACGTTATCCACGTATGTAGGATCCGCTGTGAATACACCGGGCACATCGGTAATTAAATGAACTTCTTCAGCGTTAACAAGGGAGGCAATACTTGAGGCTGTATAATCAGAACCACCACGTCCTAAAGTTACTGTAAAGCCTTCCGAGTTGGAAGCTATAAAACCCTCTATTAAAGCTACCTTACTACTTCTTAACACCTTCGCAAGTGTTGGGGTTAACCTAGTTTTCGTAGCTTTATAGTCGATAACCACCGAATCAGACTTCCCTCTTGCCACAATTAAATCTATGGCGTTAAGGTCAGACACTTTAATTCCTTCGTTTTTAAGAGCGTTTAACAATAACGCTTTACTTACTCTTTCACCATAAGACAACACAACGTCTTTAAACAAACCTTCGCATGCTGTAGTCGACCTCACCAGACCTTCCAACTCTTTCAGGTATTTCTGAATGGCTATCTCTAGATTATAACCGCCTACGTCCCTAGCTACTTCCAAATAGAAGTTAACGACTTTTTCAAGGCTTGCTTTATCACCTTCGCAGGCATTGATTAAGTTGTCGGTAACTCCTTTAGCTGCTGAAACAACCACTATAAGTGCTTTATTTGGCGTTATTGGATAGTTAGCTATCTTAGATGCTACATCTAAATACGACCTAGAGTCCCTAAGTATAGAACCTCCTACCTTCACAACTAAGAATTTGCTCATGAACGACCACCTGCGGTGAGTTGATTGCTTTTCTCTACGTATATAATCTTCTTCATTAAGGCATTGATGTTTGGCTCATCAACTTCACCTCATAGAGTTCTTCAAAACTTCTAACGCTTCTAAGGCGTTCTTTACTGCTATAGCTTCGAAGCCGTAGTTGTTAAGAACTTCAGGTTCTTTTAACGCATGACCTGTTGCTATCAACACTACCTTCTCATCTTCATGAATAATACCTTCATTCACAGCTAGCTTTAAACCAGCTAAGGTAGTTGCTGAAGAGGTTTCTACACCTATGCCTTCGTTTCTAGCCAGCTCTATATGAGCTTTTAAAATCTCTTCATCGTTAACTGTTACAGCATAACCCCCACTTTCATTTAACACGTTTAGAGCCCTATACCAATGAACGGGATTCCCTATCCTTATCGCTGAAGCTAAGGTTTTAGGTTGGCTAACAGGCTTATATTCACCCGATTTAAACGCCTTAGCTATTGGTGAAGCGCCGCTAGCTTGAACTGCTAGAACTTTAGGTGCTTTAGAAATCAACCCTAGCTTAAGGAGTTCTTTAAAACCCTTCCATATCGAGTATATGTTCCCACCGTTACCTACAGGAACAACTATCCAGTCTGGTACGCCAACCTCTTCATAGATCTCATACGCTACCGTTTTCTGACCTTCTATACGCCAAGGATTAACCGAGTTAACTACATAAAAGTCTCCATTAACGTCTTTAGCCATCTTAGTTACTAAAGACATAGCCTCATCGAAACTGCCGTCGATTTCAACTACTTTAGCACCGTAAAGCTTTAATTGGGAGACTTTACCGCCTGCCACACTACCTCTAGGGACTAAAACAATCGGTAACAAACCAGCTCTTCTTGCGTAAGCACTCATGCTGGAAGCAGTATTACCGGTTGATGCCGATATTAATGCTTTAAAGCCTAAATACTTAGCTAGGCTTACAACTACAGTCATACCTCTATCTTTAAACGATCCAGTTGGGTTAGAACCCTCAAACTTTATGAAGGCTTTCTTAACTT
Organism: Zestosphaera tikiterensis; assembly: GCA_003056265.1. Lineage (GTDB taxonomy): Archaea > Thermoproteota > Thermoprotei_A > Sulfolobales > NBVN01 > Zestosphaera > Zestosphaera tikiterensis. The sequence goes on along the minus strand of NBVN01000002.1, from coordinate 443,288 downwards.
TATAATTGTAGATAGACCTTCCCAACCTTATTAAAGGTGTTAAACCCTCACCTAACGAAACCACCTCAACATCTTGAGGGAGGGGTATTAACGCTCTATACCTCCATAAACTACGGGAGTCTTTATTAACTGGAAGTTCTTCAGCCTTATTTAAAGGTAATTCGATATGTAGAAGTCCTCCACACACGCAGAAAGCTCTTCTATCAAGTAATGAGTATTTCCTACCGCATAAATCGCAAACTAATGCGGTGTTTGGAACACATCGCCTCACCTAAACGTTCATTACTTTAATTTATCCGGGAGTGTTTTTAAGTCTTGCGATGTCATTTAGACTTAGAAGGGCTTTTAAATTAGCTGAAAACAACTTAATTATCTTTTCAGAAGGTCATATAGACTATGAATTCAATATAACATGTTTAACTTAAAGTTAAAATGACGAGGATTTCCAACAAACTCTAAGCTCGACGTTGTAGTTTTGAAGGATCGCAGTAACCTACAATCAGATATAAAGTTACGGGAAGTTAAGGACTTAATTTCAATGATGCGAGATTTACTCCTTCTCAAGGATTACTGCCGTTCCGTAAGCTACGATTTCCGCCGCTCCGCTCATTACATTCGATGAAGCTAATCTAACCCCTAACACGGCATTGGCGCCGAGGCTTTTCGCCTTGTTAATCATTCTTTTTATTGCTTCATCTCTTGACATAGCTAAAAGTTCCGTATACTCAACTATCTCTCCTCCAGCTAAGTTTCTTAATGCTGCTAAGATGTCCCGCCCTACATTTTCTTGCTCTAACAGTACTACCGCTAACTATCCCGAGGACTTTCTTAATTTTATACCCGGGGATATATTCTAAAGTAGTGATTAAGATCTCTTCCTCACTCAATATATTCACCACACATATGATATTAAGATTAAGAAGTTAATTAATGTTTCTAACTAACAACATCATTAAGAACGCTTAAGTCACTTCTTTAAAAACTTAAAAACGTAGAGAAACACTGCGACACCCACGCAAAACAGAACAAGTTCTGCAATCCATACGTTAGCTATGTAAAACAACGTAAGAACCCCAACAACGTTAAATGCCGTATGAGTTAAAACAGCTGTAAGTAACCATTTAAATCCTGCGTTGATAGCGTGGAAAACTATGAGGGATAAAGTCACATGCATTAGAATTGCTGTATTTCTTTCGAAAGCCCCCGGTAGTAAATCCACCCACGTATAATTAAAAACGGGTGCTAAAACCGCTACGTTAACCACGTATATGAGCACAGCTTCCGTAAGGCCCCAGCCAAGCCCAACAGCTACCGCCCCGTCATGTTTAAACATTTTAATGAATGGAAGTTTAATTACGAAATACCTAGTAAGTTCTTCAAAAATACCAGCCATTAAAGAAGCTATAAACGCGTTTAAAACGACATCCTTAACGAACGTATTGTTTAGCATTAGGATAGGTATTCTTAATAACAACGCTAGCAGCCAGCCCCCACCACCAATTAGGGGGGCAATCCATAAAGACCTAGCCCACCTTAAAAACTTTAAAAGAGTTAAGCACCCAGGAGTTAAAGCCACTAATATAGGCACGAGCAAATTCGTCATCGCGTCAACACCGATTGAAGACTTACTCCAGATAACCTTACCTGTATCTTTAAAAAGTTTTAAACTAGTTTTAATAGTAGGTGAGTAGGATAACATCAGAGTACAGTCGGTACGCTTTATATGGTGTTATAGCAGGGCTTATAACAGGTCTGGTATTAGGCGTTGCAAGTATAGTCGTCTTAAATATGATCACTAAAGACCTACATGCTTTACTACGTGACGTACTTAAATACCAACTAGACATGTTAAACTTACCGCCGAAGACTTATGAAGAAGCATATAACATCTCATTATCGAGAGTTGATGAGCTGTTGCCTGTAATTTCCTGGATAGCCCCTATAGCTTACGTAATTCAGTATGTGTTGTTGGGGGCTCTCTTCGGACTTCTGCAGAACTTCATACGCTTGAAAGCGGATGTTAAACCTTCTACAGCGGCGTTACTCACCGGCGTTGTTTTCACGTTGTTAATTTATGTATTGCCTTTAGTTCTCGTAAGTTTCTTATACTCGGGGCTTATTGACATAGTCAGTAAGTACTTTAACCCGGTGTTGATTTACGTTTCTAGTGTAGCACCGGGCGTTGTATTTACTTTAGCTCTTCTCGTCGTGTCTTCTGTTAAAGGCCCTTGGGCTAAAATTGTTGAGTCTAAACCTAAGACGTATTAGAGTAAGTAAGTTAGAATTTATTTCTTTACCCACTATAAGAAATTGAAGTGATTAAAATGAGTAGGGAGGAGAGATTAACTAAGGATGAGGTCTTCACCCTCCTTAAGAAACTCTCAGAACCTGTAGGTCCTTCAGGATATGAAGGAGAGGTTAGAGGTATAGTTGTAGACTTCCTTAAGAATGTGGCTGATAGCGTCTGGATTGACACGTTGGGGAACGTCATCGCTGTTAAGAAAGCAAGCTCTAGCGATGGTAAGATGATGTTTGCTGCTCATATGGATGAGATAGGATTGTTTGTATCGCATATAGATGAGAAGGGGTATTTAAGGGTTTTACCTATAGGTGGAGTTACTGAAAGGTCGTTAATATATCAGAGAGTGTTGGTGAAGACTAGAGATGGGAGGTACGTAAGAGGTGTTGTTGGTTTAAAACCCCCTCACATAGCTAAGCCTGAGGAAGCTAGGCAGGTGCCTGAGTTAAAGGAGTTATTTGTTGACGTGGGTGCTTCATCAAGAGATGAAGTGATGAAACTCGGCGTTAGGGTAGGGGACGTAGTTGTTTTTGATAGGGATTTAGTGATGTTAAGCAGGGATAGGGTTTCAGGTAAGGCTTTAGATGATAGGGTAGGGTTGACCGTTATGTTGAAGGCTTTTGAGCTTATAGAACCTAAAGAAGTGGATGTTTACGCTATAGCCACAGTTCAAGAGGAGGTAGGGTTGAAAGGAGCTAAGACGTCGGCCTTCTCTATCTCTCCAGACGTGGCTATAGCCTTAGACGTAACTATAGCTAGTGACGTACCGGGAGTTTCAGAGCATGAGTGGTGTACTCAATTAGGTAAGGGTCCAGCTATAAAGATAGCTGATGGTAGGTACGCATCAGGCCTTATAGCAAATCCGGAAGTGGTTAACATGCTTGTTAAGGTGGCTGAGGAATCAGGTATTCCCTATCAAATGGAGGTACTCGCTGGAGGAACTACAGACGCTTCAGAGATAGCGCTTAATAAAGAAGGCGTTCCAGCAGGTGTAATATCCATACCGTCGAGATACATCCACTCACCGGTTGAGGTTGTGGATCTTCTAGACGTTATAAACGCTGTGAAACTCTCTAAGGCATTTGCCGAGAAAATCACGACATCTTGGGTGAAGACCTTAAAGGGATTTAAAATAAAGTAGTTTAAGACTTAATCAAATGTTTCACTATACCACCGTTTTTCATAACTAAAGCTATGTTGTTTGGATTAAGCATTACGTTTATGTCCATAAGTGGATTGCCGTTGATTAATATGATATCTGCGGTCTTTCCTGGGCTTAACTCCCCTACGTCCTTTAACCCCGTAGCTTCAGCAGCTACTTTAGTAGCTGAGATTAAGGCTTCGGTTGGATCCATTCCCAATTTCTCTACGAATAGCTTTAGCTCTAAAGCATTTTCACCGTGTCTGAAAGGACCTCCTATAAAGTCCGTTCCCGTAGCTATTTTAACTCCTAACTTCTTGGCTTTCCTTACGTTAGCTATGTGCGCATCGTAAACCTCCTCACTTTTCCTAAGGCCCCATTCAGGTATACCTACTTCACGACCTATTTCCATAAGCTTATGAACTATAGATAATGTTGGAACTATGACTACGTCGTTATCGATGGCTAGTTCAGACACCTCTTCATCTATATAGATAGCGTGAGCTATAACTTTAACCCCTGCTTTGATGGCGTTTATAATACCTTCTTTACCCTGTGCGTGAGCATGAACGAATTTCCCAACAGCTCTAGCCTCATCTACAATGGCTTTCAATTCTTCAAGTGTGAATTGCCTATGCTCCGGTCTATCCCTCTCTGACAAAACCCCACCTGTAGCCATAACTTTAATGAAGTCAGCACCTTCTCTTAAAGTATAACGAGCTGCCTTCCTACATTCGTCAACGCCATCGCATATAAGACTAGTTAAAGGCTTTAAGAGCTTAGTTGTTCTAACGTCGACATACTCTATGGGTAAGTAATGCACGTCTCCATGGCCGAAGGTCTGCGATAATGGATAGCCGGCAGCAACGATCCTAGGACCTACTACAGTACCTTCGTCGACAGCCATCTTAAGATGTAAAGCTATAACTCCTCCAGCATCAACCACTGTCGTAAAGCCGGAGTTAATTAAAGCCTCTAAGTCCTTAACCCCTCGAGCGAAGAACACGCCTAACGGCGTAATTAAAGGTTCTTTAACTGTATCGCCACTTCTAAACCCTGTAATGTGTAGGTGAGCGTCTATTAAACCCGGTAAAGCTACCATACCTTTACAATCTATTATTTCAACGTTATCGCCGTACGGTATTTCCACGTAGCCTCTCACACCTAAGTCTTTTATACGATTACGTTCAACTACAATCACCCCGTTTTCCACAATTCCTTTACGTTTTGAATCGAATATTCTTACGTTATCTAAGACTGTAGTTTTAGAATGTTTTTGCGTTGTAGACATATCTTCTCACCTCACATACATATGACAAAACACCTTATGTGTTTTACTAACAGATACTTCAGGAGGTTCTAAAGCTTTACATATTTCAGTAGCATACGGGCATCTAGAGAAAAGCTTACAACCGCCTACGGGAGTGGTAGCCTGCAGTTCGTTAGATACGTCCTTCAATTTCTGAGCTTTGCCGTTAAATAACGATGAGTAAAGAGACGGTATCGACGCTATAAGATGACGGGTATATGGATGTAGTGGATCCTTAATAAGCTCTTCTTTAGTTGCTTCCTCAACTATCTTCCCGGAATACATAACAGAGATTCTATCGCTAACGTATACAGTTGTCGGTAAGTCATGGCTTATGAAGAGCATTGAAAACCGATAGATTTTCTGAAGTTTTATAACGAGCTTAAGGATTTGCATCTTTACAGATGCGTCAAGCGCCGACACTATCTCGTCAGCTACTAAAAACTTAGGCTTTACTGCTAAGGCCCTAGCGATAGCTACTCTCTGTTTCTGACCACCACTAAGTTGATGTGGGTAGTAGTGTTTATACGTGCTATCTAATCCAACATCGTTAAGAAGCCTTTCCACTTCATCGCTATAGTCTCCATTAAAGTTGCTGGCCTCTAAAGCTTCCTGAAGTACCTCCCCAACCCTCATTCTAGGGTTAAGGGAGGTGTCGGGGTTTTGAAACACCATCTGAATATCGATTCGTCTCTTCCTAACATATTCTTTAAGGTCTTCATTATTGAAGAGGATCTTACCTGAGGTAGGTTCCTCAAGAGCTACTAACATCTTCCCAAGGGTTGTTTTGCCTGAACCGCTCTCGCCTAAAAGACCAAGCACCTCATCTTCATTTATCGTTAGATTTACATTATCAACAGCTTTCAAAAGGGTTTTCTTAAACATACTTAAACTAACTCTGTAGTATTTACTTAAGTTAAAAGCCTTAACTAAGGCACTCCGTACGTTATTACTCATAACAAATCACCTACTTCCGACCTCCATATAAGTGGCAGGAAACTATCCTACCGTCTATCAAGAAATTTCCAGGCTTGCTAACGTTGCATAAACCTTCAACTTTATAAGGACATCGAAATACATAGGGACACCCTACGACCAATTTATTCTTTAGACCGTTGTTACTTCGTGTATTTTCAGGAGTAACCTCTAGCAAGCGATTTTCAGCGGGGTTTAAAATCGCTGATGAGATCAGGTGCTTGGTGTAAGGGTGTAGAGGCTTTTTCACCACCTCTTTAGTTAATCCAACTTCGACGACGTTTCCATTAAACATCACTAGGATTTTATCCGAGATGTCGTAAGCAACACCTATGTCGTGAGTTATGAATATCATCGATGTTCCGTCTTCCTCAACGAGTTTCTTAAGGAGAGCTATTATCTGCGCTTGTGTGGATACATCCAACGCTGAAGTTGGTTCATCGGCTATAAGGAGTTTAGGCTTCAACGCTATAGCTATGGCAATAGCTACTCTCTGTTTCTGACCCCCACTAAGTTGGTGCGGATATTTTCTGTATGCTTTAGCAGGTTCTGATAAACCCACACGCTCTAAAAGCTTAAGCGCTTCTCTAAAAGCCTCGTTTCTACTGTAACCATGAGCTCTCAAAGCCTCAGAGATTTGATCGCCGATTGGGTAAAGCGGGTTTAACGCTGTTGAAGGATTTTGCAGAATAACTGCTATGTCAACCCCTCTAAACTTAGTTAACTCGGACTCCTTTAGATTTAGTAGGTTAAGACCTTTGTAAAGTACTTCACCCCTCTCCACAATTAATGCTTTGTTGTTTAACCTAGCTAAGATTAAAGCTAGTGAGGACTTACCTGAACCACTCTCACCAACTACAGCCATCTTCTCTGAAGGTTTTAAATCGAAGGTTACTTCATCAAGCACTCTAACTTTATGCCTACCTATCACATATGAAGCAGTTAGATCCTTAACTTGAAGTAAGCTCATTCATACATCACCTTACTCGTTGGATCTAAAACATCGCGTAGGGCGTTACCTAGTAAGTTAAACCCAGCAACTAAAACTGCTAAGACAATGCCTGGGTAGATTATTACGTGAGGGGCTATGCTCATGTAGGCTTTACCCGAGCCTATTATCGAACCCAACTCAGGGGTTGGTGGTTGAACACCAAGCCCTAAAAAACCTAACCCAGCGGCGAAAAGTATCGAGACTCCTAAGTCTAGAGTATACTGAGCGACAATTACGTAGGAGATGTTGGGTAGGATATGTTTAGTAAGTATTCTAACGCTACTTAACCCTAACAACCTAGCGGCTATTACGAACTCTAAATTCTTAGTCTGCATCACCACACCCCTAACTAACCTTACGTAAGTAGGTGTTAACCCCACAGCTAACGCTACTATCATGTTGATTACTCCCGGGCCTGTTAAAGCGACTAAAGCTATCGCTATCAATATTGAAGGTATTGAAAGCAGGGCATCCACAACCCGCATTACCATAAAATCCGTTACACCGCCGAAGTAACCTGAAATTAAACCTAACATAACGCCAATCACACAACCTAAGGTAGCGCCTATGAACGCTATCGTTAAAGAAACCCTAGTACCGTAGACTATCCTAGATAAGAGATCCCGGCCTAACTCATCTGTACCTAATACATGATTAGGTTCGGGCGGCCTTAAAGTCTTACTTAAATCCCCTACGAGAGGATTCGACAACGGCAGTAAATCTGCGATCAACGACATAAAAGCAAAAAACGAAACTATAATAAAACCTATAAACCCCACTCTATGCTTTATAAGCGTCTTAAACGTGCTTAGTAAACTCCGGCTTAGGCCTTGAAGATTCGATGTTATGATTGACCACCTCCAACTCTAGTCCTAGGATCTATAACGACGTAGGTGAGGTCCACCAGGAAATTTATTGAAGCATACAGTAAAGCTAGAATAAATATAGCTCCTTGAACCATGGGATAGTCCCTAGCAAATATCGCATCTACTACTAACTTACCAACGCCGGGCCAGGCAAACACGGTTTCAGTTATTACAGCGCCACGCATTAAATTACCTAACTGTAAGCCTACGACAGTTACTACAGGTATTAACGTGTTTCTTAACACGTGCTTAAAAAGCACTACCCCATTGCTTAAGCCTTTAGCCTTAGCTAACTTAACAAAGTCTTGACTTAATATTTCTAAAGTAGCGTATCTAGAGGTTTTAATTATTGGAGCCATAACTGGAAGCGACAACGTTACCGCAGGCAAAACAATATGCGTTGGTGTGCCAGTACCACCAGCCGGCAAAACCCTTAAGTATACGGAGAAGAAGAGTATGAGCATTAATCCCAACCAGAACGTAGGTATAGCCGTTCCTAAAGTAACTAAAGCCGTAGCGATTAAATCCACGAACGAGTCTTTCTTTACGGCAGCTATGGCTCCAAGCGGTAACCCTATAGTAACAGCTATAGCTAGACTAGCAAACGAGAGTGTTAACGTGTTTGGCAGTCTAGACAGAACTTCAGAAACTACAGGTGTGTCTGTTCTTATGGATATACCTAGATCTAGACGTATTACGTTAAGGAAGTATGTGATGAGTTGCTCATGCAGTGGTTTATTAAGCCCATATTTCATTCTTATCTGTTCAATGACTTCTGGTGTTGCGTCGAAACCGGCGAGAAGCCTTGCCGGATCTCCCGGTATTGACCTTAACAATAAGAAAAGAAAGGCTATGATAGTCACTACAGTAACGAAAATTCCGACGATTCTATAAATTAAGAATTTGAAAAACGTCATTTTTAACTCGCCTTAAGAGCTTAACCTAGCTTGAGCTACGTCGAACATCTCATACGGATATACTTTAACATCTGTTAGATCCGCTCTATGCGCGATGACGAAGTATTGGATGTATAGGAATATGTTCGGCGCATCGTCCCATATTAACTTACTGGCGTTTCTATAGATCTCAGACCTTAAGTTAATATCCACGACCTTAACACCTTCATCTAACAACCTATCTACCTCAGCATTAGCGTAGAAGAAGTTGTTGAACCCGTTAGGTGTGAATTGAGTCGAATGGAATCTCTGATATAGGTAGAAGTGCGGGTCTGGACTTCCAGGCGACCAACCAAGCAGGAATAGTTGCACCTCAGTCTTATTTAATGGGGCGAGTACTGTAGAGACATACGTTGGCCAGTCGTAAGTCCTTATCTCCACTTCTAAACCTACCTCTCGTAGGTATTGCGCTATAGCTTCAGCAACTTGCTTGTCGAAGAGGTATCTCCCAGTCGGTGTTATTAAAGTTACTTTAAACCCGTTAGGATATCCGGCCTCCTTCAGTAACTCCTTAGCCTTTGCGGGGTCGTATGGATATGGACCTAGCCTAACGTAACCTAACGAATATGCAGGTAATACAGAATCCATTACTTGGCCTAAGCCGAAGAGTACGTTCTTAACTATAGCTTCCTTATCTATTGCGTAATTCAACGCTTTCCTCACACGCACATCTTTAAAGGGGCCCCACTGCGTGTTTATACCTATATACATTACCCTATTTGAAGCCACCGCAAATACCTTAACGTCATTCCTCTGTTTTAACGTATTGACGTCTGTGGCCGGAGGTTGTATTATTAGGTCTAAATCGCCAGCAAGTAACATCGCGGTTCTCGTTTGAGCGTCTGGAACAACCTTAAATACTAGCTCACTAAAGTATGGCGTCCCATTCCAATAGTTTTCATTTCTAACTAATACGATCCTATCGCCCTTCACCCACTCTTTAAACTTGTAAGGTCCCGTCCCTATATCTAGAGGGGTTGTCGCGATCTTATCTCCTAATTCAGAAACTGCTTTAGGTGATACAATCCCAGCCTGTGTAAACGCAAGTACAGTTATAAATGGAGCGTAAGGCTCTTTCAACACGAACTTAACGGTATACGTATCAACGGTTTCAACGTTTTGAATTACCGTATAGTAAGCCCTGCCAGGCACTTTAACGTTTGGATTAAGCAATCTATCGAAAGTGAATTTAACGGCCGTCGCGTTAAATGGCGTACCATCTTGAAACCTTATGTTCTTACGTAATCTAACTATGTATTCCTTACCGTCGGAAGATACGTTATATGACTCAGCAAGCAATGGTTTAACGCTCCCGTCAATATCTATTATGAATAGGCTTTCAACCATAAACCTAACTATATTTGAAATCGTTGTCGTCGTCTGACCCGCTGGATCTAAAGTATCGGCGTCTATCCCTATACCTATTCTTAAAGACTTTTGTTGACTACTTACGTAAGATGTAGACGATGATGTAAAGCTTGAGCTTAACTCAGCAACTGTTGTTTGGGTGCTTTCCTTCTGCTTATTCAATAATGTGAAGAATGCGAAGGTTAAAACTGAAGACGCTACCAGAGCTAAAACAACCAACACGAGTAAAACTTTACTCACACCTAACGCAAACCGACTTACGTGTAAGGAAGATTTTACACGTTTGAAAAATAAACTAAACTTACACAAACCCAAACCATCACAAACCACACCATTTCTCAAACCCATACATTACCCACCTAACCTATCACTTACATTTACGATTTAGAGTATATAACATAGTTTAAACTAGAAAAACATCCTGAACTTAAAGTATAGTGTTATCACAAACCTGAAATAAACCTTATACTATATGATATGGTCTGGGCCCCCTAACGTTAGGGGGCCCACATAAAAACATAAATTAAGCTAACAACTACTACGTAGTACATTATCTTACTATACACGACACGATGGGCCCGACTACCTTCATCATCAAGGCCGGATCCACGCAAACTTAAGTTTGTCGGGCCCATTACAGTTCACTAATAAGTTTCTGAAGGAAAATGCTTTTTAAGTTTTATTTTACGTAAACGTGCTAATATTGTAAATTCCATTAAAATAACATTAATCACATAAATTAGAATTCTGTATAGCTCAACGAGAGTAAAAACATATTTATACATAACTACTTTTGTTTAAAGCTTTCTTAACTTTGTTTAAATTATAGGTGGGTGTGTAGCGTGTTTAAGGAAAGGCTTGAGGTTAAAGTTCTTTCTAAGGTGTTATACGAGATTTTAAACTATAGGGTATCGCTTGATGTCGCTTTCAAACGTGCCTGTAAGGGTTTGTGTAAGCTGTCTCTTCAGGAAAGGGAGGAGCTGTATTTAAAGACGAGGTCTTTTATCTCTGACTTCATTAAAGTTAAGTGTGTAGTTGGTGAAAAGAAAAGCTACGGTAAGTACGTTAGGGCGTGGTTAAAAGGCGTTAATACTGAAGGACTTCCAGATTGGTGTTATTTAAGTATTAACGAATGGTTTTACCTGCGGTTAGTAGGTCTTTTAGGTCGTGATGAAACTAGAAGTTTAGTTAAAGCTTTCGAGGATAGGGTATGGTGGTTAAGGATAAACACACTTAAGAATTCTGAAGAGAGGATTTTAAAAAGTTTAGAAAATGAGGGTGTGGAATACGTAGTTGATAAGGAATATCCATACTTAATTAAAGTAATTAAGTCTAGGAAACCTATCAGACTCCTTAAAGCTGTTAAAAACTATGAGTTAATACCGCAAGATAAAGCCTCCGTAGCAGTTGTTGAAGCTCTAAAACCTGAGCCAGGAGATCTTATCTTAGATATGGCTTTCGCCCCAGGAATAAAAACATCTTTAATTATGATGCTTACAGACAATAAAGCTAAGGTCGTAGCTACAGACGTAAGTTTTAGAAGAGCGTTAACCGGAAAACATCTCCTCACGAAATACGGCGTTGATTTAAGCAGGCTTAACATTGTAGCTATGGACGCTAGAGACTCACAATTTAGCAAGGCCTTCGATAAAGTTCTTCTGGACGCTCCATGTAGCAACAGCGGTGCTGTAAGTAAAGACCCAGGGCTTAAGATAACTTTAACAAGTTCTAAAGTAAATCACTACTCAAAAACACAGAAGGAATTACTTCAAAAAGCTTTAAAGTTAGGTGAGGTCGTAGTCTACTCAACATGTTCTTTAATGCCTGAAGAAGGTGAGGAAGTGGTTGAGACTGTGGGTGATGTAATCAAACTCAAGAAAGTAATTAATTGGGGGGCAACAGGCTATAGAAATTTTAAACATGCTGAATATTTGACGCGGCTCTTCCCACATAAACATAATACAGAGGGTTTCTTCATAGCGTATATAATACCTAAAAATTAAAGCGGTGAACCTATTAAGTACTTTTAAAGCTTCAAACGTCTTTATAGTGGATGATGTAGCCGCTCCAAACCGAGAGGTGAAGACCTCGCGACGAACTGACTCTCTCGATCTTACATTGAAGGATTTTCCAGACGTTTAGGAGGAAATCTTCTAATCAGAAACTGGTATAGCGTATTTCTTAGCTTTCTTCAACGTTGAAGTTGTTTTAAGAGGTATTACCGCGTCCACGTGTTTATTTACTTCAAGCATGGCTAAGCTACTTATTACACTCCATTTAAAGGGGGCTCGAAACCTCACGATTAACGTGTTATTTTTAAAGTCTATGTAAACTATTCTAGGCTGTGCTTTACTTAAGCTTATCTTCCCATGGAGATGTGTGTAATACTTCTCTAGGAGTTCCTGAAGTTCTTTATGTGTATGTTTCCGTGTTGAAACAAGCCTTACAATTAAATACCTCTTCCGCAGTTTTTTCTTTGATTCCAGCTTATTAATATATGTCTTTAAAGTTTTAGAGCTTAACACCTTAGTAAAAGTTCTTAAGTTTAGATACGTCCTTAATGATACATACATAGCTGTTAAAGATAAGAATAAAGTTATGAAAATTAATGCCTGAGTTAATGTGCTATCTAAGGATGTCATAACCAGCACTCCTCATAACTGAAAGCGGGTTGATTGAAACGGATGATAAGGCTTTAGCTTCTGAAAGACCTAAAGATACTAGAAAAGAACATACGGTTATTGGATGTAATAACTCGTGCTCCTCCCTCGCTCCACTACCAACGACTAAGGAAATCCTACCTCTCTCGTAATACCTCAACAATAGCAACAGACCTAAGACTGGAGCGTTTAAGTTTATTAACCTTATCACGTCACGTAAGTTTATAATGACTGGTTTACCAGCGTTAACCAATTTTTTTAAAGCTTTTCTGTCCATGGATCGAAGCAATTCATGACCTAACTCAATAGCATGAGCTACTTTCTTAACGGCGTTAGTTATTTTAAGGTCTTCTAACGAGTCAGACCTTAGGATTTTTATGCATTCTCTCTTCATTAAGACCTCCCTCCCCAACTCGTTAAATTTAAATGAGATCCTGGGAATGAGTTGCACGCCGTTGAAAACTTTATAGCTATCCAACCCCTCTATTGCGAGGACCGCGTATCCATGAATGGACGCCTTACCTACATACCTATCTAGGGAGTTTGAATCCATAGTTGGGTTTGAAGCCATGTCTATGTATTTAAGCACAGCTACTTAACACCTCGTCAATATACTTCTTCAGCTCTTCGAAGGTCCGCACGCCTTTCACAGTTGCTGATAACTTAATTATATCGTCGCCGTCCATAAGCGATAGTTGTCCTAAGTAAGCGTCTTGCTTACTCAACCTAAGAAACACTATAGAATTCTTAACGCCTACTCTATTGCTGAGCGTTGCTGAAAATATAGCCTTATCCGTAGCGTTTAACGAACATAAAACATAAGTGAAAACCCTTTCGGCTTTCTTAGACTTGAATTTAAGTGTGAGGATACCTATTGTGTTGCCGTAATAACCGGAGACTATAGACTCTTCAAAGGAAACCTCAGATCTTAAGTCTTTAGGCACTACGTTAAGAAGGGCTTGCCTAACTTTATTAGGGTCCTCCGTTGAATGATAGAAAGCTGAGAGCGTCACTTGCTGGATGTTATATTTGTTGCTGGCCATGATCACTTCTCAATTCCTAAGTCTTCAGCTTTTTCCTTAGGTATTATTAAGCGAGAACCTCTTGAAGCTTCATGCCTTCTCTTTTCTTCTCTCTCCTTAGCTTTCTTCTTCCACTTCCAGTTGTGCGTTCCTCTAACTCCCCTATTACCTATAAGGCCTCTCATCTTCCTTCCTGCGAAGGTCTTACCTCTAAACACCCTACCTCTTTGCGATGGGTGGGTTATCCAGTTGATGTCTGGATCTGACTTAATGGCTGGGTGATGAGGGTCTACAAGTATTACTTCATAGTACTTATATAGTCCGTCATCACCGACGAAATAAGAACCTAAAACTTCCAGGTTAGGGAATTTCCTAGCAGCTCTCTCCTCAGCTATGAGTTGAATAGACTTAGCCGGCGCATAACCATAAACACCCATACGTTTAGGTCTCCTCCCGGAATTCGGCCTTGGTTTTCGCATACCTCCCTTCCTAACCCTAACCCTAGCTATTACGAAGCCTTGCTTTGCTTTATAACCGATCGCTCTAGCTCTATCAAGCCTCGTCGGATTTTCAACCTTAACTACTGAAGGCTGCCTTCTCCATTCTATATATCTCTCCCTCATCAACTCCTTCATCGGTTGTTCATCTAAGTTCTTCCAAGCCTCGGCAATATAGTGATACATAGATTTAGACATCTCATCTCCTCCTCATTCCATATATAGGCGCATGTCCTATACACATCTTTACCGAAATCTACACTTACTTTTATGTTTATAAGTTTTTCGTTCTTTACTTAGTTTAAGTAAGGCAACGTTAAGATCTAAAGCATAGCCCTTATTAGCGAAATAGATTACTATTTTAGGTAGGGTTTACGATGCCGCCTCCTCAAATACTCATTGGCGTTGTGGGTAAAACCAACGTAGGTAAATCAACGTTCTTCGCCGCAGCTACCTTACTTCCCGTTAAGATTGAAAACAGACCTTTCGTAACTATTGAACCGAACGTAGGAATAGCCTACGTTAGACGGGAATGTGCGCATGTAGATTTAGGTCTTCCATCATGCAACCCTAAAAATTCCGTCTGCTTAAGAGGGAATAGATTCATACCTGTAAAACTTATGGATGTAGCTGGCCTTATAAAAGACGCTCATAAAGGTCGGGGTTTAGGCAATAAGTTCATGGATGATTTAAGGCAGGCGGACGTCTTACTTCATGTAGTGGATTTAGCTGGGTCAACTGACGAGGAAGGTAGGCCCGTGCCCCCCGGTACTTACGACCCGCTTGATGAAGTTATATCCATAGAGAGGGAGATTAACGAATGGTTCTATAGCGTAGTTAGTAAGGATTGGGAGAGATTTGCTAGAGGTTTAGACAGCTTGACTTGGGATGGTGTAGTTGACGCTTTAGCTAAGAGGGTTTCAGGGCTTTCGATAAGGAGGGAACACGTAATCTTAGCTCTTAAAGCAAGTAAGCTGGAGTTAAGCAAGCCTAGCTCATGGCGTGAGGAGGAGTTAAGGAACTTCATAGTTAAGTTAAGGGAGATTGCGAAACCTATATTAGTAGTAGGTAATAAAGCCGATATTCCTGAAGCCGAAGATAACTACCGTAGGCTTACTAAGGAATTAAAGGTTAAGGTAATCCCTACCAGCGCTGCTTATGAATTAGCTTTAAGAAAAGCTGAGAAGTCAGGTCTTATAACATACTTACCGGGCGATAACGACTTTCAAATAGTGGATGAAAGCAAGCTAAACCCAAAACAGAAAACAGCCTTAGAAACCATAAGGGGGTTTATGAAGAAATACGGTAATACCGGGGTACAGCAGGCTTTAAACACAGCCGTATTTGAAGTTTTAAACATGATCGTGGTTTACCCAGTTGAAGACCAGCATAAGTACACCGATAGTAATGGAAACGTCCTTCCAGACGCTTACATAGTTAAGAAAGGCACTACAGCTCAGGAACTAGCTTACATGATACATACAGACTTAGGTAAAGCCTTCCTTTACGCCATATTAGCTAAGGAAAATAAAAGAGTTGGAGCTACTTACGAACTAAAAGATAACGACATAGTTAAGGTGGTCTCAGCTAAGTAACTCAACTTAAAACCTAGTAAACAACACACCTGCAAGCATTTATATGTATGGATTACTGATTTATCTGGGTAAAGTTTATTGCCGCAAGCTAGTGAGAAATTGACGCCAAGTGAGGTAATCCATCGGTTTATTGATGAAGTTAAAGAAACTAAGAAGCTAGTCAGAATCGTTACTTCCTATGACCTAGAGTCTTTAACAGCTTCAGCGATGTTAGGTAAGATGTTAAAACATTTAGAAATACCTTTCGAAGTATTACCGGACTATGAGAGAATACCTTTAACTCCGGACGCTAAAGTTATAGGTATTAATATACCGGCAAGCGAATGTGATGAATGTTTAATACTGCAAACCTCCACAACAGAATCTGTTTCTAAAGTTAGGTATAACGTAGTTCTACGCTATACATCTCTACTTCCAGGAGTTCTCGATTTAATCAGCGAATTCACTCCAGTTAGCAAGGAAATGAAAGCCCTTGTTTTAGCATCAATCTTAAGTAAGTATTTGCCTCGAGTTAAAGCTCCGGCTTTAAACGAACGTGACAGGAATTTCCTAGAAGTTTTAAGTAATGATGGCGTCGTAGAAATTTCTAAAAACCTCACCTTAATAGGTGTTTCCTACTTACCTCCGCAAACAGCGTTGTTATATAGCTTAGACCTCTTTATCCCAAGTAAGTATTTATCGGAGAATATTGAGAACGCGTTAAGTAAAGTTAGTAAGGATTTCAACATACCTTCAGATAAGTTACGAGAGGAAGTCTACCTAACCAAGTTTGACTTCTTCTCGAAAGACATACACATGGTTACTTACATGCTTTTATGGTTGACTGACGTAAAAGGTTTTCACGGACTACTTACCTCACTATTCAACAACGCTTTACTTAGGTATGAATACATGAGGTTTTTAAGCGATATAAAATATTTAAGAGACGTCGTGGATTTAATAATTAACTCTAGAGGGCAAACAATTAAAAACGTAAAGAACATACCGGTTGTTAACGTTGAACCCACGAAAGCGTCTTCTAACGTACTTTACAGGATTTTATCGGCGTTAAACATAATCAATCAAAACAAGGGTTTCCTAGCCTTCGAAAGCTTTGGAAAATACTACGTACCCTTATCAGCTTTAAATACTTCCAAAAGGCAGTCGTTAATTCAGAAGGGCGCCGCAGTTGTTGGTGGGTACCTAGAGCTAAGCGATTTAAGTGAGGTGAGTTCTAAATCTTCAACGTAAAAGTTGAAATACGTTTGGTTGTAGATGATGTGAAGTTCTTATTGTCTTTCGTTAAAGCTTTAAAACCTGACGATGCTTCACCGCCTAGAAACTGCCAACTTAAGAGCGGCGTTTCTGAAGGGATGTTTACGTATGAGATTGAATGTAGGGATGAACTGCCTAACGCAGAACTTTTAAGAAGGATTGAGTCAATTACTGAGGAAGTGTTAAGATACTATAGCTTATTGAGGTTAGTTACAAGTAAGTTAAGCAAAAACTTTATTGAAAGCTTATAAGCCCTCTTTTAGTGTGTGATATAGGTTTAGATGATGTCGAAAGCACCGGTAAAGGATAAATGGAAGATGAAGAAGTGGTTTAGAGTCTTAACTCCACAATTCCTTGGAGGTATTGAAATAGCTACGACACCAGCTGATAGTGAGGCTAAGGTTTTAGGGAGGACTTTCGAAGCTTCCATATTTGACTTAACCGGAGATTACACAAAACATCACGTAATGCTTAAGTTCCAAGTTATTGATGTTAAGGATGACGTTGCCCACACCTGGTTTAAAGGACATGAGCTAGCTAGAGACTACATGAAATCACTTATAAGGAGGAAATCCAGTAAGATAGCGGCTATAGTTAACGTAACAACTAAAGATGGTTACGTATTTAGAGTTACTGCCGTAACCTTAACTACATACAGATGTCAAACAAGTCAGAAAAGAGCGATAAGGAAGGAAATGATCAGGATATTAACGGAGAAAGCAAGTGCTTCAACATATGAAGAGCTAGTTAAGGCGATGGTCTTCGGGACTCTCGCCAATGAAATCTTCGAAGCCTGCAAGAAGATATACCCAATAAGGAAGGTAGAAATATATAAGTCCAAACTGTTGTTTGTGCCTACAGCTGAAGGAGTTAAGAAAGCTGTAGTAGTACCTCAGACAGCTTAATCCAAAACCACTTTTAAAGTTTAACTTCTGGATATTGCCTTAGTTCATTAAGGAATGGTTGTTTATGTTGGTGGTGTCGTTGGGGTTTCTACTCTTTGATTTTCTTCACTTGGAAATTTATTAAGTGTTGCTATAAATAAATTATGGGATGTTGGGGTTTTGACGAGCGATGAGCAGTTGCGAGATAAGGATGAGAAACCTCGAACCCCTTCACATTCGCCTCAGGGAGTTTAGTGAAGCAATGCGGGAGTCTAAGGCAGTGAAGCTAAGCTCCCGAAAAGCGGGTGTGGAGGAAACCATGAGGGATGAAGACCAAACACAAAGGTCAGACCTCTGGAAACCACCTTCATAATAGAGTCATATTTCATTACCTATACAGGTTTGATTAACTCTAAAGGCAACGTTGAGGTTGTAGCTTTATCGAATCCCCTCTGCTTCATCAAGTTCGTCGAAGGCCATAATCTCTACTACCGACGAAATCGGAGGCTTTAACCTTACGGGCGTGAGACTCACAACGCAATCCATGTAGGTGTAGTAGCAGAGCCAGCACTCATATCAGATG
This sequence comes from Zestosphaera tikiterensis, assembly GCA_003056265.1. GTDB lineage: Archaea > Thermoproteota > Thermoprotei_A > Sulfolobales > NBVN01 > Zestosphaera > Zestosphaera tikiterensis. The sequence continues at coordinate 424,888 of NBVN01000002.1, read as the reverse complement.
TTATAGATAAAGTGTTAATAGGTGTTACAGCACTTGAAGTTCTAGAACTTCAGGTAGATCCTATTACAGATGACCCTCTTCCCGCTCTGAAGGGCGGGGTTTCCACTGCTGGGTCTTGAGCGATACCCCTCTGGTGGGGGGTTACGGGACATTTCCATCAATCATCGACCCCAGAGGGCCTCAAAACTTCGTATGGGTTTGCCTCCCACACACATTAAACATCATCACTGTAAAACAAATTAGAAACATCAACTTATAAACCTTCATCTCCGCCCTAAAGAAGCGAGGCTTTCGGTTGTAAACTCAAGGAATGGACGATACTGCTATATTAACATACTAAAACTAAACCCGATTGATACGTTATTACCCAGCAGTGGCATTCATATATCTGGAAATATGTGTACGTGTGGGGTGTGTTCTGTGGATATTACTGCTAAAGGTTAAGATGAATTAAATCGTTGATTAAGTATTGAGTTTTCTAATGTAGAAAAATGTAAAGGTTAGGAACACTTTTATTTAAATTTAGAAGAATTTCTTAGTGGTTACGTATCATGGATGCTGTGATTTTAGCGGCTGGGTATGGAAGGGGTTTAGAACCGTTAACTCACACTAGAAATAAGGTGTTATTACCTGTTGTTAATACTCCTCTACTTGAGTATCAAATTAAAGCGCTTAAAGCTGTAGGTGTGGATAGAGTTGTGATAGTCGTTAATTATTTAAGAGATCAAGTAGGGAAGTTCTTAAATGGTTTAAATCTTGACGTAGACGTAAAGTTAGTGGATCAAGGCAAACCTTTGGGGACGGGACATGCCTTAATGAAGGCTTTAGAGTATGTAACTACGGAGAGGTTTCTAGTTCTTTACGGCGATGTCTATGTGGGTGTAGACGACTTAAAGAAAATCTCGACGTTAGAAACGCCAGCCGTAGCTGGTTATGAGGTTAAAGACCCTAGGCTATATGGAGTTTTGATAGTTGATAGCGATGGATCATTAAAAAACATAATTGAGAAGCCGGCTAGCCCTCCATCGAATATGGTTAACGCGGGTATATACTTACTTACGCACGACGTACTAAAGCACTTAAGTAGGATTGAAGTTAGTTCTAGAGGCGAGTATGAGTTAACAGATGCTTTAACGAATTACGCTAAGGAAACCTCTGTTAAAGTCGTTAGGTTATCTTATTGGATCGACATAGGTAGGCCTTGGAAACTCTTGGAACTTAATAAGAAGCTCATGGATACTTGGAACGAACCCGTAATTAAAGGTCGTGTGGAAAACGGTGTAGTGATTAAAGGTAATGTGATCGTAGAGGAGGATGCTGAGGTTCTATCTGGAACTTACATTGTAGGTCCTGCCTACATAGGTAAGGGGGCGGTGATAGGGCCTAACGCATATATAAGACCATATTCAGTGATTTTAGACAGGTCTAGGATAGGCTTTAACGTAGAGATTAAGGAAAGCTTAGTGATGAGTAACACCCACATAGCCCATCAAGCATACGTAGGTGATTCAATAATCGGGGAACACAGCAATTTAGGGGCTGGGACAATATTAGCTAATTTAAGATTTGATAATGGAACGGTCTACTATAGGGTTAAAGGAAAGAAGGAAGATACTGGCAGAAGTAAGTTTGGCGCTGTCCTAGGAGATTACGTTAAAACAGGAGTCAACGTCTCAATAATGCCTGGTGTTAAGGTAGGGGCTTACTCATGGATTTACGCAGGCATTACAGTAAATGAGGATATACCGCCCTGCACATTCTATAAGGGTAAGGAAAACTCAACTAAAATATATGGGGATTGCCCAGTAAACTTAAGCCTATGGTCTACGTAACTCCGTATTAACTGCCAACGCCGCTTGAAGCTTCCGTAGCAGGTATTAAAGGTCTTTGAACTAAGACCTTAGCTTCTTCAGGATCGTACTTCCAATTTAGAGGGAGTTTACCCACGCGTTTATAGTACTTCACAAGCCTATGTATTTTAGACTCTATCTCTATAAGACCCCTCTGGGAATGTGTATCTTTAGGATGCTCTTCTAGATGCCTCCTTAAGTTAACGGCTCTCTTTATTAGGTTGTAGAGGTCTTCCGGTATGGAGGGATTCAACCCGTATTTATTTAATACGTCAGATATCTTAACCCCTAAAACGGCCTTGGTTAACGGAATGCCGTATTGATCCCTAAGTATTACACCAATCATAGATGGTGGATAGCCCTTCTTAGCTAACTCAACTATAAGTAACTCTACCTCTTCAGGTGTGTACTGCACCCACTTAGGAGGGGCTAACGTTGGCGGACGTGTGGAATGCGACTTACCTCGCTCTCTTTTCTTATTCACCTACTTAGCACCTATATATATCAAAAAGATAAAGTCTTATAAACGTTTCCCGAAACACAACATCCTCAGACACTCTTAAGAATTCCTAAACCTAAGTTGGTTACGACGCACTACTGTTAGCTCCTAACCATACTTCATTAGACCCCGTTGATTAATATCACACCACACCTGTTTAAGGTGTTCTTAAGCCGATAGCTAAGGCTTCAATCTGCCTCCTTTAGAGATCCGACTATCACCTAACATCGCTATCTAGCATCCTTAGATCATTAACAACTTGATTAAATTCTTTCATATCCTTCCATCGCTAAGTAAGTTAAGTAATCTGCTTAAACCACGTAATCATCGCTTTAAAAGCCTTACCCCTATGCGAAATTCTATTCTTTTCCTCCACGGTGAGTTCGGCGTAAGTTCTGCTTAAGCCTTTAGGTATGAATATAGGGTCGAAGCCGAATCCGTGAATTCCTTTTACTTCATGCGCTATGAAACCTTCAGTAACACCCTCGAAGAGTTTAATGCCGTATTCAGGGACGTAGAGAGCTATCACCGAAACAAATAAAGCTTCTCTGTCCTCAACATACTTCATAAGCTTTAAAATACCTTCATTCCCTAAAGTTTTAAATACGTAACTACTGTAAGGTCCTGGAAAGCCGTTCAATGCTTTTATGAAGAGACCAGCATCCTCAACGAAGAAAGGCATTCTAACATGTTGTAAAGCTTGAGAAGCACTGAATAAAACTACCTTCCTAATATCATCAGACTGTATTTCAACTTTAGGTACGTCGATTTTAACGACGTCAACGCACTCACTTAAACCAAGGGTTTGAAACTCTACTAACTTACCTTTATTTCCCGTAAGGATATGAAGTTTAAATGTTTTTTCGCATTCTCCTTTCCTCAACGTACCTCCCCCGCATCCTAATCTCTTTCACTTTCTCAAGTAACTCCTTAAACGTTTGCTCACCTAATACCTCCTTATAACCTTCTGAAAAGGCTTTCAATAAAGCTTCCTTAACTGTGTAATGGGTGCTTTCAACAGCTCTAATCATTAAATGTATGTCAGTAGCTCTATCCTCTACTTTATTGCTGTATTTTGCTAATCCAAAATCCACGACGTAGATCTCCTCATCCTTAACTATAACGTTTGAGGTGGTTAAGTCTCCATGTACTATACCAGTTTCATGCATTAAAGCTGTGAAAACACCCCAATATTTAAAGTATTTAGTTACCTGACCCCCCTTCATAAACACCAAATCTCGTAATGTAAGACCCTCTATAAACTCCATAATTAACAAAGCGTTTTCTAAGTTTACGTAATAAAGTGCTGGGACTTTAAGCCCTTTCAACCTTAACTCAGCTAAGATTTTACCTTCAAGTTCGGTTCTTCTAGACCTAAGCATCTTATCTAAGGTAGGATCTCTATAGGGTTTAGGAAGCCTGACCTTAACCAACGCATCTAAGTCCTCAAAACACGTGCGGTAAAGGGCTGCTTCCGCACCTAAAGCTATTAACTTAAGTGGCCCACAGAATATCGACTTGATCAATTTTCCACCTCTGCTTAACATAGGCTTCTTCAGGCCTTACAGATATGTTATGTTTGAACATTAGCAAACCTGTCCAAGCAATCATAACTCCATTATCTACGGCGTATTTAGGCGGTACTATACCTAAGTTAACGTTTCTTACTGAAGCCATAGCTTCAAGTTTGCTTCTCAACACAGGACTTGAAGCAACACCCCCCACAACAAGCATTTCTTTCTTGCCTGTATGTGCTAAACCCCTTTCAGAAATTTCAACTATGGCTGAATAGGCGATTTCCCTTACGCTATAGCATAGATCTGGTAAGTTAACCTTACCAGTTTTGTAAAGTTTTAAAGCAGCTGTTAAAAGGCCTGAGAACGAGACGTCCTGACCTTTCACCACATAGGGTAAATCTAGGAAATTCCTGCCTTCCTGAGCGCAGCGATCTATTTGATGCAGGCCTGAAACCACATAAGGAGGTGCTAGTCTTAACTCCCTAGCTAAGGTGTCTAAGAAGTTACCTAAGGATATGTCTAAAGTCTCCCCAAATATCCTATACCTCCCTTCAGATAATGACGTAATTAAAGTATTACCTCCTGATAAGTACACTACTAAAGGGTCTTTAAACCTGAAGATTAGCTTTCCAATCTCCACATGAGCTACTGCATGATTTACTGGAATTAAAGGTTTGCCGTAGTAAGTAGCTAAAGCTCTAGCTATGGTAGCGCCTACGCGAAGGCAGGGACCTAAGCCTGGGCCTAAAGTAACTGCTATAGCGTCAACTTTATCTATAGCGATTCCAGCCTCATCTAAAGCCTTAACTATTGTGTCGGGAGCTTTCTCGATGAAGTAACTCACCGCTTCCTTAGGATGTATCCCACCTGACTTAGGCGTGTATACAGACCTCACGTCAGCAAGTATGTATGGTTCTTCATCCTTAACTACGCCGACTCCGAACGTATGCGCTGAAGACTCAATCCCTAAAACAATCATGTCCTATTTTCCCGTTCTTTCATATTCTACGTGGTGACAGTAACCGCAGTACCATCTAGGCTGAGGGTGTTTATAGTACCCCATAACCCTACCGCATTTGGGACATAACCTGTTTTTAAGCTTTATAGCTCGCGTGGTTGGATCTATTTCGTAAAGCTTATGCCTCTCAGCCAAATCTAACCCCTCTTCAACAGGTATTCAGGTTCGAAGAGTTTAAGCCTATCTTCAGAATCGTATACGTTTGCCCTAACCCTCGACTTATAGGCTCCGAACTCCCCTTTAACATACTTTATTACTATAAGGTCTTCAGGCCTTCCATAAAGCTTAGATAACGCCTGCTTAATATCCTTCCGCGATGGTGTGCTCATGCCTGTGTGAATAACCTCACAGAAAACTTCTGTTCTACCAACTAACCTGTTTATCCTTTCAGATACTACGTTAAGCGTCGACCCATTTTGCAAGGTTATAGATTTGAGAGCCCCTCCATTCACCTCATACACACCTAACATAATTTACTGGTAGCCTTAAATAATGTTTAGCTATGCCATAACCGTTTGCTCGAGCCGTGCCTTCATGTTTCGGATTCGGTACAGCCGAGCTCATCACGGCTTTCCATCCCCCGTCTGCGGGAGCTCATACACCTTAGTTGCCTAGGACTTCACCGAACTCCCTACGGCAAAAGGCGGTTCATCCTGAAGGATGGGGTTCTTCCTCAGGCAATTTATTGGTTTGGAGGTACATCTCTCCCCATTCACCTCCGGGCCGGGCCTCCAACCCATTACCCCTATCCCTGAAGGACTCGAGAATTCGTGTGGAAGGGAGGCTTTCAGTTGTAAGGTAAGGTCACTATATAAACTCAATAAACTTCAGGGTGTTTAAATACTGAAGTGGTTAAAAGACAGTCATGTTTTAAGTTCCGAGTCTTATAGCGAATTTACCCCCTTCCTTACTTTTTATTTCTAATAGTAGCGCTACTTCGGAATGATTTGGATTCACTAATATTATCATACCAGACCATTCATCCGTAAATGATGTACTACCGCAGTTTGGACATTTTACTGTTTCATGGCTTACTAGGAACCTACAGTTAGTACATGCTTTAAATGGGGGTTTCCTTTCTCTCCTAGCTGGCATTCACTATCCCTCTTTAATCTTCCCTAATGCAGGTTGTCTTAAAGTTAACCCGACTCTTATGTGTGCTGGTGAAGAAAGGGAAACGTTCACCACCCTACCTCTAACGATGTCTCCCTTCTTAAACGTGATTTTAGATTCCTCCCCAACTAACGTATCTCTTAACTCATCATACTTGAATTTATCGTCTGCTAACTGACTTATATGTGCGAAAGCATCTACAGGACCTATGTTAATGAATAAACCTATTCTCTTAACGTCAACTACCTCACCCTCTATGACTTCATGCTGAACAGGATAGAAAGTAACTAAATCGGCAATGGCTTTATGGTATGTGGCGCCGTCTTCAGGTAGTATAGTTCCTTCCGGATCTATGTCAACCCTCCAAACCAACACAGTCAATCCTATTTCAGGATCCACCCTACCGACGTATTTCTCCTTCAACTGTTGAAACGCTACCATATGTAGGTCTTCACCAAATCTGTCTGGAGGTATTCTAATCACATCCTCTATCGTAACTATTCTAAACATATTGACCGCACTCCTTTATAAAGGAAATATCGAGATATTTAAGCTCTTGAAAACCTCCGTCTGCTATACCACCACGTTAAAACCTTAACGTTCATAGACTTTAAAGTTTTCTTCAACCTCCTATCTAACGTAACAACTATGAAGTCGTTATTCGCTTTAGTGAAGTCTATTATGGCTTCATCAGCTGTATGGAATTCGACGTCTGATGGAATTACCTTGACTTTATTCTTTCGGAATATGTAGTCTAAAGCTATGGTAGCGGCTGGTGATTTACGACTTGCTCTACTACCAGCAATATTTCTTAACTCCTTAACAACTTCTTGAAGTGTGTAGAGCTCGATTCCCTCGCATTCAAGTACCCTATTTAACTCATCTAGTAAATCTATACCTTCAGCAACCAGAAGGAAAGCGCTTGTGTCGAGAAGCACTTTACAAAACTTCATTGAATAACGTACCCACGCACTCACCGACTAATGCCTTATCACGCCCCAACCTATAAGTCTCCACCTTCCTAAGACCTGCCTACTTATTGCGACACGCATACCATCCCAAACTACCGTAGGTCTCTTAAACTCTATCTCAGCATATTCTTTCGTTAAGTTTTTAAGTGCGGCTAAACTTACAGCAGCACCAGCTGTTATGAGTAAGTTCTCACCAACCTTAAGAGGCTCTACCTTAACCAACTCTTTAGTACCTAAAACCCTCTCAAGCAAACCATATTCTATCCTAGCATGGTTTACTGGATCGGGGATCGACCCTGCCTTACCTAGCACATTACCTACTAATTTATCGTTTTTAGTTAACGCCGGATCTAACTTCGTACCTATAGCCACAAGCCCGCCGGGCTTTGCTTCATTAAACTCCCTTTCACCAAACCTTATGGAAGTAACTTCAGTTGTTATTGGTTCGTAAACCTCTTGAGTCCCTTTCTTAATTTTCAAACCTGGCTTTATCTCTATTTCGTCACCTACCCTTAAAACACCTCTAAGTAGAGACCCTCCAACCACGCCACCTCTTAATTCGTTAGGTGCGGTTCCAGGTCTGTTGACTTCGAACGACCTAACGATAAACATTAACGGCGGTGAGTGTAAGTCCCTCTCCGGTGTTGGTATGGTTTTTTCAATAAACGTGGTTAATACGTCAACGTTAACCTTATGTAGAGCACTTACAGGCACTATAGGGGCGTTCTCAGCGAAAGTACCTCTGAGAAACTCCTTAATTAACCTGTAGTTCTCCTTAGCTTTCTCAGGCGGTACCACGTCAACTTTATTTTGAACTACTATAACGTTTTTAACGCCTATGATATTCAACGCTGCGAAATGCTCTCTAGTCTGAGGTTGTGGGAATGGCTCATTAACGGCAACCACGAGTAAAGCTCCATCCATTAAAGCAGCTCCAGACAACATAGTGGCCATAAGCACTTCATGGCCTGGCGCATCGACGTAGGAAACGCTCCTCCTATATACAGCATCAGGGCACGTAGGTTGCGGGACAAACCTAGCGTATGGAGGATTCTCTAAACATTCGTATATGTCGCCATCAGCGTAACCTAACTTTATAGTCATAGCTCTTTTAAGTTCTTCAGAATGTCTAGCGGTCCATATCCTGGTGAGGGCTTGAACTAAGGTTGTTTTCCCATGATCTACATGACCAACTACGCCTATATTAACTTCAGGCTGTTTCTTTAGGTTGCTCAACAGATTCACCTAACTTAAATTCAGATGATTCAAACCTTTCGATGAAAACTACCTCCTTCACCTGGTTTATCCACCTACTGATATCCCTTGATATTAAGTATTTAGCTATTTGAATGTTTTCATCCAACCTAAATTCCTTAGGTAACTCAACCTCCACGGAGTTAGAATCCTCTCTATACGTTACTTTAATACTTTCTAAGCTTGCCCTTCTCACCCTTCTCTTAACTAAATACTTAACTTTCTCGATTAAGTCATCTAACTTCTTCACCACAGTAAATCTTATGAGTAGGGTTTTACCAGCTAAGGGATGGTTAAAATCTACCGTCACCCTACCCCCAGAAACCGATATTATCCTACCCACCATGTTATCAATAGTTACTTCCTTACCGACTTCCGGGGTTATATTACTTCTGATAAAAGCTCTGGTGGGTAATACGCGAACTTTATTAGGATCCCTCTCCCCATAACCTTTCTCAGGCGGTATCTCAACCTCGTAAGTTCTACCTAACTCATCAGCGTTAGATAAAGCTTCTTCGAATCCCTTAATGAATCTTCCCTCACCCACTATAGCTAGTTCAGGTTCGTAAATCCTCCCTTCCTCGAATTTCTTATGAAGTTTAGCCACGTTCTCGTCTGTAGTGTCGACTAACTCTCCACTATCTTTAACGTATATCGAGTAGTTTACTAGTAGCATGTCGCCGTTCTTAAACGCCATTCCACACACCAAAGAATAATTTTAGACATGTATATAAGCTCTCAACACATCACGTTGAAGTACGTGGAAGTATCTCTAATTTAAATGGATTGCCTAACTCACCGCTTATAACATATTCTACGTCGATAAACTGCTTTATAACCCACAACGCTGTTTGAGCGTGCATACTTAACTCAGCACCAGTTATTACTGACTTACCTTTAGATAGGGACAGATATATGAGTATGTTGTCGGACATATGCGTGTCTAACGCGGCATTAGTATTTAAATCTTTAATTAGCTTCTCAGCCGCTTCAGAACCTACTACTTCAGCCCTCTTACCTTTAGCTCCTAAAGCATCGCTACCTAAGATAGCATCACCCGCGTGAGCTACTAACACCACACCTGATCCGGGGCCTAAGTGAGGGTCTTTATTAGGTTCGTAAAACTCCAGATTTACTTCAAGGGGAGCTTTAATGCCGGCATCCTTAAGGGTTTTCTCAGCTGCGTTGGCTTGCCTTACAGCTACATCCTTAGGTAGTTTAACACAATGCGAGAAAACCTTAATTAATGAAACATCGCCTCTCCTATCGAGTACTATAGCGTTAAAGCCTCTAGGTTGGTTTACAGTTCTAACCTTAACTAAACCGCCTCCTTTAGGATAATGACCACGTCTAACTAGGGTTAGGTTAACTTCATAACCTAACTTACTTAAGTGAGGTAGTAAGACATATCTAACGTAGTCTATAGGCGGTGACCACGGAACGTCTGTACCCCCGATTAACTCTACTTCTACTGGGCTATGACTAAACGCCATAACCGGAAGTAACGTCTGAAGAACTAAAGTTATCGAGCCGGCTGTACCTATGTTAAATTTGAATAAACCCCCGCGAATGCTTCCAGGCTTGAAAACCAGGCTTTGAGAACCTACGTTCAGACCCTCAACTTCAGCATGGCATAACTCACTTACAGCTTTAACGGCTGTTAAATGCTGAGGTCGTAGACCGGGATTATCCCTCTTAGCCCTAATCCTCTCTACTTTAATATCAACGCCTAAGATACATGATAACGCTAAAGCAACTCTAAGTATTTGTCCTCCTCCCTCACCGTAAGAACCATCTATAACCAACATAGCTGTTTCTAACCCTCACCTAAGCTATCCTACCTATCTATGCCCGCAACTTCACGTATTCTATCTGTAGCTTTAAGTTCTTCAATCACTTGAGCTACAGACTTAGGCACGAGTTCTTTCCATCTATTGTCGCCTAATAGAATAAGCTTCCTTATGGTTGTTGAGGAGTATAAACCCCTTTCGTAAGGTGGAGGTATTAAAACCTCATATCCCGCTTCCCTAAACAACCTAATAACTAGTGGATTCCTAGCTATGCCGTAGTGAAACTTAGGAACGTACATTTGAAGATAGTTAGGCCAAACGGAATTCATTAGTATGTCTGGAACAGGTATTATATACACCCTACTTAAGTCGACGTTAAACTCTTTTAAAGCTTCTCTAATCATAAAAACCCTCTCACCCGCCGTAAACGGGTTAACTAACGTGTGGGACTCCTGCGCTGTACCTATGGCTATTATCAACTCATCAACTTTATCTAAACTCCAAAGTATTACATTCATATGCCCTAAGTGTATAGGTTGAAACCTCCCTGGAAACACTGCCCTTTTTACTTCATTCCAAACCACGTACGTACACCCATTAATTAAATGCCGTCATGAAATTAAACGTTAAAAGAATTTGAAGCATTCCCTAACTCGCGGCATATTGAATGTTTTATTTCGCTCAACTATATAACTAGGGATAAAGCATCTAAAACCCTAGGCTTATAGACCTCTATACCGGCAGGTAACTCTTTACTCTTTATTCGTTTTTCAATTTCCATATAAAGTCTGTTCGTAGCTTCAGCTTCTCCATGGTTTAATATGATCTTCTTCGGTTTAGGTGTTAAGTCTTTTAAGTAGTTTATAAGCTGGTCTTGATCTGAATGCCCTGAAAAGCCTTCGATAGCCTCAACCTGCATGTTTATGGTTAAGGTCTCTATCTTATCTTCAACAACTAGGTTAACGCTCTTTAACCCATCCTTTACCTTCCTACCTAACGTACCTTCAACTTGGTAGTTAACGAAGATTATGGTGTTTCTAGGGTCTGGAGCCATAAACTTAAAGTACTCTACTGCCGGACCGCCTGTAAGCATACCAGAAGTAGCTAGTATTATTGCTGGTTCGTCGGAATCTACGATTTCCGTTCTTGGCTTCCCCGACTCAACTATCTTGAAGGATTTATGTAGGAATGGATTCTTACCCTCCTCTATCTTGTCTTTTATCTCGCTTGATAACAGTTCAGGATATGCTGTATGTATAGCCGTTACCTCATTTATCATACCTTCAATATATACGGGAACTTCAGGTATTTTACCTTCCTCCATAGCGAACGCCAGCACAGCTAAGACTTCTTGAGCGCGTCCCACAGCTAAAGTAGGTATTAAAACCTTACCCTTCCTTTCTATTGTCGCGTTTATAACGCTTATAAACTTCTCCTCAGCTTCATCCCTAGGTAACTGCTTAGCATTGCCGTAGGTTGACTCCATTATTAACGTATCCACTCTAGGGAATTCCTTATTGGCTTCATCTAAGAGTCTGGTTTTCCCGTATTTGAAGTCGCTTGTATAAACTATGTTATGGAGTCCAACCCCTATATGTAAATGCGCCATCGCAGAACCTAATACGTGACCTGCTTTATAGAACGTTAACCTAATATCCGGAGCTATGTCCGTAACCTCACCGTATTTAAGCGTTATGGTATGAAGTAACGCTTTATAAACATCCCTAAGATCGTATGGAAGCGGTTTCCCCTCCTTCTTAGATATGTCTAGAAGATCTAACTGTAGAAGCACCATAAGGTCTCTAGTAGCTTGGGTTGTGTATACAGGTCCTTCGTAACCGTATTTATATAGTAGGGGGACTAAACCGCAGTGGTCTAAATGGGCGTGCGTGACGACAACAGCGTCTATATCCTCTAAGGAAATGCCTAATGCGTCAAGCCTAGGCATGGATTGCTTGAGGGAGGGTGCTGATGGGTTGTAACCGAAGTCTAGAAGGACTTTAGACTCTTGAGTTTCAACTAGTATTGCTGACCTCCCAACCTCTTGGAAACCGCCTAAAGCCGTTACTCGTACATAAGGATCTTTAAATAAAGTGTCTCTATGTATCCTCTCACCTACGTATCTTAAGACCTCACGCCTCTCATCAGATTGCTTTATCAAATACTTAAGTGTTGACTCCAAGATAGTTGATTTTAGGGGTGGTTTCCTAACTATTTTAGGCCTCCATCCGGTCTCGGCGAATATCTTATTGTAGAGAGCCTTCCTATCTTTAAAGAATATTTGCGGATTTGGAGTTCTAATCATCACCTCACCTAGTACGTCGTCAAAAGTTATGTCGTCCTCCTCAACACCAGCTTCAGGTGGAACTAAGCTAAGTATTGTTTTAACGGCGTCTTTCTCTTTTTTCCTTGAGTCTTCATCGACTTTAACGACCAACCTCTTCTTAATTACCTTAGCTATTGATTTAATGACTTCTTCATTTTCTATAACGGATTTAACATCCTTCAAATATATTACTATCTCAGGGCCTTCAAACTCGATTTTAGTTATTTTAGCCTCTGGCGGTACGTTCTTGAAGATCTCTTCAACGATTTTACGTCTAACCTTATCTTGAAGAGCCACTTATGTCAATCCCCCTTCATAAAGAAAAACTTAAGAAGTTCACAGACTGCTTCGTAACGACGGCTACGTCCACCCCTTCACCGCTGAAAACGTCCCTCTTAACTGAAGCTCTTATCGCCTCTACAGCTAGTTTAACAGCTTCATCAAGGGGTAAGTCTCTACTATACCTGCTTTCGATTAACCCAACAGCTATAGGGCTTCCGGACCCCGTTACGGAGTAGTCCTCCTCGAAATATTCTCCAAACCATTGAACGGCATATAGTCTTGGCAGGTCGTCATAACCACCTATCAACAGCTGCACTTCAAACGGGAAGTATTTATAGGCGTTGAGGAGTAAACCCAAATATGAAGCAAGTGACTTAACGGATATAGGTTTTCCAAATTCATACTTATGTTGCCTAGCTAGGTACTGCAGTTGAGATGCTAGGATCTGCGCGTCAGCAACTAACCCAGCTATAGACATAACTACGTGATCGTCTATTTTAACGATTTTCTTGACTTTCTTATGTGCTATGTAGTAACCTTGACTCGCTCTTTTATCTGCCGCCATTACTACACCGTCCTTTACCTTCATACCAACGGTTGTTGTTCCGTGAATAACGTTCATCAACATATCACCTCTAAACTGAAAGCCTCGTTTTTAAAGGTGGGATAAAAGTTTATAAGTTTGTGTTTAATTAAGTCATGGTTGGGTGTGGGCAACCGTAGCTTGGGATGAGACCCACACCTTCCCGAAGCTGGCGGCGGGAGCTGATAGATGATGCACTCCCGGTGAGGGGCTTCAGAGAGGTGATGGTAGCCCTAGGGGGAGAACCCCTGCCATAAACAACAGGGGCCGTCAGCTCTAAACTCCTTCCTTAACACCGTTAATAAGGTTTCTTATAGGTTATATAGGTTATCCTGCAGTTAACGATGGGTTTCAGGCATAAAAGCTTGAGAGAGAATTACTGTTTAGGTAATTAAGTTGAGGAAGGACCCGCACGTAATAGAGCTGCCTAAGAAGGTGATTGTAGGGCGTGGAGTTCTTAAGAGGATCCCGTTAGTTATTAAGGATCTTAAGCTAGGGCGTAAAATACACGTGGTAACAGGTCCTAACGTATTTAAAATACTCAATAAAGTCATAGATGAAGTTTTGAATGAATCTGACTTCGAATATGAAGTTAGCTTGGTTAAGTCTTCAAACGTAGGCGATGTTAGGGAGGTTTGGGATGAGGTTAGGGTTAGAACACCTGACGTCATCATAGGCTTAGGCGGTGGTAAGTCTATAGACGCTGCCAAGTATGTTTCAGCGGAGCTTGGAATACCGTTCATAAGCGTCCCAACCACAGCCTCACATGATGGGATAGCATCACCTTTTGCCTCCATAAGAGGTTTAGAGAAAGTTACTTCCGTTATGGCTAAACCGCCCGTAGCTGTAATCGCGGATTTAGACGTGATTTCCAACGCCCCTAAAAGACTTTTAATATCTGGGGCAGGTGACTTACTAGGTAAGTTAACTGCCGTGCTTGATTGGAGACTTGCTCACAGACTTAAGGGAGAGTATTACGGCGATTACTCAGCTCAACTTGCCCTGCTTTCAGCAAAGCATGTCATCACGTCAGCTGATGTGATATCCGCCGGTGGTGTAGAGTCAGCGAGCATAATCATCGAGGGTTTAGTAAGCTCTTCCGTAGCTATGTGTATAGCGGGGTCTTCGAGGCCGGGAAGTGGTTCAGAACATCTATTTAGCCACGCTCTAGACATAGTAGCAAACCACCCAGCATTGCATGGAGAGCAAGTGGCGGTAGGGACTATAATGATGTCTTACCTCCACGGGAGGAATTGGAGGAAAATTAAAGACACTTTAAAACGTATTGGTTTGCCAACAACAGCTAAGGAGTTAGGCGTTAAAGATGTAGACATAATTGAAGCCCTTACGATGGCTCATAAGATAAGACCTGAAAGGTACACTATACTTGGCGACACCGGATTAACGTATGAAGCCGCTGAAGCATTAGCTAGGAGAACAGGCGTTATAGAATAGATGCTATCCGATTAAGATGACCCTCTCCCCACCTTAAAAAGCGAGGCTTTAAGTTGCAAGCTCGTTAAACCCATAAAAATTATAACCTTCGCTGGCTCTACATTACATTTAGAGAGGGTAGTGAGTTGGGAGTAATAACGTTAGTAAGTTATGTAGCGGCTAAGGAAGGTTATACTTTCGTAGCAAGTCGTCCGGGTGAGGAATGCGTTAATTGTAGATTTAAGAGTGTCTGCGTTGATAAGTTGAAACCTAACCACGTATATAGAGTGGTTAAAGTAATGAATATTAAAAACCCATGTAAGATAAACGAATACGTCGTAACCGTTGAAGTTGAGGAAATACCTGTGGAAGTCGTAATACCTAAGAAATACGCGGTTGAAGGTCTTAAGTTCAAATATAGGAAGGTTTTCTGCGACAGTAAATGTCGTTTAAAGAGTTTATGCGACACGCAGTTAATCACAGACGGTGCTATAGTTAAGGTCGTTGAAGTAGGTGAAAGAGTTGATTGCCCAAGTTTTAAGGAAGCTATGGTTAAAGCTAAGGTTATGCTAGCTGACTAACTTAGTGTTTATCTGCACTATCTCCTCAGTTATTGTGTTTCCTCTAACGTATTTTCTCCTACGCTCGCCTTTATCTTGAGGGTGGAAACCTGGTGGTTCTTCAAGTAATAAAGCCTTTTTAACACCTCCTTGCAGCGTTGGTAACATCGGGAATCCGGTATTATCAGAGCCTCCCGTTATTAATAACTTCTTACCAGCGGGCAAGCCGACGATGGACGCTTCAACAAAATCACCTATTTTCTTGCCTAAGAATACCCTAGCTTTGTCGTCGGTTAACGTTATTTGGAACGAGTTAGCTCTGAAAAGCTCCCCCAACACTGTTTCAGCTCCGATTTTCTCACTTAAGAAGTTCGCAGGAACGACAGCCACGTCTTCAGGTATTGAAGGGTCTGTAACAAGTTTCACGGTTAGGTTTACCTTCTCTTTAGTGGCTTTATTCTTCCAGATCCTTAACGTGCATATCCCGTAAGGTGATTTAATTAATTCAGCGGTTTTAGGGTTGACCCTGCATATGGGTAAGACCTTACCTGTTTTGTGCTGTTCTTCATACGCTAAATCATTGCTGCTGACGACCTTAACTAAAATAGGTTTTGGTTCTCCAGCCTCAGGATCGGAAACCACCACTTTAAACTCAGGCATCACACCACCTTCTCTAAAGGTTAAGGAAACCAAGAGTTATAAGCTTTAATCATATTAACTCCCCTTAAGTAAGGGGTTCGGGTCTGGACATCGCTTTAACTTACTAACCAACAACATATTATCTTAAATTCAAGCTCACTGGTTGTTGAAAATCAGGCGTTGGATATCGCAGCGTTGCTTACGTTAAGCGTTTGCGGTGTGTAGTTAAATGCTGCTTCGTAAAGTTTCTTTAGATCTTCCTTAAGGAGGTGTAGATATACTTGAGTGGTTTTCAAGTCTTTATGACCTAATAACGCCTGCAGAGCTATGATGTTAACACCTCTTCTTAAAGCTTCCGTAGCGAATGTATGTCTTAAAATATGAGGCCTTACTTTAGCAGGATCCACGCCAGCTTTCTTAGCTAGAGTTTTAAGCCTTTTATAAAGCCCGTTATAGCTTATGTTTATAAGCTTACCTTGGTTTACACCATACCTACTGAGGTATTCTTTAAGTACTTTCTCACTTAAGCTACCAAAGAACACTATCCTTTCCTCACCGAACTTAGCGTTTTTAACTAATATTTCCTTAGTGCTTAAGTTGATGTCTTCCACGTTAAGTGATAAGAGTTCCTGCGCCCGCAAACCAGTTTCAAACATTAGCGCAAGTATGAGTAGGTCGAGAATATCTCTAGAGGCGTTAAGCATTTTATAGATTTCCTCGTTTGAAAGCGCTTGTATTACCTTCTTCCCTTTAGGTCTAGCTACAGCTGGAGCTTTCTTAACAATACCTAACCAACTTAAGAAAGATCTTACGTAAAGTGAGTAGTAGTGCAGAGTCGTTTGAATCCTCCTCTTATCCTTACTACCTTTAATAAACCCGCTCCTCAATCTCTCAAGCTTCCATTTGTTGAAGTCTTCAGGCGTTAGGTCTTTAACCTTCTCTTTATTAATAAATTTAATGAAGTCTTTAATACCGTGCTTATAGGCCTTAACTGTTTTAGGCGATGCCCCAGTCCCTTCTAAGTACGTAAGAAAAACCTCCAAAGCCTTCCATAAACTCTCCTCACGAACTTCTTCAGGAGCTTCAGGCAATTCAAACCTAACCAAATACCCCCTTAAATAGTCTTAACCTAGCCGGAATGTTTTAAAAGGGTTCGTACCTATGTAAGCTTTGATCTACATACATAGGTACTCATCGCCCCTATCTTTACTCCACCCCCGTTTTTCGAGAGCTTAGCTTCATTGCCTTAGACTTCCGCATCGCTCCGCTAGACTCCCTCAAGCGAAGGTAGGGCCTCATTAGGTTGGGTTTCATCCTTACCTCCGTCTCCTCATCGAATCGTCAACCCAACCCTCACTTTACGATAGCGCTAGCAAAACTTATAAACCCACCACTAAATGAAGCACTATTAATACCTATTCAACACCTATAAAACTTAAAACTGCTTCGCTAGGCAACCGTATATTCAGAGATGAAGTTAATCCTTATTTTGCTCCATCATTAAGTCTTAAGCTATTTCTTTAAGTTAAAGATTGCATTCCGTTTCTCCCTAGATGCTCATTTCAATCATTTTATGTGTTTTCATGATCTCATCTAGGGAGTTCCGCCTCCACCTAGAGGGCTCGCTTAGCTCATCCCGTAGGTTCATGGGTGGCTGTCGAGGGTAACGGCACGACCCTCCCATCTATGTTGTGCTCACCCCCACCTAGGCTTGGAGCATTGCTCCCATCGCCTAAGCGGATTCCCAACATACTTAAACACCAGCGTTATAAACTTTATCTCCGAACATCAAATAGGTCACAGCCCTAAAACATAACTTTAGTTTGAAAATGGTGTGTTGCTTCACTTGAGTTGCTACGTATTAAGTCACAGGAAAATCCTACTTATGTCTAAGATTTCCCCTGTCTTATCTATTGAAATATCGAACGCTGATTCAGCAGCGGATTCCATCATCCTACCTACTTCAATCAGCTTATCTATAAATTCACGTAAGTGGAGGTATTTCTTATCTACAGACATTTCCTTCCCTGTAGTAGCTTCAATAGCTTTTAAAGATTTAAACATCATTTCATCGTACTTCCTTATAAGTATGTAGTATTCAGATATCATATTAAGTACGCCGTTAGTTATATACGGATCCAACGTCTTAAAGACCTTATCGAGTCTGTCAATAACCATTAGTATGTAGTCTAAACACTCTTTAAGTATGTCCACATTCAAACGTAACACATCTATAATGTCTTGATTCCTCTCATCGCTTAATATTTGTGCTAGATTGCTGAGTGCGTCAGCAGCCTCCTCTAAAGCTTTAATTATACCTCTGTATTCAGGAATTAAAGAACTTTTTATGCCTAAATGCTTGGCTAAGCTTCTATCGTTTTGAGCCTGAAGGAATTGCCTCACAGCTAAAGCATGAAGTCTATCAACCTCTTTCTCCATCTCCTGAACTTCACTAAGTAAGTAGATTTTTCTATCAAGTAAAGCTGTTTGAATATGTTGAAGCATAAACCTAACTAAGTTTATAACTCTGTTAAGTAAGTTCGTTGCTGAGTATTTGCTTGGATCCACTAAGACTTGAATGGATATCCTACTCGGCGTGTTCTCTATGATTTCAGCACCTAACAAATCTTTAACCACGTTTCTAATGTTTTTCAAGTGAGTCTCCGTTAAGACGCCATCCATAGCGTCTATTGTTATTACGTCAACTCCAAGTAGGTATCCAGCTATGATGCTTCTAGTCAATAAAGCTTCTGAAGACCCCCTACTAACCTTAACTCTTAATCTCTTCTCTCCCTTTCTTTGAACTAGCTGTAGCGGGGCAAGCCTTAAGGTGCCGTCTTCCATAACTTCAATACTTATGCTATCACCTGAAACCAACCCCATGGCCTTAACCCAACTAGCGGGTAGGGAAACCATCAAAGTTGACTTACCGAATTTCTGTATCCTCCTCACTTCAGGCAAATCTAGCACCAATATCTTCTCGTTTCGGGTTTAAAAAGTTTAATTAAGCATAAATCGAGGTATTAATTGCTATAATATGTATTAGTAAGTTTTTGCAGTGTAAATATACTTAAAACTTCATTCTATAACTACGCTAGAACATGGAAGTAGGTAAACAAGTTTAGTATTCTTTAAGTAGTTATCCAGTCTTACCTTAGGAGGCTCCATGTAGAAATGAACCGGTATGAAGGTTTTAGGTTTAGCTATGTTTACTATATCCTTTAAATCTTTCTCTGAAGTATGACCTATCCTTATCTTTAAACTATCATACAACTCAGGTAAGGAGACCTCATGTAGTAACACGTCAACACCTTCAGAAGCTAATAGAAAATCTTTATTAACTGCTGTATCACCGCTGTAAGCTACTCGATACTCACCTATCCTAATTAACAAAGACGTAGCTAGAACTGGATGTAAAGCCTTAAAGCTTTTAACGATTAAATCATCCTCTAAAACTAACTCATCATTTAATGGAAGCTCCATAAACGAGATATGGTTTAAATATTTTTCTATGGCTAAAACCTCAAATAACTTAACGATGTTTTTAAAGACCTCCTCTAAAGTCACAACTTTTAAGCTTAGGTTTTCATGAGCAGCTATTTGAGCTAACGTTGGCAGCCCTAGAACGTGATCTCCGTGGATGTGCGTTAGGATTATGTAGTCAAGGTTTTTTATATTTATACCGCAAGCGCTTAATTTGTAGTATGTGCCTTCACCACAGTCTAATAGGACATTCCTTTTACCATCACTTACGACATACCCGGACTGTCCGAAGCTAGGGTGGGAAACCCACCCACCAACACCTAAGGCCGTTATTTTAAGCACGGAACACACCTTAATGAAGCCTTACTCAACTAAGTTTTAAGACTAACTAAAGTTTAAATACCTGGAGTGATGAAGATGAAGGTATGCGTAGGTACTAAAAACCCCACCAAACTATCTGGAGTTGAGGAAGCTTTCAAGGAGGTTTTTAAGAAAGACGTCGTAGTGCTTTCAGTAGATTATCAAGCAGTAAACCCTCAGCCAATCGGTTTAGACTCTATAGTCAACGGAGCTAAGTCCAGAGCCTTAAAAGCTATGAAGATACATGATTGCAACTTCTACGTAGGTATAGAGGCAGGCATATTCAACGTAGGTAACGCATATGTAGATATTCAAGCAGCATTTATAATAGGGAGAGATGGAAAGGAATCTATAGGTTTCTCTCCAGGCTTTCCCCTACCTAAGTCTTACGTGGAAATGATCATGTCTGGCGAGGTTAAGGAACTTGAGGAAGTTATTGAGAAGTTACGTGGAGTTAAAAACATAGGAGAGCGTGAAGGCATTATACACATACTTAGCCAAGGTTTAATAGATAGAAAGTACTTAGTGAAGTTAGCGGTTATTACAGCCCTCCTACCGTGGTTAAACCCTAACGAATATTACAGCAACCCTAAGATTTAAAGGTCTATTTAAATCCTCAAGACGTTAACAGCCCTGACGTTTATGATGGAGAGGTTCTCTCCCTAGGGCTTCCATAGCTTCTCTGAAGTCCCTTATTAAGGGAGTTTCATGCTTCAGCTCCTATTGTCAGCTTCGAGAAGGCATGGAGCTCATTCTATGCTACAGTTGCCCGCACCCAACACGTCAATTATAGGGTAATGAAAACTGTAGGTTTTACCTGCTCTAAATAGTGAAGTCTTAAATACCGAGGTGAAACAGTTATTAAGGTCTTTTAAATTTAGCTAAGTGGTCGGTGAAAATGCCTGTAGAGATAACTGATAGGAATAAATTCATTGAGTTAAGTAGTAGAGCCATAGAGTGTAGGGTCGTAAGAAAAAAGGATATAGCTAAAGTTAAAGCTAGGACTAAACGTTACTTATACACGATAAAAATACCTTTAGATGAAGTAGATGCGTTCATTAAACAACTGAAATGCAGCAACATAAAGGAGATAAGCAAATCAAAAGAGAAAAAGTAGAGGAGATAGTTGTTTTTCTATTGTTGAATGAGGAATAGAAGGGCCGGGGGTGGCCCTCCCCACTTCACAATACCCCGAGACACGGGGAACTTCTGTGGGGCCAATAATAATTTCTTCTAAGGTTTATTAAGTCTACCGCTGTTAGATCTACGCGCTTTTATCAAAACGTCTGGCGATTCAAGTTCTTCAAGTCTTTTCTCAAGGTCTTCCAATCTAGATACGGTCTCATTTAGTAAGCTTTCAAGCAGGTATAACTTGCCTTTAACATATGTTAACTCGTCCTCGTAAGTTTTTAGTTTTTGTAAGGCTGGGGCGTCAGCATTGATATTACCGTAAAGGCCTTGTTTTATGAACATCTTTATTAAGTCCGTTATCTGAATCCCCATACTACCAGCTAAGCTCTTCAATTCTTCGTAGACTTTTTCTGGAAGTGAAATGTGGACTGTCGGTATATCTGATCTCCTCAAGAATAATATTGTAAGAGTAATATATAAAATTACCTCTTGTAATGTATACGTTATTTAATGACTAGACATGAAGTTGATGGACACCGTGTATTGTAAATCTGTGGGCCTAATACATTATTGGGTATGGGTTTGAGAATAGTTACATTTAAGGTTGATGAAGATCTCTTAAGCAAGCTTGATGAGCTAGCTTTGAAGTTAGGTTTGACTCGCTCTGAAGTTATTAGATTAGCGCTACTTAACTATATTTCACAGGAAAACAAATTTTTGAAGAAACCCGGAATCAAAGTAAAGCATGTAGTACTCACTTAAAGATGTAATTTTGTTATGTATAGTTATTTAAAAGAAAATACAACTATTTTGGTTTTTACCCAACCTTCTAAGTCTTCTTTAGATATCTGCCACTCCTTACCTACCTTAATCACTTCTAAATTCGTTAAGTTTAAGAAATTTTCAAGTGGCGCTAATGGGAGGTTCACGCCTGAGACCCAGTAATGCATAGGTATAAATGCCTTAGGTTTAATTAATTCAAGTAAGTTTAAAGCTTCTTTAGCATCGATTGTGAAGGTCCCACCTATAGGAGCCATTAACACATGCGGTGTATCAACACCTTTAATCTCGGAAGGTTCTAACACGTGCCCTAAATCACCTACATGAAGTATCTTCACACCCTCAACATCGAGTAAATACATAACTACTTTACCTCTCCTTCTCCCCTTAAATTTATCGTGGTATGCTGGTATACCCACCACAGAATGCGGCCCCACCTGAAAACTTCCTTCCTTCATTGAGTAATATTTCCCGCTAGGTTTTAACACGACGTTATATGCGTTATGATCGAAGTGTTCATGCGTTATTAGGACAACGTCGGCTTTAGCTGAAGGTGTCGGGAGGCCTAAACTAGCGCCATCATGTGGATCTATAACTATCGAAAAACCTTTAGAATCCACGACTTCAAAACATGCGTGGCCATGCCATTTAATCAACACCAAATATTAACACCAATAAAAACAGTTTTCGATAAACTTAAATCTTTAGGTGGAATGATTACATCTAAACGCGCAAAGGTTGTTTAGTTAACTACACCAACTTTATCACATAGATTATTAACTACACAGGAGTTACATAGAGGCTTCCTAGCTTTGCATGTTTTTCTACCGTGAAGTATGAGTATGTAATGCGCGGTTAAGAGCTTCTCAGGAGGTAAGTCCTTAACCACCTTATCCCTGATTACTTCATACTCTTCATTTTTACTTCTAATGTATCCAAGCCTGTAAAGAACCCTCCTTATGTGAGTATCTATAGGAAATATGGGGATGTTCCTAACGTTAGCTAGGAATACGTCAATAGTCTTAGGTCCTATTCCTTTAACGCCTCTTAATTTCTTAACCAACTCACTCACGTCTAAAACCATTAACTCTTCTTCACTATTGAGTACTTCAGCAAGTTTTTTAATAGTTCTCGCTTTCAACATCTGCATGCCGGCTTTCCTA
This sequence comes from Zestosphaera tikiterensis, assembly GCA_003056265.1. GTDB lineage: Archaea > Thermoproteota > Thermoprotei_A > Sulfolobales > NBVN01 > Zestosphaera > Zestosphaera tikiterensis. The sequence goes on along the minus strand of NBVN01000002.1, from coordinate 402,135 downwards.
ATAACCGAAGCTAATTCCACCACGTTAATATCCCTTAGCTTACTGAGGGTTACCCTACCGCTCATATGTTTAATTAAGTTTGTTAAGGCGTTAAACGCGTTTCTATCTGTAGTATTTTGAGACAGTATGATCCCTATTAACTGTTCTAACGGTGTTAAACCTAACTCCCTACTTTTCAAAGGTATAAAGTCTTCTTGGAGTAAGTGTTTTTGGTACTCGACCGTTAAAACCTCAATAACGTCATTCAAGGTGTTTTTCATTAAGTTAAACACCTGTTAAGGGTTTAAACCGCCTTAATCAAGCTTAACATCCTATGCAGTACTTCCCAACCATGCTCTATAACGCCTAAGCTACCCTTAGCATAGCACTCCTCCTCAGTTAGCTTCACGACCTTATCTGGAGTGACATTAAGTCCTGTCAACACTATAGGTACGGGATCATCTGTATGAGCTTTAACAGAGGGTGGTGTGGCGTGATCTGCTGTAACTATTAAAGCTATATTGCTTAAGTCTACGGACGCAAGTAACTCACGCACGAAGAACTTGTCTATGTCCTCTATCGCTTTAACCTTGCCTCTTAAGTCGCCGTCATGACCGGGCTCGTCAGGTCCTTTTAAATGAACGTAAACTACGTCAACCTCATTAAGTAATTTTAACGTGGCTTCAAGCCTTATCCTATAATCACTCTCTTTATCTTCAGTAGGTGGTGGTATCTCAATAGAACGCATCCCAAGTATTTTAGCGATTCCTTTCTCAACAGGCATTTCAGCTACCGAACCAAATTCTAGGCCGTAAACTTCCTTAATAGGTTTTAACTTAGGCAATCTAGACCCGGCATCTCTAACTAACACGACATTAGCTTTAAGCAATCCTCTAGCTTCCCTCTCCCTATTTATTGGATGATTCTCCAACACCTTCACAGCTTCAACTGTAAACTCATTAACGAGCTCAGCAGTAATTCTTGACTCCAACGAATTGTCTAAGGGTTCTGAACGCTTTACATAAGGGTTGAAAACCTTCTCAGCAACTGATATACTCCCTACTTTCCTATAGGCTGGGTCTGTATTATCTACGTTATCGCTTAACGCATACTCCCTACTGCCTAAAACGACCACCGCCCTATGAGCTACAGTAGCTTTAAACCGAACATAGCCACCATACCTCTTAAGCTCTAACCCATCTAAAGCTTTAGCAAGCTCTAAAGCCTCCTCCGTCGTGAGAGATCTACCCACCCTCCTATCCACTAACTTCATAGTGTTTGGATCGACAGTCGCGAAATTAGCTCTGAAAGCTACTTCGCGACCTTCAGTAAACTCTAAACCAGCCCCGACGGCTTCTACAGGCCCTCTACCAGTGTAGTGTTTATGTGGGTCGTAACCCAATATACTCATAACGGCAGCATCGGATTCCGGCGCAATACCCTTACCAACCGTGTAAACTACCCCACATATGCCGGCTCTAGATATTAAGTCTAGGAAAGGCTTCCTAGCGATTTTAAGGGAGGTTTGCTGATCTTCTAAACGGTCGGCCACACCGTCTAAAACTAAGTAGATTGCCTTCACGTGGCTTCACCACAGTAGTTTCTTATGCTGAAATCGCATATAACCTTTTAAAAATCTAAATTCTCTTCCTAAGCATATCCCTTATCTTTCTCTCCCTTTCCTCAAGTTGGTTTTTCTTAAGCTCCTCAACTTCTTTACGTACTTTCTCAAGCACATTATTGACTTCAAGTACTTTCATTATTTGAGGATCATACCATTTAGATATCGTGTTATTCTTAAGTATGTTAACGGTTTCAACGACGATCCTCCCTATGTTAGCTGAATCCATCACTGCCTCCCTGCTTTTTAACACGTCATCTAAGCCTTGATAGTAGGCTAAAGCCCATGGAGGGATTAAATAACCCATGGAGTTCAACACGCTCATTAAGTATGAGATCGTCATCACGGCACCGGCTTCAGCGCCAACAGCTATTATACCAGCTACCTTACCTTCGACCCAAGACTTACCGTCTATGAAGATCATATTCTCAAACACCGTCATCTTATCCAGTAAGTTTTTAAGATGTCCTGAAGGACCATACCAATACACGGGGGTAGATATGATTAATGCGTCAGCATCTAAAATTTTTTTCAAGACCGGCCAACTTCCGTCGTTTTCAAGACATGGAGGTCTACAGGCTAGTTGCTCATCACTTAAACAACCTTCACACGGTTTTATCTCGTAGTCATAAAGATGTATAACCTCCGTAGAGGCTCCATAGAGTTCAGCTGTATTTAAAGCAACCTTAAGTAGTTTAAACGTATTGCCGTACTTCCTTGGTGAGGCGTTTATCCCCAACACCTTCGGAGCGTTCATGACGTCGACCCCAGTATAGGATTTATCCATAACACAGTATATAAGCTTCATAAATCGCCAACCACCCATACAACCGGAAGCCTAGTCTTTTAATGTGAGGATAGGATTGCGATTCTTATAATCTTTCCTGCTAACGTACAGCATGACTTCTAACTACTTGATTTACGATAGACTTTAATCCTCGGGACTGATTAATAATACCCTAGGAGTAGGGCTCTTTCCGACTAAGATGGGTAGGTAGTTGGAGTTGTTAGGATAGAAGGAAACAATTAAAAAGATTGAAAGGTAGGGAGGTCATGGTAATGTATATGAGGGAGGTTCTACCTGAAGTTAAGAAGGTTTTGACTAACGAGTTAAAACTACCTAAATGCGACGTTAAAGAAGAAGTTGACTGCGTCTCTCTCGATTTTCTTTTAGGTGATGTTGCGTTGAGGATCGTCATTAGGGAAAGACGTTTAAACCATGGTTATATCGCTAAGGTATTGCCTATATCAGATTACGCGTATTTACTTCAAAGTTGCCGTGAATCGGAGTACATACCTTACGGTCTCTACATAATTTCAGAATCTTTAGAGGATTTAATACGTAAACTTAAAGACAAAACGCCTAGAATACTTAACTATCTAAGGCGTTGATGCCCAAGCTAAAGATTTATAACGTCTTATATAGCGGCAAGCTTAAGCACGTAACTCCACCATCGCATTTCTGAAATTCGGAAACATCCACAGCTATGACTTCATAGCCGGCATTCCTTAAGATTTCTTCAGTTTTTCGATAGCCTTTAGGTATGAGAACCCTTTTATCACCTAAGTAGAGCATGTTAGCCGCGTAAGCTTCATCTAATGGAACCCTTAAAATTTTAAAGTGTTCGAACATTCTTGGGCCTACTAGCTCAGGAACTAAAGCTAGTGTTTTATCACCTATGTAGTTAACAGCCGAAAGTAAGTGGAAAACCTTATCTGTCGGTATTGATACTACGGTAACGTTATTAAAAACTTCAGCTAATTTAGAAACACCGCCTAAGTTGGTCCTGCTAGTAACACCTACGTAAACAACCCCAACATCCGTAACTAAAACGTCACCGCCTTCGATAGTATGAGGTTCTTCTGTAAAGAATATCTTAAAACCTTTTTTAGCCAGCACTTCAGCAACGCTTAACTCCTCCCCTCTCCTACTCCCCACACCGAATCTCGAGATTAAGGCTTTACGCGTCTTTAAACCCACAACAGCAGTATCCTGAATAAAAACAGAGTCTGGAAAGCCTTCCAAAGGATCGAGTTCTACAACTTCTATACCTTCATCTTCAAGCGTTTTTACGTATTCCCTATGTTGTTCTAAAGCTTTTTCGTAATTAACCGTACTTCGTAAGGGATGTGAAGAAACACACCTAATGATTTCAGCGTTTGGCGGTCTAACCAAAACCGTGTCGAATAACCCGCTACCCACTATAATCACCACCTTCTAATTCTATACGTATTAATAAACCACACTTAATTTTAAGGTAGTTAAGACGTGGTAATTGGTGTGTTTAAATATAGGGTGGGTTAACATGCCTAAGGTCACACTCTTAGGTCTGGGTAGGGTGGGATATTTCGCATTAAAGTATTTAACCACTTTAAAAAACGATGTTGAGATTGTGGCTGTGGATAAAGACCCTTCTAAGGCTTCCTTAGTTAAAGACTTGAATAATGTTGAATTCGTAACTCTAAAGGAGGAATCTAACTTACTGAAATACATACGTGGCGTTGATTTAGTAATGGTTTCCCTACCATCCAGTGTAGCTTATAGATACTTAGAGAGAGTGTTGAGGGAATGCGTTAACGTAGTTGATGTATCATTTATTTCTGAAGATCCCTATACTTTAAGCACATACGTCGAGAAGTGTCGAACGTTTTACGTGCCTGACGCAGGGTTTGCTCCGGGATTTAGCAACTTGCTTGTTGGGGAGGCTCAAGAAGTTTTAAGCGGTTTAGATGATGTGGAGATCTACGTAGGTGGTATACCGCAGGAGCCAGTGCCTCCGTTAGGGTATGTTGTTACGTGGAATGCTGAAGACCTTATTGAAGAGTATTTAAGGAAGGCTAGGATCATTCTAGACGGTAAGTTAACTTTCGTTGACCCACTAGATAAGATTTTAGAGGTTGATATTGAAGGTTTTGGACGTTTAGAAGGGTTCTACAGTGACGGTTTAAGAACACTTATACGTAATGTAAAAGCTAGAAACATGTTTGAAGTAACTTTAAGATGGCCTGGTCACTTAAAAGCTATGAAGTTACTTAAGCAGCTCGGTCTAATGGATAAGGAACATGTTAAAGTTGATGAAGTTGATGTAATACCTGCTAAGTTTTTAGCTAGACTTCTAGAGATGAAGCTTAAAATGGAGGTTAATGACGTAGCTATTCTTGAGGTTCGAGCATCTAAAGATTCTAAGCGTTATCTAAGTAAAGCGATACTTAAGGGAACTCCTAAAGAACCTGCTACAACGGTTTTCACAGCCGCTGTATTTGCGGTAACGTCTCAAATAGCTTTAACTAAGTCCTTAGGTGAAGGCGTTAAGCCCCTTGAGGAACTATACATGTTTAAGGAAGAATTTGTTACCTTCCTTAACAAACTTGGTTGTTATACCTATACATCCTTCAGTCGCTAATTTAAACATTAAAGCTTTAAGGGTTTTTCATATAAGGTGCTGAAACTGCCGATCCCTGAGAAGGGTTTAGGAGAAGATGTGTTGAAAGTAATTGCTGAGTTGAGTAAGGAGGAACCTAAGTTAGGTGATAGAAAGTCTTTAGGTCCTATGATGTCTAAGCCTAACCCAACACTAGTTAAAGCGTTTATAGAGTTTTTAGATCGTAACTTAAATGATTACGTTAGGTTTAAAACTTCTTGGAGGCTTGCTCAAGAAGCTTTATCCATGCTTTGCGAGCTGTTTAACGGTAGGAAATGCGATGGGATAATAACTTACGGAGGTAGCGAATCCAACTTAACAGGCCTCTATATATTGAGGGAGGTAGGGGTAAAACACTTACTAGTTCCTAAGTCAGCACACACTTCAGTCTTTAAAGCTGCTAAAATACTTCAGATGAAGACCTTAGTGTTTGATGTAGACAGTAAGTTAAGAGGTGACGTTAACTCAGCTTTAAGAAAATTACGTGAAGTGAATAACGTCGGAAGTGTTGGTTTGGTGTTAACCGTCGGTAATACCGAAACCGGCGCTGTCGACCCTGTTAAAGATTTCCACGAGGAAATGCCGGACGTACCTATACATGTCGACGGAGCATACGGAGCTATCTTAATACCTTTTCTTGAAGGACTTGGACGTAAATATCCGGAATTCGACTTTCGAGTAGAATCAGTGTTTTCCATAAGTGTTGACGGCCATAAAAACTTGCTTACGCCGATACCTTCAGGAGCGTTACTTCTTAAAGATAAATCCTTGCTTGAGTTGATAGCTTTTAAAGCCACGTATTTCCTTGGTGAAGACAAACAATATGGTTTGCTATGGTCTAGGAGTGCTGGTTCAGCAGCTACCTTATGGGCTTCCTTAATGTATTACGGAAAGGAGGGTTTAAGTAAGATGTTCGCTGATTTAATGCGTTTAACTGAATATGCTTATGACAGACTAACCTCTGAAGGGTTTGAAGTTGTTGAGCCGGAACTACCTATCCTTTGTTTTAAACATGATAGATTAAGCTACTTAAAGATCTGGAGTAAGCTTAACGAACTTGGATGGTATGTTTATTCATGTCCTTCCTTGGAAGGCATAAAAATAACTATAATGCCCCACGTAAGTGAAGAAGTTATAGATGCTTTAATTCAAGACCTTAAGAAGATCGTCAATCAATGATTTAAAGCTCTACTGCTGCTTAAGGATTTTAATGAAGTTTAGAGCGTCTTCCTTCATATATACGTTATTGAACATGACGTAGATCTCCTTAGCGTCGTGAAGGGCTTTCAACATGTTATTAAGTCTAAGTAGATCGTCCTGCGTATACTTATACCTGTAGTTTACTTCAGAACCTCCAATACCGTGAAGCCTGAAGTAATACTCCCCACTTGTTTCTGGTGGGAACCATCTGAAAGGATCTACAACATGCGTTACGTTACTGTAATCGTTTAAAAGCTTCCTTAGCTCTAAGCGATGTTCAACCCAATCACCTCTGAACTCCATGCCTATGCGGTATCGTGTGCTCCCTATAGTTGATAGGAACTCTCTGACGTTACTTACGTTTTCATCGATGTATTTAAATGTTGGAGGTAGTTGAATTACTACGTACGTTACTGAAAGCGCGTTAGCTGCTTTATCTATTAAAGCCCATGCCTCAAAATTCTCTTTCGTTGGTTTCAAGTAACCATATCTGTTCCATGCCTCTTTAGGAGGCTTAAATTTAGATCTCCGCCATGTCATCATGTTTGGAGGGTGTGTTATCGCTTGCCAAGCCTTCATAGAGAATTTAAAGCCTTCAGGAGCTTCTTTCATTAAAGCTTTCATTTTCTCTACATCCGGAGGATTGTAGAAGGTATCCTGAAGTTCTACGCAGTTGAAAGTCATGTAATACTTACTTCGCGATATTGGAAATCCGCAGCAACCAACTAATATTTTAACCAAGTACCCACCTAAGTTGAGTTTCTTTACACAGTTATTAGCTTTAAATACATAGTTTCAAGCAGTTAAATTAAATACGTATTAAAGGTATTTCTCAGCTCTAAAAAGTTACTCGACAAACGATCTGTCAGCTACCTCTAACTCATATCTCTCAGCTTTTAATGACTTAACTATATAGTTAAACGCCTTTAAAGGATCTGTGTGGGGACCGCATGAATATACATCCACAGTCGCAAATCTGTACTCAGGCCACGTATGTATAGTTATGTGGGATTCCAATATAATTCCAATAACGCTTACACCAGGGCTTATATGCCATACCTTAACGTCAAGTAAGGTCATGTTACCGACTTTAGCAGCGTTAACGACGGTCTTTTCCAGGTATTCAGGGTCTGAAAGAAGTTTAGGATCGCAGTCGTATAAGCTACCGTAGACATGCTTTCCGTAGACTTTATACTTTTCATTTTTTCCACCTATTTCTTTGATTATGCTGATTTCCGTCATCGCTACCCCCAATAAATTTTCTAACGGTTTGCTTATAAATTTATCCCCCATAAACCCTCCCCTTAATGTATTGATATAAAAATTACATTAGATGCCTTGATGTTCATTGATTTTTTATTAAAATATTTTTAAATAAATTTATCTACTATTTAAAACTTACCAGTGGTTTGTTTATAAACTCATAGGGCAAGTTAGTTTAGGTGGGGTTTACGATAATCTTAGGTAATGACGCATTGAAGTTCGTTAAGGGATTGATAGATGTTAACACACAAGTACAGCCTGTAGGTGTGGATTTAACTGTTTCTAAGGTTTTTAAGTTTATAAGCTCTGCTAGGTTAGGTTTTCAAACGCGTGAACTACCCTCTCTAGAGGAGATCCCCCCTAAGGATGGTGGTTGGTTTTTAAGTCAGGGAGTTTATAAGGTTAGATTCTCGGAAGTTGTTGAAGTGCCTGAGGATGTCGTAGCTTTCTGCTTCCCCAGATCTTCGTTGCTAAGGTCGGGAATTCAATTAACGTGCACTGTATGGGACCCCGGTTATGTAGGTAGAGGTGAAGCACTGCTTCAAGTGTTTAATCCCTACGGTATTTTCCTAGAGGTTTACGCTAGGGTTGCTCAACTAGTGTTTTTCAAGCTTCCTAAGAAGGTTGTTAAGGCATATGACGGGTTCTATAAGGGTGAAAATCTATGAGCGTGAAGACCTACGATATAGAGGTAAACACTGCTGCGTTAGTTAAAGTAGCTCCAGTTATAAGAGACGTTGTAGCTAACGCAGGCTTAGATACTTTTACGGATCCTAGATACTACCCAAGTCGAGACGTTGATAAGGAACTTACGTTAAGGTATTTCATATTTATGGTTGCTATAGATCATAGAACAAGTAGGTACGTACCGTTTGAAGGATACGTTAACAACGAGTTTTACCACGGTGCGGATCTCCTATATAGACTCGGTATGAGTAAATTTAATGAAGACCCGGGTTTTTTCAACCCTTCCAACATGGCTAACTTAACGCCAGATGAAGTTAAAGCTTGGCTATCCGCCGACGATGGTAAGGGAGGTAGAGTCACTATATGGGATCCTGAAGTACGTGCCGACTTACTTAGGGATTTAGGGCGGAAGCTTAAAGTGCTTTACGGAGGTAGCGTGTCTTCATTGATTGAGTCCTCTGGAAACCACTTAAAGAGGGGTAATGGTCAAGGACTTGTGGATAAGTTGAAGGTGTTTAAAGCTTATTCGGACCCTGTTGAGAAGAAGGCCTATCTCTTCATTAAATTTATTGAAAGAAGAGGCCTAATTCAGATTGAAGACCCTTGGAATAAGGAAGTCCCAGTAGACAATCACTTAACACGTATAGCTCTAAGGCTTGGGTTGGTTCGCGTTTATGGATTGTTAAAAAAGAAGTTAGAACATAATGAACCGTTTGAATGGGGTGAGGACGTAGCTTTAAGGCTGACGGTTAGGAAAGCATATAAAGAACTTCATAAAATAGCTGGTTTAGACGTTTTTCACCTGGATGATTTTCTATGGATGTTTGGAAGGAAGACTTGCCTTAGGGTAAATCCTAAGTGTAAAGTTTTGGGACGTGACGCGTGTCCTTTAAGTAACGTATGTGAGAATATAGACGTTGCTGAGAGAATAAGCGAACATAATTTCTTAAACACATACTACTACTAGGGTAGCGCTCATGAGCAACTCTGAAAAAGACTTGAGAGCTTTACTGAAATCTTTGGATGAGGATCAACTGAAGACTCTAAAGTATTTCTGCCGTTATAGATCCGTAGGTGATTTACTAGCGTATAGGGAGTTAAAAGCACTATATAAAGTTAAAGATCCCGTTAAAACTATAGCAAGCTTAGTTGAGTTAGGTCTTATAGTTAAAGGTCAAGGTTGTTACAGTATATCGAAGGACCTCCTCGAGAAAATACGTAAGTTAGGTGTTAAGCTTGAGTAAAGTAGCTACGAAAATTAAAGCTTACATTGAGTTAGTAAGAATTCACAACGTGGTCGCGTCATTACTTACCACTATAGTTGGGTGGTTATCAGTTAAAGCGTATGTTAACGTAAGCGTTGACACACTGCTTTACGCAGTAGCTATAGTAGGTCTTATATCTTCAGCGGGTTACGTCATAAACGATTACTTCGACGTTGAAGTTGATATGCTTAACAAACCATACAGACCTATACCCTCAGGTAGGGTATCACCACGAGAGGCTCTAGTCTTAAGCACTTTACTATTTGTCATTGGTGTTTTACCGTCTATAGGTTTAGGTCCTTACACGATGTTCTTCGTATTGATAAACGCGTTCGTTGTTTTCCTATATTCATATAAGGTGAAGGAGATGGGGTTCGTAGGTAACGTAGTTGTCTCGCTGGAGGGGGCTTTCACCATAGTTTTAGGGGCTTTAGCCGCTGCTGAAAAAATAGGGGATATTAACCTTACGAATCTCTCAATGTTGCCTGCTCTATACGCCTTTACGCTACTTTTAGGTAGGGAAGTCGTTAAGACCATAGAGGATTACAAAGCAGATGAAGCTAGGAAAGTTAAGTCTTTACCGAGGGTTTTAGGTGTTAAGAAAGCTTCGTTAATATCTATAGCGCTTCAACTACTCGTGGTAGCTATCTCACCATTACCTCTTCTGCTTGGATATGGAGTAGTGTATTTAACGTTCGCGTTAGCAACTGACGCCTTAATAATATACTCCGTAATAAACTCTCTCAACATGTTAAGAAGTTCCGAACCTGAAGTCATAGCGGGCAAGGTGAGGTCATATCTTAAGGTTTCGATATTTTTAGGCATCCTAGCCTTCTTAGGAGATTCACTCCTCAAGGCTTTACTTTTTTAAGAAGGTCGTCAAGCCTTACCGACTTGTATGTCTGCCCCCAAACGCTATTGTAGATTAGCCTGAGTATTAAACCACTTACGTTTACATTATCCGATAACTTAAGTTCTAAATTCTTAATTTCTCCAGGAATTAACTTATCGATAACGTATTTATTAATTAACCTACCGTTGGCTAAGAGAACCAACTGCGGTTTTTCCGCGTTGACATCACCTTCATTAGACACTAAAACTTCGATTCTTCCGTCACTAGCTTTAATCAAGTCTAGGTTAAGTTGTGGACCTCTGCTGAGTGGTTTATATATTAAAACGTCACTTAAGAGAAGTGTTTTAACACTTAAGCTTCCGACGTTATTATTGTTTAAAACCTCGTGTTTTATCTTTAACGTCTTATCATCAACTGCTGTTGTCATGTCTTTAATTACTACCTCATCAACTTCAAGTAGGTTTGCATACCTTGATTTTATACCTCCATGCTCTATAACTAAGGCTGAATTTTTAGAAGGCGTTTTAACACTTAAATATGCGCCTAAAGAGAAACCTTTATCAGGTAATTCAAATGCCGTAGATTCTCCTGGAGCTAGGCCTACAATACCTGAGTAATGGCTTACAGCAGTTAAAACATTCATGGATTCTGAAACACCTGTTAAACTTGCTTGAAGGACTTCCAGAGTTTCTGACGTTTCTGAAGATATCTTTAGAAGGTATTTCCCAGGGTTAGTAGCTATTGGGGTGACCTCATACGCTAGGAGGGCGTAAGTAGAATCACTAAACTCCAACAGCGTTTGCGGTTTAAACTCTCTCGATAACGTAACGTCGTTGAGAGAGATTTTCCAAGGCGTTATCCTAGGCTTTAAATCCCTACCCCTTACTAACAGCGTAAGTACGGCCTTGCTTAAGACATTCTCTACATATATAGTGGAGGTTAGGTGTTTAGGGTTGTTAGGACCTCCTAACTTACCTAGCATTAAGTTTGTATATCTGTATGGCACACCTTTATATTCCCCTTTAAAGCAAGGGAACATCGTTCCTAACGTCAGTAAAGACACCAGATATGTAGTAGCTCTAGGGTTAATTAACTTTAGACGTAATCTCTCAAACGTCCTTAGGTGCTAACCTACTTAACGCTCTAAAAGCTAAAAGCCTTTCCTTATCACCTAACCTGGCATTACTCACTAAATCCTCAAGCTCTTTAATAACCCTCAAAGCAACCTCCTTCTTAACGGGGTATGGGACGCCGTCCTTACCTCCTATAGCGTAAGCATATTTAAACGGGTCGTAAGAGTGTGTGACTACGTCTTTATTCGAAGGTGGTTCCCTATATATTAACTCAGAAATTAAAGCTAACGCCCTAAGCGTTTCAGGACCAAGTCCAGCAATAAGTAAAGCTTCATTAAAATCCACAGGCTTAACCTCATAAGCTTTATTTAATTGCTTCAGTAAAGCTTCACTTAACTTTACAGGCTTATAATATGGAAGTTTCGTAGGGAGTGTTTTAACAAGTGCTTCACCGAATAAAGGCTTAATACCTTTAAGTAAGGCGTTAACCTTACCTAACTCCCCAACTATTTTAGAAGGTTTTTCATTAAGTAACTCCAGCACGACCTTCCTACAGTTTAGGGAGTCTTTAACTGTTAAGTTTAGGGGGTTTGTGGTTATGTCTGAAGCTACGCCTGCGTGAGGTTCTAACGTTAGGTCATCGCTTACAAACCACGCTAGGTGATATCTCCTCGCAAGCCTTAACTCCGTATTCATGCCTTGCTGCACTATAACCCAATTACCTTTAGAGTCTAAAAGTAGGGTATGGTGGTAGAGGTCAAACCCATCTTGAAGTAAGGCATTATCTACTTTAGCTCCTAACCTAGAGATTCTAATAAGGTTTTCAACTACGCCACTGTTTAGGCTTAACTCATCACCGTATCTACGGATTTCAGCGGGTGTTTCTCTAGAAACGACACCCTTACCTCCAGCCACCCTTAAATCAGCGTTTAATTCGTTTAAAGCGTTTTTAACCATAGCTGTAGTTACTGTAGTGGAGCCGCTGCTGTCCCAATCCATACCTATTACGTTGTTAAAGGCTTGAAACCATAACGGGTTTGAAAACCTCTTAAGTATGTCCTCCGTTTTAAACTCAATTAACATAACCTCAAGTATTGCTTTAGAGAGGTTAAACATAATCCTAGCTAACCAAGGGGGTACGTGACCCCAATGAAGAGGCAAGTCAGCAAAACCGGATAACGGCATTCGCCATCTAATTAGAAGAACGTTTTCAAAACTTATGAAATTTTCGCTTTTTAAAAGTTACGTTAGAAACGTCAGCTCTTTTTCTTTACTTTAAGCGTGGATCCGATCATGTCCACAACGATGACTTCACCGTCCTTAGGTATGAACTCCTCTGAAATCGCCCGCCAGTACTCACCCTCAAGTAATATGAAACCCTCAACGCCGGGTTTTAAGTCTTCTAAAGCTTTACCAACCTTACCTATCGGGCCGTAAGGTTCGGGTTTCTTCTTCCTAATCTTCACTAATTTAAACGTTACGAACCCGAAGAACGTCCCTAAAACAAGCGTTAAAGTAAGAACTAAAGCTCTAACTGTGTTTAGGTATTCCTCACTCGGCATTAAACCTGCGGGAACATATGTGGGGAGTAAAGCAAATCCAAAAGCTATTAAAATTATGCCGCTGATACCAACTATGCCAAACCCCGGAAGCACGAACAACTCCACAGCTAGTAAAACCCCACCAAGAATTATAAGGAATAACGATATGAGGTTTGGGTTAAATCCCGAACCTATTAAGCCAAGCAATACGAATAGAAGCGTTAACGGAAGTATTTGAAGCTTACCAGACAGTAAAGCCATTAACGTCCCTAAAACTCCTATCGTCATAAGGATGTTTAACACGGTGTAATTTTCAAGTATTGAAATAAGTCTTGACCTAACACTGCATTGATAGCGTTCTAAGTTACTTATTTTTAAACGATAGGTAGATCCTGAGACGTTTACCTCCCTATTTTCTAAAACCTTAAGCGCTTCCTCCAAGCTCGACGCCGTAAAATCTGCCACACCGTACTTAACGGCTTTCTCGGCGTTGATTGTTTCAGCTTTCCAAACGAAATCAGACACTAACGAAGCGTTCCTACCCCTTGCTAAGGCGTAGTCAACGGCCTTCTCCACAATCGGTTTGACGATTTTAGACTCGTTGATGAAGGTTACCTCGCCTGTTGTGGGGTTCACCATAACGGGTTGCATAGCTCCTATGATTGAATTCGGATGTAAAGCTATTACATGAGCTGGAAGTATTATAAGTGTTGCCGCACTTAAGGCCTTACCACTCGTTACGTAAGCTATAGTCACAGTTTTAGAATTCCTTACAGCATCGCCTATCGTATACCCAGCGTCTAGCAACCCTCCGTAACTATTAACCACATATATGAAGGCCTTACCCTCGTTTTCAGCTTTCGCTAAGGCTTCAATAAAGCATTCCTTCACACCATCGTCTATCGTGTCCCAAGGAGGTTCTATACTTAAAACCACGGCCGTATTTAACGTTTTTTCCGTGTAAGCCGCTTTAACCACAGCTTGCGTTAAGGCTAGAGTTAACGTAAGAATTATAAAGTATAGAAAAAGCTTACGTTTGAAGTCCTTCGTTACGTAACCCTTCACTTCTTCTCAACACCTTCCACTTGAGATTCTTTAAGTGCTTTATATGCGGCTATAGACCTACCCAACTCGGTGGTGCCCGACTCAGTAACTACTATTAAGGCTTTCTCCCTAGCCACTTCAACAAGCGTTTGAAGTTCCCTCAACCTTAAAGCTAGCGGGTGTTTCTCATATATCGCTGCTGCCTCACCCAACACCGCCGACGCCTGCCTCTCACCCTCAGCCTCTATTACCCTAGCTCTCCTCCATCTCTCAGCCTCCGCCTGCTTAGCCATAGCCCTCATCAAACCTTCAGGTAACTCAACGGACTTTAGTGTTACGGCAGTAACTTTAATACCCCAAGGAACCGCTACCTCATCTATTATCGCTTGAATTCTTTTGTTTATTTCATCTCTACGCTGTAGTAGGTCGTCAAGCTCTACCTGACCTATGACGTCCCTCAACACGGTCTGACCCAATAACATTATCGAGTAGTGGTAATTACTTACTTTAGTTATCACCGCCACCGGATCTATAACTCTATAGTATATCACAGCATCTACTTTAACGCTTACATTATCTTTAGTTATTATCTCCTGTTTAGGCACGTCTACAGTCACTATCCTTAAGTCAACCTTCATTAAGGAATCGACGAAGGGTATTATTAGGAAAAGACCGGGTCCTTTAGCTCCTAAAAGCCTACCTAACCTAAATATTACAGCTCTTTCATATTCTCTAACTATCTTCACGCTTGAAGCTATTATAGGCAGTATTATAACCAACGCAAACAATATGGTTATTAAATCCGTTATAGACACTTTACCCACCAATTTTTAAAAGCATTCGAGAAATATAAGTTAATTATAGAAATGAGTTGTAGGTGTTTCTAACGTGAGTCGAAAAAGAGCTAAAGGATATAGAGCTGAGAGGGAACTCGTCGAGCTTTTATGGAGGTTAGGCTTCGCCGTAATGAGAGCTCCAGCCAGCGGAGCTAAAATAAAGAAAGCAGACTACCCGGACGTCGTAGCTATATTGAAGGGTAAGGTAGCAGTATTTGAAGTTAAGTCTAGAGCCAAGCTAGAGAACATATACATAGGTAAGGAACAAACTCAGAAGCTACTGAACTTCGCCAGAAGAGCTGGAGGTATACCATACATAGCCGTGAGACTACCGCACATAGGTTGGAAATTCATAAAGCTAGACGTAAACACGGAGGTAAACAACACATTAAAAATAGATAAAGAAACTATAGAGAAAGCCCCAAACATAGCTGGAGTGTTAGCAGACCTAAACATAACTAAAACCTTAGATACCTACCTAAAACAACAGCTAAACACTTATTAGGTCTTACTCGTTGATTTTCTGGTATAGGGCCCGTCGTCTAGCCTGGTTAGGACGCCGCCCTCACACGGCGGAGGTCCGGGGTTCGAGTCCCCGCGGGCCCACCAAAATTAATATCGTAGTTTCATCTTCAGTAATACCTGCAATGGGTAAGGCGTCTCATCATCGCCTAGGATAATTGTTAACGTAATATGACTATTTTTATTGTTTTCTTTCTGACTATGATTAACTTATTGTATGGATTTTCTATTCTTTCAATGTTGAGAGTATTCTTTCGGCTATGTATAGGGGATTTAATGGTGGTATTCTTAGTAAAATTATTCCTGGAACTCTAGGTTTTAAGAGTGCTATTCTTCCAAAGTCTTTGTCAAACGTTATTAAATTCTCGACTCTTTTATAGCTAGCTCTACTACTTCCTCGTCGCTCATACCTGGACTAAGCTCCCGAACCGAGGCTATGTCATATCCTTTTTCTCTAAGTGTAATAATAACAGTTCGAGGTATATTTTAATCTGCTAGAAGTCTAGGCTTTGACAATAACTTCCTCCCTCAAGACCTTGGCAGCGTACTTAATAGCTGCTAACACGTCTTCCCTTGAGAGATGCGGATATTCTCTTAAAATATCATCTATACTCCAACCATTAGATAATAACTCTAGGATAAAATACACGGGAACCCTTGTTCCTTTTATTACGGGTTTACCCCCCATAATCTTGGGGTCAACTACTATTCTATTCTCGAATTCGGTCAACAGCCCTATCGCCCTTTATGTAATTCCTTGATATTCTTAAATGTTTTTAATTTCTTTCTATTTTAAAGGTTTATATATGTTGGTTGGGTAGTTTTGTTTTGGGGTTGATGAGGGGGTTTATCCACCTGTAGGGTAGGTGGATCCCTAAGGAAAATAACGTAGAGATTGGGGAAGATTTGAAGCGTGTGCGGGGGTGCTTGGGTCACTCCTAAGAGCCTCCGCAGTGAAGGATGAAGCCAGACGGAGCGGGGGAACAAAAAATGAAGGGATGAAGAAAACAATTAAAAGTATCTAAAAGTAATTAGAAGTAACGTTCAGACCCGAACCCTCCCCCTAGACACTATTATAACAAAGGTCTTTATAGATTATTCTAACCGAGACATGCATATCGTAAGACAAATAATATCACTGTTGATATCGGCTATGGTTATCGCTTTGGATTACATAAATACCAATAATACGAGTTTGCGAATATCATTACGTTCTCACACGGCGGAGGTCCGGGGTTCGAGTCCCCGCGGGCTCACTAAATCCATTAAAATATTATATTTTTTATATATAGTTTAATTCCGCATTTACGTTTTTAACAATGTCTAAATCTCCAATAAGTAAGACTCTCATTGCCATTGAAAGAAAAGCGTTGATGTGATGCTAGTACCTTTCCGTTCTCTTTTTGATCACGATACTTATTGTATAGATCCTCTATCGCATTAATGATGAGAACGTTCTTTTAACTACGTACAGGAGTGCAGGAGATTTAACGGCAGTATCCTTAGTAAAACTTACTAAAAATATCCCTGAAATGTAATGTTATATTTTAATAGCGCTATTTCCGGAATCTTCTTCAAAAGGTTATTAAAGTTCTCGACTCTTTCATAGCTAACTTTCGCTATTTCTTCATTATTCATATCTAGTTTAAGTTCCAAGATTGAGGTTATCTCATATCCATTTTCTTTAAGGGCAGTAGTAGTAATTCAAGGCGTGTTTCCATTCGTTGATGTTTAGGCTTTTAACGATAATCTCCTCTCTTAAAAACCTTAGTTGCTAATACATTCTCTTTTAAAGATGTAGATATTCTCTCAAAAATATCCTCTAGATCCCATCCGTTACATAATAACTACAGAAATTACAGAATTTGTCCTTTTATTACGGATTTACCTTCTAAAACTTTAAGGTCAACCATCATTCTGGACTTTCGTTAACGCACTTCATTAAATACTATCGTAATAACATCTACGATAGAATGTATAAAACTGTTTAAGTCTTTAAAATGTGGAAAGGGCATCACATTGAGGAGCGATTACGGTGAAGGCAGGATTTTTAGGGGAGACTTATAATAGACCTAGCAGTTGATAAGAATGAATATAGTTATTCCATGTGTTTAAGCTCTTAAAGATCGTGTGCCCTTAGCTTTTTAAAGGTTCTTAAGGAGATGAATATAAGGCATGGCAGTAGTAGCATGTTATCATACGATTCTTCCTGAATAGAACTCAGAAAACTAGTGGGATAGACTTCTAGTTAAGGATCTTAACGAAGGTAAGTTTATAAAGCTTTGATGCGAAAATAGCTGAAGCTAACTTTACATTATCATAGAATGGCGTCTCATTTGAGATTTCCTTAAGGAAAGGTTATTAACTTTACTTAACAAGAACCTCGTGGGAAAGGTTTCTTCCAAGCTATTTTAATTCCTAACAATTTCTCACAAATGCCTAATATACTATAAACTTCCCCGTAAGTTAATGTAGTATTTTTGGGTTCTCTCTTGATCACTACTTCTAGTCTACCATCTAACTCTGGACGTTTAATAATCTCTACTTCCCTACCTTCTATTTGTAGCTTTATAATAACCTTATTCTTATTGTCAGCTAAATTTAACTGTTTTAATAAATCACTTTCACATGTTTCAGGTTTTATAGGTTCTTCAGATATGATTATGAATTCTTTAGGTGCGTCTGGATGGCAGTATTTCCCAGCCATACTTAAAAGCATTTCGTCTAGTTTCTTAATTTTCTCGTTCATTATCTAGTTGCCTCTTTTGTCTCCTTTTGCTTTTTCAGATATTCTATAAGACCTCCAGCTTTTATTATCTTCATAACCTCTTCAGGTAATGGTTTAAAAGATACTTCCTCTCCGGTTGGAATCGTTATAGAGTGCTTATCGAGGTCTATAGTTATGATATCACCGTCCCTTACTTTATTTCTTAATCCTTTCGCTTCTATAACTATTAACCCTCGATTAATAGCGTTTCTATAGAATATCCTAGCAAAAGATTCTGCTACAACTGCTTTAATCCCCGCCCCAATAATCGCTAATACAGCATGTTCTCTACTAGACCCGCAGCCGAAGTTCCTCCCAGCAACTATAACTCTTATCCCCTCCTTTTCAATTTTATCAGGTATAGAAGGATCTAAACCTTCTAATACATGTTTTCCTAAATCGCTAGCTTCTTTCAGCGTTAAATATTTACCAGGTACTATGAGGTCTGTATCTATATTATCTCCTACAACGAGTACCTTACCTTTAATTACTTCAGAACTCATGCGATTTCACCTAAATATTTTCTAGGGTCTGTTATGCTACCTTCGACTGCTGAAGCAGCTACCGTAAGTGGGGAAGCAAGATATATGTTTGCTTTAGGGGATCCCATCCTACCTTTGAAATTTCTGTTAGTACTGGATATGACGTTCTCGTTATCGCCTGCCACACCTAAGTGGCCTCCGAAACAGGCACCACAGCTTGGTGGTGTTACTATAGCGCCAGCTTCTACTAAAATCCTTATTAAGTCTTCCTTTAATGCCTTCATTAAGACTTTCTTAGAAGCTGGTGTGATTATTAACCTTACGTCTCTTGAGACCTTCCTACTCTTTAATATCTTTGCTGCTTGATATAAGTCTTCATACCTACCGTTAGTGCAGGAACCTATAAAGGCCATATCTACTTTAATGCCTTCAACTTCACGAACGCTGACGGCGTTAGCCGGACTATGGGGTTTTGAAACCATAGGTTCTAATGAGCTTAGATCTACTACAATATCAGGCTTCTGCTCTTGGGGTTCGATTGGTTTAAGGAAACCTAAATCCACAATATCGATATGCATGCCTAAATCCTTAAAGTAACTTAAGGTGATTTCATCTAAGGGAAAAATAGCGTTTTTAGCGCCTCCCTCCACACTCATGTTTGCTATGGTTAACCTATCACTCATGCTTAAAGATTTAAGTCCTGAGCCGAAGAATTCCATGCTTTTGTAATTAGCTCCCTCCTCACCTATTTCACTTAAGATTTTTAATATCACATCCTTGCCGCATATATAATATGGTAAACGACCATCCACTCGAATATACAGAGGTTCAGGCACTTTAAACCATAACTTACCCGTGACCATAGCGTAAGCCGCTTCAGTTGATCCTACGCCAGTAGCGAATGATGATAATGCTCCATAGGTTACTGTATGGGAATCCGCACCTACAACAACCTCCCCAGGCTTTACATTACCTTCCACCATTACCTGGTGACAAACACCTTCACCAACGTCAAAGAAGTTTAGTATCTTCTTATCTTTAGAGAATTCTCTAAACCTTCTGTGTATGTTAGAAGCCGAGATTGTTGGTGGAGGACTGTAATGATCTAAAAAATATAGATTTTACTAGGATCAAATACCTCAGCTTTTAATTCTTCAATTACATCCAGAGATATGGGACCCGTAACGTCATGTATCATAACCCTATCTACATTGGCGATTACATGCTCTCCCACTTCAACTTTTTCTCTACTGGATGCCTTAGCTAATATCTTCGCGGTTAATGATGTAGTCAAAGATCATTCCCTCTTTTATTTCTATCAAGTTATTACCTCTAAAGCCCTCTTTATTTCCTCGGGTTTTTTAGTTAGATAACTTACTAACAGAACAAGCGCTATATTTATTAGGAAAGCTAACACTCCCGTGTCAAACCCCTGTATGCTTGTAAATTTCCCTAGATATGACGCTACTACTATAGCAAATCCAGTTACGGAACCTACCCAAGCACCTCTACTATTTACCCAAGGGATGTACATACTTAGAAGTAGTGGACTTACTGCTTGAAGCCCCACTTGGAATTTTAAGACAACCCACTCCCATAAAGTTAATTGGGGGGTCATTACGATGAAATAAGCAAATAAGCATAACGCTATCATAATTATTTTGCTAACGTTTATTATTTTCTTATCATCCGCTTGCGGATTGATTAACTTGACGTAGAAGTCTTTAGCCATAACGGAGCCCATAGCAAAGATGACTGCTGCGGCTGTTGATACTGTAGCAGCAACCACAGCTATTAACAACAATTCGCCTAAAACATAACCTGCTGGGCTTCTACTCGCTGCTTCGTTAATTAAATATAGCTGTACTTTCTCAGACTCCATTCTTGAAAGACCTGGGAATAATGCAAGCCCGATCGTACCCAATATAACGAATATAGTCGGTATGATGGCATATATAGCTGGTGTGAATTTAAATTGCATTCTTAAACTCTTTAAATCTTTGTTAGCTATTATGAAATTCCATACTTGATAGTAAGCTACTACACCAAACATTATAAGGATAACCGTACTTACCCATTTTAAATATGTTGGAGGAGTCTCGCTTAACGCTACTACCACACCTTTACTACTTAAGGCTTTAGATAAGGTTTCTGCTCCTCCAAGTATCGGTATTAAGCCAAAGAGTACGGATATCATTGCAGCTACCATAGTTGCTCCCATAATGAAATTAGCCAACGCTGTTCCTCTAAACCCACCTAATAGTATTAGGATAGCTACAGCGATTAAAAATAGAGCAGCAGCTACAGCGTAAGGTATGTATCCACCCGACGTTACCTCCCCTATATAACCCATAGCAATAGATTGTTCAAAGAATTGCACAAAAGTACACCACCACATAAGGATTAAAAGCCATATAGTTAAAGCTTTAGAGTCAAATCTGTCTATAAAGTAATCTCCCGGTGTTACATAACCCTTCCTGTTTGATAAAATTATTGCTTTACTTAACAATATAAATCCTATAAGTATGCTTACGTAAAATGCCGGAACTACTAGGAACCCATACCCACCAGCTCTATATGCTTGACCAGCATATCCTAAGAACGTATTACCGCTTGCTATAGTAGCAAAGAGTCCTAAACCTAAAGCTACGTAACCTAACGTTTTACTAGCAGCAAAGAATTCTTTAACGCTAACTCCTAATCTTCTCTTATAAGAATAATATCCTATATAAATAATTAAAACTAGATATAAAACCACCAATATAGGTAGGTCAATACCCCAAGTAAATTCTTTAGCCACCACGCATCACCTTCTCATATTCTTTTTCTATTTTTAGAAGGGTTGGATACACTAAAGCATAACCTAGACTAAATATTACGATTACGGTTACAAACGCCCATAAAGGTATACCTAGTACTAAAGGCTCAACGACTTTAGGTATATACCAAGGAGTTGCTAAGACTATATACAATACGACAAGCATTATGAGGAGTCTACCTACAGAAGTTCTTACTTCCTTCATCTTCTTACACCCTTTAAACGATTTTTCTAGGGCCTTTACCGTACATCTTCTCTAGGATTTTTTCAGGTATGTATTTATCCTCCATTTCCCTAAACTTCTGTATCTCAACTATCTTGGCAAATTCTGGGAACGTCATTAACATGTCTAAATATACTTGAGCTGTGCCTTTTTGCTTCAGTAAAGTTAGAGTTTCAAACATAGCTTTAGCAGCAGAATATAGAGCGGTTAAGGGGAATATAACCATCTTAAAGCCTAGTTTTTCAGCTTCCTGCACCGATACGAGAGGTGTTCTCCCACCCTCAATAAGGTTAAGCATTAATGGTGCTTTAACCTCTTTTACCGCTTTTTCCATCTGCTCTACGTTTTCAAAAGCTTCGATAAATATGAAATCAGCACCCGCTTTATGATAAGCGTTAGCCCTCTCTATCGCTTCATCTATACCAGCAACAGCTATAGCATCTGTCCTAGCACCTATGACGAAGTCAGGATCTTCCTCTTTCTTCGCATCTACAGCAGCCATTATTTTACCCATCATCTCCTCCTTATCAATTATCATCTTACCGAACATATGCCCACATCTTTTCGGCCAAACTTGATCTTCGATGAACAACCCAGCAGCGCCAGCCCAGATATATTCCTTAACAGTTCTATATGCGTTTATTGGATTTCCATAACCTGTATCAGCATCACCTATCACTGGAATGTTTACAGCCCTAGCTATCGAAGCAACCCTATCAACCATCTCTTTAAAACTAACTAACCCTATATCAGGCATGCCAAGAAGCGACGCAGCAGTACCGTAACCTGTATGTTGAATAGCTTTAAACCCTACAAGCTCTATAATCTTAGCACTTAAAGCATCGTAAGCTCCAGGCATAACAATAACTCCTGACTCACTAAGCATTTTTCTAAATACGGTTGATTTCTTCATATTAATCCACCATAAGAGGTGTCTACTTACAAAGCTTAATTGAATTAATCCTAACAAGTTTGACCGACTTTCTAAGTTAAGTTTAATAGCTTTCTTAGCTCTACATCTTTGGATACATATGATGAAAATACGTTACTCCATTAGAGAACTTGAAGTTGTTCATTACGGTGACTACCTTACAGAATTAACGGCTAGGAAAAATAGGGTAGTTTTCATTAACTATTTAAGTTTGATTAAAGGAGATAGCCACATGATACTTCAGATATTGCCTTCAAGTAAATCTTCAGTTGAAGAGGCTCTAGACTTAAGTAAAAGTTATGATGACGTGAAATACGCAGAAGTTTTAAGAGGTGCTGGTTTTCAACCATTTCTCTTTATGATTAAAAAGAACTATGGTGTTTTAAAAGCTTTAGCGGAAGTCAGAGGTCTTAAGGTAGGTCCGGTAATAGTGAGTGAGGGTGTTAAAAAATTCCCTATTCTCATCCCTAGAGAAGAGGAAAATAAGCTAAAAATGTTAGTGAAGAAGTACTCACCCGTTGAAGTTAAGGCAAAAATGACAAAACCCACTTACTTAAGATATATCGAATCGCCTCTTCTAAGTTCTCTACATCTAACAACAACCCTAAATCTAACCGAACGTGAATTTCAAGTACTCAAGAAAGCTTATGAAGAAGGATATTTTGAATGGCCTAGAAGAATAGACTTGAATAACCTTGCTAAAGAGCTTGATTTATCAAAACCAACCGTTCTTGAATACATTAGAAAAGCAGAAAGGAAAATTTTAAAGCATTATTTAGAAACATTATATACTAATCATTATCCTAACCATATAGCATAGCTTAAGTAGTAATAACTATAGTTAAAGGACGAAGTTTAGCTCTTTACTACTACAGAAACATGGCTGTTCTTAAACTGACTAAATCATGCTAATGGTGCTGTAAAACATACATTATATATGAAAACCATACTTAATATTTATTGAGAAGTTAATGTATTTCTCTTATTTTAAAGAAATGGAAAGTTATGTTTATATAGTAGAAACTGTTATTGAATTAGCTGACGGCCCCTGTTATTTGTGGCAGGGGTTCTTCCCCTAGGGCTTCCATCACTTCTCTGAAGCCCCTCACTGAGGGCGCATCACCCATCAGCTCCCGCCGTCAACTCCGGGAAGGTGTGGGACTCATCCCAAGCTACGGTTGCCCACACCCAACTCAATACATATTAAATTGTAAAAAGTTTATAAATTTTTGGAACTAAATATCACGGAACAAGGTATGGAACTATGATGTGCTTCAAGGCTAGGATATCGTCCCATGGAAAAGGTAAGTACATCATAACTATTCCGAAGGTGCTCACGCATAAAGCTGAAAACCTATACAAAGCTAGAAAAGAGATGATAGTAGTTGTCTTCGAAATTGAGAACCCTTGAAGGCTATAGGGTTCTCACACTTAAATATCCTCTAGATAGCTATGTGAAGGAGTTTATCTATAAGTATAGAGTTCTGGCATCTCATATATACTGGTGTAAGAGACTCAGTATAGATCCTGATTCAGAGGTCGTTAATACACTCACTAGATCCGTTAAGAGCTATTGGCGTGATAATCTTCTGGATGAAGGGGATCCCCTATATCTATTCAAAAACATTGAAAGAACTCCCATACCATATAAAGTAATACTAAACATACCGCTTGTCGATGCTATTCATGAGAGGAAAGGAGCGTATATTAGAGATGGAAAGCTCGTTCTCAGGTTAGATAAAACTAGGGAGTACCCAATACCTAAGAGAGCACTAAGATTGCTTGAGAAGAGACTTAAAGAGTCTCCAGATGAAAGGTATGTTAGAGTGCTTGAGAGGAACAACGAGCTTGTAGTGCAGATAGTTCTTCATAAAAAGAATGTTGTAGACGTTCCAGAGGACCCCCTGCTCGTGGTAGCAGACATAAACTCAGATTACGGCATTGTGGTGCATTTCTGGGATGGGAAGCTTATTAAAACCATAAAGCTTAGACCGCCGAACCTATCCAACAAAAGGGTTTACACCAAGAGACTTATGATGCTTAGAGACAGGTTATACAATATGGGTTGCTTAACTGAGAGACAGATTAACATCTACCCAGTACTGATAAGAAGGGCACTATCATATTCCTATAAAGGGTGGATCCAGCAAAGTGTTGCAAGAGTGGTCAGGAAGATTAGAAGAATCGCTAAAAGACATAACAAACGACCTCTTATAGTAATAGATATACCAGAGCACACCTCATTACGTGATACAAGACTTCAGAAAACATTGCTAAGCTTTGCGAGGAGCTTAAAGAACATATTGTCGTGGTATGGGATATACTGGATTGAAGAAAGGCTATATTCATCTTTTTGTCCAAAATGTGGGAATAAGCTAACAGTATATAAAAAGACAAAGAGAACTAGGATAATGATATGCAGTAAATGCAGTTTCAAGGCAGATAGAGATGAGATACCCCTATACTGGGCACTTAAAACTTATAAACATTTACTCCGCCATAAATAGCGAAGCTAGGTATGGGGTGAGTTGAGATGGGTAAGAAAACGTTACAGCAGAGGGCTGGTAGAGGAGGTCAAAACTTTAGAAGTCCTGGACACCTACATCCAGCCCCCGCCAAATATCCCCCGCCTTCAGAACATACGTTAACCGGTGTTGTGATGGAGTTTATTCACGATCCGGGGCGTTGGGTTCCCTTAGCGAGAATTCAATTAGAAAACGGTGTTGAATATTACATACCTGCTGCTGAAGGTATGTACGTAGGTCAGAAAGTCTCAATAGGTCCGGACGCACCACCTTTAGTAGGCAATACCCTCCCATTAGGTAAGATACCTGAAGGTACTAAAGTATACAATATAGAGTTAAATCCTGGAGACGGCGGTAAGCTAGCAAGGCAAGCAGGTAGTTACGCCTTAGTTTTAGGTAGGTCAGGCAATTACACGATAGTTCTCCTGCCGAGTAAGAAGCAAAGACCTATTTTAAGCACGGCTAGAGCAACCGTAGGAGTTCCCGCTGGAGCGGGGAGGATAGAGAAGCCCTTATTGAAGGCTGGTGCGGCATACCATAAATGGAAGGTTAAAGCTCATAAATGGCCTAGAGTTAGAGGCGTTGCCATGAACGCCGTAAGCCATAAGTTCGGTGGCGGTATCCATCAAAGGAAGTCTCATCCTTCAACGGTATCGCGTAACGCGCCGCCTGGGAGAAAGGTAGGTCATATAGCCGCTAGAAGAACAGGTCTTAAGAAGAGGTAACGCTTTATTCTTTTTAAGGTTGGGTTTCAGAGCTAGATAAGCAATACCTACGTATTATTTCCTTTACAATCTCTGAAGATGAGCTTAAACCGTTGTCGCTTATCCTTTTGCGAAGTCTCTCAACACTTACCCGCAAGCCTTTCTTATCAAGTTCTTTAACTATAAAGCCTTCATCTATGGGCTGATCAGGGCCTAAAAGTATGATGTCAGGTTTTACCTCCTCCACGGGCTTTAGAAAGTCTTTCTCATCACCTAGCAGTGCTTTATAGACGTATTTAATTGACGAAATTAAAGCTAGTCTAGCGTTCTGTGGTAATATAGGATCCCTACCTTTAATTCTTCTAACGTTCGCGTCTGTTGCCACTACTGCGTAAACTAATCCTTTTTTAGACGCTTCACTTAAGTAATGAATATGTCCCACGTGAAGTAAATCGAATGTACCCCCCACTAACACCTTTTTAGGTTTCTCCCTCACCCACTTAACGTCTATAAACCCCAGAAGCCTTAGTGAGTCTAGCAAGCCTTCAGCGTAAGCAATGCACGATAGGGAGGTTATGTAATCACCTAAGTTGAAGTAATGCTTGGAATCTGCTAAGTAAAGCTTAGCCATGTTTAAAACTTCATCAACTTTAGAATCCGTGTTTAACACTTTCAGATCAGACAAAGCCCTTTCAAACATTTCTATGTAGGTTTTAACTCTAAAGGCAACTTCATCTACAGTAAACATTACTTATCACCTTCGCAACCTCCTCCTCCATAAAATGAAGCTTTGGTGAAGTTATTATTAACGTGTTAGGCCCGTCGTGATTAGGCAACCCTCTAAGCTTTTCTAACGTATCGAAGCATATCCTTTGTTTAGGACCTCCTAAGCCTGACACAGCTATACCTAACCTACGCGGCGATATTACGCCTTCCCTCCTTAAGTTCTCAAGCTGATAAAGTAGGTCTACCGCCTCACTAACCTGCATGACTTTATTATTTTCTAGGTCTAGATCCAATAGCAGTAACGTATGAAGGTTTCTTAAGTCGTTATCTTTAATTACGTCGTAAGGATACTCCGAATATATACCGTGTTTTGGAAACGTTAAAGTAACTACCTTACCTACTTTATAGACCATCAAACCAGACATGCTGACGGCGTTGGGTATGATGCCGGGAGCTGGGATTATCTCAAAATCTATGCCTTTCTTCCAAGCTTCAACAACTAGTGAAGCGTGTGTTGTAGCGTCTAAAGGGTTGCCTGGAACTAAGAAAGCCACGTTTAAACCACTTTCTATGTGTTTAAATATGGTTTCATGCGGTTTTTCCTCCACGTCTGACCTACGTAGAGGTATGAACTCCTTCGCACCTATATATTTCTTAAGTTCTTCCGCATCACCAAGTAGTATGCTTGTATACATATCTATGAAGATCAAGTCAACGTTTTTCAATATTTTAACGGCTTTTAACGAGATTAAATCTGCGGAGAGACCGGCACCCACGATGTAAAACTTACCCGGCATTCAACCCCTCCAAAAAGCTATATTTAAGAAAGCTTAAGTTAATTGAGTCGATTTCTAATATCTTACACACATTATCTACGTATTGCTTTAAACTAGTGTTGCCTAAGGACTTAACCCTGTAAAAGACTGAAATACCTTCCTTCTTAACCAAGACTTCAGCACCGGATTTTATTAGGTCCATGTATTGACTTGTCAAAAACTTAGAAGCACTTATATCGGTAGATATGAGGAATTCTACTCTAACATCCTCCAAACCACCCCCAAGCCTATGTGTGAAAATCACGTTAACCCCTAAAACAACTTTCGAGTTTGTATTGAAGGATATTATAACCTGCCCGTAGCTATGAACTTCAGAATCAGATAGCAACCATAGAATATCATCTAATTTTACGTAATCACCTAAGAAACGCATTAAGTCTTCGTAGGTATGCACCTCAAACCACCGCCCTAAACAGTTAAGTCAACGACGGTTAAAAGGCGAGTATGAGGGATTAAAATTTCTTCAAAAGTTTAATATCGGTGAGGGCTTTGGATAACTCCGCTCAATTGAGGTTAGTTTCTGAGGAAGTTCTATGCAAGGGCAGGAGAGTCGCGTTAATTCAAAGAATTTACGAGTTAGATACCGTAAGGTTCGTGAGAGACGTTGTAAAGTTTGGGGAGTCTGTAGCTGTTGTGCCGTTTATTAATGAACGTGATGTGATCTTAATAAAGCAGTTTAGAGCTTCTGTTAATGATTGGGTTCTTGAGATACCGGCAGGTAAGGTTGAGGTAGGTGAGGACGTTTATGAAGCAGCTCGACGTGAGTTAATTGAAGAGATCGGATATGACGCTAAGACCTTAGTTAAGGTAACTTCGTTATACATGAGTCCAGGCTATAGCGATGAAGTACTTCACCTATTCGTAGCTAAGGACTTAAGCTTTGTCGGGCAGGCCTTAGAACCTGGGGAGTTACTCAACGTTGTTGTGGTTGACTTAGATAAAGCAATTAAGGAGTTAATTGAAAGTAGGGTTGCCGACGTTAAGACGCTTTTAGCACTATCTTTAATGAAGGTCTTTGGCCATACGTATTTAAAAACGTAGGTCTTCAAAACAATAGTTGAGTTAGTTTAAAGCGTTTAATTACAGTAGGTCAATGGCTTAAGCCGCATCAGGCAATATTAGTGTTTTACAAATAAAATATAAATATATATATAAATACAACAGTTTTACGAAGTATAGGGATCGATAATGGATCGTGGCTTGGAAAGCCTGTTTAAGCCTAGGTCTATAGCTGTAGTCGGCGCCTCTAGACAGCCTGGAAAGATAGGTTATGAAGTATTAAGGAATTTAATAGAATATGGATTCTCAGGTAAGATATATCCAGTAAATCCTAAGGCTGAAGAGATCTTAGGTTTAAAAAATTATCCGTCGGTTTCAGCCATACCTGATGAAGTCGATATGGTGGTTGTATCTGTTCCAGCTAATTTAGTTCCTGATGTAATAGAAGATGCGGGCAAGAAAGGTGCTAAAGTCGCGGTTGTTATATCTTCAGGGTTTAAGGAGGTTGGAAGGCAAGACTTAGAAGATCGGGTTGTTTCAATAGCTAAGAAATATGGTATGCGTGTTTTAGGACCTAACATATTCGGTATGATTTACACGCCGGTAAGGATGAATGCGTCATTCGGTCCTAAAGACGTGATTCCAGGTCATGTAGCGTTTATAACGCAGTCAGGTGCTTTAGGCATAGCTCTAATGGGTATGACTATCGTTGAGAGGATAGGTGTGTCAGCCATCATAAGCATAGGTAATAAGTCAGATATAGATGATGCCGACCTACTCGAGTATTTAATGCATGACGAACATACAAAAGTTATACTGATATACCTTGAAGGGGTGAAGGACGGGAGGAGGTTTATTGAAGTAGCACGTAAAGTTTCTAAGGTGAAGCCTATTATCGTAGTTAAAGCGGGTAAAACACACGTCGGTGCTAAAGCCGTAGCTTCCCATACAGGATCCCTAGCAGGCAATGTGGTTATCTACACCACCGTATTTAAACAAACCGGGATTTTAGAAGCTAGAACCGTTGAAGAAGCTTTCGATTGGGCTAGAGCTTTCTCATACCTGCCAGAATATAGGGAAGGTGATTTAGTAGTAGTAACTAACGGTGGTGGAGCTGGGGTTTTAGTAACGGATACTCTAGCTTTAAACAACGTTTTGCTGTCTCCACCGCCGGAGAAACTCGTTGCTGATTTAAAGCCTAAGCTACCTGGATTTGCTTCGCTAGGCAATCCCATAGACGTCACAGGGATGATCACTAACGAGGGATATGTTGACGCTTTAATGACAGCTTTAACTAACGATAAAGTAGGCGCTGTTTTAGGGATTTACTGCCAAACAGCCGTTACAGACCCTACCGTGATAGCAAGCGAAATAATAAGGAAAGTTAAGGAGTTAGGCGGTCTTAACAAACCTTTAGTGATATCCTTCATAGGTGGTGAAGAGGTTTACTGGGCTATACAGAAGTTAAATAGTGCTGGTATTCCAGCGTATCCAATGCCTGAAAGAGCTGCTTCAACTATGGCGGCACTCATAAACTACTATAGAGTGAGGGAAAGACTTAAGCAAAACGAGTCTTCATAAAACTTCTTCTTAAACGCTTAAATATTCTCAATCCCCAAGTATTTGGAGGTAGTGAATATGGAGTATATATACGCGTCGTTGCTGTTGCATTCCGCAGGTAAGGAAATAAATGAGGAAAACATCAAGAGGTTACTTGAGGTAGCGGGGATTCAAGTAGACGAAGTAAGAGTTAAGATGTTAGTAGCAGCTCTGAAGGAGGTAAACATAGATGAAGTTATAAAGCAGGCAACCGTAGCTCCGATGCCGGCAGTAGCTACACCAGCACCAACGACCCCAGCTCAACAACCAGCTCCAGCGACTGAAGCTAAGAAGGAGGAGAAAGAAGAAGAAAAGAAGGAAGTAAGTGAGGAAGAAATAGCTGAAGGCATCTCATCACTATTCGGGTAAGAAATTATAGAGGATAAAGTAAGCACTGCAACCATTCAATAAAATCGTGAAGGCTTTTCAACTTCAAATAACTAACTTAAGAAGTTAAAAGTTATTAACCTTCTAAGGTTAGAGTAAAGGAGATGATTCAATGATTGAGATGGATGAAAAAGACTTGATAATATTGAAGGAACTCTCTAAAAACGCTAGGACACCAGTAACTAGGATAGCTAAAACCCTAGGTATATCCGACGTAGCAGTTAAGAAGAGAATGAGTAAATTAGAGAAAAGCGGTGTTATAAGGAGGTATACGTTAATAATTGATAACAAGAGACTTGATTACAACGCAGTAGCATATATAGGGGTTAATGTACAGCCCGATAAGATATTAGATGTGGCTAACTACTTAAGAAGCAAAGATAACGTTACGTTTGTAGCGTTGACTTCAGGCGATCATGACCTGCTGGTTGAGTTGTGGGCTAAAGACTCCACTCAGTTAAGTAAGGAGCTAGACAGCATTAGAAACATAACTGGCGTTGTTAATCTATACCCGGCGATAATCTTAGACGTGATTAAAGAGAAGGAAGCTTTACCTCAGGAAATACTTAAAGAGTTGGAGAAGAAACAGTAGGAACTTGGACTTAGCCTCGGGTGCTAAGCACGAAAATAGAGTTAATAGGTTTTGATAGTGTAGGAATTAGATCAATGGCTACTTTCATAGAGACCAACGACGTAACCGTATTTATAGATCCTTCAGTCTCTATAGCACCACTGCGGTTTTCATTGCCGCCACACCCTATAGAGCTTAAACGTCTTGAAGAGGTTGCTGAAATCATATATAGAAGAGCGTTCGAATCCGATATCATAGTAGTAACACATTACCACTACGATCACCACGACTTGGGAGTTCACATACCCCTCGACATCTATAAAGGCAAGTTAGTAGTGATTAAAAACCCTACAGAAAAGATAAACTTCTCCCAAAGGCTTAGAGCTAGGAAGTTCTTAAGTAAGATTGAAAACCTCGTTAAAGAGTTAAGAATAGGTGATAGCACCTCCTTTACGGTAGGGAAAACCCTTTTAAAGTTTTCACCGCCAACCCCTCACGGACCAACAACAAACTTAGGTTACGTGATACAGGTATTTATATCAGATGAAGATTCTTCCTTCCTTCATACGTCGGACGTCGAAGGTCCTGTCAACGGAGACGCGTTAGATTTCATGAAGAAAAACCCAGCTAAAACGGTAGTTGTGGATGGGCCGCCTACATACCTGTCAGGCGTTAAACAGCACGTAAGCGACGTTAGGATAGCGCTTAAAAACATAGTTGAATTTCTGAACTCAGTAAGGCCTGAGCACTTGATAATCGATCATCATCTACTTAGAGACGTTAATTATAGACTTTTCTACGATGAAGTGAGGAAACACGTTGGAAACGTTAACGTAATTACAGCAGCTGAATTTATGGGACGAGAGCCTGAATTGCTTGAGGCGTTAAGGAGGGATCTTTACGGAATACAAGGAAGATAACGTAAAGCTTTACGACCCAGTTAAAGTATCTGATGAGGTTAAGAAGTTAGTAACTAGATATTCAGGAAATATAGAGGAGAGGAAATACTTCAGGTTTAGAGGGGGTAGATGGTATGGTGGAATATCCTCAGCTGATGTCATAGGTTGCAACCTTAAATGTAAGTTCTGCTGGGCTTGGTATTTTCGTGATAGGTATGATTTAGGATTTTATTTATCTCCTGAAGCGGCTTACGAGAGATTAGTGAGAATAGCTTTTAAGGGGGGATATAAGTACTTAAGGCTGACCGGCGGCGAACCAACCCTTTCAAAAACACATCTATTAAATCTGCTTAAGTTAAATGACGAAGAGCATAAACATATCTTCATCTTAGAAACTAATGGTATACTGTTAGGAGTTGATGAAACCTTCTCTAAGGAATTAGCTAAATTTAACAACGTTTTAGTTAGGGTCTCCTTCAAAGGAACGACACCAGAGGAGTTCAGCTTACTAACAGGTGCTGAACCAACGGCGTTTCTATATCAATTTAAGGCGGTTGAGAACTTAATCAACGCAGGTTTAAAGCCCGGAAGGGAGGTAGTCGTTGCCGCTATGATAGGTTTTAGTAGCGATGAAAACATAGCTAAGTTCACTTTAAAGATAGCTGAAATCAGCGAAGAACTACTTGATATAGATTGGGAATACGTCATCATGTACCCACATGTGGAGAAGATCTTAAAGAAGTATAGATTAACACCCACTAAAAGCGTGCACCCTGGGAAAATCCCTGACGACATGGTTTAGAATGGGTTCGGGTCTGAACGATACTCCTAATCCTTCTCAAATACTTTTAATTATTTTCTTCATCCCCTCATGTTTTGTTCCTCCGCTCCGTCTGGCTTCATCCTTCACTGCGGAGGCTCTTAGGGGCGACCCCGGGCACCCCCGCACACGCTTACCCACTCTTTCATTCTATCCCTACGATAGAATACCGAGGAATTAAATAGAAGGCAAAATGGCTTCATGCGTTAAGTGTTTTAAGAAGAAAGCAGTGATTCTTTTCTAAGAGTCAGGCCGAAATTCAAGTTAAGAAGCGTTTTTAAGATGTTTAAACGGAGTGGTTAGGCTGACGGCTCTCCGCCATGAATGGCGGAGGTTCTCCCTCTAGGGCTTGCATCACCTCTCTGAAGCCCCTCACTGAGGGTGCATCATCTATCAGTTCCCGCCGCCAGCTTCGGGAAGGTGTGGGTCTCATCCCAAGCTACGGTTGCCCACACCCAACACTAAAAACATTAAACAAGAAAAACTTAAAAATTTTACTTCCTCATAAATGACAAACTCAGGTAAGAGGTGATGGAGTCGTGTTGGCTGGTGAGTTTGAGGAATACATTCTGAAAAACCTGGATGAATTCATATCTAGTTGTGCTGATGTATGTGACGTAGAACGCGTTAAAGCTATCAACTTAGTTGACGGTTTAAAATATGAAGGCTGTGAGTTATGTGTAGTTAAAACAGCGTTAGATAGGCTTAGCTTACCTACGTATTCCATAGCATATAAGGACGGAAGATTTTCAGAGTTTGTATTTATACCTCCATACGTACTTGACGTCCGTGATGAAGTGCTTTATGTAATGGATTACGAAAGTTTTAAAGAGTACGTAAATGATCTACTTGCGTTTAACGCTGTAAGTGCTGAAGTAGCTGAGGAAGTAATTAAATGGTTTGAATCGTTGACTTCCCACCAACCCGAAAGTTAGGCTTTAGATTTAAAGCATTAATTAACCGCCGTCATCTCTAATTATGGTGATGTAGCGATGAGGTTTTACATAGCTAGCGAGGATGAAATACTGAACGGTAAAATCACTGACATATACTTCCTACGAACCAAGAAGATAATCGAGGCTAAAGGATTGAAGGAAGTTAAGGTACGTATGGAGGTTCACTTGCTTGACTTACCGGAGAACTATCAATGGGTTGTTTACGCAGGCTTAGAAGAAGCTCTGCATCTACTTAAAGGCAAACCCATAGATGTTTACTCACTTCCTGAAGGAACCTTAATAAAGGAGAACACGCCAGTCATGATCGTTGAAGGAAGATATTACGACATATGTGAGTTTGAAACCCCTCTCTTAGGTATTTTAAGACACTATACCTCAGTTGCTACTAAAGCAGCTAGATTTAAGAAATTAGCATTAAACAAAACAGTGCTTTACTTTGGGTTGAGAAGCGCTCACCCAGCTATACATCCAATGCTTGATAGAGCAGCATATATAGGGGGTGTTGATGGCGTTTCAGGCTCATTTAACAAAGAAACTTTAGGAGTTCCGCCTATGGGGACTATGCCTCATGCCTTAATACTTGTGTTCGATGATGAAGTAGATGCTTGGAAAGCTTTTGATGAAGTGGTGGAACCGGAAGTCCCGAGGATAGCCTTAATAGACACATATAATGACGAAAGGTTTGCCACCGTAAAAGCCGTTAACGCTTTAGGTAAACGAATACATGGTGTGAGAATAGACACTCCCAGGAGTAGAAGAGGAGACATTAAAGCCATAGTTGAAGAGATTAAGTGGACGTTAAAACTCATAGGAAGGGACGACGTTAAAATATACGTAAGTGGGGGGTTAAACGAAGAGAAGGTTAAGGAATTAAGAGAGTTAGTGGATGGTTTTGGTATAGGGACTTCAGTGACGTTTCCGCCCTCCGTAGACCTTAGCATGGACATAGTGGAGAAGTTAGTTAACGGTTCTTGGATTCCACACACAAAGAAAGGTAAGTGGCCTGGAGCTAAAAAAGTGTGGAGATGTGGCACGTTAGACTACGAGATAACGCCCTTCAACTTTAATCCAATAAGATGCAAAGAAGATTTAATGATTAAGTGGTTAGAAAACGGTAAAATCGTTCGCGAATTACCAAGCGTTAGAGAAATTAGAGAGTATGTCTTGAAGCAGTTAAGAGAAGCTCCAGAGCCTTAGCCTGTTCTGTATAATTTCTTGATTCTTTTCTCTCTATCTTTAAAGCTTGTGTATGGTTAAGTAATTTTTATCTGGAGCTAATGAAGGGTTTTTCAACAGTAGAGGGGCTTTACATCACCTTAAAACTAATAAACAATGTTATAAAGCATATAAATGCTACTATCTAATTCTATTTGAGGGTGTGTGGACGATCCAATGAGGAGACGGAGGTAAGGGTGAAACCACACTCGATGAAGCTCCTACCTTCGCTTGGGGGAGTCTGGCGGAGCGATGCGGGAATCTAAGGCAATGAAGCTAGGCTTCCGAAAAGCGGGGGTGGAGCGAAGATAAGGGTGATGAAGGTGAGTAATTAAAAACGATGAAGCCAGAACCCTTAAGTTCGTATCCTTTTAAGTTTGCCTATGTAGTACGCAACTACCTGAACCCAACCAGTTAATACGTTGAATTTTTCATATGCTTTAAAGAATAAACAATGTTTACGTAATGGGCAAGGCGAATTCATTAAGCAATTGTATTTTAAGCAGTATTTCTTGTTAGGGTAGGTGAAATCCTCGTCGGCTATAGAATTCCTTATTAGGAAATCGGCAAAATGCCTATCTACGGGGGCGTAAGTAGTCAAACCTAAAGCATATAGAGCGAAAGCATATACGGTCTTAGGACCTACGAACTTTATCTTAAGAAGGTCTTCCTTAATGGCATTGAAGAAAGTCCGCCTATAAGTTAAACCTACGTTGTTAAGCTTACCACTTTTTCTAAACACCTCGTTTAGCAAAGGTAAAACTTCATTGAGCTGAAGTATTTGATAACTGCTTCCAACAGCTTTTAAATCTAAACCTTCGGGAACCTCCATATGTTCTATATCGACTATATTGATAAGAGCTTTAACCCACGGCACAGTTCTTTTATGGAAGTCTGTATTACGCGATAAAAACATGATGACAAACATAGTTTTTAAATCCCAAGGATCTATACTTACGCTAACACCGTCGAATTTGTCGAGCAGCTCGTAAGCAAGACCCTTACTCGACCTACTTAAGTATTTAACGTAATCATAGGGATTAAACCATAACCCGCTTAACATAGATGCTGTTATCTCGCAACATCCGCTAAAGCAAAGCTTACCGTTTACTTCTTTAAGCTTTAAACCTTTGTTAAAACCGTAAATCTTAACGAAAGCATTCCCTACTTTCTTAAATAGCGGGTAGGTATAGCTAACTCTCAACGTGTTTGCTAAGTTGTAGTTACTCCAAGCATCAAAGCATCTCCACATATCTGACCTCCTCCCCGCCCTTAAAAGACGGGCTTTCAGTTGTAAACTTAGTTATGAATTGTTATAAGCGTTCCTTAAGGTTAAACATTAAAAACTTTAGATACTAACCCATATCGTCTGCTTCATATGCTTTATTCAACGTAAGTAAATCAAAACATTTAAATTAACTCGTTAACTTATATATGTGGTGTTACTAAAAATGAAGTTGTTGACCGCGGGTCTTTCAAAAACTTTCGCTATAGTTTTAGCAGTCGTCGTTATAGTGGCTATCGCAGCAGTTGTTTGGTACTTCACCGCACAACCTACCGTAACAACGTTTAAGATGAAGATATTTACAGGCGGTACGGGAGGCGTGTATTACCCTATAGGCAACGCTCTTGCTGAGCTACTTAATAAATACTCTAAAGGAAGGATTGAAGCTTCAGCTCAATCCAGCGGGGCTTCCGTAGCTAACGTTAAGGCTTTAGAGGCAGGCGACGCTCACTTAATATTCGTTCAAAACGATATCGCGTATTACGGATATAAAGGCATTTACATGTTCGAAGGATCCCCAGCTAAATCTATAAGGGGTGTGGCTGTTCTATATCCTGAGATAATTCAAATTATAGTTAAGGCGGACAGCGGTATAAAAAGTATTTACGACTTAGCTGGTAAGAGAGTTGCTGTGGGCGCAGCCGGTAGCGGCACAGCAGTTGAGGCGGAGTTAATACTTAAGGCTGCTGGTGTATGGGATAAAATAACCGTGCAGAACCTTGACTTTACGCAAGCTGCTGAAGCAATTAAGCTAGGTCAAGTGGATGCGGCGTTTGTAGTTGCTGGAATACCCACAGCAGCAGTAACTCAGCTTGCTGCTACAACACCCGTAAACTTAGTTGAAATTCCAGACGATATCATCAGCAAGTTAGTTAGTCAAGGATATAGGTTCTTCGTGCCTATAGTCGTTCCTAAGGAAACGTATAGCGGCATGACTTCAGACGTTAAAACCGCTGCTGTTATGGCTATGCTTGCCGTACGTAGCGACGTTCCCGACGATATAGTGTATACGTTGCTAGACATTATGTTTAGCCATCTCTCAGAACTGCAGCAAGCACACGCTAGAGCTAGTGCTATAGCTTTGAATAAAGCCTTAAACGGTATGAGCATACCGCTCCACCCAGGAGCTGTGAAATATTACCAGGAGAAAGGCATTACAGTCCCGAGTGAGCTTAAACCTTGAAACTAACTCGTGAAAAACGTTACTGTCTTTTTCCGTTAATAACATTCGTCTTAGCAGTTAGCGTAGTAGTTTTATACGTTACGTACGTAAAGACGGAGGTCTTAATAATCGGTTTTGATGGGGAGGATATAATAATTGAAGAATTTAAAGATGTCAACATAACCCTGGCTTACAAGCATAGCGTTGAGTTAGTTGAGGTTGTGGAGGTTTATGAAATAAGAGACGGTAAGATATGCGTTAAAGAGCTTAAATGGCCTCCTTACGGTGCTGGAGCACCTTCATCGATTAAAGACTTAGAAGTCCTGGGGAGGCAGGTTGAGATAGTTAACGGGGCTTTAATAGTTAAGGATCTAAAGCTATGTTTAGGTAGGGAACTACGCATAGGTATGTCTCAAATGATTGAACCACGTCTCCTAATTAATAATGTTGAAGTTGCGGGCAGATTTAAGGAGGTGGTCATCAAGCTATCTCAAGAAAATGTCTTAAGCACGTTAATACGTTCTCTACTAAAGTTAAACCAAATATTTAAAAACTGCCTTGAATATAGTCTTAGGTGGTTTGTTTGGGTGAGGCTTTAGCTAAGGTTGAAAGAGCTAAGGCAGGATTCCCACGTAAGTTAATATTAGCTCTAGCCGTAGTGTTCGCACTTTATGAAATCTTCGCGGTTATGGGGCTTAACTTTATAGTATATACCATGCTCAAAAATTTAGGTATTGCGATACCATACCTTCTTTACGTTCCAGACATACAACAAAGCATGTCTTTCTTGTTGGGGATCATCCTACTCACGGCTTTCCTTTTAAATCCTTTACGAACTAAAAACGGTGAGAAAATACCCCTATATGATTACGTGCTTGGGATAATGGCCTTTGCTTCCGTATTTTACCTTTTTATAATATACCCTGAAGTCGTCAAAACAGGCTACGTAGAAGCTACGTTGGCAAACATGTTGTTTCCTATACTGGCTTTTGCTTTCTTGTTGGAAGCTACGCGTAGATCTTTAGGTGTTGCTTTACCCTTAATAGCCTTAACTATATTACTTCTAGGTTTATATGCTGAGGGATTTAACGTTAGGATCTTGGTTAATCACCTATACTACGCTAGGGAGGGGATTTTCTCGATTCCCTTATATGTCATGACGTCATACGTATTTGCTTTCGTGTTTTTTGGATCTTTCCTTGAGAAGGTAGGCGTGGGTAAATACATTACGGATTTTATATTAAGCTTAGTTGGTAGGAAGGTAGGAGGTCCCGCAAAAACTGCTGTAGTAGCAAGTGCGCTTGTAGGTACTGTCTCAGGGAGTTCCGTAGCAAACGTATTAACTACGGGTACGTTTACAATCCCTTTAATGAAAAGGGCTGGGTACCCACCTGAAGTTGCTGGAGCTGTGGAACCAACAGCATCAACCGGCGGTCAGTTAATGCCGCCAGTAATGGGTGCGGCAGCCTTCGTTATGGCTGAGTTCTTAGGCAGGCCTTACAGGGATATAATGATCGCCGCAGCTATTCCAGCCATCCTATACTTTACGTCGGTTTATGTATTCATAGACAAGGTTACTAAGAAACTTGGGATTAAACCTTTAGAAGGTGAGGAACTTCCTAATTTTAGGTCGTTAATCACTAAAGCATATCTTTTACTTCCAATACCTGTAATTACGTATTTGCTTTTAGCTGGGTTAGAGCCTCAATACGCAGTAACGGGTTCTTTAGGAGTTGCTTTAATTACCGCTTGGATGGCGCAGCCTTCGTTATCAGTTAAAGGTAAGTTGATATTCGCAACTGCGGTCATAGCGTCTGGTTTGACCGCTTTCTATCTGGGCATACCCGTAGGCGCCTCAGTCTACTTCTCAGGAGTTGCCTCCCTACTATTGTCTGTGATTGTAGGTTTCATAGTGAGGGGAGGTAAGGCAATGGTTAAGAGTATTATAGAAGCTTTTGATGCTTCCCTAAGGAGTTCTGTAACGGTATTCTTAGCAGCTTCATCTGCTGGCGTGATTCAAGGCATTTTAACCATGACTGGCTGGGCCACTCAAATAGGGTATAGGTTGATAGACGTAGTAGGCGGCAACATCTACTTGTTGATGGCTTCAGCTATGGTTATAAGTTTAATATTAGGTATGGGCGTCCCAACAACAGCCAACTACATAATAACATCCACAATATCTGGAGCTGCTTTAGGTAGAGCTATAGCGTCATGGAATAACCTCCCCCTAGCCTCAGCTTTACTAGTAGCTCATATGTTTGTATTTTACTTCGGTATATTAGCTGACGTAACACCTCCGGTAGCGTTAGCTTCATACGCTGGCGCAGCTTTAGCTAAGTCGAATTTCTGGAAAACCGCGGTAAACGCCACCATGTTTGCTTTAGCCGGTTATTTAATACCCTACATATTTGCTTTAGACCCTACATTACTTATAATACCTGTATCACAATGGGATCTCTACACGCTTTACAGGTTAGGTTACGGCGTTTTTAACACGGTATTAACAATACTTCTTTTAAGCTCTGGTATCATAGGATGGCATGGAGGTCCTATCGGAAAACCACAAAGGATTTTGCTAATAGCGTTAGCGTTGCTTAACTTAACGCCTTATGATATAATAACGGTAGCTGCCCTCTTAACCTACATACTTCTCTACTACTTAAACACTAGAAGTAGAAAGGCAAGTTGATCTAATGTCGTTTCCTATGATGTAACTGACTACCTATGCTATAGGAAAGGTGCTTTAAGTCTGGAGGTCTGACTTTTGTGTTTGGTCTTCATTTCTCATAGTTTCCTCCACCCCCGCTTTTTGAGAGCTTAACTTCATTGCCTTAGACTCCCTCAGGCGAATGCAGAGGGGGTTTGGAGAGTCTTCACCCTTATTTCACAACTAACTACTTGTCAACAGTCAAAACCCCAACATACCCATTACTTACAGCAACACATATCAAGTCTCCGAAAAGCGGCCTCTAAAATGGAGATGATGTTTAGGGCAGATTAGGTTGTTTAAGTTCTTTCACAACTTTTAGAAAGTTTTATGTTCTTTCTGACATTCCTGATATGTCGCGTATATAGCACATATTAGTGAGTCCTAATTTTTCAGGGTTGCAGGCAAACTGTGTGAATCCGGACTGTGCTACGAATAACCGAAGGTAACAGCCCTAAACACCTTAAGTAAACAACCAACTTAAATCGTCACTCTTAGGTAAACAAACCTAAACCAACTTAAATTATTGTTTTAAAGTGGATATAGGGTATGTAATGAGCTCGTTAGCGGATTTCATGGTAAGTAGGTTAGCAGAGGCTTTAAGCGATTATAATGCCTTAGTTAAGTCTCTTGAAAGATATCAAGAAGTTTTAATTAGCGAGTATAAGCAACGAAGAAGTTATATGGTGGGTAAAGAGCCTGGAAGTAAATTCTTAATTATAGGAGATCTTCACGGTGATTTAGACACGTTAAAGAAGATACTCAATAAAGTTGATGTATCAGTTATGAAGGGTTGTAAAGAACTTGAGCTAACTTTCTTGGGTGATTATATAGATAGAGGGCCTAACCAA
Organism: Zestosphaera tikiterensis; assembly: GCA_003056265.1. Classification (GTDB taxonomy): domain Archaea; phylum Thermoproteota; class Thermoprotei_A; order Sulfolobales; family NBVN01; genus Zestosphaera; species Zestosphaera tikiterensis. The sequence goes on along the minus strand of NBVN01000002.1, from coordinate 361,363 downwards.
CTTGAGACTATACTAACTGTTTTAGAGCTTAAGGCAGAGTTCCCCGAATGTGTTACCATACTTAGGGGTAATCACGAACCACCACCGTTTTTAATCCCATCACCTCACGACTTCCCCCACGAATTAAGGCTCTTGTTCGGCTATGAGAAGGGAACTAACATCTACGCTAAATTTCAAGAGTTGTTTAGTAGCATGCCTTTAGTTCAGTACGTAAATAAAACTTTCGTAGCGTTGCATGGAGGACTTCCAACAGAGAATTATAGGAGGGAAGTTACTTTAGTAGAGTTTTTTATGGGGGTATCTGAAGATCAATTTAACAGGTTGCTTACCGAGATCCTGTGGAATGACCCTATAGACATAACTAATGTGGATAGAAAACCATCGCCGAGAGGGGCTGGTTATCTTTTCGGTTCCTCCGTAACTAATTGGTTTTTAGGAAAGTATAACTTTAAATTTGTCGTTAGAGGTCATGAACCAGCTTATGAAGGATTTAAGCTAAACCATAACGGTAGAGTTGTAACGTTATTTAGCCGTGTTGGCGAGCCATACTTCAACAAGCGAGCGGCGTATATGTTTGTAGACACCTCAGCTGAAATCTCGCTTAAGGATATTAAAAGCTATGTTAAAGTTATTGACTGACCTCCTCCCCGTCCTGAAGGGTAGGGTCTCCCTTCGGGCGGTTCATTGGTTTGGAGGTACATCTTTCTTTATTCACCTCCGGGCCGGGCTTCCGGCCCATTACCCCTATCCCCCTTCGGGGGACTTAGGGTTATGGGATATCTTCATTTATCATCGACCTTTAGAAGGCCTCAAAACTTCATGTGGGAGGCGTTATGTGTGTTATATATATATGCTTTAATTGATTTGCTTGAGGTTTACCTCCCACACACATTAAACATCATCACCATAAAAACGTTAGAAGAAACAACTTATAAGCTTTCCATCCCCGCCCTTAAGGGCGAGGCTTTCAGTTGTAAAAAAAGATGGATGTTAATGATAGGAAGTTTCCTAACCTTTAACTACGCCTATAGGTCTCATCCTAGCTACTAAAGCCGCTATCTTCACTTTATGAGTTACCATAGCCACTCTATCAACGTCTTTATACGCTTCCGGCATTTCCTCAACTATAACTTCTTTTGAAGCTGCTTTAACATATATGCCCTTCTCGAGAAGTTTTGAAGTTACGGTGTCTGCTCTAGCGGATCTTAACGCTTCATTTCTAGACATCCACCTACCTGCTCCGTGAGCGGCGGAATAGAACGTGTAGCTACCTTCAGGTATTCCAATCATTAAGTAGCTCGCTGTACCCATAGAACCCGGTATTAACACAGGTTGACCTATACCTCTATACTCCGCCGGGATTTCAGGATGGCCTGGTGGGAAAGCTCTCGTAGCTCCTTTCCTATGAACTACTAAGCTAACTTTCCCACCATCTACGTCATGTTCCTCAAGCTTAGCTATGTTATGCGCTACATCGTAAATCACTCTTAAATCCAGCTTGTCAGCTGAGGTTTTAAATACTTGAGCTATAGACTCCCTAACCCAATGGGTTATTATCTGCCTGTTCGTGAAAGCGAAGTTTGCTGCGGCGCCCATAGCTTTAAAGTAGTCTTGACCTTCCCTAGAGTTGAAAGGCACTGAAGCTAACTCCCTGTCCGGAGGGTTAAACCCGTATTTCTTCATAGCTCTCTCCATAACGCCTAAGTAATCACTAGCTACTTGATGTCCTAACCCCCTAGACCCGGTATGAACCATTACAGTTATTTGACCTTCGTACTCAATGCCTAAGGCTTTAGCTATGTTAGAGTCGTATATCTTATCAACTACTTGAATCTCTAGGAAGTGATTACCGGCTCCTAACGTACCGAGTTGATCCGCACCTCTAGACTTAGCTGTATTACTTACTTTAGAGGCGTCAGCGTGTTCTATCCTGCCGTAACTTTCAATACGCTTTCTATCCTCGTCCCAACCAAAACCTTTCGCGATAGCCCAATCAACACCTTCGTTTAAAACCTTATCTAACTCGGTAAAGCTTAACTTTAGCTTACCAGTACTGCCAACGCCGGAAGGTACGTTCTTAAATATGGTGTTCACGAGATCCCGGATTTTAGGCATTACGTCGTTATATGATAGGTTAGTTCTAAGGAGCCTAACCCCACAGTTTATATCGTATCCAACACCGCCTGGGGATATGTAACCTTCATCTGCTGTTGTGCCGGCTACACCGCCTATAGGGAATCCATAGCCTTGATGACCGTCAGGCATAACGAAAGAAGCTCTAACTATGCCTGGCAAGCATGCTACGTTAGCTGCTTGATGTAAGGTTAAATCTTCACTCATCTTAGATAGTAGGAATTCATCAGCGAACACTATAGCCGGTACCTTCATACAGCTTTTGAAGTCCTTAGGGATCTCCCACACATAATCGCTTAGTTTATTAACAGGTACTTTCCCATCCATGTTTCCTTCCCATATATTTAAGGGAGTTACTTAGTTTATTAGCGTTATTGAAGGTTTTAGAAGTTAGTAAGGTTTAAGAGCTTAAAAACTACTGTTTAAGGAATATTGAAGGGGTTGAGTGATTGCCGGTATGGAAATACTCTGTTAAGGTAGAGGATGAGAGTAAGGTAGCGAAAGCTATGATGAGAGACGTACCCATTTCTTTAAAAGAAAGCTATGAAATAGCTAAGGTCTTAAGGGGTATGAAGTTGAAAGATGCTATAAATCTTTTAGAGGAGGTAATCAATTATAAGACGCCCATCCCTTACGTTAGGTATAAGTTGGGTGTAGCTCATAAAAGAGCGCTTCCAAACAGATTTGAAAGATGGGGTTCACCCATAGGTAGGTATCCTGTGAAGGCGGCGAAAGCCTTGCTTAAACTTCTTAGAAACGTTGAAAACAATGCTGAGTTTAAGCGTTTGGACGTTGAAAGAACGTATATCTACCACATAGCCGTCCATAAAGGTATGTATATTAAGAGGTGGATGCCTAGGGCATTCGCTAGGGCAACACCTAAATTCAGAACCACAGTTAACGTGGAGGTAATAGTTAAAGAGGGGGGTGCGTGAGTATATGGTTGACATTAAAAGTCATTTTATAGGGTTGAACTTAATTAGATTGAAGATAGATGAATTCCTTTCCAAGAATTTCATGAGGGCTGGTTACTCGAAGGTTGACTTAGTTAAAACGCCGTTAGGTACTAGGGTAATTATATATGCGGACAGGCCTTCCTTACTGATCGGTAGGAAAGGCCAAACAATAAAACAGTTAACTGAAATCTTCGAGAAGTACTTTAAAGTTGACAACCCTCAGGTCGTGGTTACACAGGTTGAGAACCCTGACTTAGACGCTAGGATCGTAGCCACTCGTGTAGCTTTAGCTATAGAGAAGGGTTATCACTTCAGGCGGGCTGCTTTCGTAGCTTTAAGGCGTGTTCTGGCGGCGGGCGCGCAAGGAGTTGAGATAATAATAAGCGGTAAGATCATAAGCGAGAGAGCTAAGTATGAGAAGTTAAGAGCTGGTAAAGTCTATAAAGCAGGTCAGCACCTAGACAGGTTAAGCGACAGAGCGGTTATTCACCTGCTGAGGAAGCCGGGAATCTATGGTATAGAGGTTTATATCGTGAAGCCCGGAGAACCCGATGACGTCATAGCGATTAGGGAGGGAGGTGCTCCAGAGGTCACGCAAACTTCCTCGCCTCAAAGCCAAAGCAATGTTGAAGGAGGTAAGCAGGCTTGAGCGTTTCGGCAGAAGAAATACGTAAGATGAGTCCTGAGGAGAGACTTAAGTTACTTAATGAATTAAGAATGGAGTTACTTAAGTTAAGGACGCAAGCACAGCTAGGCGTTCTTAAAAACGTAGCTAGGATTAAAATCGTTAAGAAGAACATAGCAAGGATATTAACAGTGATGAGGGAGGAGGAGTTAAAAGCGAGGGTTAGGAAGTGATGTTCTTAAAGAGAAGTAGAAGGAATTTAATCTATCATGAGTTGATAGGCCTTCAGGTAATAGTTAAAGATCATACCGACCCATCGTTAATGGGTGTTAAGGGCTTGGTAGTTGATGAAACTCAAAACATGTTGGAAATCGAGCGATTAGATGATGGGAGAAGGTTGAAGGTGCCTAAAGCTGGAGGAGCATATCTTTTTAAGCTTGAAAATAACTCTTTTGTTTTAGTGAATGGGGATAAGCTGTTGGGAAGGCCCGAGGATAGATTAAAGAGGGTAGTTGGTGGATAGGATGTCTAGACCTGAGGTAAAGAACGTTGGAATTAAATACGAGGGTTTAACACCCCCTACTGAAAAATGCGATGATCCGGAATGCCCATGGCATGGGCATCTTAAAGTTAGGGGAGGGTTACTCACCGGTACGGTTGTTAAAACCCGCTTGAAGAAGGCTGTTGTAGTAGAACGTGAGTACCTAGTTTACATCTCTAAGTACAGGAGGTATGAAAGGCGAAGATCGCGAATCCACGCTAGAGTACCACCATGTATTTCTGTGAACGTTGGGGACACCGTTCTTATAGGGGAGACGAGGCCTTTAGCTAAGTCTATCGCTTGGGTGGTTTTAGGAGTTCTTAAGAAGGGTGGTCAGTGATGTCTGAGAAAAGAGGCGGTGCGGCTTTCGGGCGTGTCAGGCGCGTTGCCGGCGTGACTGTAGGGACTAGGTTGAAAGTAGCTGATAATAGCGGGGCTAAGGAGGTAATGGTTATTGGAATACCTGGGATTAAAACTAGACTTAGGCGTCTACCCGTAGCTACGGTAGGGGATTTAGTAACCGTAACTGTTAAGAAGGGTAATACAGAACTTATAGGTCAGGTAATGCAGGCAGTAGTTATTAGGCAAAGGAAACCTTACAGAAGACCTGATGGTACGTGGATAGCTTTCGAGGACAACGCTTGTGTTATAATCACTCCTGACGGGATGCCTAAAGGGACTGAAATGCGTGGTCCTATGGCTAAAGAAGCCGCTGAAAGATGGCCTAAAATAGCCACTATAGCTTCCCTCATTATTTAAGAGGTGGATGAGGATGAGTTCTGCTAAACCAACTAAGCAGAGGCTCGCTCTTTACAATGCTCCAGACCACATAAGGCGTAAATTCATGACGGCTAAACTCTCTGAAGATCTTCGCGCTAAGTTAGGTATAAAGAGAATAAACGTTAGGGTTGGTGATACTGTAAAGATAGTTAGAGGTGATTGGAAAGGACATGAAGGTAAGGTGGTGAAGGTCGACTACGATAAAATCACACTGCATGTCGAAGGGGTAACCATCAAGAAAGCTGACGGAACGCCGGTTTTCTACCCAATCCACCCATCGAAGGTGATTATAACGAAGTTAGACTTAAGTGATAAGGCAAGGAAGAAGATAATCGAGAGAAGGAAAGGTAAGCTTGAGGCTTTAGAAACGGAATCAAGCGGAGAAGTTAAAAAGTCCGATAATCAATCATTAGAGGGTCGGTGAAGATGGCTAGGATGGGATCGAGTAAGCATTTAAAGAGGCTTGCTGCGCCGGAGTTTTGGCCTATAGCTAGGAAAGAGTATAAATGGGTAGTTAAATCAACGCCGGGTCCTCACCTGCAGAGTAGGTCATTACCTCTCTTAGTAATCGTTAGGGACGTTCTTAAAGTCGTGGAAACGTCTAGAGAAGCGATTAGGATAATAAGCGAAGGTCTAATTAAAGTTGATGGGAAGGTAAGGAAGAACTATAGATTTCCAGTTGGTTTTATGGACGTAATTGAATTCACACCTACGAAAGAGTTTTTCCGCGTGATACCTATTCCCGTAAAGACTTTAGGTTTAATACCTATAGATGCTGAGGAAGCTACTTTCAAGCTGTGCAGGATAGAGAATAAGACAACAGTTAAGGGAGGGCATATACAGCTAAACCTACACGACGGAAGGAACGTATTAGTTAAGGTGTCAGACCCTAGATCTCCGGTTGAAGACATTTATGAAACCTTAGGTACGGTTAAGATTTCATTGAAAGATGGTGGAATACTTGAGTATTATCCGCTGAAGGAAGGTAGTATTTCTATAGTTTTAGGTGGAAGGAACGTTGGTAAAGTAGCTAAGCTGGTTGCGGTTTCAGAAGGTGTGAGACATTACAGAAAGCAGGTTAAGTTGCAGGACTTTAGAGGGAATTACTTCTTCACAACATTAGATAATATCATGATTATAGGCACGGATAAACCCGTGATAAAGCTTCCTGAGGGGTCGTTATGAGCGCGGTAGCTAAGCTTAAAATAACGGATGCGGTAGTAGATGAAGTTCTTAAGAGATGGTCTTCTAACCCTATGTTAAAGCCTAGGCTAGCTAAGGTGACTGTAAACATAGGTGTGGGTGAGTCCGGAGAAAGGTTGAAGAAAGCCGCTAAAGTTCTGCAGATGCTTACAGGTCAGGAACCTTCTGAAAGGAAAGCTAAGAAAACCATTAAGGAATTCGGTGTTAGGAAGGGTGAGCCTATAGCTGTAGCGGTAACCTTAAGGGGGTCTAAAGCTTTAGAGTTCCTTAATAAAGTGCTTGATGCCTTAGGCAGGAGAGTTAAGGCTTCATCCTTTGACGGCTTCGGAAACGTTACGATAGGCATTAAAGAACATATAATGTTGCCTGGGGTTAAATACGACCCTGAATTAGGGATTTTCGGAATGGATGTTTGTGTGACGTTAGAGCGTCCAGGCTATCGAGTCATGAGAAGACGCGTTAAAAAATCGCGTATCCCTAGAAGACATCGCGTCTCTAAAGTCGAGGCTATGGTTTTCTTCATTAAAGAGCTTAACACTAGGGTGGTTTGACATGGGTAAGTTTAAACAACCAACTGTAAGAAGATATGGTCGTGGCGTTCAAGTATGTCAGAGATGCGGTAGTAGAGATGCTGTAATTCAGAAATACGGTCTCTACCTCTGTAGGCAATGTTTTAGAGAGGTAGCGATGGAGTTAGGGTTTAAGAAATATATGTGAGGTGATGAATACGGTCTCCACAGACACCCTCGCAAACGCTCTTTCAACGATATTAAATAATGAAATGAGAGGTAAGAAAGAAGCTGTTATTATGCCTTCGTCGAAACTTATAGCTATGGTTCTTAGAGTTATGCAGAAACACGGCTACATCGGGGAGTTTGAACACATAGACGATGGTAGATGGGGTAAAATAAAAGTGCAGTTGTTAGGTAGGATAAACAAAACAGGCGTTATTAAGCCTAGGACGCCGGTAACGTACAGTGAGTTAGCTAGAATGCCTAACTGGCTTAGAGAATATCTGCCATCGAGGGACATTGGTATATTAATATTAACGACACCGCAGGGTATCATGTCCCATAAGGAAGCTTTAGAGAAGAGGATTGGGGGGATCTTACTAGCGTACGTATATTGAGGTGGGTTCATTGGTTAGAGTGGTTTCATTAAGGGAATCTATCGAAATACCTTCCAACGTTGAAGTGGTGGTTGATAACCGTAAGGTAACGGTTAAAGGCCCTAAAGGTGAGGTGTCTAGAGACTTCAGCCATGCTAGGGAGATTAAGATATCCGTTGAGGATAATAAAGTGGTTTTAACGACGTTCTTCGCAGATCGGAAAACTAAAGCTAAATTCTACGCTGTAGCAGCGCATATAAGGAACATGATATTAGGAGTTACTAAGGGCTTCAGATATTGGTTAAAGATAGTTTACGCTCACTACCCAATAAGCGTTAAAGTTGAAGGTGATAAGGTGATAATCGAGAACTTCATAGGTGAGAAAGCCCCTAGAATAGCGAAGATCGTAGGTAAGGCTAAAGTTAAAGTAATGAAGACGGACGTCGTAGTTGAAGGTATAGATATTGAGGAAGTCGGTCAAACAGCTGCCAACATAGAAACAGCTACTAAAATACGTGGAGTTGATCGAAGAGTATTTGTTGACGGGATTTACATATATAAGAAGGAGTTCATGGATGGTGAGTAAGCATGAGTAGAGTCAGTAAGGAAGAAGTGCTTAAAAAGATAAAGAACAAAAGGAAGGTGCGGTTCCTTAGACATCAATGGTGGAAGTTTAGAAAGTTTATGAATGATTTAAAGTGGAGGAAACCTAAGGGTATAGACAACCCAATGAGGTTGAGGCTTAAGGGACATCCGCCTATGGCTTCCGTAGGGTTTAGAGTTCCTAAAGATATAAGGGGTTATCACCCAAGCGGGTTGAAACCTGTAGTGGTTCATAACGTTAAAGAACTTTCTTTGTTTAACCCAGCGGAAGTCATAGTGTACGTGGGAAGAACCGTAGGTGCGCGTAAGAAATCTGAGATTGTAGCTAAAGCTAAAGAATTAGGCTTTATAGTAGCTAATGAGGGTGGGGTGCATGCCTGACTTAACCACGCAGAAAAGACTTGCTGCGGAGATATTGGGCGTTGGAGTTTCAAGGATTAGGATAGATCCAACTAAGATCTCGGAGGTTGAATCGGCGCTTAGGAGGGAGGATATCAAGAAGTTGATTGATGAGGGGGTTATTTGGGCTGAGCCGGCGAGGAGGAACTCTAGGGGTAGGTGGAAAGAACTACATGAAAAACGTAAGAAAGGGCATAGGAGAGGTTACGGAAGTAGGAAGGGTAGTAAAACATCTCGAAGCGATCCGGAGATGATGTGGGTTTACACGATAAGGAAGATAAGAAGGTATCTTAAGTGGTTACGGGACAATGAAGTAATAGATAGGAAAACCTACAGGAGGCTATACCTTCACGCTAAAGGCGGTGCGTTCAAAAGCTTAGCCGACCTTAAAAGGTACTTAAGTGATTTAGGTATTAAGGTGAGGTAATGTGGCTAGAGGACCTACGTATAAAGTCCCACGCAGGAGGAGAAGAGAAGGGAAAACAAACTACTGTAGAAGGTATAGGATGGTTAAATCAGGTCAGAAAATACGGGTAGTGGTAAGGAAGACGAATACTCAGATCATAGCTCAAGTAATAGAATTCGCACCCAACGGAGATAAAACATTAGTAGGCGTCACAAGCAAGTCGTTAAGGAATTATGGATGGTTAGGCGATCTTAATAACACGCCAGCCGCTTACCTCACGGGGTTGGTGGCTGGACTACTCTCTTTAAAGAAGGGAATCACATACGCCATACCTGATATAGGAATGCATAAGTCTGTGAAGGGTAGTAGGATATACGCTGTTTTAAAGGGATTCGTAGACGCCGGAGTTAAAATACCTGTGGATGAGGAGATGTTCCCAGACGAGGATAGGATCTTAGGCAAGCATATATCTGAGTACGCCAATTTAATGTATAGCAATGATCAAGCAGCTTTCGAAAGTAGGTTTTCAGAATATCTTAAGAGAGGGCTTGACCCTAGAAACCTCCCACAACACTTTAATGAGGTGAAGGACAAAATACTTAAGGTTTTCTCCGGTGGTAAGCCATGAGTTCACACTTAAGTGAGTGGATTCCTAGAACTAGGTTAGGAAGGCTCGTTAAAGAGGGTAGGATAACCAGCATAAAAGAGATCTTCGATCAGAACATGGTTATTAGAGAGCCTGAGATCGTAGATTACCTACTACCTGATTTAAAGCACGAAGTAGTCGACGTTAACATCGTGCAGAAACAAACGGATGCGGGTGAGGTAACAAGGTTTAGAGTTATGGTTGTGGTGGGTAATTTCAATGGTTATGTAGGGATAGGCCTCGGTAAGGCTAAGCAAATACGTCAAGCGATAGATAAAGCCATTAGAAACGCTAAACTTAACATCGTGCCTGTAAGGAGGGGTTGCGGCAGTTGGGAATGTTCGTGTACGGAACCTCATAGCGTGCCGTTTAAAGTCGAAGGTAAGGCAGGTTCTGTAAGAATTACTTTAATGCCTGCTCCTAAAGGTACTGGGTTAGTAGCTAGCGACGTAGCTAAGTTGTTATTAAGGTATGCGGGAATTAGCGATGTTTGGACGTGGAGTAAAGGCGAGACACGCACAACTATAAACTTCGCTCAAGCTACTTTCGATGCCTTAAAGAGGACGTATAAATTCATGACTGTCTACGACTGGTCTAGAGGGGGTATGTAATGTCAGCGCTTTACGTTATAGTGAGATTAAGGGGGAGGGTGGACGTCCCTCCAGACGTTGAGGCTACTTTAAAGCTCCTGAGGTTAACACGTAAATACACAGCGGTGATATATCCTAAGACGGATTCCATAGACGGCATGCTTGATGTAGTGAAAGATTGGGTGACTTGGGGGGAAATACAGGCTGAAACACTTAAGAAGTTAATACTTGAGAGAGGCCGTACAGTAGGTAATAAACCTTTAAATGAGGAGAGGATTAAAGAGTTGTTCGGTATGGACGTAGATGAACTTGTAAATGCGTTGATTGAAGGTAGGATATTCTGGCATAAACTGGAGGATAAGGTAAAACCCGTATTTAGACTACATCCCCCTAAAGGAGGGTTTAAGAGAAGCATTAAAAAACCTTTAGGTAGCGGGGGAGAATTAGGTTATAGAGGGGAGGCAATAAACGAGTTAATAAATAGGATGGTTTGAGGTGATAGGCTATGGTCGTAAGGAGAAATAAGAAAAGTAGGAAGATGAGGGGGAGTAGAACACACGGTTATGGAACTATAGGTCAGCATAGGAAAGCAGGAAGCAGAGGAGGTAGGGGGGCAGCAGGCCTCCATAAACATAAATGGACGTGGACAGTGAAATATCACCCAGACTGGTACGGGAAACACGGATTTAAGAACCCAACATCCATAAGTGAAGATATAATAGCTATAAACGTCGGCAGATTAAACGAGATCGTAGATGAGTTAATAGCTTCAGGCAAGATAAAAGCGACCAACGACTTTATAGAGATAGACTTAGCAACCTTAGGCTATAATAAGCTGTTAGGAGGGGGTAGCGTAAATAAGAAGTTAAGGATAAAAACGATGTTCGCTACTGAAGAAGCTATAAGGAAGGTTAAAGAAGCCGGCGGAGAAGTCATCGTCTTAAGTACTAAGAAGGAAGGTGAATAACTGGTTTTTAATGTTCCGTCTATACCCTCACTCATCGCAAAAACCTTCCCATAAGATTTAAGACGGAGTTTTATCTCAGTATTTTAAAACTTAAAGCTGTACTTCTTCGTTACGTCGTTTTCCAGGGAGGAGTAATGATCCTTTATTTCCAACGACTTAAATCATCTATTCGTTTTCACGGGTTTATATTATCTTGAGTCATCGTTAATTGCCTCTAGAGCTCTTAAGCGTTTTGAATCCTCGCAAATTAAGTAAATAATAACTTAGGAGCGATGAAACATTGAGTTTAAAAGAAGATATAAACGTATATCCCACCGTAGATAACGGAGCTTTTAGTTGTAAAGCTTTATAATCGGATAGTATAAAGACTTAGGGAGTGTTTGATGGGTATCCTGCAGTGGTTTGCGAAGCTTGGCGAGTACGTGCCTTCCCCACCTAAGCCTGCCAGACGTCCCGACTTAGGTAAGAGGTTAATCTATACGTTTTTAGTAGTTGTTGTTTACTACATCATGTCTTCAACGTTAGCATTTCCGCTAGCTGCTTATCCTAACGTTCAAGGCGTTCAATTACCTCAAATAATAAGTGTAATCTTCGCGTCTACAAGCGGTTCCTTAGCTCAGTTAGGTATAGGTCCCTTAGTTACTGCCGGGTTAATAATACAGATATTGGTTGGTGCTAAGATCATAGATTTAGATCTAACGAAACCTGAGGATAGGAAACTTTTTACGCAAGCTGAGAAGGGACTTGCTTTAATCCTGGCTTGCGTGGAGGGCTTCGGATTTGCCTTATACTATCGTTTAAACATATTCATAACCTTAGCTATATTTACACAGTTCTTCATAGGCGCGTTAATACTTATGATTCTTGATGAAGCGGTGCAGAAAGGTTACGGTATAGGCTCTGGTGTGAGTCTCTTTATATTAGCGGGCATTTCGAAAACCATAGCTTGGTCTTTATTCGCCCCAGTTAACATCCCGAAAGCTTCTCCGGAGCAATACTACGGAATCATACCATACCTTATACAAGCCTTACAAAGAGGTTCTATAGACTTTACGAGGTTAATCTTCGGTTATGTCCCAGGGGTTGGGGTAGTGCCTTCGTTAACTGGTTTAATAGCGTTGATAGTGCTTACTATAGTTATAACGTACCTTCAGGGTATGAAGGTAAACATACCCATAACTACCCAAAGACTTCCTGGGATAAGGTCTAGCGTACCCCTACAGTTCCTCTACGTTACCAACATACCCATACTGCTTGTAGGGATTGTCTTCTCTGACTTAATATTGTTCAACAACTTAGCGTCTGCTTACGCCTCTAACGTGCCTTGGCTTGTAGGAGCGTTGCAAACTGCTGTTCACTACATGCAACCGCCAAACACCTTGCTTGAAATCCTTTATGACCCAGTTAGAGTGGGTGTTTACGCTATATTATTAGTAGGTCTAGCAATACTCTTCGGCCTCATGTGGGTTGAGGTTGCTGGTCTTGGGCCTTCAGCGCAAGCAGAGAATTTAATAAAGTCAGGTCTTCAAATGCCGGGGCATAGAAGCAATCCGAAATCTTTAGAAATGGTTCTTTCGAAGTATATATACCCCTTAGCGTTGCTAAGCTCGATTATAGTAGCGGCTATAGCTTTAATTGCTGATATATTCAACGTTTACGGATCCGGTATGGGATTGTTACTCGGAGTTGGGATAATCCAACAGCTCTACGCTCAAATAGCTTACGAACGTGCTTTAGAGATGTACCCACTTCTAAAACGCATCATCGGTGAGTAAAGTGGGGCTTGAAACGCTTAGGGTTGTAGTGAGCGTAGGTATAGCAGGCGTTGGGAAGTCAACGGTGTTGAACCATACTAAAAAATTCCTTGAAGGGGAGGGCTTCCTTGTTGAGATATTGAACTTCGGGGACTACATGTTTAACTACCTCATTAAAACAGGCTTAATTAAAAACAGAGATGAGATAAGGAAGTTGCCCTTAAGTAAGCAAAGAGAGATTCAAGCTTTAGCTGCTAAGGATATGCGTAAATATATCGAAAGTTTAGCTAACGAACGTAGTAATGAAAAATTGATTTTCTTCGTAGATACTCATGCCTTAATAAAAACCCCATCAGGGTATTGGCCTGGCTTACCGGAACATGTCGTTAAGGAGTTAAGGCCTGACATGATAGCCGTTATAGAAGCTGATCCTAAGGAAGTTTTAGCTAGGCAGGCTAAGGACGTGAGTAGGGTTAGGAGCGACTACTCCGACCTTAAGATTATTGAGGAGGTAATGGGTCTTATTAGGGTGTTTGCCGCGGTCAGTGCTTCATACGTTGGAGCGTCGTTAATTATCATATATAACGAAGAAGGTAAAGCTGAGGAGGCAGGTAGATCATTAGCTGAAGCGGTAAAGAGGTTGTGATATGCTTACAGTGTTATACGTTATGACTATAGTAGCTACGGTGTTGCCATGGTCTTACCTAGTTAAGTGGTATGCTGAGGGGAGGTTGAAAATTAAGGATGTTGTTAAGGAGTTGAGGGAGTTAGAGAAGGAAGCCAGTAGTGTTTCGGGGAAGGAGAAGAAAGCTAAGATCTTAGAAGCGAGGATTAAAGTGTTACGTGGTAAATTAAGTAATTTCTTCTTAGTTAATTTACTTGCTTTATGGGCCGGTATATTCATATCCTTGTTTTTAACTAGGTATACTTACATAGCTTCAGTAATTGTTTACGGGTCTGGAATGCCCATACCTTCACCTATAGATCTACCTATAATCTCAGAAGGTGGCGTTCTAAACGATCTGTTCCTATATCTAGCTACGTTAATCGGCTATCAAACACTACATAATAGAATCGTAGGGCTTGATTACTTAAGAAGAGGTACACAATAAAAAACTTTTAAGTATTTATGTACCTATCCTATGCGGGGTTAACTCGATGGTGAGGCCTGCGCTTAGATCCAGGTCGTTTAAGAGGGTATGGCGTAGGACCCCTGGAGGCAGGACCGTCATTCATTACGAGCGTAGGAAGAAATACGTAGTTAGATGCTTTATATGCGGTGCTGAAATTAACGGCATTCCAAGAGAGGGTGCTGTGATGAGGGGCAGTAAAACGTTTAAAAGGCCTGAGCGGTTGTTCGGCGGCGTTTTATGTCCTTCATGTTTAGCTCTAGCGATTAAGTCAGTAATAAGAAGTAGTTAGTAAGAGGTAATTTTTTTGAGTGAGGCCTGCGAGGTTAGACTTGTCGTAGCTGTAGCTGGCTTACCTGGAAGTGGTAAATCAACCTTAGCTAAGAAACTCGCTGAGCAGTTAAGGCTTAGGTATGTTTCCTCAGGCTCTATATTTAGAAATATTGCTAAGGAGAGGGGGCTAACGCTTGAAGAACTTTCAAAACTTGCTGAGGAGGACCCAAACATAGACAGGTATATAGATACTAAGGCCTATGAAGAAGCTATGAAGGGCTGTGTCGTTGTTGATGCCCACATAGCTGGGTGGATACTTAAAGACGTTGCTGACGTTAAGATATTCCTTCAAGCAAGTCTTAACGCTAGAGCAAACAGAATAGCTGTGAGAGACGGGAAATCTTTTGAAGAGGCCTTAAATGAAGTTAAGCTTAGGGAAGCTTCAGAAAGTAGGAGGTTCAAGGAATTTTACGGTATAGACTTTAGCGACTTAAGCGTATACGACTTAATAATAAATACTGAAGTCTTCAATGCTGAGGAAACTTTAGACATAGCGCTTAAAGCTGTTGAGTTCGTTTTAAAGCGTAAGTTGTTGAAGAGTAAAGCTTAAAGAGCTTCTACAGTTATCTTTAGTAGGTGTTTGAAATGGCTGCGATAGAAGTTGGGAGGATATGCGTTAAGTTGTATGGAAGGGAAGCTGGACGTAAGTGTGTTATAGTAGATATAATAGACGAGAATTACGTCCTTATTACAGGACCTAAATCGATAACCGGCGTTAAGAGGAGAAGAGTTAACGTAAATCATATAGAACCTACGGAGAAGAAGGTGGATATTAAGAAAGGCGCTAGCGATGAGGAAGTTGCTGAAGCTTTAAAAGCTAATGGTTTAGAAGAATTTATGAAGGAAAGGATTAAAATCAGTAGGAAACAGCTTTTAGAAGTTAAAGCTTCTAAAACCATAGTGGCTTAAACGTTGGGTTTAAAACGATCTTAAAGACTTTATTCTTTAGAGGTTTTCAAAAGGTGGTGATGTTTCACGAGTAAAGGATTAGATTTTATAGTTAGGCTTGATAGGTTCGCAGGTTTAAATATGAAGTGGTTTGTAGTAAGGGAGTCTGAAACAGATGAGAGGTATGGGAAGTGTCCGGAGGATAGAGGACTTAACGAGTTGTTAAGGTTTGGGGTTGTAAATTTGGATAAGCCCCCGGGGCCTACAAGTCATGAAGTCGTAGCTTGGGTTAAGAACTTGCTAGGTTTAAGTAAGGCCGGTCATGGAGGGACCCTAGAGCCCTGTAATGGGGCGGGGTAATCCCAAAGTTACGGGGGTATTGCCGGTAGCTCTTGAAGATGCTGTTAAGTTGATAGGTTATTTAATGTTATCTACTAAGGAATATGTCGCCGTTATGCAGTTGCATAAGGAGGTAGACCTTAGTAAGGTACGTGAAGTTTTAGAGATGTTTAAGGGTAGGATATATCAAAAACCGCCTGTGAGGTCTTCCGTTAAAAGGGCCTTAAGAGTTAAGGAGGTTTACGAACTTGAGCTTATTGAGTACGAACATCCCTATGCCTTGATTAGGGTTTTATGCGAGCATGGAACGTACGTTAGGAAACTTATACATGATATAGGCGATGTTTTAGGTGTTGGAGCTCATATGAGGGAGTTAAGGAGGGTAAGGACAGGCCCGTTTAAAGAGGAGTTTAACTTAGTTAGGTTGCAGGAACTTTCTGAGTATGTATATCTATGGAAGGAACGTAAAGACGAAGATAAGCTAAAGAAGGCTATACTACCGGCTGAGTATATGGTATCACACCTACCTAAAGTGGTGGCGGTTGACGGTGCCGTTAGCGCGATAACGTACGGAGCCGACTTAGCAGTACCGGGCGTAGCGTTAGTACATGAAAAAATAAGGAAAGGAGACCACGTAGCTATATTCACCTTAAAAGGGGAGTTGGTAGCTGTAGGAATCGCGCAAATGCACACAGAAGAACTACTTCAGTCAAAAAAAGGCATATTTATAAAAACTAAGAGAGTAGTTATGAGTAGGGATGTCTACCCACCAAGTTGGAAAAAGAGAAAAGAGTAAAATACTTTAAAAACGAAACAAAACTAATATTGATGTGGTGCCGGGGTGCCCGAGCGGTCTAAGGGGCCGGCCTGGAGAGCCGGTGTGGGTATCCACGCGCGGGTTCAAATCCCGCCCCCGGCGCCACTCAATTAGATTTATGGTTTTCCTCTCCATTAGATTTATATACCCTCTCGTAGCAACTTAGCTGAAGGCTTGCTCTCTGCAGCTATGGAGACTTACATGCGCATGGCGTGTTCGAGTTTCCGGCTCTCTAAGTGCTTAGAGTACCGGTTGCAAAGTACGTTATGGAATGCGAGCTCTGAAGATGTCTACGAGTGTTACCTTCCGCTTCGTGTCGTGGTATATATGAGCCAGTAGCCTTCCACAGGATCCCGAGGCTCCTCTTCAGTATTCCTAGCATTCTTTAGAGCTACTCGCAGTATATTTAGAGTGTGCATGTTAATAACTATAACAATGCTCAGAATAGACTTCGTAAATCCGAAGTCGATAAGTTGGCACTTTCATACATCGCTTTACTAGGACTAAGCAATCCATCCGTCGTTCCTTTTCTCTGCCGCAAATACCTCTTATACATTCCCAAATTCATCAAATTTAGATCTTAACAACTTCCTTCACTTATAAGATGATTGCTAGTAGTGAAACGCTCATTAATTGAATCACTTAATTTAAAGTAAATAGTCCAATTAAGGTCTACTAAAGATTTATATGAGAGTAAAACTTATATAATAGTGGGGGATATACTGGTGTCTGAAGTCTTCGGTTATATGGGCAAGATAGCATTCGTCGATCTAACTAGGGAGAAGGTTGTTGTAAAGGACTTGCCTAAGGAATGGATCTACAAGTTTATTGGTGGAGAGGGCTTTGGAGCAAAGATTTTGTGGGATCTGCTTCCACCTAAGGTTTCAGCCTTCTCACCTCTGAACCCGATCATATTCACTACAGGTCCTTTAACTGCCACTATGGTTCCTGCTTCGGGTAGAACTTCCATTGTATTTAAGAGTCCTCTAACAGGCACCATTGGTGCAAGCAATGTAGGAGGATTCTTCGCTCCTAATCTGAAGAAGGCTGGATTTGACGTACTTGTTGTAACAGGTAAGGCCAAGAAACCTGTTTATCTATGGGTTCACGACGGAGTCGTCGAGATTCGTAGTGCAGACCACGTGTGGGGTCTTGATGTTGAAGAGACGACCAAGGAGCTTCTAAAGGAGACCCACGAGAAGGCCTCTGTTGCCTGTATAGGTCCTGCTGGAGAGAACCTTGTACTATTTGCGAGCATTATGGTTGATGGAGGCAGGGCTGCTGGTAGAGGTGGTGGAGGAGCTGTAATGGGTTCTAAGAACCTTAAAGCTGTTGTAGCTTATGGCACCAAGGAGGTACCAGTAAAGGATCCAGAGATGCTCAGAAAATACGCTCTCAAGGCGATTGAGGAGATCAAGGCGGAGCCCTTTACATCCCAATTGTTAGCAAAATATGGTACACCGGCATTTACTAAAGCAATAAATGATGTCGGTATACTGCCGTCATACAACTGGCAGAGGACAACGTTTGACAAGATTGCTGAGATCGACCACGAGGCCTACCATAGAAAACTCAGGGTCAAGCCGTGGCCCTGCTATAACTGTCCAGTTGTCTGCGGTAGATATACTGAGATCCCCGAAGGAAAGTATGCTGGGGAGAAGGGGCATGGACCGGAATATGAAGCAGTAGCAGCTTTTGGAACAAAGCTCGGTATATCCGATCTGTACGCTATAGCCATGGCCAACTATCTGAGTAATAGACTAGGGCTTGACGTTATATCTACTGGACAAGTAATAGCGACAGCTATGGAGTGGTATGAGAGGGGTATTATAGACAGTTCTGTAACCGACGGGATAGAACTCAGATTCGGCAACGCTGATGCGGTTATCGAAATGATTAAGAAGATTGCCTACAGGGAGGGGTTCGGCAACCTCTTAGCTGAGGGATCGTATAGAGCTGCATTGAAGATAGGGAGAGGTGCTATAAACTATGTGATGCACGTCAAAGGCATGGAGATGGCTGCCGACGGTGTAAGGGCCAGCAAGGGTGAAGTAGTAACCCACGCGACTTCGGAGCGAGGTGCAGATCACTTAAGGCCCTATGCATCGGCTGTCGACGCCTTCGGATACATTGAGCCAGAGCTAGGTATAACTGAGAAGAAGGATCCACTAAAAGACACGGATAAGGCATGGGTGAAACCATTCAAAGAATACTCCATGCTGTTCAACATGCTTGGAATGTGCTACTTCACAGGCATACTATTAGCAGTAAAACCCTCAACACTAGCAGGACTATTTACCGCAGTTACTGGGATAAACACGGATAAGGAGACCCTCCTAAAAAGTGCTGAACGTGTAATAAATCTTGAAAGGGCCTTCAATGCAAGAGAAGGATTCACAAGAAAGGATGATACATTACCTGAAAGATTCCTAAAGGAGCCAGCACCGGATGGAAGAGGCAAAGGGCAGATTGTAAACCTGAACGTTATCCTCGACGAGTACTATGAGGCAATGGGATGGGATAAGGAGACAGGTCTGCCAACCGTGAGAAAGCTTAAGGAGCTAGATCTCGAAGATGTAGCACTCGAACTACTAAAATAATTTCCCATACCGTTTCACACTTACACTTAAATACTATTTAGCCAGGACAAAGAATATTGATCCTGCTAGGAGAGTCGCTTTATTGAGAGCTGAACACTTAAAAAGCCCTAAAGGCTTCAAACAGTTCAATGGGCTGAGATTTTGGAGGTAAGGTTTAGAGGTCTCAGAATTGAGGAGCAGCCATCGAAGCCGTCTGAAGTCGTTGTTGAAGTTACGACTCACTGCAACTATAGGTGTGTTCACTGCTTCAGGAACTATATGAAGCCCTCCGAGTTTAGTCACATGGATTTGGAGCTGTACCGAAGACTCCTGGATCAGCTCGAAGAGGCCGGCATCAGGAATATCACTTTCACCGGGTGGGGGGAGCCCCTAGTCCATCCACATATACTCGAAATCCTCGGTGAAGCGAAGAAGCGGGGCTTCAGAGTGCTCCTGAACACCAACGGAGCTCTGCTCAGCGACTACGTTGACGACTTGGTTAAGATGGGTGTGGACGGTGTTGTTGTAAGCGTTGACTCAGCTGATCCTGAGCTCTACGGGAGGTTAAGGGTTGGAGGAGCGTTCAACGAGGTACTAAACGGCGTTCTAAGGCTTGTTGAAGTCTCCGAGAAGTTGGGGAAGAGCCCTATAATTGCGTTCTGGTTCACTCTTGCATCCTATAACTGCCACGACGTTCTGAATCTTCCCCTCTTCGCCGCGAAGTTCCGTATAACGAGGGTCTTCATATCTCACATCATCCCCTTCACCCGGGAGCACGAGGAGGCTTACTCGTGTCTGTACAGTCCCGAGAGGCAGAATAAGTTCAGGAAGATGATCGAAAAAGCTATCTATGGAAGTATTAATATTCAATTTAGACAACCGGTTAAAATAGTTCTTCCACCCACCATATTAGGCTACGAGAGGTCTTGCCCGTTCGCAGAGGCTAGGACGACCTATGTTAGGTTCGACGGAGGTGTAGCTCCGTGCATACACTACGCCCATAGCTGGAGGTTCTCGTTCAGAGGTGTTGAGAGGAGGGTTGAGCCCGTCGTCTTCGGGAACATCTCGGAGGAGAAGCTTCTAGAGATATGGAGAAGCGAATTCTACACAAAGTTCAGAATCAGAGCTGCTCTTGCACTCATGCCTTCGTGTCTGAACTGCGAACTTGCACCCTACTGCTCGTACACCTACAGCAATGAGTCGGACTGCTGGGTGAACATG
Source organism: Zestosphaera tikiterensis (assembly GCA_003056265.1). Lineage (GTDB taxonomy): Archaea > Thermoproteota > Thermoprotei_A > Sulfolobales > NBVN01 > Zestosphaera > Zestosphaera tikiterensis. The sequence continues at coordinate 341,345 of NBVN01000002.1, read as the reverse complement.
CCTACGTGCTCTCACTGCCCTTACCTCCACGGCTACAGCAGATGCCCACTGCAGTACTACCTCTTCGAGAGGTACGTATAGTTTAGATTCAAAGCCTATTTTGCTTTAATCATGTGAGAATCGGAGGCAGAATACCGCAAATAAGGGTCATTGAGGGAGTCTACACATTCAACAGGACGAACCTGAAGCCTGTTGATGTTTCAAATCTCTCAGCTACCTCCTTAAGCAGCTCTGTTCCCAGGCAGACCCTCCCACAACAGTCCTCACATGACTCTCGGACTCAGGGCTCTCCACAATACGGAAGACCTCGGATACTCGCTTCTGATCTGCTTCAAAGGTGAAGAACTGGGACAAGCTACATCACGGAGGAAATGAATGCTTAGAGAAGTTATAAAAAGCTTCCAGAAAGTCTAAACATTGGAAGCGGCGTTCCCAAGAAAGGCTGAGAATATACTGCCTTACTCTAAGGAAAAAGGAAAGCTCCATTTCTACCCTGGCTAAATAGTATTTGAGTGTAAGTGTGGAATGACGTGAAACAATATTCCACCAGTTTAGATATGGTAATGCTACATCTATCTCTAGAAGAGACCACTTACAATATCTTCAGGCTTCCTAATCTTTCCTAAAGCAAGTGTTAGAGATGTTAAGACAATCATACGCATATATGTATGTCTTACAAAGAGATCTTCAAAGAATGAATCTTTAGCCTTTCCATAAAGCATTTACATAATGCTCCTATATGCCTCATATAATGGCTTAACCCTAGGATCTTCTCTCACGCTATTAAAAACCCCTTCTCAAACATTTATCGGAAAGAGTTCCTCAAATGTTATAAGTGTACAGATCTGTAGCAGAAACGGGTGAGAGAAGCGGAACGGAGCCTGTACCCCAGACCTATCGTTGCATATCTGCGTGTGAGCACTGAGAAGCAGGATCTAGAACTTTAAACCTTTATGTAGGGGAATAGTGTAGTAGCGTCTCTTGGTTGTTTACTTAATCGTACTACCTGAGGTTTACTTTCAACAAGTTTCACGTTGACTTAATATCGGGTCATATGCATCAGAGATCCTTAATATTTCCATACACTTTATTCTAGTGTGATGACACTTTTTTTAAATCGCTTATTGACAATAATGTGGTAGTAATAAATAAACCGCTAATCGTATGGGGTAGTACGGCTAAGAAGAGTCTGAGGTAGCGTAAAGTTTCATGTATTTCTCAAGCAGCTTTAAAACATTCAAGTAGGTCAAAGAGATGGTAGAGGATATATTAAGAGAGTTGGTTGTCTCTAAGACTTATATAGGTTTGTTAACGCTTATGTAAGTTAAACCTTAAATTCTTTAGCTACGTAACTTCTTTCTAATGGGTTAGGGCTATGCTTGACGGTTTGTTAAGCGTTTCTGGTGTGAAGGTAAGGAAGTTAACGAGAGTGTTGTCTGGTGTTGCTCCTGTTGCTGTTATGGCTAAGCCGTATCCGTGCCCACATGGTAGGTGTGTTTATTGTCCTGGAGGGCCTGATCGAGGGACGCCGCAGTCCTATGTGGGTGATGAACCTGCTTTAATGAGGGCTGTTAGGGTGGGGTTTGATCCTTATGATCAGGTACACACTAGGTTAAGTCAGTATGATAGGTATTTAGGGTTTTTCCCGTCGAAGGTTGAGTTGATTATTATGGGTGGTACGTTCCTAGCGTACCCTCAAGATTATCAGGAGTGGTTCGTTACTGAGGTTTTTAGAGCTTTAAACGATTACCCCAACATTCGAAAGGGGGTTAATAACACATCGCTTGAGTTGGAGCATTTAAGGAATGAAAGTGCTGGTGTACGCTGCGTTGGTTTAACTATAGAGACTAGGCCGGATTGGGGTATGGAAAAACACGCTGATTTAATGCTGAAGTTCGGCGCTACTAAAGTTGAGTTAGGTGTGCAGAGCATCTACGACGACGTGCTTGAGAGGGTTAGAAGAGGTCATAAAGTAAAACATACTATAGAATCGACTAGGGTGTTGAGAGATTCCGGATTTAAAATCACTTACCATATAATGCCGGGCTTACCCGGTAGTGACTTTGAGAGAGACGTTGAAATGATTAAAACATTGTTTGAAGACCCTGACTTTAGGCCTGACTACCTTAAAATCTACCCGACGTTGGTGATGGAAGGCACGGAACTCTACGATATGTGGGTTAAAGGCGAGTATAAAGCACTTTCCGACTCCGACGCTGTAGAGTTAATATGTGAGATGTATAAATACATACCTAAGTACGTTAGGATTCAAAGAATTCAAAGGGACGTACCTTCACAACTGATTATAGCAGGACCTAAAAGCAGCAACTTAAGAGAGTTAGTTGAGGAGACATGCTTAAAGAAAGGTATTCAAATAAGGGAGATTAGGTGGAGGGAAGTCGCTAGGAGAGTACTTAAAGACGGCGTTGCGGTGGATGAGAAGAACCTTCAAATAACTAGGTTAACTTACGAAGCGGGGCAAGGATATGAAATCTTCTTAGCCGTTGAAGACGTGATTAACGACTTAGTCGTAGGTATTTTAAGACTTAGGATACCTAGCGATAAAGCTCATAGGCCTGAGGTTAAGGAGGGTAAGACAGCTATAGTTAGGGAACTACATGTTTATGGAATTCCGATAGGTTTAGGAGGTAAAGCCAGCAATATATTGGAATGGCAACACAGGGGTTGGGGAAGGAAGCTTCTTCTTGAGGCTGAGAGAATAGCTCTTGAAGAGTATGACGCTAAGAAAATCTTGGTTTTATCGGGGGTTGGCGTTAGACAATACTACGCTAGGCTTGGTTATTCAAGACCTTCGAACTCTTCATATATGGTTAAATACCTTACTTAGAACATAAGCAGAAATAATTCTTGCTTAGTTTCTTACCTGGAGCAGGTGTATAAACACCTCTATCCAGGATTTTAAACCCAGCTGATTTCACATCCCTTACTAACTCACCTAAAGTATAAAGGTGATACTCCCTACAGACGCTACCGGAGCATCTCTTAACATCCCAGAAGCTCTTCTTCCTCCTAAGTAGGTATTGCTTAACCTCCTTGAAGGCTTCCTTAACGAGTTCGTATTGCCATCTACTCCATACAGTAACGAGCATTAAGCCGTCCTCTTTTAACACACGATGAAACTCCTTCAATGCCTGTAATCGATTCTCCTTCGATGTTATATGATGTAACGAAGCTATAACTATTATGGAATCTAAACAGGAGTCTCTTAAAGGTAGGTAAACCATATCTCCAACGACTGGATAGAGCCTATGTTTAAGGTCTTCGGGGCATATACTGACAAATTTAGCGATCATAGACTGTGAAAGATCTATTAAAACACCCCTTACTTTAGGGTTTAACGAAGCTACGTAGATAGAGTTTTGACCGGGTCCGGAGCCTACGTCGGCGAAGAAAGAACAGTCTTTCTTAAAGGCTTTAAGAACTAGAGTCCAAGCCCTTCTCCTGTAGTGCTTCGCTAACTCTTCATAAGCTATGTATACCTCATCATACACGTCGTTAATTACCTCATCACTTATTAATTTCTGTAGATATTTAATAGTGAGTGATGAGAAGAGGGTCTAGTGATAAAGATGATCTCTGCCGGAAATGCTGAATCGTCATTAAAACGCCGCATCGCATTATCCTTAATAACTTTCATCTCTTCATATCTGATAATTTACGCTTTATTCCGGCTTATCTCATCCTTAGTTGGTATGTGGGTGGATCATATAGTGCTTTCAGCGGTTACATCCTTTACATTACTTATAGGGATGTTAATACTGCATGTATTCAAAAGCTCTAAAATTACGCGAGATTTACTCATGCTCTCCTCTGTTTTAACGGCTACGACGTATTACCTATACGTAGCTTCAGTAGCGATAACGAGGAAATTAACTATTACTCCAATACCCTTCTTCTTAATAGCAACAAACACCACCTACTCAGTTTACATTCTCGACATACCTCAGGTAATACTGTTAATTTACATCATAAACCTTACCTTAAAGAAGGTCTTTACTAAAAAACCAAGCGATTAAACTCCAGTATGTTTTGCATAACTTTAACCAAACGTTAAGATGATTAATCATTGACTAAACTCCAAAACACTTATAAGCTCTACTAAATTAAAGGTTTTGGTGCCGCGGTAGTATAGCCCGGTCAAGTATGCGGGCCTCTCGAGCTTCACGCATGGAAAGCCCGTGACCCGGGTTCAAATCCCGGCCGCGGCACCAGACGCTAGGATTCTAATATTTATTTTTACCAGCTAAGCGTTTTTCGCTATTTATGCTGTTAAAGCATAGAACGCTTTGATACCTCCTTACAACCGAAGGCCTGTCATCTGTGGTGTGGATAGGAAGATTTATATAATTGTTTAGCTTTTGGTGATGATGTTTAATGTGTTGGAGGTAAACTTCAAGCAATACCGAAAACACCCTCTAGAAGCCCAATATTTCCCACACGAATTTTTGAGGCCCTCTGAGGCCGATGATTGGTGAAAGCAATCCATAACCCTAAGTCCTTCAGAACGGGGAGGAGGTCAGACATAGTATCCTTTAAGCCTGACTGCTGGGCTGCTTCAAGAGACTAAAGACGTTATCCTGTTCCAAGGAGTTTACATGCTTCTCTTAGAACGTCTCTGTCTCTCAACTTAGCGGGTTCGGTATTATGTCTTTTTCTGAGTCCTTTCTCTGCGAGTTCCTGGAATTTCCATATGCACTTCCAGGGACTTAAGATCTTAAGGCTTTCTAATAGTTTAAACCACTCCTCGTCTATATAACCTTCGCCGAAGGCTATCTTCCATACCAGTGATGCTATCTTTTTAGATTCTTCGAGTCCAACGAGCTCTGCCATATCCTTTAAGATTTCCTCTTCTGGTCTAGGATCCACGAAGTACATAGCTGCTGCTAGCAGAGGTTTCTCCCACTCCTTTAAACCACGCCTCCATCTAAGCGTTAGCTCTGCCGTGAAACTCACCTTATATTAATACCGTTAGTAAGGTCTTAAGCTTCGCATGTCGTGTCCTAGCTAACGCATCTTTAGCATTGATCTTTGCTATTTCACTGAGACCGCTTCTCATAACTATTTCCAGAATTTTCTCAACGTTTACGTTCTTCTCAAGGGATTTCTCTAGCCTCCTTAAGTTGCGCTCGTCAATACCGTTTGGATCTGTAAGCTTGCTTGCGATCCATGACTCAAGAGTTAACACTTCAAACATCTCGCCCTCAAGATACGTGGTTTTAGTTTCAAAAACAGAAAGTGGTCGAGCGTTTAATAGATTAAAGATCTCTAGCCCGACAATCCTCCCAGGTTTTACCCCAATAAATATCTGTATAACCCAATCTTCAGGCGATCTTCCCTGCTGTAGTCCTCCACCAAGCACTCTATAGCCGAGAGTTTTAAGGGAATTCGATAGTCGATTTAGAATCGTTCCTAGCTCGCTTACTAAGAGCGGTTTGGAGAGAGCTATATCTATGTCCTTAGTTGGATCAAATTCAACATGAATTCCGTAGGCACCAGCACCGACAATAACAGGCTTAACCTTAAATTCCTCTAAAATTTCACGTAGTGCTCTATACGCATTCATAAGCAACGGTATCCATTCTTCGGGTTTTGCACGGCTATTGACTTCTCTACCAGCATTAACACCCCCGTAAAATATTTGAGTGCCACCCATTTTTAACTCCTTCGTCATATGAATAACACCTATTATATGTATTCCATGAGAATTTTCAAGCTGTTTTGAATGCATATATGAAGCTGTGATGTCGCCTTAACCTGTTCTGTATATTTTCTTGGTATTCTTAAATATTCTTAATTGTTTTCTTCGTTCTTTAAGTTTATGCCTGGTTTTGTAGTTTCTATTTGGAGTTGATGAAGGGCTTTCAGCGATGGAGGAGCGTTACCCCACCTTAAAGACTAAATTATAAAAAATTATAAAAATATATGAATGTTACTGTTTAATTTTATGTTTGAGGGTTGTGTTGTCAAGCTAATGAGGAGATGGAGATATGGATGAGATTCAACTAAGTGAAGCTTCTATCCTCGCCTGAGGTGTTTAGTGGAGGGTTGGGGAGGGTTTGAGCTATGAAGTTAGGCTCTCGGAAAGCGGGGGTAGAGTAAAGATCGGATGATGAAGGCAAGTAATTAAAAACGATGAAGCCGAAACCTTAGAATAAGAACCACGATGCCTCCTTTGTATCTGAAGAAGCAGATAAAGTTATATGATAAGCATATTTGGCAGCTTACCTTCTCTGAAGGGGGTATTGCTTAAGACCCGGTAGTGGAACTCTGCCTTTAAAGGTAGGGAAAGATGTTCATACGTTGTTTTTGACAGGTATGAGTAACCTTTTAAGCCTCGTTTGGTTTGACCTAACCGCAACATCTATGTATTTAGCTAGAGTAGGATTTTCAAAACTTCTTCGCAGGCATGTATTATTATCGAGGTGACGGTCCACGTCTCCAGTGGTTTATGGTAGATCGAATATGTTGCGATGGCGTTAGCGTAAACTTCACTGCCGTATCTACCGTGTGGGAAACCCCCAACAATCACTGGTATGTCTTTACTTATTGCTTCATTACATATAGCCTTAGGACTGACTAACTCACCCTCCTCATCAAGCACTATAGCCCCTCTAGCGTTAAGAAGTTTTAAAAGATTCGTGAGGTTTGACGGGTAGATCTTAAGGAGGGGTTCTTTCGATTTAGGCGGTACTTCACCTACCGTGAACAACTGCTCCATAAGTCCCACAAACCTTAAGTAGTTCTTAGGTATGCGTGTTTTGTGATTAACTTCAATAACGTAATCACCGTAGGTATGTATGTAAATCCGTAGCTTACCCTCTATATTCAGAGGCGATGAAAGAGCTTCAAGTAAGGTCACGTGCACGATGTCGGGCCTACCCCTCTTTTCCTTATCTTTCAACCGCTTCATGGCTGAGTAATGAAACGACTTATCAAGTAGGATTTCCGTAGGTTTCTTACCTCTAAGCTTAGCGTGCTTTAACACTGAAGGATGGCTAGCGATTTCCTGAGGCACAAGCTCCAGTGAAGATTCAGCCAACACCAGTTTTAATATCGTAATCACCACCTGTTTGAGGCTTCGCTTTTTAAGGTAGGATGAATGTTTATAAGCTTTCTCTAACTTAATATGTATTGAGTTGGGTGTGGGCAACCGTAGCTTGGGATGAGACCCACACCTTCCCGGCGCTGACGGCGGGAACTGATAGATGATGCACTCCCGGTGAGGGGCTTCAGAGAAGTGATGGAAGCCCTAGAGGGAGAACCCCCTGTTAAAAACAACAGGAGCCGTCAGCAATCAAGAAGTTATTGCTCTAAGAGATTATTAAGTATTAAGTCCGGATTGAACTTAAGGAGGTCTTCATATCCCTGCCCTACACCGACATACATTATCTTCTTATTTATCGTTAAAATAACGCTTAAAGCTGAACCTCCCTTAGCGTCCGCGTCAAGTTTCGTGAGTATAACTGCATCAACGCCTACGACCTCGTCAAACCACTTAGCTTGATTTACGGCGTCATTCCCAACTAAGGCGTCTAGAACAAGTACCTTAAGGTTTGGTTTAACGACTCTAACCACCTTACGGATTTCATCCATTAAGTCTCTATCTGTATGCATCCTGCCTGCCGTATCTATTAACACGACGTCAAGCTTGTTTTTCTGAGCGTAGATGACTCCGTCTTTAGCTACGGACGCTGGGTCCGCACCATACTTACCTCGGATGAACGGCACGTCCAGTTTCTTAGCGTGTATCTCCAGCTGTTCTAAAGCCCCGGCTCGGAACGTATCAGCCGCCACTATAACTGGTTTTAAGCCGTTGGTCTTTAACTTAAACGCTACCTTAGCTATGGTTGTAGTCTTACCTACCCCATTAACCCCCATAAACACGATGACGTAGGGCTTAGGTGAGGCTTTAACCAAATCCACTAAGTCGTTTTGGAATGTGTTCTCCTCCAATAATTTACGTAAAGCTTCCTTAACCTTATCTACTACGTAGTCTTTAGAGCTGGTAAATCTAGAAATTTTAACGCCGACTAACTCCTTAGCTAATATCTCTTTAAGAGCGTCGATAGCTTCTTGAGCAACGTCGTTCTCTGAAAGAACCCATCGAAATTCTTCAAATATTTCATTAAATTCTTCATAGCTAAGTTCTTTCTTGCTTAACGTATCGCTAACCTTAGAGGTGAGGCTACGTAAGGTTTCTCTAACTTTCTTAAACATCCTTTAATCACTCTATCTTTAAGAAGAGATTTTCTCAGACGTTTGTTTGGCTTGCTGCCTTGCCTGCGTTAACACCGTGTTAACTACGTTTTCAAGTCTTTGATAGTAGTTTAAAACTCTAACTAACTCACGTTGAAGTTCATCGCTAGCTTCCCTAAGCTCCTTTTCCTTAAGCGTTAAGATTTCAATAGCTTTATCTAGCGGTAACTCAACGTAATACTCCAGACCTATATGAGTTACTACAGTTTCCTTCGAGACGGGCTTAGCTTTAATTAATATATGACCGCGTCTATCAGCAGGAGTAAGTATCTCCTCAGTCTTACCTGATTTAAACTCTGACAACGCGTTACTACTAGCTCTTAATTCAGAGATCTCCTCCTGTATTTGATTGATTTGAGTTTGAAGGTTTTCGATATACTTCCTTAACTCAGCCATTTGAGCTACTAAAGCATCTAAAGAAACAACGACTCGCTGTCCTTTAGATTCACTCAACGCTCCAACCCTCTAAAGCGGATATCTCCCTTATATACTTGCTCTTGGATTCTTCAGGACTTATTTCCCTAATCTCAACGACCTTTATATGCGATCTCTTAAGCTTATGCCTACTACCCATTAATGAATAAACCTTCTCTAAAGCTTCCTTCTCATTAACGCCTCTAACATCTATCATGAATTTCTGCCAATCTCTAGTTCTGTCTGGGCTGAAGAGCGCCAAACCCACGACCCTAAACGTTTTTACCTCCACCCACATCACCTCAAATTAAACGCATCCATTACCCTCATTATCTCAGGTCCTGTGGTTAGATCCCCCACCACAGCCCCAAAATTATTAGCTATTAAACCGGTCTTAATAAACCCAACTCCGAAGTTTACAGTGCCTGTCCCTACACGTATCTTAAGTAATTCCTCAAGAGCTTTTAACTCGCTTTCGTTGACGTCGGGGTGGAATAAGCCGCTGTTATCGTTAATAACGGCGACGGAACCCACCGTAGGTATGTTAACTATAGATCTCCTAACGCATTTCTCCACATTTAATTCCCTGCACACGACCTCCACTTCTTTATCGCTTAACTCCGGATGGATTAACGCTACTCTATTGTTAGTTAATATTATATTACCTAAAGCCGTAAACGACGTGAAAACCACCTTAACAGGAAGGCCTAACTCTTTAAGCCTATCTACTTCCTTATCACGAGCTGTTTTAGGCAGTAATATAGCTTTATCGTTCCCAGCTATGAATATACCTAAAAGCCTGGAGTCGGCAACCACTGCTTCCAGAACTTCAGTAGATAATGTATCGCTTAACGCCTTCTTAACCTGTGGTTGCGTACCTTCAGGAACTAAAGTCACTTTATTATTTGTGAATATGTAAACACCGATGTTTGGATTTCCGAAAATCCTCAGCTTTTCTAAAGGCATTAACTAACGACCTCAGATTTACTTCCGCCTGAACCGACCTCAACACGTTCCAACTTCTCTTCCACTAGGATGCATAACGTAGCTTTAAGGACTTTACCCTCACTATCTAGCTTAACTACCGTGACAGCGATTTTACTAGGTAGTGAGTCGTGAGATCGTGAGTGCAGATATTCATTTATTGAAGAATCTATTATAATCTTATCGGCTTTCGTATGTCTTAATAAGTATTTCTCTATATGTTTTATGGCTCTAGGCACTCTCCTACTTAATCCAGTCCACTTAAGTCTGTTTAAATTTATTACGTATATCCTACCCTCAACCAATCACATCGCCTCATACGTTCTTTAACTTACTCCTTCTCCAATGCCTTAACTTAGGTCTGTAAGGGACTTTCCTCAAAGTCTTAACTACAACCCATACAGGTATTGCTTGATTGCTTGTAAGTGCTTTAGCAAGCCTTAACTTACGTGCTACGTGTTTATTCCTAGTCAATTCAATCACCTCTTCTCTTTAATAACGATTCTATAATCCCTCCTAGTTCTTGAATCTATCGCGTATAAAATCTGCTTAAGCGTCTCTTCATCTATAACGCTACGTAACTGACCTGTAAGAGCTAGGTTAACTATATAGTCCTCAACAGCTTTAGCTAACTCAGGCCTCACCAACTTCACATTGCTTAACCTAGCCCTAGCATCCGGCGTCATAGCCTTCCTCAATATCTCCTGTTTCTGCGCCTCCCTCTCCATCTCCTCCTGCTTTCTTCTCTCTTCCTCCTGCTTCCTCATAAGAGCCTCTAGCTGCCTTCTCTTAAGCTCCTCTAACTCAGCGTCGTAGTACTCCTCACTCAATACTTAACCCCCGTACCTCTTTAACTCAGGGTTTACAGCAACGACTTCCTTAAATACTTTATCAGCTATAGAGTCGAGTAGAGAATATCCCTTAGGAGTTAAAACACGGCCTTTCTTCTCTACCTTAGTTACTAAACCAGCGCTTTCAAGCTGATGAAGTATAGTCCTTAAGATAGCGCCTCCAGCCCTTCTAAAGTGTGGAGGGGCTGAACCTCTTCTTTTAAGACCTCCGTAAACAACTCTAAGCGTGTTTAAACCTATGGGTTCACCACTAATGTAGAGCTTCCTTAATACGCTAGCTGCTCTAACATACCACCATTCCGGGTCTTCAGGAATTTTCTCCCTAAAAGAACCTGTCTTAACATACGATGCCCAAGCCGGAGGTTTTACGGTTTTAACGTTCTCCTTAAGATATCTAGCGAGCTCCGCAATAAACAAATCCGCAGGCACTTCCTTAACGTTAACCATTCACTCACACCCTAATCAATTTACTACAGGTTTTATTAAGCTTTAACTATTTAAGTTAAAAACAACTTAGGCGTTACTCATAAACGTACTTTTCATTTATTAATTGCTTGAGGAAATATGTCTTGGTGTGTACATGAGTTTAGAAGCTTTCAATAAGCAAGTCTCAGAGTTAATAAATAAAGTCTCAAAAAGCGTTGTAACGATATTCACTACAGTACCAAGTATTGATCTCTTCTTTGGCTATAGAGAGTTTAGAGGTGCTGGTTCAGGATTCTTTGTAGAGGAGGGTCTTATAGTTACGAACGCGCACGTAGTTCTTAACGCGTCTGAAGTTAATGTCTTGATACCTAATAGGAAAAGAGAGAAAGCTAAGGTGTTGGATGTGGATCCCTATAGAGACTTAGCCCTCCTTAGAGTTAATGTTAGAGATGTGGAGCCTTTAAAGTTAGGTGATTCGGACCTCTTATCAGTTGGTGAGATGGTCTTCGCGATTGGGTCGCCTTTAGGTCTTCCCGGACCTTCAGTTAGTATGGGCGTCATCAGCGCTTTAGGAAGGACAATATCAGGTGAGAAGTTAGTGCTTGAGGATCTAATACAGACTGACGCCGCTATAAATCCGGGTAATAGCGGGGGTCCATTAATAAACGCTAGAGGTGAGGTTATAGGCGTGGCTACGGCTATAATACCATATGCTCAAGGCATAGGGTTCGCAATACCTATAAACACAGTTAAGAGGTTCTTAGAAATGATTAGGAAGTATGGAGCGCCGGTAAGAGCTTGGCTAGGGATTTACGTAACTCCAGTAACTAATGAGGTAGCCACACTTTACGACTTACCGGTAAACGAAGGCGTTATAATAGTTAATATAGTGCCTGGTTCCCCAGCTGAAGAATACGGACTTAAGGTAGGTGACATAATAATTGAGGCGGCGGGTAAGTTAGTTAAGAAGGTAAGCGATTTAAGAACGGCTGTAGAGGATAGCATAGACTCAGAATGTGTGGAGTTAAGGATTGTTAGAGGCTATAAGACGTTTAAAACATGCATACCGCCAATCGTAGAGAAGATCAAGTAACGTTCAACGTAAATAAAACTTAAAATACCTATAGCAAAACTTTATTGGGCGGCGGTCGTCTAGCCTGGTCTAGGACGCCGGCCTTCCAAGGTCCCTTCGAAGAACGCCGGAGATCCCGGGTTCAAATCCCGGCCGCCGCACCAAACCAAGTATTTTTAATGGCATGCTTCCCAACATTAATAACCTCAAAAGCGTTAATACCTTCGGTGGTTAGAGTGTCTTGCCTAGGATTTAAATTCTTAGAGCATACGGCCGACGCCTACGTGGAAGCTGCAGGCCGTAACGTTGAGGAAGCGTTTTCTAACGCAGCTAAAGCGTTATTTGAAGTCATGCTCAACACAAGTAAAGTTGAGTGTAAGGTAAGGAAGTTAATTGTTGACAACGGTATCGACTTATATAACGCGTTATATAGATGGTTAGAGGACTTACTAATCATATATAACGTCGAGAAACTAGCCTTCACAACGTTTAAAATCACTTTCAACAGACCTATTAACAATCAAGAAGACCTCTCTAAAGAGGTTGAATTTCTAGGTGAGGTCTGCGGAGAGCCTGTAGACAAAGAAAAACATGAAGTTAAAAACGAAGTTAAAGCAGTTACCTACTCATTAATGGAGATACTTAAAAAAGACGAGTGTTGGATCACAAGATTCGTACTAGACCTTTAAAAGCGTGACTCAGTAAGAATAAAGTTTTTAAATCTTAATACGTAAAGCTACTGGAAGAGTTAACTAACGCCGCCGTAGCTCAGCCCGGGAGAGCACCCGGCTGAAGACCGGGGTGTCCGGGGTTCAAATCCCCGCGGCGGCACCAACTCAGCCTCAAACCCTTTATCAAACTATTAACAACATCTCCTGCTACGTATTTAAACCCGCGTAGCTTTAGTTATCGTAACCTCATTGCTTAATAAAAACCTATAGTTTTAAGAACTACCTTAATCAAATGATTGAATGCCCTACTTTTAGAGGTGGGCTGTGACATATTCGATGTTTATAGGAAAGGTTTATAACGCTGGTGTTTAAGTATGTTGGGAGTCCGCTTAGGCAATGGGAGCAATGCTTCAAGCCTAGGTGGGGATACACACAACATAGATGGGATGGTTGTGCCGTTACCCTCGACAGTCGCCCATGAACCTACGGGATGAGCTAAGCGAGCCCTCTAAGTGGAGGCGGAACTCCCTAGATGAGATCATGAAAACATATGAAATGATTGGAATGAACGTCTAGGGAGAAACGGAGAGATCGCTACATTACGGTATTCAAATCATTAGGCGGGCCCGTCCGTATATATGTTAGTATAATGTGTAGCTACTCTTACTTAGACGTTGAATTAGATGATGAGATCTATCCTTCATGAAGAGTAAATCATTGATGAGTGGTTTAACTTCTTTTGGGCTTAGATCTTAATGTGAACGTATGTCCTCTAACGTCGATTATTTCCGCATTCAACGCTGAAGCCACTTCCTCAGCTACTTGATTTACTTCATACCCCATCTTTATTAAGGATTTTAGCACTTTAACTTTAATTATCTTCTCCTCGTCTAAATGTCTTTTTATCTCGTTTAAGACGTTCTCGTTTATCCCGTTCTTACCTAACCTAACCCTAGCGGGTTCGGACAATACTTCCCCTACCTTCCTTTCCTTTTTTCGCATGGTTTTCTACTCACCCATCCACACATTAAACATGTTGTGGTGGTTATTATCTGCTTTTTATTACTTTTAATCCTTACCCTCGCCGTTAAACCAGGTATTAACGGAATATAGCAGTTTTTACATACGTATCTTCTATATACGTAAGGTTTTGAAGCATTAGCTTTCCTCAACAACTTCAAACCTAACCTGATGTATCTCCTCGCTAAGTTTAAATCACCTTTCTTAACCCTATCTACGGCATAGTTGAATAGTAGGTACGATCTCTGAATGGCTAAGTCCTTAACCACCTTCCTCAACTGTTCTAGCCCCTTACCAAATAAAATAACCCCAGTAATATGTTATGTAGATGCTGACGGCCCCTGTTGTTTTTACAGGGGTTCTCTCCCTAGGGCTTCCATCACCTTTCCGAAGCCCCTCACGGAGGGCGCATCACCCATCAGTTCCCGCCGTCAGCGCCGGGAAGGTGTGGGTCTCATCCCAAGCTACGGTTGCCCACACCCAACTCAATACATATTAAGTTAGAGAAAGCTTATAAACATTCATCCTACCTTAAAAAGCGGAGCCTCAATGATTGGTGAGGAGTCGTGAAGCTTGAGGAGATCATAGCTATGTGGAGGAAGATAGTAACGATATCTGAAAAACCTGAGCCTGACGAATATAAGACGTTACTTAAGATAGTTTTCGGCGGGTTACTTCTAGTGGGTGTGGTTGGGTTTTTAGTGCATTACCTCTTGGTTTACGTTCAGGGTGTTTCGTTTGGGTGAGGAGAAGAAAGTAGAAAGTCAAAAGCAGGTTAAGTATATTGTTTTAAGAACTACAGCAGGTCAAGAGCTTAACGTAGCTTTAATGCTTGAGTCCGTGGCTAAAAGCATGGGTGTTGAGGGTATCTACTCCATAATAATACCCCCTAAGATTAAGGGGTATTTAATAATAGAGGCTACAGGACATCACGTAGTTCATCAAGTATCTAAAGACATAAAACACGTTAAAGGAAGGGCTATGGGCGCTTTAAGCAGGGATGAGGTGGAGAGACTAATAAAGACTACGCCGTTGGTTGAGGAGTTAAAACCCGGTACAGACGTTGAGATTATTTCCGGCCCGTTTAAAGGCTTTAAAGCTAAAGTAGTTAGTGTTAATGTGGATAAAAAGACGGTCACGTTAAACATACTTGAAGCCTCCTTCAAGATGGAGGCGACTGTGCCTGTAGATAGCGTTAAACCCGTTAAGAAGTGATGTAAGATGGTGTGGAGAACGGTTAAGTTAAATGTGAAGGGTGGTGCTGCCTCAACACAGCCTCCTTTAGGACCTACGCTTAGTCAGCTGGGGTTAAAAGTCGATGAAGTAGTCAATAAAATTAACGAAGCAACTGCCGCACTTAAAGGTTATGATGTTACGGTGTTACTGCACGTAGATTTAAACACTAAAAACTACTTAATAGAGGTTAAATCCCCGTCGACATCATCCTTACTTCTTAAATTCGCCGGTGTTAACGAACCTTCAGGAGACCCAGCACATAAGAAGGTAGGTAATATAAGCTTTGAAGACGTCGTTAAGGTTGCGTTAGCTAAAAAGAACGAACTAACTGCTAAAACGCTTAAAGCAGCGGTTAAAACGATCGTATCCACAGCTGCCACCATAGGTCTTACGGTAGACGGTAAAGAACCTAAGGAAGTGCTTAAGCAGATAGAAAGCGGTGCCTACGATAACATACTACTTAAATATGAGGATCGGTGGAAATAAAGCGGGGTGAGTTAGGTGGCGGTAAGTAAGGAAGCGTTGAGTGACGCTATAAGGAAAGCACTGAAGTTAGGTAAAGGAAGGAAATTCAATCAATCGGTAGAGCTGATAGTAGTGTTTAAAGGTGCTGATCCTAAGAGCCAGGAAGTTAAGTTTAGAGATCTTGTTTTCCTACCTAAGGGGGCTGGTAAGAAAAGTAAGGTATTAGTTATAGCTACCGGTGATATGCTACTTAAAGCTAGGGAATCCGGTGTTGACGTTTTAAACGGCGATGATTTAAAGAACTTAAGTAAGAAAGACGCTAAGAAAATCGCTAGGAAATACGATATCTTCCTAGTGAAGTCCGACTTAATGTCGCAAGTTGGTAGGGTTTTAGGTCCGTCCTTAGGCCCTAGGGGTAAGTTTCCAATACCTGTCCCAGCTAACGCAGACATAAAATCCTTAATAAGCAGGTATTTAGACTCTGTAAAGGTCAGGAATAAAGAGCAGGCTTGGGTGGGTTGCAGGATAGGGGTAGAGTCTATGTCAGTAGAAGATTTAGCGGAAAACGCCATGGCGGTCTTAGATTTTATAAGGTCTAAATACACGAAGCCTTTAGAAACTACTAAGATATACGTTAAAACAGCTATGGGTCCGTCAGTCGAGGTGATCACGGCTTGAAAGGTTCTACAAGAGCTAAGTTAAGTAAGTTACTAACGTCTGTAAAGAAAGAAGGGGTGAAGCATAAAGTTCGTGTAGCTTTAGTAGAGAAAGATAAAGTTATAAATGAAGTGAAAGACCTTTTAAGCAGGTATAAAGTTATAGCTATATTAGATATTTCCGGTGTTCCTTCTCGTGAGTATAAAGAAATCAAGAAAGCATTAAGCAAATACGGCGTGGTTAAGGTTTATAAAAACACGTTAATCTACAGAGCTTTAAAAGACTTAAGTATAAGAGGTTTAGATGAGCTTGAACCCTACTTAGTAGGTGTTAACGCGTACTTCTTTACAAACTTAAACGCTTTCGAAATAGCTAATATCTTAGATAAGTTAGTTACTTTACGTTACGCTAAACCCGGGGATAAAGCTACAGACGATATTTACGTTCCGGAAGGGCCTACCGGAATACCTCCAGGGCCTATGATGTCTGTCTTCGGTAAGTTGAAAATTAGGACTATGGTTAAGGAAGGAGTTATATGGATAGCTAAGGAAACTAAAGTCGCTTCAGCAGGCGATGAAATAAGCGTTGAGTTAGCTTCGTTGCTTAGGAAGCTTAACGTAAAGCCTATAGCCGTAAAGCTTAATGCGAAGGTTGTATGGGATAACGGCACGATTTTAAGAAGCGATCAGCTAAGACTTGACATAGAGAGCTTTAGAAAAGACTTAATAACTGCTTTCCAGTTAAGTAAGAACCTCGCAGTAAACATAGCTTTACCAATACCTGAGATTATGCCGGAGGTATTAAGCAAAGCATTCACGCATGCGGTAACGTTAGCTTCACATATAGCTTACGTAACTCCCGACACCGCTCCATTCGCGTTTAGGATTGCCGTAGCTAAAGCTCAAGCACTTGCTTTAATCCTGAGTCAGAAAAACCCGGACCTTAGGCTGAACGTAGGAATTGCTGTAGTTACTACTACTCAACAACCTACGCAACAACCAGCTCCAGCGACTGAAGCTAAGAAGGAGGAAGAAGAGGAAAAGAAAGAAGTAAGTGAAGAAGAAATAGCTGAAGGCATCTCATCACTATTCGGGTAGTTAAGTCAGCGAAACATAGACTTTATTTTATTTACTCCTTTGAATTATTTAAGTAGTTACGGTGGTTTAGCGTGGGTAAGGTTGTTGATTCAAGTATTTTTCGCGTGAAAATGTTTGACGTAGAGAAGTATGAACGCGCTAGATGTAAAGTCTGCGGCGCTGACTTCTGGTCTAAAATACCTCGGGATAACTGCAATGATGCTCCATGCGCTGACTACACATTCTTCGATATTAAACTGGGTACGTCGCCTTTAACGGTTAAGGAGGTTAGGGATAAGTTCCTACGTTTCTTTAACGAAAGAGGCCACACGATAATAGATCCTCATCCAGTAGTTGCTAGGTGGCGTGACGATCTATACCTAACTATAGCTTCTATAGTGGTTTTTCAACCTCACGTAACGTCGGGTCTCGTACCCCCACCAGCTAATCCTTTAGTAATAGCTCAACCCTGCATAAGGCTTGAAGACATAGATAGCGTTGGTTATACGTTCGGCAGGCACTTAACGAACTTCATAATGGGTGGTCACCACGCCTTCAACTACCCGAACGAGAGGGTATACTTCACACATGAAACAGTTGAGTATGCTAAGGAATTCTTCACTAAGGAGATAGGGATACCGGAGGAAGAGCTTACCTTTAAGGAGTCTTGGTGGGAGGGCGGCGGTAACGCAGGACCTTGTTTTGAAGTTGCTGTAGGGGGTTTGGAGATAGCTACGTTGGTCTTCATGATGTATGACGTCACGCCGGAAGGCTATAGGGAAATGCCTTTGAAAATCGTTGATACTGGTTATGGAATTGAAAGGATTGCTTGGCTAACGCAGAAAACACCTACAGCTTTTCACGCTATCTATGGGTATTTAGTACCTAAATATCATAAACTTCTGAACGTGTCTGAACCGCCTGAAGACTTATTGAAAGTAGCCGTTAAGTATGTGGGGAGGTTAAACCCTAAGAATCCTAAACTTTTCGAGCTTCTGAAGAAGAACGTATCTATTGAGTTAGGAATGAGTTTAGAGGAAGTTAGTGCTTACTTAGATAGAACTATAAAGCTCTACGCACTTCTAGACTACGTTAAAACAGCTATGCTTCTACTGTCTGACGGTGTTGTACCGTCGAATAGCGGTGAAGGTTACTTAGCTAGGCTCGTCATAAGGAGGATTTTAAGACTGCTTAATGTTTTAGGTAGTGATGCTACGTTAATTCACGACCTCTTCGACAACCAGATTAAGTATTGGGTTGATTTATATCCTCAAGTACGTGGTAAGGAAGCATACATACATGACGTCCTAGATCATGAAGTTCGGAAGTTTAACGAGTCGTTGAGTAAAGCACCAAGTTTAATAAGGAGATATGTAGTTAAAGGAGCTAAAGGATTAAGCGAGGATGAGTTGATAGAGCTTTACGATAGTCATGGAATACCGCCTGAGGTTATAGCTGATTTAAGTAGGGAATTAGGTGTTGAGGTGAGCGTGCCGGAAGATTTCTACAACAAGTTAGCTGCTAGGCATTCTAGAGCGCCCGTTAAGAAGGTGGTTAAGTCTAAGATCCCTGAATACGTAGTTACTGAGGTCGCCGGTTTGCCAGCTACTAAGGCTTTATTCCATGAAGATCCTTACGTAAAGGAATTTACGGCTGAAGTAGTTAAAGTCATTAAAAATTACGTAGTTTTAGATAGGACTGCCTTCTACCCTGAAGGTGGTGGTCAGGAAGGTGATTCAGGAGTTTTAATAGTTGATGGACGTAAGTTTAAAGTCGTTGACACTCAAAAAGTTGGTTCTGTAGTTATTCACGTTTTAGAAGACTCTATGCCGGCGGATTACGTTGGTAGGAGAGTTGTTGGCGTCATTGATTGGGATAGAAGGTTTAATTTAATGCGGCACCATACAGCAACACATATCATCTTAGGTGTTGCGAGGAAGGTGTTAGGAAGTCATGTCTGGCAAGCAGGCGCTGAAAAAACGCCTTTAAGGGGTAGGTTAGACATAACCCATTACAAGTCCGTTTCTGAGGAGGAGCTCAAGCAGATAGAGGAGTTAGCTAATAAAGTTATTGTAGAGGGTAGGGAGGTTAAAGTTCATTACATGCCTAAATACGAAGCTGAGAAGAGGTATGGGTTTGTTCTCTATGAGGGCGGTGTTGTTTTAGAGCCTGTGATTAGAGTCGTTGAGATCGAAGGGTTAGACGCTGAAGCCTGCTTCGGAACACACCTTAAAAACACTAGAGAGGTTGGGGCTTTAAAGATAGTTAAGGTTGAAAGGATAGCTGATGGTGTCGTTAGGTTTGAATACGTTGCGGGAACGCAGGTAAGTGCTTACGCTCAGGAGTTAGAGAGTAAGATTAAAAAAGCTGAGGAGGTTGTAGGGGGCGATTTAAACCTTAGGATACCTTCCTTAATTAAGGAGTTAGAAACCCTTAAAAACAAACTTAACACCTACCGTAAACTCTACTTCAACGAGTTGAAGAAGTCCATGTACTCTGAGTTAAGAAGTTTAGGTAGTGTGAGGTATTTAGTTAAATACTTAGCAGATGTGGAGGAGGAGTTACTTAAGGAAGTTCTTCAAGAGTTAACGGCTGAAAACCCAGATGCGGTGTTGATCGTCGCAACCCCTAGGAAAGCTGGGGGTGTAAACCTTGAGATTTCCGAAGGACGTAAAGCATCTGAAGTTATTAAAGCTAACGAACTCTTCAAGCAGGTTTTAACGGTGTTTAAAGGTCGTGGCGGTGGTAAAGCAGACCACGCAACAGGTTATGTTGAGGTTGAAAACCACGTAGAGTTAATTGAGGTATTGGAATCTCTTTTAAAGAATGTTTTAAAGGCTTGAAAACTTGCTAGGGAAGCAGGGCGTGGATTTAAAGGTATGTGAAGCTGCTAAAGATTATAAATACTTACTTAATCGAGGGTACGGTCAGAAAGCATCTTTAGATTTAGTGACGTCTAGATACATCTTATCGAACGTTGAGAGGGCTTTACTGCTTAGGTGTGTACATAGCGATGAAGACGTAGTTAAAATCAGGTCTAAACATGTAGATGATGTCGAACACCTCAGGGTTGTTGTTGACGGATATAACGCTTTACTAACCATAACTTCAGCACTTGAAGGTAGGGAGCTTTACATATGTGATGATGGGATAGTACGTGATTTAAGGAAATCCTACAGTAAAGGCTTTACCGACGAGCAAATCATAGAAAGTTTTAAAATACTCTATAATGAAGTAACGTACCTAAAGCCGCAATCCATTAAACTCGTCTTAGATAAGAACGTCAGCTGGTCAGCTAAGCATGCGGAGCTAATAAAATCTTTAATAACGCATAATCAGGTGAAGAAATACGACGTCACTATAGTCTTAGCCACTAAAGCAGACGTTACGGTAATGGCGGAGAAGGATGTGATAGCTTCAAGCGACTACGTAATCTTAACGAAAGCAGAAAGGATATTCGACGTAGCCGGTTACATAATAAGAAGGAAGTTCCCCACACAATTAGTAGATTTTCAACAATGCTTTACTTAATTTACGATAAAGCTTAAAGCCCTCAAGACTAGTTAATGAGATCCTAAATAAAGCTTAAAATTAATGAGAGTGGTGAGGAAATCATTGCGTGGAAGTTACGTCTTTTAATTGAAGCTTTTTAAGCAAAAATTTAAACATTTCACGGCCGCAGGCACTAAGCTTTTCACCTGTGGTGGTGACGGGCTTAACCCCTCTAGACCATATCCTTATTTCATAACCAGGTTTTTCTTTAATTGGTTTGAACTTTACTATAGTGTCTGAAAGTATTGAGTTAAACCTATGTAGTTTCTTATTTATGTAGGATCCCTCACGTATTGTAAGGATTTGCTCCTTCCTCAGGAAGTTAAGTTGATTAACTAGTAAGTACGCATATGTGTTAAATTCTGAAACAGTTTGCGCGGTCTCCACCCCGTGGAAATACACGATATCTGGCTTAAGGGTTTTAATCCATTCATTTTCGTAAGCGTTTATTTGCGCTACATTAACGCCTAAGGGATTCAAACTTTTTATTATGATGTATTTATCTATAAGTTCTGTATCTCTTATACCGTGTTGTTTAAGCGTTTTCTCGAGTAAATGTCTTATATCTGCTGATGAATACCTATAACTAATGAGTAAAACCTTCGCATTAACTATGGTGGCTAAGAAAAGGGTATGGGTTAAAGGTTCTATGAGTTGGATGTCTGACGGGTATGTTACATATATGACTCTCCCCTTAACTAGTGAGTTAAGGATGTGATCGCTTAACTCAACGCAGTTTTCCGTCTTTAATATGTTCATGAGTTCCGGTTTAATTAACGATTCTCCAGGCGGCTGTATCTCCTCAAACGTGTAGGGGATCCAAACCTCAAGGCCTTTACCTTCAGTTATCGTTAAAGGTGCTTGAACCACGTTAAGCGATACGTTTCTAGCCTTTCTTATTTCAAGCTCTCTTGAAACAAGCCTTCTTTCAACTTTCTGACGTAAGTATATGATTATATCCGCTACGAACTCTATATCTCCTAAACTTAAGGTATCTATATCTTCAGGAGCTTCGTAAAGTAATGTAACAACACCTTCAGTTATTTTAGGTAGTTCTGCGAAGAAGTTCTGTAAGTAAGCCCTTCTATTTAAATCCCCTTCAACCGCCTTAAGTAAAGGATTTATAGAGTCAACCACTATAACGTTATATCTACCTTTAGAAACTAAAGCCCCCAACTCACTAACGATATCATCTGCTGAACTCGACAACGGCAACTTAATGAAATCCATTAAACCCTTAGAAGCTACTTCAGTTAGGTTTAAACCTAATCTCAACATATTTCTGAAAAGTTTCTCCTTATCTTCCTGAAACGAAACGTACAAACATTTAAAGCCTTTAACAGCGTTTTTAAGACATAGAGTCGTAGCTAAAGTTGTTTTTCCAGAACCTGGTGAGCCAGCAACAACGACTAAAGTCCCAGGAACTAACGCTTCAGGAAGTAGGGCATCAAGGCCGGTAACACCGAATTCATAAACCCCCATATCGCAACCAACCACACAGCATCTTCTAACAATATAACTCTTGAAGTGTTTTTTAAACTTTAAACGTATATGAGAGGTTTGTCTAAGATTATTATTGCTTTTATAAACTAACAGGTAGTAACTATATAGATAACGCTGTTTAGGGAGTCCGTGTTGAGCTCAACCAAAGCAGTAGGTGTTGATGAGTTAATCGAGTACATCAAGATGAGGTTTCAAAAGTTCTTCCCTGGGTATTTACCAGTGTTTAATCATCTTTTTGAAGTTAAGTATGGTTTAGACCCGTTGATAGTGTTTCTCAAGGATTCTTCAATATTTTACGAAACTCTTAAAGAATATTACGACTCCAGCGAAACTGCCCTGTTTATAGTGATATTCATAATCAAGAGCATCTTAATTAAACTAAATAGACTTGATTTAATTGAAGAAGCCGTTAAGAAGGCTGTGAATAACTCAATAGAATTTAAGCGATTACTTAAGAATTTAGGCATAGATCTAATGGAACGCTAGCTTCCCTAGAGGGAAGTGTTAAAAGCATCTTTAAAGAAGAATACATAACTTTTCTAACGATTCTATTAACTCACATAGAGATATAAAGACGTGAGATTAAAACTCAACTAGGTATTTCACGGAATTAACCTATGTTGTGTGCTAAAGCTAAAGTTAGAGTAGATTATGAAAAGTTTTATCACCTGATAAAAGGGTTAAGCCGCCGGCGGGATTCGAACCCGCGACCCCCGGCTTACAAGGCTTGGAACACGCGTAAAGTAGTTCCCGAAAACTACGAAGGATTGGGAACTCAAATCCATTTACGACTTCATTAACGAACTCACTCATTATTGTGTGGGAACCTCGGCATACTATGTAAAATCTTCAAGGGTTAAAAGATTTTTATAAAATGAGGTGTGCTTAAGTGTTTTCTTTTTCCTATTTATGGTTTATCATAGTTTATTATATTACATGTTAAGTGTTTTTTAGGGTTTAGTTCATGCCAATGCCGAGATCTTGGGTTGAGGAGCTTGTTGTTGAGTACTATGTTTTAAGGGGTTTCATGGTAAATTTCGACATCCCCATAGGTACTGGGGCGGGTGGTGGTAGGAGGGATTTAGACGTTGTAGCTGTAGATACTACTAATACAGAGATTCACATAGTTGATATTACGAATATCTGGAGCGGTAAAGCAGATAAGATCGTTAGGGATGTCGTGGGTAGGTTGAATGAAGCCGTAAACGTGGTTTCAGGGTGGTACGGTCGGGGATACCACTACATTAAGAAGGCTGTACTGCTCGGGAGCCTTGGAGGCCGAAGATGCGGAAAATCATTAACGATCTAAAGCAGAGCGGTA
The DNA here is from genome assembly GCA_003056265.1 of Zestosphaera tikiterensis. Taxonomy (GTDB): domain Archaea; phylum Thermoproteota; class Thermoprotei_A; order Sulfolobales; family NBVN01; genus Zestosphaera; species Zestosphaera tikiterensis. The sequence continues at coordinate 317,820 of NBVN01000002.1, read as the reverse complement.
TTGATGCTTGTAGTCTTCAAGATCTTATTTTAGAGATTGTTAAATATGCTGATGAGTGGCGTAGCGAAATGATTAAGAGGGGGGTCGTGAAGGGAAATACTAAACCGACGTTACCTGAAATGCTCTACATGCTTAAATTAGTGGAATACATGAAGGATGCTGAGATGATATCATAGGAAACACATTCCTATATGAACTGCTAACTATTTAAATTAAAACTCTTACCCATAGTAGTGTTTGTTTCGTACTGCTTTACGAAGTCTATGACCTGCTCAAGGGCTTTACTTAGTTCTTTGTGACATTTATCCATAAATATTGAAAATACTGTAGCTTCTATGTCTTTACCTAGTTTGTCCTTAATTTTTAAAGATTTATTAAGATCCATACCTTCAAGGGAAAGTTTGAGGGATGTCCACCAGCATACATTCTCAATATCATGATTCACATCCTTCTCAACCTCACGGCTGAGGAATTTATTGAGCTCGTTTCGTGCGATCTTATTCAACTCTTCATATGTTATTACGTAAAGTCTTTTAAACCATTCTTCGAATTCGGAAGATCCTTTAGTCTCTCTTTTGGAGGGAATGCCGTATTTTTCTGGCAACTCGAAAGGCTTTATCTCTTTATTGTAAAAAATCGATTTAACTAATAAATCCTCTGCTATGTTTATGAGTGAAGATTCATATTCACCTACATTTACCTTGTTTTCGTTTTTGCCCAATTCTAAAATGACTTTAGCTCCAAATAAAAATGAAAACCACACTTTTAACTGAGAGATAGCCGTGCTATAGATACTTTTAAGCTCTTGCTCATTAATAGGTGAGGAATTATACCTTTCAATCCTGTTAACTAAGGATCCAGTGATAGCATAAGCTATTAACTCCCTACCATGTTGACCCTTCGCTAAAACCTCGACAAACTCTCTGTCATCATTACTTACGTATTTTAACACATCGTTAACTACCTCATCCGCAGGCCCTAATAGCTTACAAACAAGCTTCCCTCCATCGTTAACTTTAACTTCATGCCTACTTAGCTTAGATGTGATCTTCTCAGATTTAACTGTAACCAGTCCAGCAATAACTAAAGGTTCTAATGCCTTGTTAATCCCGTAGATTGTTGTTCCTGAATCACGGGCTAACTTCCATTTAGTGAAAACACCTCCACTACATAATTCCTTAAAAACCTCAGCCCTCTTACCTCTAAGCAATAGTGATTCTTTCAAATACTCAACACGCTTACTAAGGAACTCATCAATAGAGGCCACGAGAGTAGCACCCCCATAATAAACTAGCAATAGAGGTTAATAAAACATTACCGTTCAATGATGAGTAATTCAATTTTGTATTGCCTGCATTTTTACATTGTGATTTATAAGCTTCGAAAGCACCCTTTTTAATGGGACGAACTCAGGTGGGAATATGGTTGAGAAGCTGATTAAGGTTGTCTTGGAGAATCCTAGAATAGTGTTCGCTGGCGATAGGTTCATCACGAGAATGACTACCCATGAAGAGCGATATCTAATATACCTACCGACAAGCCATAACGATTTGTGGAGGGTGATATGGGAGGGTAAGGTTAAGGTGAAGGTATTCATAGAAGTACCTGAGACTGTCAATAAAGAACCTAGCGAGCGTGGAGCTTTAACGCAACAATGAGTGAGGTCGAGCAGTTGCTGAGGAAGATAACGTAGGTAAGAGGTGGGAATTGAGGCGATCAGCCGTGCCTCATCTCGCCGATAGAAACCCAGCCCCAAGAAGAGATAATGCTATTGGAGTTAATAAAGTTAGTGAGTCTAAAATCTATAGTTGGTTGCTTGAAGCCGTTAAGCTTGAGTCTAGGGTATATGACGACCTAACGATCCACGTTAGCGAGGTAGTGGGTTGCTTAAGGAAGGCTTTCTACATGAGGTGCAGGTTGGTCAGCATACCCCCCTCATCGGCTATCCTGCTGTTAGGTAATACAGTACATTCAGCACTTCAGGAGGTGTTGAGGAGAGAGGGCTACCTAACCGAGTTCGAGGTTAATTTGAATGTCGAGGCCTCCAGAATGATTTGCTTGGTGGGGAGACATGATTGAAGGGAGGACGAAGGAGGAGAGGATGCTTAAGTATATTAATGAGTTGAGGAAGAAGTGCGGAATTCACGTCGGCGTTTTAACATTGCGTAGAAACGTCAGGCTACCTAGAAAAACTTGCGTCAGCGCGAAGGGGTGATTGAGAAATGGCTGTTGAAAACCCGGAGGACATATCCCCTAGAGAAAATACATCGAGTGAAGGCAAACAAAACCTGTTTAGGATTTTGAGGAAAGAGATGAAGGGTGATTCGGGGTTTATTGTTGTTGAGATTCTTGGCAACAAGCATTATATTGAGGTAAAGCGCGATAGGAAGAAAGTCATCTTAAGTTTGGGTGCAAGAAAGGGAATACCTTTGTCGAGCGTTGAGCTCCTTCTAGAGCAGGATCAATTTGCGGGGCTTGATAGGGGAACGAAAAGTAAGGTGTTGAAGGAGATAAAGGCCAATGTCTATGAGTTGATTAACGCTACGTTGCCGTCCCCAGTAATTTTTAGAAATAGCTTCCTCAACGCTAAGGTCTACTTCTACGAGGACGGTTTGGTGAGGATATACTATAAAGGCAGGAAGTACGCGGAAACAACCGTCGGCGATGAGGAAGACCTGAAGCTGAAGCTCCTTGATGTTGCGAGAGAGGAGGGTTTGGACGACGTTAAAGCAGCTGAGGAAGTTAGGAAGTTCTTGGAGGAGGTTGTGGCCAGCATTAAACCTTTCACTACAAAGGTCGTTATCGGAGATACTGAGATTAGGTACGCCGACGGACGTAGGATGAAGGCAGCGTTGGTTGAAGGTAGTGAAGCATACTTCACTATATGGGTTTGGGGTGAGTTCACAAACGAAGAGGATGTGAGGGTTGTTGGGGCTAAGCCAATATTCTTTAAGAGTGATGGAGCCGTAGCTGAAGTTGTTGAATCAGTCCCTGCGGCCGCACCCGCCGAAGTTATCTTCCTACCTCTTGAGTTAATCCGCAACTGCGTCCTCACAGTTAATGAGTTTAACGAATTATGGAAGGAAGTAGGGAGGATAAATAAGGGTGAAGCGGAGCCTCCGACATGGCGTGGTGTGTTCGAAGCGATAATGAGTAAGATAAGGGAGTACGTCGGCGCTGAAGAGATAATCTATAAGGTTGCTTCGTTGTTCATTATCTACACATACTTCTACGACCTAATCAACCACGCAACCTACACTATCCCAGTCGGTGAGAGCGGGAGCGGGAAGAGGAACCTATCCACGTTCATAGGTGCTTTAACGAGGAGCTATACGGTAACGGATCCAAGTGAAGCGTCTCTAGCAAGGATAATAAATACAATCGGCGGTGTTGCCATAATAGATGAGACTATCATTGATGAGTTCATGCGTAGGTTCCTTAACGCCGGCTCTCAGAAGAATACTCCAATAACTAGATGCAATAAGGACGACCCAACGAAGATTGAGGTCATAGATCCCTTCGGCCCTAAAGTGATTGTCTGCCAACCCAAGGATCTTGCCGAACTACCTCAAGACACAAGGAATAGAAGCATACCGCTGTCTATGGTTAGGTGGAAGGGAGTCTTCAAAAGGGAGGTTGAGAGGGGGGAGGTCTGGTCCATCATTAAGGATCTATACCTGCTTATGCTTTATAGGTGGGGAGAGTTCAAGAAAACGTATGAGGAACTAGACCCCGTAGTTTCGAAGATATTCGGCGGCCACGACAGGGATAAGTGGTTGATTATCTTAACGGTTGCCTACCTCGTGGGTGAGGACGTGTTTAAGGACGTCCTTACTTACGCTGTAGGCGAATATAGAAAAAGGGAAGGTGTTAGTGAAGATGTTCAATACGTAATAAACGGTATCTTAAGGGCTTTAAGTACCTACCTAGTGTCTATTGAATTTAAGGATGATTGGGGACTCCTAAAGAGTGGTGGCGGAGATAAACGTAGCGACGAGTTTAAACTTGTTGAGAAGATCGTTGAGGAAGTAAACGGTAGTGAGTTGTTGGATAAGAGTTTATTCGCACTTACGGCGAAAGGCGTTATCGTAGCTAATGAGGGTGAATACGACACCGAAATTCATAGATCACTAGCTACAAAGATAGGTAAGATATTGAGGAAAGGTGAGTTGCCGTTTGTTGTTGATTTCGATAGGGAAGGAAAGGAAAGAAAGAGGCTCTTTAAAGTTGATATTAATAAGCTAACTACTTACATAAACAACTACGAGCTTGAAGTCCCTGCCGACTTAGATTTTGCCTTAATAAAGAAACACTTGAAAATCGATCTCGAAAGCTTAGTGTTCGATCCTGAAAAGATACTAAAGAGTGTCTTACAAAACGGAAAAAGTGTCCGAAGTGTCCAAAGTGTCCGCCATGAACCCCACGAATTCGTCTCTAAAGAGAGACTAAACGATAAAGAGAATGTAAAAACCACGCAGGCGGACACCTCGGACACTTTGGACACATCTAAGGGATCTGGAGAGACTATATCTACTGTTTCTGTTTCGGTTGTTAGGCCTCAAGATGTTTATAGATTCTTAGTTAGTAAGTTTAACGGTTCCTGCTTAAGCTATGATGAGGTTGTGGGTTCTGTTGCTAAGGAGTTTAACGTAGGTAGGGAGGAGGCTTCGAGAGCTGTAGATGATTGTGTTGAGCTGGGTTTGGTTGATAGGGTTGAGGAGGGGGGTGTTGTTAAGCTATGTATTCAAGACTGATTGAGTTGAAGGAAGTTAGGGAGTTGGTAAGGACCTTAGCGAAGTTAGGCGATGATGAGGTGAAGGCAGCACTTATAATCCTATATAACGTAAGCATCGGTGAAATACTGTTTTTAAAGGCTTTACGTGCGTCCGGAGTTAAGAACGTCGGTCAGACCTTAAGCACGTTAAAAGACTTAGGCATTATTGAGGTAGGTAGGGGGACGTACAGCCTAGCGAGGAAATATCGTGAGGTGTTGTCTAAAGTCGCTAGGGAAAAGAATAAAACCGTTCCTGAAGTGGGGGCTGGTTTGGCTAGGTACCTGAAGGAGAAGTTCCGCATAGATCATATTGTGTGGTTTGAATCTACTGAGGTGGTTCTCGATGGACGCAGGAGAAGTTAAGTATTTGATTAGGTCTTTATGGCCGATGTATTGGAGGCAACTAAACCTAGGGGCCATCGCTAGGTTTACGTTGATAGGCGATTTGAAGGGTGAGAAGAGGAAGGCTATGGAGCATAAGGCATACTTCAGTATTGAAGCGTTTAAGAAGGAATTCCTCGAGAGGACTAAGTCAAGCGTTGCCGAAGTCTATGGGTCGTTAAGCTTCGTTAAGCCTACGGAACCCAACGCATTAACCGTCTGTGAGAAGGGCGGGGGTTGGACACCCGTTAAGTATGTGTTCGCCTTCGACATAGACTCAGACGAGAACGACTTAAGCAACTTAAGGCCTGTCTACGAAGCTTACGAAATCCTTAAGTCTTGGGGTGTTGAACCAACCATTAAGCTAAGCGGTGGGGGGATCCACATGACTTTCCTGCCTCGGATCGACTTCGACGCTAAGGTGCTTGAGGAGTTGCCTAAAGCTAATCAATTCCTAGCTTCTTTAATCGAGCGTAAGTTAGGCGGTAAGATAAAGTTCTGCAGGAAGATCTACGACTTAACACACCTCTTCAGGCTTACGCTCTCATGGCATGGGGGGAGGGAGTTGTTCGCAATACCTATAAAGCCTGAGATGCTTCTAAATCACAATATCGAGGATTTAAGGAACTTAGGCAAGGACCTAGACTATGTGAGGAAGGTTAAGGATGAGAGGTTAAGGCTTTTCGGTGGCGTTTCTGATGAGGCTAAATTCATTACTATACTGGATTTAGCGTTGCCTAGAGGTTATGACTTGAAGGTGAAGGCGGTTGTCGTTAAGGAAGGTAGGAAAGACGTTAAGGTGTCGAGCGGTTGGCATGTTGCTGAAGACCCAATTCTAGGTAGGTTTGAATACGACGGTAGGTTGGAAGGGTATGGCTGGGTGAAGGCATTAGTTGAGAAGTCCTGCCTGCTTGTTGACGGGCGGAACACGATGTGCTGGCTTATACTGCCTGAAGCCGTTGTTAAGGGAATAATAACTGAGGAGGAGGCTAAGGAATACATTAGGAAGTCGGTTGAGGCGTACCCAGACCCTGAGACGCCTGTAGAGCATTACATTAGGAAGTTTGAATACGAGCTTGGAAGGCAGAGGAGGAGGGAGTACGGTCTGCCTACTTGGAGGTCTTTAATAATTGAGAGGAAGAAAATCCCCAACGCGAGGGAGTGGTCAAACGAACCCATAGATGAGTACTACATACACGTTAAATACCCGATCCTCCTAGCACTACATCAAAAAAGCTTAGTAAAGCTGACGAAAGAGCAGCTCACAACACTTAAACAGAAAATCGAAGGAGAGAGATGGAAACTTCTTCAAATTTAAAGGTTTTATTTCCACGACCGAGTGGAGCGTTCTGCTGGTTGCTCTTAAGTGTAAATTTACACATTGTTAAGCTTAACAAAGCTAGTTTTTCTAGTGACTTGCCCCTCAAAACCTGAGCATTAACTTAAGACGTTTTTACTTTTCAGCGTTAGGTTTTCCTAAGGATTAGATTTTCTCGCTTTTCTACTGCTTTGGGGTGGTGTTGGCTCTGCCTCATCCACGGTTTTCTTGCAGTCGTTGTGTCGTCAGCCTCTGAACGCCTCAATCAATATGGGCTTTACCTTCTCCCACGAGCTGTCTTTATGTGTGAATATTAGCCTCCTACCGCACACGCTACATGGGACTGCGAACACAGCTCCTTCGAAATCCTCGCGACAGTTAGCCACCTCACCCCAAGCGTAGCTGTAGAAATTCTTAGGCTCATATGCGAACATCTGAAGTAGCGTTCTCTCCACTCTTGCTTCGATAGATCTCGCAACATCTAGAAGTTCTTTAAATTTACTGTAGAGTGGGGGACCCTCCTCAACCTCCTTCCCGTAGGCTTTCCCCACCAACTCTTTAAACGCAAGCTTATGTGTGGTTAGGTTTAGAAGCTTTCCAAGAACGTATCTCTCATCCACATAACCTCCCGCATATTCTCCATAATGTTCTTCATACTCCTTAAGGAACTTTACGGCGACGTCAAGTCCTGCCGTGATGTAATCACCGCTGTAAAGCCCTCTAACAGCGTTTAAAACGATTTCCTTTATTGGAACACCCTCCCTATCAGCTAACGATTTAATGAAGATATATTCGTCCCTACTGAGGTATAGTCAGCTCTGGATGTTCCCTACGCCACCTCTGATAGTACCTCTCTTTGCTAGCCCTCCTAACCATGTCCGCATACCACATCGAGTAACGTTACGTAGATATTAACTTAACTACACCTAGGCGATTCTTAGATGCGGTGGGGAGGAGCTTTACGCCGTGTTGGTGGGGGTTGTGTGGGAGCCTTTAAGAAGTGCCTATCGACTGCCTACTCACGCGTACTTAGCTTTAATAAGCTTAGCCTAAAACACGCACTGAAGCACACGGACGTTAAAGCTTATAAGCTTGTGTTCCACATGTATTATTGGTGTGTGTATTGGAACACAGCAAAAACTCGAAAGGAAAAGCGAAGAGGGTGCAGGTGACGTTCACTGAAGAGCAGTGGAAGCTCATCGAGAGGCTTAGGGGCGTTATGGGGAGCGATGACGCGGAGCTTGTGAGGAACATAGTGCTTACCTGGCTCTCTGAAAAGAGCATCGTATCGGAAGTCGCAAAGAAAGACCTCAAAACGGGGGGTGGCTGAGGCTGACGGAGTACAGCGTCGTGTCTCTCTTCTCAGGTGCGGGAGGGCTCGACTTAGGTTTTGTGCAGAGCGGGAGGTTCAGAATAGTGTTCGCTAACGACGTCTTGCTTCACATGGTGACAACATACTCGAAGAACTTCGGACTGAAGCTCGAGGTGTGCGGAAGCGAGGAGAGAGCGCGGGCTTCTTTAAATACCGTTCTTGCATGCGATGTCTCCCGCGTCGATTTTTCCGATCTGAAAGACGCTGAAGTCGACCTGATCGTGGGGGGTCCGCCCTGTCAGGACTTCTCGATGGTAAGGGGTCCTGAAGAGAAGAGGAGAGGGGTCGAGGTTAGGAGAGGGAGGCTCTACGCGCAGTTCGTGCGGGCTCTAGCGGTTCTGCAACCGAAGCTGTTCGTTTTCGAAAACGTGCCGGGTCTTGTGAGCGCGAATAGGGGTCTCGCCTATAAAGTGATCCTAGAGGATTTCTCAAATCTGAGGCTGAGGTGGCCTGAGGTTAGAAAAGTGATAGCTACTAACGGCAACAGCAACAGCGTGGAGGGGTATGAGCTAGTCTTCAGCAAAGTGGTAGACTTCTCTGCTTTGGGAGTTCCCCAGAGGCGGGAGAGGCTCATAATTGTAGGTGTCAGGAAGGATCTGCTGGCGGGAAACCTAAAGCTGGTCTGGAAGATTAGGGGTGAAATAGAAAAGGTGCTGAGCGGAAGGCTTTGGCTCTTCCGCAAATACCCCCTCACTACGATAGAGGTCTTCGAAGGGAGAGCTCTGCCTGAGCTAAACAGCAAGTATAGGGAGATCATGAGAAGGTGGGAGGGCGTGTGGGAGGAGGTCGGCACAGAGCGAGCATTCCAGTGGAAGCACGAGGTGTGGGACAAGCTTACATTCGATATAATTAGGGATTACCTACTTGTTAATGGTGTGGAGGGTTCTGACGAAGCAGAGCTTGAAGAAGCTATCAGACAGCACGAAGAAGTGCTCAAAGAGCTCGGCTACTACGGCAGACCTGTCCATCTGCTCGGCTTCCCCGACGGCACGAATGAGATCTCTGAGGAGGATCCTGACGTAATCGAGAGGATGCGCAGAATACCACCCGGTGAGAACCACGAGTTCGTGAGAGGCACTAGGTGGGAGGTTAAAGGACTTATGAGCAACATCTACAGGCGCACCCACCCACTTACGCCCGCTCCGACCGTGATAGCATACGGAGGCGGGGGGACGCACGGCTACCACTATGACAGAGGCAGAGCAACGCTAACGCTAAGGGAGAGAGCAAGGCTTCAGACGTTTCCAGACGCTTTTCTGTTCTACGGGAAGAAGACTGAAATTCGCGCGCAAATAGGTGAAGCGGTTCCACCGCTTAGCGCTAAGAGAATTGCCGAAGCTATCGCAAGCGTCCTAGAAGAGATCTCCTAGCCTCGTCTTAGCGGAGGGGTTGCTGGAACCAGCTGGTATCTCTCTTTATAGACCTGTAGCGACTCTTGATGTTTCTTAGCTGATGCTCGAGGCACTTCTCAAAGAGCTCTCGGAAATCGTCTGAGGAAAGCGCTTTGCAGATATCCGGAACATCTCTCCTGCTCTTTCTCTCTATAGGCACCTTTTCTACAAGCCTCTGATTTCTTAGCATGAGGTCGATAAAAGCACTCCAGTCTGAGCTCCTAGCTAATCCGCCTAGAAAGAACCCTACGTTTTCTTTCACCTGCGATCCTTTCCAGGATGGATTGCTTGGATCGTACAGCTTCTCATTGCCGGAGAAGTAGTGCCATGCTTTCTGACCGTATTTTGCATCTAGGGCTCTTCCAGCTTCTAGAGTCTTCTCTTTCGCTCTAATCACTAGCTCAACATCACCCCACGGCACGAAGCCTATTACTTTGCACGGTATGTTAGTAATTATCTCCTCCAGTTCTGCAAGCCTCTTCTTCCAGCCCTCACCCATTACCTTCTCTACCTGCGGAACGTACTTAACAAGCCATGCGATGTGCTCATCAGGCAGACCCACCCAAACTGCTACATAAGCGTCGTATGGTCTGCTTCTTACAGCAGACGCCGGTATCAGAAGCCACTTCTGATCTCTGCGCACTTCCTTTACCTCTACCCAGAAGTGTGCTTGCTCGTACTCTTCATCTCTTCTAAATGCAATGATGTCTGGAAGGTACTCTCCCAGCACGAAGTCGGCTATGTCTAGATCCGTTAAGGTTTCTAATCCGTATTCTTTTACTAGAAAGGTCTGAAGCGCTACCTCAGCAACTTTACCGTAAATAAAGTTCTCTATATACTCTCCCAGCGACCTTTTACCACCCATTATCCCGCTGTACGCCGTTATCCTTCCAGCCAGATATGTATAGATGGTGAAGCCTAGTATCTCTAGGTACTTATCCTTGGGTACGGTCACGTCGATGCCTGTAAAGCCCGCTGACATTATGCGAAACCCCGCAACCCCTTAACAGGATTTAAGGGGGGAATATAAATATTATGCTGAAGTGCCGAGGTGTAGGCGTTGCTGATTAGCAAGGACTTAGAGTACAAAATGAGCGTTTTCATTAGAAGAATCGTTAAGTGGTATGAAGAGTTCGGCGACAAGCAACTCCCGTGGAGGAATACAAAAGACCCCTGGCTCGTGCTTATCGCTACCTTCCTACTTAGGAAGACTTCGGTGAAGCAGGTCGCCAAGGTATACGAGGTGTTTATTAGGAGGTTCCCAACCCCGTGTGCTCTCCTCCTGGCAAGCGAGGACGAGGTGAGAGAGCTTATAAGGCCTCTGGGGATTGAGCATCAGCGCTCTAAGCACCTGATGGAGCTGGCAAGGCAAGTGCAGACAAAGTTCGGAGGCAAGGTGCCGTGCTCCGAAGACCAGCTCGAAAAACTGCCGGGAGTTGGTAGGTATACGGCATCCGAGGTTCTCCTAGTTGGTTGTGACAAACCGGAGCCCCTTCTCGACAGGAACATGATCAGAGTTATCGAGCGAGTCTTCGGTGTCAAACCTCTTAGGAAGCGACCACACGAAGACGACACGATGTGGGCTTTCGCAAAGATGCTAGTGCCTAAGGATAGTGAGGAAGCGAGGGCTTTCAACTACGGCGTGCTTGATTTCGCGAGAAAGGTGTGCAGAGCTAGGAGCCCCCGCTGTCGCGAGTGTCCCATCGCGGACATATGCAAACATCACACAGATGCTAGGGGGTGCTGACAAGCCTCCACGCGTTCCTGCCTTCCCTGCTCACCATTCCTCTCCGCTTGAGCTTCAATAGTGCGTCTCTCGCGTTGCGCTTCCACCTAGGCTCAACCCTCCTCCGCCCTCTTCTATCGACGTGCGCATACGCATTCTTGTCATCACACTCTGCTGGAGCGATTTTCTTCACAGCCTCGTAGAGCTCACCTACGGAAACAGCTCTTTCATGTGCTCTAAGCTCTTTAAGCGCTTCCAGAACTATGGCTGTCCACGATCTCTGCGTACTCACGTCAACCCCCACCTCCAAGATTCTCGGGCACATCAACGCACTCAGCGCACTCAAAAAACTTAACATCTAAACCCAACACCTGAGCCCTCGCGGGCTTGGATAGCCTTTGTAGCCACAGTGAAGCTACAGCCATACCACACCACCTTAAAACGGTTTATATATTATGAGGCCGTTTGCGTAGTCTACGTATACCTCAACCTTCTCCTTATCCTTTAAATTCATCTTATCCGCGACTTCCTTAGGTATTCTAACGTCAATCCCCTTCGGTTTTTTCCTCAACTTTAATATCTTAACCTTAACGCACTTACTTAAGTCTATGTAACTCAAGATATCCCCCAATATAATAGGCCATCCTAGAATATAAAAGATATACCTAAAACATCCCCGCAAAACCTAACTACTTAAATTAAGCCGTAAGTAGTGTGGTTAATCGTTACTTAAACGTGTATTCATTCTTTCTTTTTAAGTATTTTCTCCAGTCTTTTATGGACTGCTGATTTACTGAGCCCCACCTCCCTAGCTATTTCTCTAATTGATAACCCCTTACTATGTTGTGCTAGGATCTTCAAGTCGTTAGAAAACCTAGTTTCTGATAAGCTTAGCAGAGAGTAAATTTACACTCACACAAGGATCCGACCGCAAATCAGAGAAACCGCCGTCAAGCCCTTACTACTCTATTATAAGTATATACTAGTACTAGTGCAGTATGCCGTGGTTGCCTATGGTTCTTCAAGGGTGTTTGTGGAAGTGGTCTTCCACTAAACCGTAAGCGGAAGAGGGTCTTTCTCCTTCGGCTTGTTGGGGTTGGTGGTCGTCCTTATTTGCCTGAAGCCCACATCTACCCGCAGGGTCTACCCCTTCGGGTGAGGTTTATGAAGTTTCCTCAGTTTCCGAGCTATTGCAACAGCATCTTGTAGATACTTATAAAGGCTACTTCCTGCTTTATGTCGTGGTAAACGTGTACTAAATAACCATCTACTGGAACCTTAAGATCCTCCTTCAGCTTTTCTAGCCTACGCTTAAACTCTATAGCGAAACCAAGATCTACATCGGGTTCTATCGTCGAAGTCTTAACTTCAATAGCTACAATCCGAACTACATCACCTATAACCACGTCTACAGGTACCTTCACTGACCCTATTGTGATCTGAGAAGCATTGGTGAGTTTAACATATACCTGTAGCTCACCCCTGTAATGGCTTTTAGATACACGGAGGCAGAGAACGTCGGCAACACCATGGCTTAAAATCATCGATGCGTTGCTTAAACCTATTATATAACTACAGTTCTTTAATATATCATCAAACAATCCAGCAACAAGCTTCTTAATACCTTCCAAGATTAGATCTCTGTACCTCTCAAGATTCTCCTTCAGAAGTCTCGATAATGCTGACTCAATCGAAAGAGGGAGAACGTGGTGGTCTAAGTTCAAACCTTTCCATCCCCTACCCTCAGGCATGAACATACTTACTTCAAATATAGGCCTTAAGTGTATCCAAGTCTCTCCCTTCCTCAATGCTTTATACAGAAAGTCGCTTAGATATAATAGCCTCTCACGTGTGGGGGTGGTCTCCGGACCATAGAGCCATCTCTTGAGCTCCAGATCGAAAACCGCGAAATACCTCCGAAGGGTAGTTCTGTTATCAACAAGAGCGTCGCATCCTTCGCAGAGCTCCTTCAAGTATAGCTCGAGAGCACACTCACCTAGAGATCCTACGACCTCAGGTCCAACGAGCTTCGTTTGTGACACCAATTCTCTACATAGATTAAGAATAACGCCTACGTTCACCTTTTCCCTCTTCACTAGGCTCAAGCTCGTTGTGACCCCTATCATAATGGGTAAACACAGTTTATTAGTTAGTGCTGACTTAAGTGGGGTTGTCCTGTGTTTCATACAAGAGACAGAGTATGTCCTTAGACGGTAGGTTTATTAGCTTTCTAGTGTAAATTTACTCTGTGGGTGGTTAAGGATGGACAGCGTGTGCCCTAAATGCGGTAGGAGCGGGTCTAAGGTCGTGAGGGAGATAGGGAGTAGGAGGTACGTCTACTATAGGCACTACAACCCCGAAACTAAAGGTGTTTCCTACTGCTACGTAGGCCCTTTAGATGGATACGTTAGGGTTGAAGCCCTCCACGACTTAGAGCTTACGAACATAGAGGATCAGGACTACATCGAAACAGCAATCAACTCACTACTTAAAGCCGTTAGGAAGCTGGGGAACAAGTCCAACCTTGAATACGACGCAGCTTTAGAGGAGGTTTTAACGAAGCTCTTCGCTCACTTATCGAGTCATAGGGAGGCTGTGGAGAGGGCGTTTAAACGTGCGTTTCAAGCTTAACTTCTTTTTCTAGTTCTAGTGTAGATTTGTTCTGAAGCTAAGGGGTGATTAAACTGTGATCCTAAACCTCATGAAGAAGAAAGAGATAGAGGGGATGCTTGAGGAGCTTAAGGAATGCGTTAAATACATAGATAACGTTCTGGGGAGTTGTTGCTCGGACGACATCACAGCCAACTCAATACGCCTCAGCATCACCCAATCGTTAGGTTACTTTGCGAAGTTCGCTCTCGAAGGTAAGGAAAAGGCGTACATAGCAGGCTACGCCGACAAGAGGAAGTTCGAGGACAGGCTTGAAAAAGACCGCATGCTCGAAGTTGATGGGAGGCTCGGCGACAGGAAGGCTCTAAAGCTCACAGTGAACAAGTACCTAGGCTACTGGCACCCCGGTGACGAGGAGTACAGGAGAAGGGTTTTCGAAGCCTACCTGAAGACTAGGGGAGCCACCCAGCCTACTGTTGGACTGCCAGAGGTTGAGTTCGAGGGCATAGGAGAGTTCACTAAGACACTACACTTCATCGCGAGCTCTGGAGTGCTCAAGAGGAAGCGGGAAGACTGGAAGAAGATCGTGACAGAACTGCGCGAGCCCAGCTGAAGCGTGCATGGAGGAAGGCTTGTTTTTCCTCGGGCAGTGCTTTACAGCGGCTCCAACAGCCTGAAGCCTGGCAGAAGTTTGACGGATTTTAAGCCACCCTTAGTGGCTCTTGGGGGCGAACTATTTCCTCTTAGGCGCGTTCCTGCCCCTTCTGGATTCGGAGCGAAAGATTTATAAGGGAGTTTGACAAAAATAGATTAACGGTGACGAAAGTTGTCTAACAAAGTCGAATACCTACGAATGATGTGGACTTCGAGAGGTTCTCACGGTCCAGACGTTGAAGCAGTAATGCTCATCCCTATTGTCGTTGCTGTGGAGAGCAAGAGAACTTCTAGTGTCGCGCTAAAGGAGATAGGGCAGGCCATCAAATACGTGGAGTCTAAGCTGTACGATTCAGTTTTCATAAATATAGAGGACGAGCCTTCACAGGATGATGAGGACTTCAAGCGGTTGCTGAATCACGCCCAAAGGCTGGGCGTAGGAATATTGGTTGGCGGAGAACCGTATTCAGCCCCATATCAGTACAGTGAAAAACAGGTGAGGCTGAAGGCTGTTCTCGGCCTGCATGGGGATCCACTAGCCCTCCTCCGGGAAAGGCAGAAATACATGAGGGAGCTTCGAGTAGCTGAGGAGAGCACTGAAAACTATATAGGAGCCCTCTCCAGCTATAGGAGGATCTTCTTCGATACAAGTTGGGACAGCAGGGGTGGCGACTGATGGCGGTGAAGAAGCCTAAAAGGCTTGTCGAGCACTTGAGAACCGACCCGTTCGTTGATATGGCGTTCGTACAGCCCCTTCTAGAGAAAGAGGAGTGGCTTGAAGTCCTCGGGAGGCAGGCATCAATCTACATATCTACTGGAGACATGGGCAAGGACACTAGGACCTTCAGCATGTACAGGAACGTTGTCGGCTCACTAGTGGCTGAGGCCCTCAGCAGTGTATACAGGAAAACGGTTTCTAAGGGGCTTCCAGACAAGCTCGTTCACGAGAAGGCTGAGCGAGCTTGGGAGGCGCTCCTAATGTTCCTGGCATCCACAAACCTGCTAAAAGAAATCGGCTTAGGACTTGGTGAGTCCCTCCCATGGAGGCTCCCCGACCTCAGCACCTCTGCACCCGTTATTAGAAAGATCCTGACAACTAAGACGGGCAGTGCAGGCGGGACAGCAGCAACCTCAGCAGTTAGGAAGGCTGTTAAGGAGCTAGAGGGAGGTATGGAGAAGCTCCTTGAAGTTGCCCCACTCCTGTGGTGGATAAACATCTATATGGAGAGGGAGGTGTTCGAGGGCGTCTTCAAGTTCCACTACCTTATGTACTCGAGGAAGCGCGAGTTTGAATCCTTTACAGAAGGAGTAGAGAAGGCTCTTGCAGGTGAAATAGTAGGCCATGAAGGCGACGCCGAGTACATGAAGTACGAGCTGTCAAAAGCCCTGCTCAGCAGGTGCGCTGAGCTGAGGGGACAGTACATAAACAAGTTGCAGAACGCGCTCCTCTTTGTCAAGCTCTTGAGGTGGAGCGAGCCCAAACCGGAGCGCTGGGAGTGGTTCTTGAACGACGAGATCCTCACGTATGTAGCGACAGTCTACATTGCAGAAATACAGAGGCTCGCGTGGCTTGCTGAGCACAGAGAGGCAAAGGAGGGAGGCAGAATCCCAGTAAGGCTTAGAATCTCAGACATGATAAGACCGAAGAAGGGCCCGCTTGCAGGCGAGGCCTCAGCACTTGCCTCCTTCATCCTGCTATCTCCGATCTTCATGCAGTACGCCGTAGAGACCGGGAGGGCGAGCAAGGACATGCCGGTTACACCAGCAGACATAGCTGTAGCGGTGCTGAGGCTCATCAACAAGCAGGAGAGGCGAGGCGACTTTGTTGTGAGTGTTCGAGAAGTCGCAGAAGAGATCTTGGAGTTCTGGAAGGAGGCAGACATCCTCAGAAGGCTTGAAAAGTACAGCGGAAAGCCCCTCGTCTCAGCCTACGCGTCCAGCCAGCTCACAATGTTCAACGCCTCACTATCATTCATGATCAGAGCCCGGATTAGGGGAGTGCAGACTTCAGTAATGGAGAAACCCTTGCTAAGGCTCCTGCCTAGAGGAGAAGGATACGACTCACTCTTCATTCTTCCCCAGCAGTTCCTTTCTATAGTAAAGAAAATTTGGGAGAACAGCGGTGAAACATATGGGGGTGGGAACCGTGGTGTCTGACAGTGGAGTATGCACGCTGGATAAGGTAGTCAAATTCCTGGAGGATGCGACGAAGCGACAATCCTTCCAGCAGATCAAGGAAATGTTTAAGAAGAAACTCGACGAGAACCCAATATTCCAGGCACTGGTTAGGGAGGGCGCGCTGGGCAAGAACATTATTGTGATCCTTGGCGGAAGAGGATGCGGAAAGACTCTTGTAATAAGGTACATAGAGCACTATCTTTCAGGCTCTTGGAAGCTCGAATATGTGAACTTCGGTGAGCAGACCGCTGAAAAAGGTGGCAGGGAAGGTCAGAACAGCATGAAAAAAGAGGGAGCACCTGCAGACTTTCTGAGGAGCACTGTCGAAAAGATTGAAACCGCACTCAAGAACTCGCCGACAGCCAGAATAGCCTTAGCACTCGACGACCTTGCGGAAGCAGAAGAGGAAGCCCTCAAATATATAAGAGATAAGCTCGTGCCTATGGTAAACAAGTATGCTGGGAGGTTCATGCTTATATTAGCCCTCCAGAGTGAGCGGATTACAGCTGAGAGAGCTACAACTCTTCAGATATTGAAGGTCTGCCTTGCTGAGGCGCCTGGGGCTGAAATGTTTTTCGGAGAGTTCCCAGAGGAATCTATAGAGAGCGCGTTTAGAAACAGCTACACAAGGGGAAAATTCGTCCAGCTGTTCAGAGGTGCAAGCATAGTAAACCTAGATGCATACTGGTCAAGGCTTCGCAGACTTGAACGCATCAATGAGCTGGCCGAAGTCATTGCAAGCATAGCTGATTTCTACATTACAAACGCGTCTGGTGGCGAGTGCTCCAGCCTGCTTGAAGAGGTCAGAAAATATAAGCACGGACTTGCAGTGCTCACACTTTCAAGTCTTCCAAAAGCAAGCCTCAGTGAGAGGATAATTGCTGAGGTCCACGAAGGCGGTAGCTACTTATCCTACCCCAACTATTCAGTTGCATCACTGAATGGACTGGGCATAGCAGAGCTCCTGCTGGGCTTCCTAAGAGACAGAAATATAAGGGTGCTCGCAGAAAAGCTCTCGAAATTCTATGAAGAGCTCAGGAGTCAAAGCATGTCGCAACCCGATCCAGAAATCGTTAAGGATGCGATCCTCAAAGCAGTTGAACAAGTACTTCAAAAACATGGTGTCTACAGGCAGGATCGCGGGATCGAGGTGTACAGGGATCAGTCGATTAGGGCGCTCGGGCTGGAACTGCCGTACTCCAAGGAGGCTCAGGGAGCCGTATCGGAGGGAAGGAGGAGAAAAAGAGGGCCTCAGATAGACTTCATACATATTAGGAGCGACAGAATATTCCTCGTCGTGCATGCACTAAGAGCTGATAGAAGAGGCTACATATCCTCAAGCACGCTAAACAAGCTCAGAGAGCTGATAGAGCTCAAAGTTCCAAGCGCTGCTGAAGCAAGGTACCTCGTAGTAATAGTCCCGAATGCGAGAAGCGCGAATGCCGTATCTAGGGTGGTGCCGGTACCTAGAATCGGGGTGGACGTGCTGGTTTTAACAGTGGATGCCCTCAGCGGGATCGACAGCGCACTTGTACACAAGATTGCTGGAGAGGGTGACAAGCTGGCTAAAGAATATGGTGACGAGTTCACAACAGTTCTCTACATGATTGTCGCTGGAACAGTGCTCCTCAATCTAAGAACCCCTCAAGGCGAGCCCACCCTAGCCTACTACCTGTTCCCACAGATAAGGTAACTTGGTGGCGATGTTGAAGACACCTTTAGAAAACGCTGACAAGATGGAACGCCTAGGCGTGGCCAGCCATGTCGACGAACATCCGCACAAGTCGGTGCTCGCCGTGTATGTCTTTAAAGATCCCGTTCTTCGGCGAACTTCACCAGCTTATCAGTTATGTTTAGTCTCCAGCGTTCATCAATATACCTCCTCAGGACATTGCTATAGTAGCGGACATAGACGACCATGTAGACCCAAGAGCCTTTTCAATCCTTTCGACCACTATGTCTGTTTCATTAATGATGTCGGCTATTGCATCGAGCCCCTGTTTCTTCTGCTCCTGGGGTACCACAGCTGTGGGTGCACTAGTAGTGCCCCGAGCGTAGTCTAGAGGATCCGCTGACCCGAAGCGTATTGCAGGACATATAACAATACGCGCTTGCATCCCGTGCTTTTCAGCAAAACCCTGTTCAAGCACCTCTAACTCCTTCCTAACCTCGACTCGAGTGTTTTTCTCAGTCGAAGGCATAGACACCATCATCTATAGAATCTGCTCTCAGAGCTATAAACTATACTGTGCGGAATTAATAGAAGACCTCCTCAAACCTGCAACACTAGTGTGTAAAACACTATAATACATGTAAGCAACAACCGGGAATGACACGGAGTGTTCGTAGCAGAACATTTAAATGGCTGGGGACCTACCCTACTAGCCCATAACATTTTCGACGAGGTTGTTAAAGTACAGTTAATCAATGCTTAACTTCACTTTCCCTAGGCTCCCTAGGCGGTTTCCCACCTACACCTATAGGTACTATAATAATATAATATGGAAAACCACTTTTTCTTTTCAGCCCTAGGGATGCGGGAAAGAAAGGATTTATGTTTGAATTAAGTGCTCAATGTTCGATGCCTGATGAGAGTACGCTTAGATACAATGATTAAGATTAAAGCTATTGCTACTGACGAAAATGCTGTAGCCATCAAAATGGAGTTCCTATCAACACTGACAGTTCCCAGGTTCTGAGTATTCATTGGTGTTGATGTGGAGGTCACAGTGTTAACCGCATTTGATCGCTGAGGTTCTTCGGCTTTGCTTCCGCTCGTAGTTGATGTTCTTGGTACTACTAGTGGTAGTGGTACCCCTCTGACTTCGGGTTCTATAGCCACTAGCGGTCTCTGGTCGAAGTATTTGTCTACTAAAGGCTTTAATCTCTCTAAGATCAAGCCTACAGCTTCATCTATAGATGTATTCCTCTCCTCAGCCAGCCTCTTAACGCAGTTGCACCCCAAAGTGATCTGAAGACCGTACGCGGTTTCAGCAAATGATGTGAAGCATGGGGTTGAAGCTGTAGCGTTGCATAGCTCTGGCGCGTCGAAGCATGAAATTATTCTTCCTACCGCTACAACTTCTTCGACTACTACTCTTCGATTCAGAGTGCTGAGGGCACTCACGATCTTGTCTATGCCTACAGATTCAACAATCCCCATACCCATCAAGATCCTCAGGGTATTATCGCTATGTCTATAAAGCTCAAGGGAGCCGATCCGCAGACCAGCCCTTATCAGAGCTGAAACCACATATGCAAAATCATCTCCGAGCCTCTCCACCTCCATACAGCTTCGATTGTAACCCACTACACATGCTTTACCGTCGCTGATGACGGCTCTAGCTCCTTCAACAGTATACGAACCCACAATGTTGAGAATCTGCTGAGTAAGGTCAACCATATTCACCCCTTCCACAACCCAGAACCCATTTATGAACCTCATTGCAGATTTGTTTAGAAGCAGTAGAACAGTATTTCCATATATCCTAACAACATAAATACCTTGAATGGAACTTTCAGCAACAGGACCTCTAGCTTGTGTTACCGAAGCCGATAGTACTAATATCATTATCAATGCGAACGCGAATATAGCGAACCTGCGAATCAAGTCTATCAACCCGAAAGAGTACATACTTACAACATAACTCTTAGTAATTTAGTTTAAAGATTTAACTATTGAACTATGTATGTACAAAGCTTCGAACACCTCAATCTCTTTCCTACTCTAAATCAGTAATAAAGAGTTTGTTAAGCTTACATTAAGGATGAAGAGAGGGATATCCATTGTGGATGAGGTCTAAAACCTCATAAAATCTAACTCACTTATCGAGGGGTAGATTTTCTAATGCGTTAGATCCCCTAAGCAATTAGATTTTCTAAGTGATTAGCTTCCCTAAGGGTTATTGAGGTCTGAGGATCTACTCGTTTAGCTTTCCTTGATAAGCTTAACAAAGTAAGCAAAACTAGTTACTGAGCTAGTCACGAAAGCTTTGAAGTAGTTGAAAAGAACAAATTTACACTTTTTCAAGACTTTCAAATGCTTTGCTCGATTCCCTAGATAACCTCTCAGGAAATTTAACTCGCGTGGGGGGTTGAGCCCTTATAATTAGATTTTCAACCCCAGATCCAGAAAGGCTATTTCTCGATAATGTTGATCTATTTTTAGAGCTTGATCGAAGAGAATATAAACTCTCATGAGGTACGCATGTCGATGCGGTATGTGTGTGGTTTGTGAGGATGGGGATTGCGTGATTGTATGTGAGCTTTATAGTTCAAGAGCTAAGGATAGCCGTAGGCTTTATGGAGCTTTCAGACCTGTACGTAACGATGAGCGTGGGGTGTTGGGATGCACTCCAAGACAAAAATAATATATGAGGACGGCAAGCACATCATACTGTATGAGACCTACAACAGAAACCACCGACGCCCCCTAAATTATTTCGCCACGCTCGTGTTTGAGCTTGCTAGGAAAGAAAAGCTCTGGATGAGGAGGGGCGTAAGGTCGGGGGCCGCCATGTGCTTCGACAAGGAGAGGCTGTTCCCCACGGCGTTATGTATTATATACTCCAGTAAATTCACCACGGGCTTGTGCGTTGGAGAGCCTGAAGCTATCAAGCTAATGGTGGATAAGTTGGCGATTTCAACACTCATTCTTTTCGACGTTAAAGGAGTTGAAGACAGGTGCGTACGCATAGCTGAAGACAGGAGGCCAAATAAGAAAACACTCTACATATGCTTCCTGAAAGACCCATACATAGCGTTGATACCAGCCTACGCATGGATGTATGAAATCAGCAAAACATACACGGTTAAAACACCAGAAAAAGAAACACAAAACAAGCAGGGAGCAAACAACCCAACCTAAAAAGCAGCAAAAACTCGCAATTTTTAACATATATAATAACTAGCATGGATGCTGAAAATTTGTATTATGTTCTTCACAGGTAGAACTCCCGCAAACCCAGAAAATCTAATTCCAAACTCTAATGAGAGCATGAACATCAACCTTGAAAATATGTATCGAGTTGAAAAAGCTAATACACGCAGGGGGTTAGATTTCCTGAGGTTTTAGAGATACTTGAAGAGTTGAAACCTATATGAGTGTAAATTTGCACTTAAGTGAAGTTAGGTTTACACTCACGCTTGAAACTACGCTAGAAGCTAACGCCTACTTAAGCAACACAGCCTTAAAGAAAGTTTAGACTAGTCCAAACTCTGCGTAGATTTTCTAGTTTCTAGTATGGGTTATATTGAGTTCCCTCATTAGGCTTTAAATCACTTTCTTTGTAAAGAGTGCGAGAAAGGTTAAATCCATACTTAAACCCTATAGCTGGAGCCCACGGCTTTTAGGAGCTTCAGCGGGTGCTAGGTACGTCTATTTTTACGTTTCGGAGGGGAGTTTTGCTACTTCCTCAACTTTAGGGAATAGATTATCTAGGGATGAAACATTTCTTCTTTTAGGCTTAAGACTACCTAAAACGTTTGTTGAGTAGGTCGCCACCACTAATCCAACCTTAGGGGCTGTAAAGGGGTGGAAAACCATAAAGACGTAGTCCCCAGGGCTTTTTTGACAATCAAGAACGGAATAGTATGATGGGATGGCTTTAATTACTGTGTCAGCTACTTTAATTTTAGCTTCTTTCTCTATTCCTAAAAAGTCAAGAAGTTCTCCCCTAAAAGCAGTAGCGAAACATAATCCCCCGCCTAGCGATATCGAAGGAGCCATGGCCAATATATTAGCAGGGACGTCCATGTTAATCAGCGAGGCAAACTTTTTATCATCTATGAAAAGCTCGGACAGCATGTTAAGAACTTCGCTTCTCTGATTTTGCACAGGGTACACTCTTTTATAAGAGAGTCTCTGCATCCTTAAAACGGTTGGATAGAGTCTGAACGTTTTAATCAGCCTATGAGCACAGCCCTCCTCCTGCTTCCTCACTACGTGCTCAGCATCTATGCTTCGCACTGAAAACCTTGCAAAAAGACCTAAAGATTCATTGGTATCCGCCAACGAACCTATATATATTAACGTTTTTGCGAGAGCTTCGCTCCTGCCACCGTATTCCACCTCCACGGTAATGTAGTTATAATGCCTGATGTTCATTATAAACGGGCTTCGCTTATAGGTGGCTTTGCCGTGAATCCGCATTTCATCTAATAAGGAGTAGTGCTTTTCTGAAGCTAGACCAACTATATTGTTAAACAAGGTTTTAGGATCTATTCTGCTGTGATATACGGTTAAATCCCAAACAATATCCGCCAACTCTAAGAGGCGTGAGTAGCCTCTCTGAGCAATGGCGTTAACAAGTCCAAGGTATTTTAAGGGGCTTCCTCCGCGTCCGCCGAATCTGCTTTCTTTTCTCAGCACTTCAGCAGCGAATTCTTTATCGTTTATCAGCTGTAAAAATGAGCTGTATTTAGCCACACGATCGGGGAAGTTTTTCACGGCTAGGTATATAAAATGCAGGAGTTGGCCCATAGAAACGGCGAGCCTTATCTTGCCCCTTACCTTCTTATCGAATAAGGACAGGTCAATCGGTGGCAGAGACATAGTTCCACATCTCTTCGAATATTAGAGAAAGCTTGTTTACAACTGCTTGATCGTATATTAAGAAGCCTATGTCGAAATTAACTAAGTAGTGGTGCCTAGATAAGTTGAAGCTACCTATAAGAGCAACCTCATTATCAGCTATGACTAATTTAGCGTGGATTCCGAACGCTTTTCTTTCATAACCTTCATATCTCACTGTTTTCTCAGCGTTTTTCACCTCAATGCTTTTACTTCCTAAGGACTCCAAGAGGTGCATGACGTCTCTGCTCTTACCTATCTCTGTAAGAACTCGGATTTTCAGCCCTTTTGAACTTAATATTTTACTTATTAACGGATATAGAGCATATGCGTCAATTACAGGGCACATTATCTTCAGTTCCTGCCTAGCCATTTCAATTACGTGGGTGTACGCGTCGTGAAGATCGAGGGCCTCAAACCTGTTTAGCAGGTCTGCCCTTAAACTGTGCATCGAGAGAGGCATGGAAAGGACTAGCTTTGTATGTTTAGATTCGATTCCCTCAGCAGGTTTTATAGCTCCTTCAGCTTGTTTTACCCCTTCCTTAAGCACCCACATTGCGGTGTCAAATGGCTGTGTAGGATCGTACGTCTCGGTGTAAACCCTTTCTACGATTCCCTCTCTCAGAAGTTTATATAAGGCTGAAGACGCTAAAGATTTTGCGATGTTTAACTTAAGGCAGATGTACTCCGTAGTTAGAGGCCGCTTCTCTTCACTTAAGAGCTCTACTATCTTTCTGCTCACGCTTTCGACTTCTACGCTCGTCCTACCACCCCAGCCTCTCCAAAATTCTTCTGTCAAGGCGCCAATTCAACATGAAACACGAGTCCGTAAACAGACAAGCCTTGCACGCTTTAGTACAAGCGAGCGGACATTTATACGACTCCCTCACACTCCATTCATAGTTAGGCGTTAAAACACCACCAGACGTGTCAACAATACCCTCTATCCCGCCTAGCCCTCCAAAGGAGTTATCATAAACGGCAATCTCCTTCGTACTTGTACTTATGGCTTCTCCAAAATCTGCCCCTTCAAGTCCTGTTATCTGGGGTAAACTGACGAGAAACGCATGGCTTATTGTATGGAGAGCAATCCATACATCGTCATCACTATAATCAAGCTCCTTAAGGACATTCTTCACACTATTCTCATCAACCTTTACAACTAGACCTTGAGTCTGGATATACCTTACGGGTATTCTAACTACGGCTCCACCAAGCTGAGACTGCGACATATCAAGGACAGCAACTCGAGATCTGCTACTACTTCTCTGATGACCTGCTTTGTGAAGTAGAGTTGCTTGCAGTATTTCCATATTTTTGCAGTAAAGGACTTTTGATACTCCAGAGAAGAATCCTGTTGTTGTATTTACTTCCACGCACGTGGAATCGTTGTAAGCAAATGCAGTTATTGTCACGGGCTTTGTTATAGATTCGCTTGGCATAAGTGCCAACATATATTTGAACACCTTGTGTTTATGAACAGGGGCAGGATTGTGGGATTCAAAGCCATATATAAACTCTAGAGTAGCTATAGGTCTGGATCTGTCACCTATATGGATTTGCTTGGGCACTACCGCATTTCGATTACGAATGTGTGTTTTTGTATAAGTCTCTATAGAAACTGTTAGTTCTATTCCCTGATTAGGTGTAATCCTCCTATTAGCAGGTTTGACACTCCTAGCGGTTATTACCCAAAGAGGTACTGCTACTAAAGAACCCCCACATTTGGGGCACTTAGAATTTTTCAGTAGGCTTGGTTGGGTTTTAGCGTTATATACCTGCCCACAACGGACACATCGTACATATTCTAGATCTGCTAACCGAGTTTTAACGTTAGCTACTACTTGCGTTGGAATAAGAAGCTCCGCTCTGAGAGTCCTGTCGTGACCCAGCAAGGCCCTTGCGATCATTTCAGCATCGTTGGGTAACATCAAATGTTGTTGACCTGCTACTCTAATTTCCTCCGCCAACCTTTCAATTAATCGCTGAGAAGGTGCGTAACTACTCATCTCGATCCCCTCGTGTCTGAAACAGGCGCAAAGACTCGCCTGAGAACATTTCTACAGCGTAGAAGTTGCCTCTATAACTTATTACCTGACCTGGAAGGCAGTGCCTAAAAGAATACAGCAAGTTCCTACTTCTCTCTTCACCGACAGGCTCGAATTTGTATTTTGTCTCAGGTTCTAGCGTCCTTAAACTAGAAAGCTGACTTAGTGAGGCCCCAAGACCCTCATTTATAGCTTTAATCAGATTTCCGTGGATTTTAACAGCGTTTCTTATCTCGTCTATGAACTGCCTCGCTATAGATATGGCTCGCGCAACGTCGCTGATCCTCAATGCTAGTGGAAGATGCTTTGTTAGCTCTGACTCTACAACGTTCAATATATCCATTATTTCCTGTTCAAATTTCTTATTTTGTGCCATTATTGACTTGTAAAGGAACGTGTCTGTATTGTTCATCGTAGATATTACGTCAAGAACAGCTCTCTGTGCAGCCCTGCTAATGGCTTCTGGATTTTCCCTGTCGATTCTATAAGCTTCAGATCTCATGTGTATATCTCTTAAAGATCCGTCGGAGAGAATCTTCCAGTTTTTATAGTAAAAATGATCTATAGGTTTGTCTGGCATAAAGACGTTAAATATTACGCAATGTTGACGCCGACCTATCCTGCCGATTCTTTGCGTATAATCCGAAATATAGAATGGCATGCCGTAGATTATTCCTATGTCTACCCTGTCGAAATCAACTCCTACTTCGAGTCCGCTCGTAGCTACTATAATGTCTAAGTTTCCTCTGCTAAATTCATCTTCTACACGTACTCTATCGTCCCTGTAGTCTGTAGTGTGTCCGTCACTTCTCGTATCACGAGCAAAAGTCTTTATATGACTTAAAAGCTCGTTAGCTTCAGATATTTTGTTAACAAATACTAATGTAGCGGGGTTCCTATCACCAAACATCTTTTCGCGAAGATCTTTTAGCTGTTTGGCATATTTCACTTTATAAACATCAGCTAGAGCCGACGCTTCTGAATATATAGCTTCAACTATCCTCGATGCTGTCGCTTCTGGAGAATAAAGCTTAGGCATAAGGAATGTGTGAATCCTTAGAGTTGGTTCGGCTTGCTCTAATTCGGGTTCGGCAGAAATCTCGATAATGCCATCTAAGTCTGTAGCTATAAGTTCTCGAGTCCTTGATTTAGGGTTGTTGAGTGTGGCACTAGAGATAAAGTAGGTCGGTCTCCAGCTCTCTGAAAGCCCGTTTAACCTTCTTATAACTTGTTCGAGCCTGGTTAAAACATGAGCAACTTGAGCCCCAAAGGCACCTCGAAGTAGATGAGCTTCGTCGATTACGATTATTTCAGGATATGTAAAACGTACGCTACGGATATTTTTTGATTTACATACGTTGCACTTTAATGGACGGGAACCTAGATCTCTATCATAAAGTGCACCACATGTGGCACAAACAAAGACATGTTTGCCTAGTATAGCAAGAGAAGCTGGATCCTCGCTTCCCATTAAGGTAAGTCTAGCGTTAATTATGTCTGGATTGGCGATGAGTAAATCTGGAGGACTTGAATATATAGCATCACGAGAAGCCTTAATCGTCGCTTGTAGAAGTTTCCCTTCAAAGCTGTCTGGATTATTTATCCGACATGAGTCATTGCTACACATAATTACTTCTTTATTCACGTTTGTGTCTGGAATGGATTTCCAAGATATTAATAACCTATGTCCGCAGAGTGGGCACCTTAGCCGTAGCTCCCGCTCTTCAGCTGTTTCGGATCTTTTAGGTATATAACGGTGTAACAACCCGAGAGATATGGTCTCAGGGTGTAAATCTAGATTTATGTGCCAAAGCATTCTGAAAATGGTTGATGCCTGATCGTTTTGAAGAGCTATAGTTGGATAGAAGAATATGGTTTTTACTCCTTCTTTACTTACTCGGGTAAGCTTCGCGTAAACTACATAAGTTAGTATTGGTAATAGAAACGCTAGGGTTTTTCCGCCAGCAGTCCTAGCTTGTAGGACAAAGGCTTTATGATCACCAGCAATTAAAGCTTTCAAGCCTTCGTAAAGTGCCTTTTCCTGAAATTCATAGAGATGTGTTATTCTAGGATACGACTCTTTAAAAGCTTTTAAAACAATTTTAAAAGCTTTCCTTAAAGCTTCTTCGTCTATTTTTACCCCTCTAGACTTAGCATCCTGAATGATTGCTTTCTCTATTTTTTGAAAGGACTCCTCGACGCTGTTCTTGCTCTTTTTTATCGGATATATCATCTCTGCCTCTACATGCCAATCCCTGAGCAATAGGCAATTGTTAGTTGAATTATAGTCGCTATCCTCTACAGCTAAAGCACCTATAGGTATTAAGTTGTGAAGGCCAGAATACTGTCGATTATTTAACGTCCGTTTCCACCTCCAATCAGGTTGTGCGTTCTTCCAGCAGAGCCTACTTTCAACTTCCATCAGGTGGTGGATGCTCCACCTATCCCTATGATCTCCTATATAAACATACGTAGGGAAGCCTAGCTCCTCACCAACTCGAACGCATTTCGAGGTATTTCTACTAATTAAAGAAGGAGCTATATACCTTAAGATTAGAGTAACCTTTAATTCGTCGCCTTTCTTTGCGACCTTAACTTCGTATAAAAAGTTCTGGACAGCGAAATAATTCACGGAGTCTGCATACCTCTTTTTACTAAGTGGAGGTAAAAAGAAGAATCTTTCGTTGTTTTTAGTAAGCTCCGCAGTAGAGAGTGCTTCAATAGTATTTAGGTCTGTAAACTCTACTGTCTCAGCACCTGGATACAGCGCCCCTGAAATTATGTCGGTAGCTTCTTTAACTATGTCGGGCCATCCAAAAGCAAAAATCGCCTGCAACTGACCCTGCTTTAACTCTATATAACGCCATTCAGATTCATAGATTTTTGCCCCTTGATCATCATCCTCAACAGTAAGCTTTACTCCAAGCTTGTCTCCGTTTAGCTTAGCATTTATAGTTACTTTCTTAAACTCTACAGGGGGAGCTTTTCTAATGTAGAATACTGTCTCCATAGCTACTTCTGAATTAGTTGTAAAGTCTCTGAATGTAGCTTCAACGCCGTGCGTAGCATGACCTGTAGTTCTTGTGGGGTCTAGAAGTTCTGCAAGAACCTCAGGAATGAATTCATCCTCATCTTCTTCAGGTCGCACCCCTAGCGTTGGTCGAGGCGTATATGACTTAATTTTTGCCACTACGGTGTATTCAGGCGATAAAAGAGATATGTGTGGCGCCTCAGTATGATATCTGCTCTTCAAGTACTCTATGACGTGGTGAGCTAGCTCCTCATACAGTTTCGGGTTACCGTAAGACACAATCAAACCTCCTGTAAATGTTAAATAGCCATTATTAAAATGCTTAAAAGTTTATAAACTAATGTGTTTTACATGTAGCATGGTAGAGCATATTGAAACATAGCAAAGAAGCCAAAGAAAAAGCAAAAAGAGTGCAAGTGACATTTACCGATAAACAATGGAAACTTATAGAAAGGCTGAGAGGCATTATGGGCAGTGATGATGCTGAGCTGGTGAGGAGTATAGTGCTTACTTGGCTTGCTGAAAAATCCCTCATATCTGATGAATTACGGAGAGAGATAAAAAATGAATGAAATGAGTGATGAGAGATGATGAGATACGGTATGGATCCGCTTTCCTCTAGTGCTGGAGGGCTTGACTTAGGTTTTGCTGAGCGACCTGTATAAGGTAGTTTTCGCTAATGATGTGCTTCTTCCAGTAGCTATAACCCCCGAAAATATTCACTAAGTCATTTTGTTCCCTTTAGTGCATATTATATTCCGACGTCAGCTACCCTATATAATATATGCTTCAGCCAGGGTTGCCAAATAGAGTGTCACAAGTGAAACCGTTCCGTATGCTAAGTAGCTTTTAACGATAGCTGCCTTGTCCTCAGCTTTATTAAAGCTTAGTCCCAGAATGGTTGGAGGTTTCCCCTCTTAGTGTAAATTTACACTTACAAAGGAATTAGCTTTTCAGGGGCTTCTAAAACCTCATAAGTAACTCTCAGTTCCTTTTATTGCGATTTCACCTGTACCTAGGTGAGACGACAGGATTCAAGCTATATCGAAAAATACAGCTGTCAGCAGATCATCAAATCCTATAACATGAGTTACTATAAATGACAATTTTATCAACAATTTTCCTAGAGATCCACCTCTCTAGCGACTAAGTATTTCCTGAGGGTAAGATCGCCGTTGAGATAGAGACATGGACTGCTAAGTAAACATAATATCTGATTTTATTTTCTTCAATTCATTTAGGATGTATTCAACTTCTTTTTGGGTGCATGAGACTCTACATGTATTCAGGCATTATAATTGGTAGCGTAAGTTCTCTCTGCAGGCTTTTCAGCCATAGCCATCTCCGTTCATTTCCTAGGCTTTACTTTAATTGTGAACTTAATCTCCTTATCCTTTGAAGACAGCCCATAATAATGGTTGAATAAATACTCCATGACATTTAGGGCATTGGAGCATCCTAACTCTGTAGAACCTAAACCTCCAAGGATCTCTAAGGAGTTTTAAACTCGTTTATGTTTGATTCGTAGCCGCAGTAAGGGCATTTAACCATTTCTCCCACTCTTTCTAATAACAATTTTACCATCTTCAAATATCCGCTCAATAACTTCATCCTCGTTTATATCTAGAATTTTTCTAACTTCTCTTGGTATTGTTGTTCTAAAGTATCTTCCAACCCTGGTTGTGGCTAGTATTGGCATAAGCTCTGTAGCACCTACTATAGAGTTTCTGGAAAAAGTAGTTAAAATGCTCTGCTACAGTATTATCAGAGTGTTACCTGAAACTCTCAAATCTGTAATACTTTCTAAGCATTGCTATGGGGTTATCAGAATAAATAATTTTAACAGATATCTCGCCACTGTCGCAAACAGCTATAAACTCTACTAATACCTCATGTGTATAAGGATCAATGTATATATCATGAATCCTCACATCCCTAACAACACCAACATAATCCTCAACAACATCTCTAACAATATCAAAAAGCTTAACGGGATCATCTCTAGCCAATCTAAGCAATACAGAAGACTCTATATCAAGAGGTCTAAACTCATCAAAAACATAGAGCCATGCATTCATTGTGAACCCTAGATATTTCAGTATCTCAAAAATAAATACTTTAATGATAGTATTCTTAAGTTTAAATATAACTATATAGTCTAAACTATAGTGTTAACTGCTTAAGATGTTCAAGGTATTTTAGATAAGATTCGTCTGCTTCACTTAGCAGATCTTCATATCTAGCCTCAGATATTCTCAATTCTCCAAATCTAGACTGTATGAATCTAGCGACTTCCCTAGGTATTGTTTTAATCATTAACCTCCAAGCTATTTTTCTCATGTATTTAGGTAGTATTAGTTCGTGCCTTTTAGCGTATTTAGTTATTGGTGATCTGTTTATATGTGTTGGAGCTATTTCTTCAAGCATATCTAGCGTCTCTATGCTGAAGTATATCCACTCGCAGGGTTTTTCAGAGCCTTTTAATCCCATGTAGTATCGACAGAAGTCGCTATCTTCAAAGCATACTAGCCTACTGCTTTCAATACCTACGTTAGGTATTTCAATTACTTCGTCAGGGTCCCATTCTTTAATCATTTTTAACACGTGTTCAAACCTAGCACCCGACTCAAGCATTACCCTATAGACTACGTAATACGTTTGATGATTGATTTTAAGGAACTTCAGCGTTTTCTTAACTTCCTCCAAGCTTATTTGATATGGTCTAACGTCAAGTTTATAGCTTCTTGAAGGAACTACCTCCATTACCCACCCGAACGTTTCTGGGCTTATCCTACGTTTGTAATATAGGTATTGTATGTAGTGTCTGAACACGTTTCTAAGCCATTTATTTTTATGGTTAACAACGTAATCGATTACCTGCTCACTAAGCTCCTTACCCTGCAGGTATTTCGTGAATATGGATTTGTAGTACTTAAGCGTTTCAAAATCCTTGACTTTCCTTCTTTTCTTACGCTCCATTAGGAAGTGTTCGAAGTCTTCACTCCATTCAAGCTTAACGCCTGCTAAGCTTATCCCTAACATCTTCCTTAAATCGTCTCTAAACTCTTGAACTATAAACTTAAGCATCGCATTTTTTAAATACTCGTCTTTAGACGCTAACGCTAAAATCTTAAGAGCTAACCCATAATCTATTAAACCCCCCTCCTTAACAACACCTAAAGCTTTTAACCTACCCCAATCACCAACTATCGACTCAAACTCAGACTTAGTTAGAAACTTCAAAGCATTCTTAACAACTTCATTAGGAACCCTCCTCTCACCACTTAAATACCTATGTAAACTCGACTTAACTATACCTAAGACCTCACACGCCTTAGTAAAACCCAACTTATTCTTAACAACTTCTAAAATACTACGCCTAGCCTCATCATCAACAGCATCAACATTAACACTTACAAACCAATCACCATCAGACACGAATTCCGAATTGAATTCCGCCATGAGTTCCCGAAACCTCCATTAAATGGGAACTCATGAGAGGTATATAAACTTTTACGCGTGAGTTAAGCCGCCGGCGGGATTCGAACCCGCGACCCCCGGCTTACAAGGCCGGTGCTCTACCCGGCTGAGCTACGGCGGCACCATCAAAATAACATAACACCACACCTTATAATTTTTATCGATGGACTTAACGGTTAAAACACCCTTAGTGATATGGATTTTTATATGTTAGTCGTCGACACCACTATATTTTGTTGAAAAGAGGGGGTCTTTAAACACGACGATAGTACTGCTTTGACTTAGAGTTAAGATCTAAGCTTGGACTTCTGCTCATTAGCAGGGCATCTTTTAGGCGGAGCTACAGTAATGACGATAAACGTAACGGATTAGTCCCTATTTCATTGTCGTGTTAGATGCGTAAAGAGTTCTATAGCTATCTTAGCGGCTGTGAATGATGTTACGTTTCCGTAGTCTGATAATGGGTTTACCTCCACTATGTCGAAGCCTACTACTTTATCTTTAGGTATCCTAGTTAATACGTCAAGTAAGGTTGTTGGCGTTATTCCTTCAGGTTCTGGAGTAGCAACTCCAGGGGCGTATGCTGGGTCTATGACGTCCATATCGATTGATATGTAGAGGTTTTCACAGTTCTTTATGAAGTCGTTTATCTTTAAGCTTAATTCCCTAGTTGTTGATCTTAAAGCTTCGTAGGAGTTTATTAACGTAAGTCCTGAAGTCTTAGCTTCTTTAAATTCTTTCTTATCAACCGCTCTAAACCCCGCTACGAGTACGTTGTTAGTTCCTACAACTTCACTTACTCTTCTCGTAACGCAGGCATGGCTTAACTTATAGCCTAAGTACTCACTCCTATAGTCTAGGTGTGCGTCGAAAACTAAGACGCAAAGCGACCTACCTAAAGCCTTAACTAAACCTTCCACGATACCGTATGTTATCGTATGCTCACCACCTAAGAAACCTACCCTCCTTCCACTGCTGAATAATTCGTCAGAAACAACAGCTATATTTCTTAAACTTAACTCAGCACTTCCGTGAACTACAGCTATATCTCCTTCATCAACCGGTGGGTTATCCTCTAAAGCAATACCTGATCTGAAAGAATATGTCTCTAACGATTGAGAAACAAGCCTTATAGTCGCCGGCGCAAATCTAGAGCCGGGTCTGAAGCTATTTGTCGAGTCGAAAGGAACGCCAACCACGCTTAAGTCCGTCTTCTCTCTAGATCCGTTAACGCCTAGGAAGACGTAAGGGTTTTTAATCAAGTAGAGTTCAAGCACTTACACACCACCTAATAATGGTCGGATCGCATCTTATAATATTTAATACTCAATACACTCAAACATATTTTGTGGAGTGGGAGATGAGCGTAGATAAGTATGAGAAAATAGTTGACTTAGCTCTCCGTAGAGGGTTTTTCTGGCCTTCATACGAGATTTACGGTGGCGTTTCAGGACTTTACGATTTAGGACCTTTAGGGGCTTTAATGAAGGAATACATAAGGAACTTATGGATTGAGTATTTCGTCTTAAAACATCAGGATATGGTAGTTATGATTGAAACACCGATGATAACGCCTGAGATAGTTTTCAAAGCTTCTGGACATTTAGAAAGCTTTACAGACCCTATAGTAACGTGTAGTAAATGTGGTAGGGTATATAGAGCCGATCACTTAGTGGAGGACGTGCTGAAGGTAAAAGCTGAGGGCTTAAGCTTAGATGAGCTGAAGGAGTTGATAGAATCTAAAAACGTTAGATGCCCGGCATGTGGTGGTGAGTTAAGCGATTTAAGAGCGTTTAACCTACTATTCCAGACTAACATAGGACCGTATAAGCAGAACGTAGCTTACTTAAGGCCTGAAGCAGCTCAAGGTATGTTCACCTCCTTCAAGAGAACATATACCTGCATGAGGGCTTCACTGCCGTTAGGGATAGCTCAAACAGGTAGGGTAGCTAGAAACGAGATTTCACCTAGGCAGGGAATGATTAGATTAAGGGAATTCACTATAATGGAGGTTGAGTTCTTCTTCGACCCTGAAGAACCTGGTGAACCGAATTACTCAAGGTTTAAAGGCAAGCTTAAAATACTGACAGCCGAATGTAGGAGGAAAGATTGTAGAGAACCGATAGTGGTCGATCCGGAGGAAGCCGTCAAAGAAAGGATAGTACTTAATCCGTGGTTAGCTTATTGGATGTTGGTCGCTCAAGCTTTCGTTAAGGAGTTAGGGGTTAACGAAGATGAGGTTGTGTTTGAAGAAAAGTTACCTGAGGAAAGAGCTCATTACTCAAAGCAAACCTTCGATCAACTCGTTAAGATAAGTAGGTGGGGATGGGTTGAGGTTTCAGGACATGCGTATAGGACGGATTACGACCTATCGAGGCATATGACTTACTCAGGTCAGGACCTCACCGTATTTAAAGAGTTTCCAGAACCTAAGGAAGTAACTGTTAAGAAGGTTGTTGTGGATAAGGCGATTATCGGTAAGTTATTTAAAGAAAAAGCTTCAGAGGTTATTAACGCTGTGATATATGCTGATGTCCTTAAGATTGAGGAGGCGTTGAAGAACAAATCCAACGAGGTTGTCGTTGGGGGTTATTCAATACCTAGTGAAGCAATTAAAATAGTTGAGGTTAGGGAGAGGGTTAGCGGCCGTAAGTTCATACCTCATGTAGTTGAACCTTCATTTGGTGCTGAAAGGTTAGTTCTAGTTGCTTTAGATAAGGCTTACGTAGAGGAAGCTGATAGGACGTATTTAAAACTACCTCCGAAGATAGCTCCATATAAGCTTGCTGTGTTTCCTCTAGTAACGCGTGAACCTCTAGTAAGCCTAGCTAGGAAGATCTATAGGGACTGCGTAGAAGCTAAGTTAACGGTGATTTACGATGAATCAGGAAGTATAGGTAGGAGATACGCTAGGGCCGACGAGATAGGAGTGCCGTTTGCAGTAACCGTAGATTATCAATCAGTAGAGGATTCCACAGTCACTATAAGGCTAAGAGACACTAAAGAACAATTCAGAATCAAAGCTGATGAAGTCGTTGGTTGGGTTAGAAAGCAGTTAGAGCGACTTTAAGGGCTTTACCTTAACGATATGTAGGTACGCTGTAAGTTTATTTTAAATAACACATTATTATCTTGAGGGGTGTTAAGCCTGAGTAGTGAGGAGTCTAAAACACCGTCGCAGAAGAGAGATGTTAAACAGTTAGTTATGGTTATACCTCCAGCTAGTGAGGTTTTAAGTAAGGGTGTTAAGCAAGTTAAGGAAAAAAGAATTAGAGTAAGGCTTAAAAGTGATGTATCTCCAGACGAGCTTAGGATTAACCCTCGACTAGCTAAGGAGTTAAACATTAAAGAAAGTATTGAACTTTCTATAGCGGGTCGTAAGAAACTTGTTTTTAAAGCAACTATTTTAGAGGGGATTCCTGAAGGTGAGGTTTGGGCGAATGAAGAGTTGATGAAGGAGAAAGGAGTTGCTGACAACTCTATGGCTACTGTGAGGGCGGCTTAATGAATGAGGCCGTACTTTTTAAAGAATTGGAGAGGCAGACTTTAGCGAGGGATAAGCAGTTAAAGAAACTTAAAGAGCTTGCGAGTAGGTTAAACAATAACGAAGTAGATTACGAAGTAGTTAAAGATTACGTAGGCAGAGTTAGTAAATCTCGAGAAACTTTAATGAAAAGGTTGAAGAAACTCAACGAGATTGAATTTACGGAAGCTTTTATAGAGCCTGTGACTGCGTTATTAAGCTTTACAGTGTTGGTCGCTGTCAACGTTGAGGAGGAAGCACTCATTGAAATTAAAAACTACGCGTTAAGTAAGGGTTTATCAGAGGATGTAGAATACTTTAATAATGAGTTAAGCAACGTTAAAAGTTTAAGTGATGAAGCCGAGAAAATCCTTAATAAAATCAACGTGATGCGTAAACATTAAAGGAAACGTTAAATATCGGACTTCCACTATTTAAAATGGGATGAGATAGTGGCTGAAGAAAGCATTAGGTTTGAAACTACGGCAGGTGGCGAGAGAGAAAGCATAGCTGAATCAAACATAGCCGAGCAGTTAACGTTGATGGCTAGGAAAGCATCCGACGTTTATAAGGAGCTGGCTTTAATGCTTAAGGATTTAGACGACATGAATAAAGTAGGTGTTGAGAAGAGATACGGTAGAGTTAAGCTGCTTAAAGACGGGGTTGAAGAATCGGGAATAAACTTAACTGAATACATAATTAGGGTTTCGCCCGCCCTAACTTTCAAAGATGTCTACGTAGAGATAGTGCAGGACTTAATAAGATTTGCTGAACATGCTGAAGCTTCAGCCAACAGAAGTTTGCTTTTAGTGACTAAAGGCTTTGAGAAGTTACCGGATAACATCTACGCATATCTAGATGCTGTAGTGAGGAAAATCCTTGAGATGTTAGACGTCATAAGTCAAATGATTAGTAAGTTGAGGAACGGCAAGCAAGCACGGGAACTCTATCAAAAAATAATCAGCTTGGAGAACAGCGTTGACGATCTTCATAGGGAGATAGGCTTAGAAACGATAAAACATTATTCAAACGATGTGGGGGCTTTAATACTAGTTAAGGAACTCGCCGATAAGTTGGAGGATGCGGCAGACATTCTTAAGAGGGTGGGGACAAATCTCAGGTACATCGCGCTACATAGGTGAGTGTCCTTCAGGAGAAGCCCATTTAATCGGATCTAAAGCCGTGGTTTTCGACGTTGAGGTAGCTAAATGTCTTTTCGAAGTGGGTTTCTTCGGTAAGCCCTTAGGCGTTAAAAAACCTAAGAAATACGATTTAGGTAGGCCTCTAGAGCTATCTTTAGTTGAGGCTTACTACCTTCAACAGAAGGGTGTTTTAGCTATCGTTAAAGACGGGGTTAAGTTAAGTCAATTGGAATTTGAAGGTTTATGCGAAAAACTCATACCTGATTTTAAGGAATTATATGAAGTTTATAAGGAGCTTCGAGATTTAGGGTTTGTGGTTAGGTCTGCTTTGAAGTATGGGTCTGATTTCGCCATATATAGAAAAGCGCCCGGGCTTGAACACGCTCCCTACTTAGTTAAAGTGCTTAAATACGATCAAGTAATAGATCCGGGTGATTTAATAGGTTGGGGAAGGCTTTCACACAGTGTTAGGAAAGACTTACTTCTAGCTATTCTCTTACCGTCAGGTCTGAAGAACTATGTTTTATTTAAATGGTTTAAGCCGTAGTGCGTGTTGATAACCCGCAAGACTTATAAGCATAGAAAAGAAAAGATATTTGACTGAGGACTTGAGCAGGTTGTGTACGTGTTTGAAACCTGGTCGAGATCTGGTAAATACGTGGGGTAGCTGGTGAGTGATTTGAAACCTCAAGATAAACGTTATGAATATCAACCATTTGAAAGGGGTAAAGACTTCAGTAGGTTTAAACACGATAGGTTTTACAAAGAGGAGGCGCATCAAGAGAGGAAGGAAGAGCTTAAGCCTATGCCTATAGGCGATAAGTGTAATCAATTATGTCCATTCTTTAAATGTTCTAAAAACGCGTTAGTAGCTGTTAATAGAGTGGTTAAAGGCCATGTGCAGAAGGTAGCTATGTGTAGATGGATAGGTGACGTATGCTTAGGGTATAAATGCCAGTTCGCTTTCTGCGATAGGAAGGCGTTACTACCTGATGGTAGGTGCGCGTTCTCAGTTAAGTTTAAAGAAAGCGAGGAGGAATATATTAAGGAACTCGATAAATCCGATATAGATTCGAAAGTTAAGAGTATATTAGCTAAAAGAACTGGTCGCAAAGATTACTACGAGTAGGAGCTGCGTTTCTATCACTCCATCTCCTATATAGGTCGTTAGGTATTTCTAAAACATCCAGTATTTTTCCAACAATGAAATCAATTAAGTCTTTCATAGAGGAGGGTTCACTGTAAAAGCCTGGGGACGCTGGCATAATCACAGCACCTGCGATTGAAGCCTTCAACATGTTAATCAAGTCTAAAGTTGATAGGGGCGTATCTCTAACTAGTAGAACAACCTTACGTTTAAGCCTTAAAGCATTTAACGTCGATCTTACAATCAACGTAGATTGTATTGAATTAGCGATTTCAGCTAAAGACTTAAGACTGCATGGAGCTACTACCACACCATCGATTAAAAACGAAGACGACGCTAATGGTGATGTGAAATCATGTTCTGAAAAAACCTTTTTAGCATATCTGGAGAGTACCTCATTTAATTTATCCCTATTTAAGCATTCATAATCAGCTACTAACTTAGCTTCGTCACTAACTATAACGTATACCTCATGTTTTAACTCGCTTAAAACCTGCGTAAGCCTAACTCCGTAGATTAACCCACTACTTCCGGTGATGCCTACGACATATCTACCCATAGGTAGCTTAACCCCTTTTTAACTGTTTTACGACAGACGTTGTTAATAATGCAATTAAAAGTTAAAAACTACGTGCGGATATATTCTTAGATGATGAAGCTCGAAAGGGATGATTTAGTGATTACCCCGCGCAGGTCTGACTAATCGGTAATTACGTACTCCTCCCCCGCTTTTAAAACTATAACGTTTACTTCAACGTTTAACTTACGTAAGTGTTCCTTAAACTCCTCTGGAGTTCCTTTAATGACGGGGAACGTACCGTAATGCATTGGGATAACGTATTTAGGTCTTATGAGGGATGTTGCGTAAGCCGCTTCTTCAGGACCCATGGTGAAATGGCCTCCTATAGGTAATAACGCCACCGTTGGTTTGTATAAATCACCTATTAACTTCATCTCATAGTGGAGTCCTGTGTCTCCAGCGTGGTAAACGAACTTCCCCGGCTTACCGAATACAACACCTGTTGGAGCTCCTCTCCCGCTTGAGTGGAAAGCCGGCGTAAGGATGGCTTTATAACCTTCCCCTAAGTCTATTGGGCCCCCGATATTAGCGCCTATAACCCTAGTTTGATCTTGAAGAACTTCTGCTACATACGACGCTAGTTCGTAAATCCCTATTAACTTAGCTTTACTAAACTTCTTAAGCATTTCTATAGCTTCTCCCAAGTGGTCTCCGTGATCGTGTGTTACAATTATGTAGTCAGGCTCGGCTTCCGGTAAACCCTTTACAGGAGATAATGGGTTACTTATCCATGGATCCACATAGAACGTTTTAGAGTCTATAGAGACTTGAAAAGCTGCGTGTCCAAACCACTTAACTTTAATCATGTTTAGCCACCAAATCTTAATTTGCATTTCAGTTAAATATCTTAACACGGAAGTCGCAACGTTTATGTTGGTCTTTTTTTAAGTTTTTATGAAAAATTAACATGTGTCTTAAATGGGTAGCGGTTTTGAAGGCTTTGAAGAGTATTTAAAGGCTGGCGAGATAGCGTATAGAGTTAAGAAATCAGTTGCGAAATATGTAAAGCCAAACGTTAAACTTCTTGAAATAGCTAACTATGTGGAGAAATTAATTAAAGATTTAGGGGGTGAACCCGCTTTTCCAGCCAATATATCCATAAATGAAGTAGCTGCTCATAGGTCTCCATACGTAGATGATGTTGCGGTGGTGCCTGAAAACTCTTTGGTTAAGATTGATGTGGGAGTTCACGTTAACGGCTATATAGCAGATACCGCCATAACCATATCATTTAACGATAAGTACTTAAGGCTTGTTGAAGCTGTTCAGGAAGCTTTAAACAACGCGTTAAAAATCATTTCGAATAACATTCAATTAAACGCTATAGGTAGGGTTATAGAAAGAACTGTTAAGAGCTACGGCTATAACGTAGTGAGGAATTTATCTGGGCATTCCTTAGGGCGGTATTTAATACATGCGGGTGAGATAGTTCCGAACAACAGTAGTTTCGTTCCTTTAGGTAAAGTAAGTGCTGGTAAAGCTTATGCTGTAGAGCCCTTCGCCACCGACGGCAGGGGATACGTTCAAGAGGATAGAAACTCAATACAGATATATGCTCTCTCATCATTTAATTTTAAAAACTTAAATGATGAAGAAAGAGAACTTGCTGAATATATATTCACAAAGTTTAAAACCCTACCATTCTGCGAGAGGTGGTTAGTAGATAAATTCAACGATTACCTCAGGTTACGCGACATTCTTAAAAAACTTACGTCTAAAAAGGTACTTACCGCATACCCCGTATTAGTGGAGTCCAGCAAGGGTTATGTGGCTCAATACGAAGAAACTGTTTTAATACTTAAAGATAAAGTCTACATAACTACCAACCCGGAAATTCAATGACAATACGTTAACGTTATGTGTTAAGCTATTGCTTACTACGCAACGTATATCTCAAATCGTAAAATATAAAACCTTAGTAGAATCTATGCTTAAGGTGATAAGTGGGTAGGTGGTGTATAGTTAAAAATGGATGGAACTCAAGATTGGTCTTCAATATTGCTTGCGGTCATAATACTTTCGTCATTTGTACTTAACTTTACGGACATACCTCAGAAAATGCAGTTTTGGAGGTTTTCATCAGTAGTTAGGAGGAGGATCTATGAGTTAAACGAGCTTGAAAATGATGGAAGGCGTAAGTCGATTAAGTATCTAAAAGATTTAAATGTGCCTAACCCTAAAGAGTTAATAGAGAATTACGTCGATAACTTCTTTATGATAAGTCCCGTAGATATAGAGCCTACAGACATAATAAGTAGGTTAAGGCATTTGCTTAGGACACGCGATGAAGCAGTTAAGAGGTATGTGATCGAGAATTTAAAGAACATTAGCGATGAAGTAAGGCAGAAAATAGAGGTAATGCTTGAGTTAAACTCCATACTTACGTTTATAAATAAAGTTGTGAAGCATTACTACAATTTAGGTGTTAAATACAACGATTGGGTTTTAATGATGAGGTTGGCGTTAGATGTTAATCAAATATATCTGTTAGCTAAGGCATATAACAACGCAATAGAAGCTTTCGGCGTTGGAGCCCCTATAGGTGATGGGGCAGGTCCTTTAGTAGTTAGGACTTTAGCGAATTCCTCTGAAGAAAGGGAGATCGTGCCTGAAACAGTAGTTTATGAAAGCTCCTTCGAAAACAGAAGGATTTACGTAGTTAAAGCTAAAGGCCCTGGACCCACAGTTGGCAGGCCTGGTGAAGCGCTTGAGAAGTTAGTAAATGAGTTGGATGGGAAGATCGCACGCATAATAACAGTTGATGCGGCGTTAAAGCTTGAAAGTGAGAGAAGTGGTGAAGTAGCTTTCGGCGTTGGTGCCGCTATAGGTGATATAGGACCTGAGAAGATAGCTATGGAGAGAATAGCTACAAAATACTCCATACCTCTTGACGCAGTAGTCGTTAAGATGTCAAATGAGGAAGCAATAACTACAATGACTAAGGAGATATATGACGGCGTGTTAAAAGCTGTAGATGT
This sequence comes from Zestosphaera tikiterensis, assembly GCA_003056265.1. GTDB lineage: Archaea > Thermoproteota > Thermoprotei_A > Sulfolobales > NBVN01 > Zestosphaera > Zestosphaera tikiterensis. Next base: position 276,916 of record NBVN01000002.1, on the reverse strand, counting down.
AGTTAAAAACATAATAAGGAGCAAGACTAAAGAAGGGGATGCTGTAGTAGTTATAGGGGTAGGTAACACGTTAGGTATAAAATGATAGGTGGTGTAATGCGATGGAGCCTCTCTACATATTAGTTATAGCTTTAACAGCTTTTCTAATTTCATTTCTTCTAATGTCATTAACTAGGAGACCTTCCAATAAACCTAACGAAGAACAGAAGAAAATCTTAGAGGTAATTAAATGCGTTAATTGCGGGTTCGAAGAGAAGACGTCATTTAAAGCTGATGACTACGTAGGTAAGAACGTGGGTAAGTGCCCTAAATGCGGTGGGGACCTTATTGTTGCGGGTATATATTTAGAGAAATATCAACAAGCAGAGATGAAGGTTTAGCTTTCATCCGTTAAACAAGTCAGTAACGTCGTTTGAAATTCCTTTACACGTTATTTTATCCCTGATTAGCTTAGGTCTTATTTGATGGATTCGCTGGGTTGGTGTAAGTGGTTAAAGTCTTCTTAGGTTTAAGTTCGATCTGCGTTATGTTTTTACGTGCTGGTAGGGAGACGTTAAAGACTTTAATGTTTTCTATAACTGTTTCTGTGATTCTAGCGTTATGTGCGTGGGCATGTATCACAACATCAGGTTTTGTTTCTTTAATCATTTTCTCCATATCTCTAGAGCCCATGTAGGGGTATATTCTCTCAGGCTCCCCCTTAACTGTATGGAATGTTGGTGCGTAATGTGATATAAATATTATTATTTCAGCGTATTTACGCACTTCATTTATTAAGTTCTTAAGCCTTTTGGGTCTTTCCCTATAGACAAGTTCTAATTCTGGTTTATTACGTTTCTGCCAGAAAGTCAATTTATCTAAGGATCCTCTAGTTCCTATGAAACCTACGTTAACGTTGTTTATCTCGATTATCGCTGGTGTGTCATTAAGCCACACGATCTCCGGATACCTCCTGATGAATATGTCCTCTAATTCGTGATATTCTTCATTGCCGAAGACTGAAATTATAGGTATGTTGGGGAACTTCACCCTCACCTCATGCACTATAGGATCTAAGTCGTCAACTCTTCCCTCATCAACCATGTCTCCAGCAAAGATACATACGTCTGGTTTAAACCAAATCATAGACTTAAGTGAAGCTTGAAAAAGGTTGAAATACCTACTTCCATGTACGTCTCCAACAGCACATATCTTTAAAGTGTTCATTTCCTCACCTAAAATTAACTACTACTAAGAACAAAATATACGGACTCAACTTAAGCTCTTTCCATGATTTAAGGATTAGCATTGAATTTCATCGTAAGCAAACGTTTTTAAGGAGTAAAATTCAATGATGTTAGGTGAACAACATGGGGATATTGAAGGGTGTTACAGCTGGCGGTCACTTAGGTTGGGCGACTAAGAGATGCGTTGTATGTAATAGGAAAATGGTTGTAGGTAAGGACGTTGTTTACGTATGTCCTAAATGTGGTAAAGGAACGAAAATATACGTATGTGCTGGCGACTATAAAGCACTTCAAGGCAAATGCCCGTACTGTGGGACGCCTTTAACACCGGTTGTGTAATTTTTCTACAAAGGTAAATTATCCTATAAAACCATTAATTAAAAATAGTGGGGGTTTATAACTATGAGCACTTACGTACTTGAACATATCGTAGAAGAGCACGTTAAAATCGTTTACGTTTGTAAAGCCGAGGGCCATGGCGACGTCATAGGTGATGTTCCAGGGCTGAAGTATTGTTTCAGCAAGCAGGACTGCTTGGAAGTAAATTCGTCGTTGATTTGCTGGTCTCCATGGATGTTAGTAGATGATTTAGAGGTTAGGTTTGAAGGTGCTTATGTGGGAGACGAGCTTAAGACTATAGCGTTCCAGGCGAGAAACGTTAACTGTTCTTTAAGTCCTGAAGACCTTTACAGTAAGGTAATTAACATATTAAGTAACTTATGCCATTAATAATGGACGTTATATCTAAGTTGATTGGAAGATTTGTAATTCTATATCGTAAGGTACGTTCTTTTAATTCTTTATTAAAATACTGCATTTGGTGCTGACGTATGCCGTGTTCAAACGTTCTGTGGGCTCCTTGGAGGATGAGTTATGTTGTAGGCGGCGAGCAAAAGGAGTGTATTTTCTGTAGAGCTGTTTTAGGTAGCGATGAGGATAATTACGTAGTTTTACGTAGTCATCACTCAATAGCGATGCTTAACATATACCCTTACAATACAGGTCATGTGATGATAGCTCCAAAACGCCACATATCAAGGCCTGAACTACTAACTCAAGAGGAGGTTTTAGATATGCATAACGTATTGAGCGCTATAATTAAGGCTTTAGACGAGGAATACAACCCTCATGGCTATAATATAGGTTTAAACATAGGTCGAGTAGCTGGTGCTGGTGTAGAGCATCATCTCCATATTCACGTAGTGCCTAGGTGGTCTGGAGACACGAACTTCATGCCAGTCATAGGTAGGGTTAAAGTAATCCCCGAGGATCTAGCGAGAACATACGAAAGACTTAAAAGTAGGTTAATTAAGACACGCACTATTTAAAGTGCTTAAAGCTTTGATGAATGATTTCACATAAATTCGTAAATAAATTAATTTAATTTAATCTTCAGTCCCTACTTTGAGGTGTTCGATTTGAAGAACTTTGTGTATGACTTAATGGGTAAGGACTTAATAACCACTCAAGAATGGAGTGTTGAGGAAATTAAAATCGCTTTGAACCTAGCTAAAGAGTTTAAGTGGATTCACCATTACTACGGTGTTGAAGGTTTGCCGAAATTATTGGACAGAAAGACGTTCTTCATGCTGTTCTTCGCGGGTTCAACGAGAACCCGAGCAGCTTTCGAAGCGGCTATGACGTACTTAGGAGGACACGCGCAATACATAAGCTCTCAAGAAACTAGGATAGGTGAGGGGGAAGCCGTTAAGGACGTTGTCGCTATGTATGATAGGTATGGCCATGGCTTAGGTATAAGAATACTTGATAAAGCTATAGATTACAAGCACGGAGTAGGTAATCAATTAATTAGGGAAGCTGCTAAACACGTTAAAATACCTGTTATTAACATGGCTGATGATCAATTCCATCCAACTCAGGCTTTAGCGGATTACATGACTTTCGAAGAGTTGTTCCCTAACCCCAGAGGTAAAAAGTACGTTATTATGTGGGCCTACTCGCCAGTTGTTAGAGGTCCGTGCAGCATCAACGAAGACCTACTGCTGTTCACTAGGTTAGGAGTTGACGTAACTGTAGTGCATCCCCCAGGTTATGATCTATATCCTGACATCGTTGAATGGGCTAAAGAAAACGCTAGAAGCTCCGGAGCTACGTTAGAATTCAGTAATGATTATAGGGAAGCGTTGAGAGGTGCTCACGCAGTCTTCCCGAGGAATTGGGCTTCAAAAACGCTTCAGGAACTTGGTTATAGTAAGTATGGAGCGGAAGAACTTAAGAACTACGAGAAGTTTAAAGACTGGAGAGTCACTAAAGACTTAATGGATTTAATGGATAAGTCCGGCGTGTTAATGCATGTAATGCCAGTTTTTAGAAATGCGGAGGCTGATGATGAAGTAGTTGACAGCCCTAGGTCTGTACTTTATGAGCAGGCGGAGAATGGCTTATGGACTAAGATGGCTGTACTTGCGTTGGTGATGGCCGGCCTTAAATAACGTTTTTAACTTAAACGTGATAACTTCATTATCGCTTAATTTAAGTAAAAATCTTTGATAGTTTATGGGAATTCATTCACATGTGTTTTTAAATTAAAAACCTATAAACTCATGGTGTAACCCTTGGGTAAACCTTGGTACGTAGGGATTTGGGAGGGTCAGGATTACTTAACAAACGCTTCTAGAACTCAAGAAGAGATTAAAATGATTATAGAAGCTGCTAGGGACTTAGAGAGGAAGTTCAAGTCTAAAGTTCCTACACCGTATCTAAAAGGTCAAACGCTGTTCATGCTGTTCTACAACAGATCTTTAAGAACGAGAAACAGCTTCGAAGCTGGAATGCATCAATTAGGTGGTCATGCTCACTTCCTAAGCCCTCAAGACGTATATACCCCTACATTACCTGAGGACATGGAACCCTACAAAACAGAAGCTATTAGTGACGTGGCTAGAGTTTTAAGTAGGTATGGAAACGCTATAGCTATAAGGATTTACGCGGACGCGGCTAAGTGGATAATCGGTAGGGGACATAGGGTAATAGAGGAATTCGCTAAATGGGCTACAATACCCGTCCTTAACATGGAGGATGACATATATCATCCATTTCAAGCCTTAGCGGATATTAAGACAGCGTTAGACGTTGTGCATAACCTACGAGGTAAGAAATTCGTAGTGTCTTACGCCTACTCCGGAGGTTTAAAGCCTTTAGCAGTACCTCAAGACGTAGCGTTAACCGCAGCTATAATGGGGGCGGAGGTTTGGATAGCTCACCCACCAGGGTTTGAACTTCAAGATGAGATCATACAGAAGGTTAAGGAATTCGCTGACCGTTATGGAGGTTCGCTACATATAACGCATGATATGAAGGAAGCCTTCGAAGGAGCTACTTTCGTGTATCCGAAGGCTTGGAGTCCTAAAGGGTTCTTTCCACCATACAGTGCCGACGGTAAAGTACATAAGGAGGAAGCAATGGAATATCAAAGCAAGTTTAAGAATTGGATCGTAACTATGGATCTCCTACACGAAGCAGGGAAGCCCTACTACATGCATTGCGGTCCTGCCGATAGAGGTCAAGAAGTAACTGATGAAGTGCTCGACACTTACGAGAAGTCTTTATATTTTGAAGAAGCTGAGAATAGATTACACGTTCAAAAAGCCGTAATGTCTATGGTTATGGGGAGTAAATACGATGAGTAGAGGGAGTTAAGATGGATAGGAATGAGAAATACGTGTTAATTGCTTTAGGCGGTAACGCCTTCCAAACCAAAGGAGATAAAGGAACTCCTGAAGACTACTGGCGCAACGCGTATAAAGCAGCTGAAACCATAGTTAAGATCGTTAAGGAAGGATATAAAGTAGCGGTTACGCATGGCAACGGACCGCAAGTGGGTATAGTGTTGGAGTGGATGGAACGTTCTAAAGATAAGATACCGCCTTTAACTATGGATATAGCGGGGGCTATGACGCAGGGTTGGTTAGGGTATCTACTAACTCAAGCGATTTCAAATTTACTCATTAGAGAAGGAATTAAAGACCACGTTAAAGGCGTTGTGGCTATAGTTAATCAAGTTGAGGTAAGTAGGGACGACCCCGCGTGGAAAAACCCAACTAAATTCGTAGGGAGTTGGTATACTGAAGAAGAAGCTAAAAAACTTGCTGCTGAGAAGGGATGGGTCTTTAAGCCGGATCCTAGAGGAGGTTATAGGAGAGTCGTACCATCCCCAGATCCCTTCGCTAACGTAGAGGTTCAGGCGGTGAGGAAGTTACTAGATGACGGTTGGATCGTTGTTGCGTCAGGTGGTGGTGGAATACCTGTCGTTAGGAAGGAAAACGGCGAGTTAGAAGGTGTTGAGGCAGTCATAGATAAAGACTTAGCAGGTGAGGTTTTGGCTACATCCATAGGTGCTGGAACCTTCGTAATATTAACAGACGTTGATGGAGTTTACCTGAACTTCGGTAAGCCAGATCAGAAAAAACTTGATGTAGTTATGGTTTCAGAACTTGAGAAGTACTATAGGGAGGGTTACTTCCCACCAGGATCTATGGGCCCGAAGGTTTTAGCAGCTATTAGATTTATAAAGCATGGAGGTAAGAGAGCTGCTATAGGACATCTATATCAAGGGTATGACGTAGTTAAAGGCAACGCAGGCACTACAGTACTACCTATATAACCTTTAGTAAACTTAAAAACGCAGTTTTTTAGCTTAAATTAACATCAGGTGTTAAACCCATAAATTTTACAAAAGCTTTTTACCTAAAACATATTAACACATACTTAAAATTAATGCTGACTTAAATTCTAAGGTGTGTTTAATGTTTGAGAAGGTTGATTTACTGATTAACAATTCTTTGATTGTGACTATGAATTCTAAAAGGGATGTTATACCCCGCGGCTACGTAGCTGTAAGGGACGGCGTGATAGTGGATGTAGGGTTTGGCGATGGTAGGAGTAAATATAGTGCTGAGGAGTACTTAGAGTTAAGGAGGAGTGTAGTGGTTCCTGGGTTTGTTTGTGCTCATACGCATTTCTACGGATTGCTTCTAACAGGTTCACCTTGGTTTGCCTTTATAGAACCTCCATCGGATTTTCAGCAGAACCTTCAAAGGATTTGGTGGGCTTTAGACGAGTCTTTAACTTACGAAGACATATACGTAAGTGCTTTACTAGGTTCTATCCTATTCGCTAGGACGGGAACGACGTTCTTTAAAGATTTGCTCGACGCTCCTAACGTAACTTTAGGTTCCCTAGATTATATTGAGAAAGCCGTTAATGAAGTAGGTATTAGAGGGTTAGCTGGTTTTTCAGTGACGCAGCGAAGAAGTATTGAAGAAGGTTATATAGGTATTCAAGAAAATGAGAGATTCGTTAGAAAAACTTTAAACGACGCTAAAACCAACGTTAAAGGGATTTTCACACTGCACGCTTCGTTTACCGTAACTGACGACGTACTTATCAAAAGTAAGGAGTTAGCCGATAAATACAATACTATATACGCGATGCATGTAGAGGAAGGCTTAATAGACGTCTACCATAACATCGAGAGATACGGTAAAAGGCCGTTTGAACGATTGAGAGATATAGGGTTCCTCTCACCGAGGTTTTTAGCAATTCACGGAGTTCAAATAACCGAAGATGAAATGAAGATTCTTAAACATTACGACGTTAAAATAGCTCATAACGCAATGAGCAACATGATTAACGGGGTTGGAGTTCCTCCTGTGGGTAAGTTTCTTGATTTAGGTATTACAGTAGGTATAGGTAACGACGGGTACGTGATGGACGTCTTCGAGAATATGAGGGCAACGTACTTAGTTCACAAGGTAGTTAATAAAGACCCTAGGGTGTTAACCCCTTTAAAAGTGGTTGAGATGGCTACTGTAGACGCCGCTAAAGCTTTAAACGTATATTCTAGGGTGGGTTCTATAGAGGTTGGTAAGGAGGCGGACCTAACGATTATAGTTCCGGAGATCGTTCATACGCCGTTAAATGAACATACGATATACGGTCACTTAGTGAATAGCTTCAATGGGAAAGACGTGTGGGGTGTTTTAGTTAAGGGTAGGTGGGTAACTAAGGAAAGGAAGGTTCTCACAGTTGATTTAGAGAAGGTTTTAGATTACGCGCATAAGGTGATTGAGAGGTTGTGGGACAGGATGCTTTCAATGGAGAGCAAATATAAAGTTGAGTGGTTAAAACCGTAGTATTTTGTAGGTGGTTTGTATGGCTGTAAATCTATCCGTTGAAATAGCTGGGTTAAGATTTAGGAACCCAATTCTAAACGCCGCATGTCCAATCTCAAGAGATGGTAAGGCCATGGAGCTTCTGGCGGAAGGCGGCGTTGGTGGTTTAGTAGCTAAGACTATAAGCACGGTAGCGGCTAAAGTACCGAGACCGCACATGGGTGTCGTAAATAGAGGGCATATAGGGTTGATATCCCCTAGATATGAGGGTGGTAAGCTCGTAACCAAGATAGCGTTTGTAAGGGGTGCTTACTACGGCTTCTTAAATGCTGAGTTATGGTCTGATCTACCGCCGGAACGTTGGTTTAAGTATGAATTACCTTACGCAAGAAGCGTCGCGGACAGGTATGGAATCCCGTTAATAGCTAGCTTAGGGTATAAAGCTCATGAACTAAGGGAGTTAGGACCTAAAGCCGTTGAAGCAGGCGCTCAAGCGATAGAGTTCTCCACACATTACGTAGGTACAGATTACAAACCTGTGATAGACTCTGCTAAAGCTCTCAAAGAGGTGGTTGACGTTCCAGTATTCCCTAAGTTAAGTCCTCACATAACAGGCCTTAAGGAAATGGTGAAAGAGTTAGAGAAGGTTGGTGTTGACGGCATAGTAGCTATAAACACCATCGGCCCAACACTCCATATAGATATAGAATCCGGTAAACCCATTATGGGCGGACCGAACGGGCATGGATGGCTTTCCGGGCCTGCCATAAAGCCTTTAGGCGTTGCTATAGTTGCGGAAATAGCTAAAACAACTAAAATACCTGTTATAGGGGTTGGTGGGATCTCACAACCTGAAGATGTTATAGAGTATATCATGGCTGGAGCTACGGCGGTTCAGGTATGTACGCAGGCTATTGTGGAAGGTCCTAACGTATTTAAACGCCTCGCCGAGGGAGTTAGTAAGTGGCTTAAAGAACACGGCTATTCAAGCGTCGAGGACATTAAAGGTAAGGCGTTGAAGTACCTTCATTCAGACCTAGCTGGCTGGTATGAAGTTAAGACGCCGGTGGTTGTTGAAGATAGGTGTATAGCATGCGGACTCTGTGAGCAATCGTGTGCGTATGACGCCGTACATGTCATGGCTAAAGACAATAGAAGAGTAGCCGTGGTAGACACCCTTAAGTGTTATGGTTGCGGTGTATGTACTACAGTATGCCCTACTAGAGCCATCTACTTCCCCGAGGAATACTGGCGATAGTTAAAGTTGTTTAAGAGGCGTTTTAAATGTCTAAATACATTACCTATTTAAAATGTTCTCGATGTAGTAGAACCTATACTTACGATGAAAAACCTCTGCTTTGTCTTAACGGAGATTTAGGGAGGTTAGACATTTACTACGATTTAGAAGCGTTAAAGGAGTTTTATAATAGGGAATACGTCTCATCTAAGCCACTGTTAAGCCAGTGGAAGTACTTTGATCTCTTGCCGCCGAGGCATGAATTCAATATCGTTACGTTAAATGAAGGAGCCACACCATTAGTTAAGGCGGTTAGGCTTTCTGAGAAGCTAGGTCTTAAGAATCTTTGGCTAAAAGACGAAACTAGAAATCCCACAGCGTCTTATAAAGATAGGGGGATGTCGGTTTCAGTTAGTGTAGCTAAGGAATTTGGCTTCAATAAACTCGTCACGGCTTCGTCGGGAAACGCGGCCGCCGCTCTAGCTGCTTACGCTGCGAGAGCTGGTATGGAGGTATATGCTTTCGTGATTGAGCAGGCTGGATATGGCAAGATAGCGCAGTTGTTATTTTATGGAGCTAAAGTTGTTAAAGTCAGAGGTCTTGGTAAGGAAGACCCGACAGTAAAGATGATGAGATTAACATACGAAAGGTTTGGGTTCTTCCCGTCGCCGAGCTTCGGCCCATTCAACCCATATCAGATAGAAGGCTCTAAAACTATCTCTTATGAGGTAATAGAGCAACTAGGTTGGAATGTTCCGGAGTGGGTTTTCGTGCCTGTCGGTGCTGCTTCTCTATTAACTGGTGTGTGGAAAGGTTTTGAGGACTATTACAGTTTAGGTTTAATTAATGAGAAGCCACGTCTTTTCGCAGTTCAATCCACTGGTAACCCTCCGTTCGTTAGAGCTTTTAAAGAAGGGCAAGATCCATTCAACATAAGGCCGTGGGATAAACCACACACCATAGCCTGGGGTTTGGAGGATCCGTATCCGTGGGATGGCGACGCTGGTCTTCAAGCGTTAAAAAGTACTAGAGGGCACGCTGATGAAGTTCCAGACTCGTTAATTATCGAGGCTATGAAGCTCCTGGCTAGGTATGAAGGTATATTTGCGGAGCCTTCGGGAGCGGCTTCCCTAGCTGGACTCCTAAAAGCCATAGATGATGGGATAATCGATAAAAGTGATGAAGTGGTGGTTTTAGTGACGGGCCACGGGCTTAAAGACCCTGACGTAGTTAAGGAGGTAGTGGGCGATGCACCCCTCATAAACCCCGACTTAAGGGAATTAACTGACGTTATGTTAAAACACTACGGTGTTAAGCTTAACAGTTCATAATTTGCTTAAACGCATGTGTTTTTAAGGCGTTTAGTAACCTACTTAACAGGTTTTTAACTTTAGGAGCTTAGAATATTTGGTTGGGACGCGATTTGAAGCCTTCGATAAAGATTAACGATCATGGAGGTATCTTGATAGATGCGGATGTAGTTATTGATGGTCATGAAGACTTCCTACCTAGAGTTGTTACACACATACATTCAGATCATATCAGAGGTTTGGAAAACACCTTAAACAATAAACAAAAGATAGTTTCAACCCCGTTAACTGCTGAATGGCTTAAAGCTTACGGCTATAAAATACCTGAAAACTCCCTAATTAGCTTACGTTATGGTGAGAAAGTTGAGCTCGAAGGATATTCGCTACTGTTGGATAAAGCCGAGCATATTCCAGGATCGGCGCAAGTCATACTTGAAAACCTTGAGAACGGCTTAAGAATAGTGTATCCAGGAGATTTTAAGAAGGTTGGTAAAGGAACTAAGGTTTGGGAAAGTGATATCTTGATTATAGATGCTGTATACGGCAACCCAGCATATGTTAGGGAGTTTGACGACTTCATTGAAATGTTGTTGAGCGATTTAGTTAGTGAGTTATTAGCTAGGGGTAGCGTGCATATATACGGTTACTACGGTAAGATCCAAGAAGTAATGCAGTTACTTAGGATTTACGGTATTGACGCACCTTTCATCTTAAGCCATAAACAGTTTTTACTAGCTAAGATAGCGGAAAACCACGGCATGAAGTTTGGAGAGTTCTTCCACGTTAATTCTTCTGAAGCTCAAGAGATAATCAAAAGTAATTGGTATGTTTACTTTACACACGCGTCTTCATATAGTAGATTAAATGCTAACAGTAACGTAAGTCATGTAATGCTAAGTGGTTGGGAATTCACTAAACCCTATAGAGATTTAGGAAATAACAGATATCTAGTTGCGTTTAGTGACCACGCAGACTTCCGTGGGTTGGTAGAGTATGTAAGCTCTTCAAAACCTCAAATGCTGGTAGTTAATAACGTACGTAGTTCTTCAGGATCCCTTTTCGCTGAATACATTAAAACTAAGCTTAACATTAAAAGCGTAATACTACCTTAAAGTCTTAGTTCTCCTAACCTCGCCTGAAGGGAAACGGAAGAACCCTCACTCCGAAAACTCCTCTTCTTTGACTTCCTGATGAAGCATCTCATGCTTTATTAACTCCTTAAATTCGAACCCATATTCTTCAGTAAGGATTAATATCGCTGCTTGAGGGGGTATGACGCCCTTTTCTGTTATTATTGCGTCTATATATTCAGGAGGTGTAACGTCAAACACAGGGTTAAACACTCTGACGTTTGGATTTTCCTTAAGCCATTCCTCGTCAACTATTTCCCTAGGATCTCTAACCTCTATAGGTACTAACTCCCCAACTACTGTATAGGGGCTGAATTTATACGTTTCGCTAGCTACGTAAAGCCTTACCCTAGCCTCCTTAGCTGCTAAAGCAACTAGGGAAGTACCTATCTTATTAACGACCGCACCGTTAGCCACTACAGTATCGGCACCGACAACAACTTTATCTACTTTCTTCATGTAATGTCTGACAGACGAGTCAGGAATTAAAACTACGTCTACACCCGCGTCTGAAAGCGCTTTAGCTGTTATCAACCCTTGAAGGGCTGGTCTTGTCTCCTTAACATATACTTTATCTACCTTACCTTGCTTATGTGCTGTAACGATAACGGAAACTGCTGCGGTACTATGGCAGTGAGTCATTAATATGTCTCCATGTTCTATTCTCCTAGCACCAAGCTCGCCGATTTTCTTAACGGCTTCTTCAGAATAGTTTATAAATTCCCTAGCTGTCTTAATCACATGCTCTCTAGCCTCCTCTAAGGAAGTGAAGTTCTTACCTCGCAATCTATGCATAACGTAAGATACGGCATTAGGTAAGGAAACGGCTGTAGGTCTAGCTGACTTAATGTATTCAGCTACTTCATTCATGTATTCTATGAATTGACTCACGTCATCGCCGTTAAACTTTTCAGCTGCTATAAGTAGAGCTTGCGCTCCATACCTAGCTATTTTACCGGCTCCTCTTATAGTCATGTTTCTTATATTTTCTCTTATATCAACCACATCCTTAGGCACTTCAAACCTCCTTAACTTCAACCTCTCAACACCTCATTTAATAAAGCTTCAATACTCTTAACTTTTGGAGGCCAACCGTAAATTTCTTTAATGAGTAACATAATAGCTTGAGGAGCTATTAAACCTTTTTCTGTTATTATTGCGTCTATATATTCAGGAGGTGTAACGTCAAATAAGGGAGCCTTAATTAAGACCTTACCCGCGAGTTGAGGCATTGCTTCCTTAGGGAGTATTAATTCAGGGTCGTTTAAAACTATGCTTTCAATTAATTCACCAAAAACCGTTTCTACACCGAATTTATACAAACCAGCAACAACGAAAACTCTAGTTCTAGCCTCCTTAGCAGCTAAAGCTATTGCTGAGGTACCCACCTTATTAACGACTGCCCCATTAGCTGCTATAGCGTCAGCACCTACGAAAACCTTATCGATGTTTTTCATAACATACCTAACGGAGGAATCCACAACTAAGGTTGTTTTAATGCCTAACTTACCAACGGAACTAGCCATTACTTTACCCTCACCTACAGGTCTAGATTCCGTTACGTAAACCTCAAATTTAGTGCCTCGCGATAACGCCTTCTTAAACATCTGCAATATGGTTGAGCTAAATGAATGTGTTAGAATCACATCACCGTCTTCAATTCTTCGAGAACCTACTTCAGCCACAACCTCCCTAACCTCATTTATTTCGTTGATAAGCCTTTCAACTATAGCTGGAGTTTCAATCAAGGCTTCATCAAGTCCTTTCTCCCTACTCCTATCTAAAAACCTCTCCAGAAACATACGAGTTAGGTTTAACATGACTTGCGAGGTAGGTCTGGCTGAAATAAACTGTGGGATAGATTTAATTAGGAAGGAAGGAAATTCATGCTTACATTCCCTCGAAGCCTCACTGATTAACTTAAGTATTTTTATAGCTGCTTCAGTTGAACCAAGTATCGCACCTTTCCTTAAACTTAAGCTTATTTCATCCGCTTTCTCATACATCACTTCGCACGGCATTGAAGCAGCACCTTTAAGTAAGTATAGGTTAAGATACGTTATAAACTTTCACAACTTTAAAACCAACACTCTCTTACGTTTATATGCTTACGGCATATTTCTAAATACTTGTTAAGTGTTTCCAAGTCTGGACCCCCATGTGGATTATCCGTAGACGCCTTTATAGTTGAGGCGCAGGTAGCCGCGATAGCAGCCTCTACATCAGACGAACCTAACACCTTTAATGCTGTGAAAACACCTACGTAAACGTCTCCACATCCCGACGTGGAGACGGTTTTCAAGCCTAAGGATTCAGGCTTCGCGGCAGTAAAGCAGAAAGAAGTACCTTCAAGGCTGTATAAAGCTGAACCTTTAGCCCCCATTTTAATTATTATCCGCATCTTCGGATTTACCTTAGCTAAGGCTTCTAGAGACTTATGTAAGCTTCCTTCTCCCGTAAGCGTAATTAACTCGTTTTCATTAGGCATGAAGTAATCCGTGCTGCTTAAAGCGGTCATTAATTGTGTCATACCAAACCTAACTAAAGTTCCAGGATCCCAAAAAACTTTAACGTTTCTTGACTTCGATTTAACAGCTATGAATGTAGCAACCTCTAAGGGAGGATTCATTATTAAAACACCTTCTAACTTATCTATTATGTTCTCTAGGACTTTAGCTACGTATTCAACATTTAGGAATTCGTTAGCGCCGTAATAACTATATATAGCCGTCTCGCCTAAGCGGTTTACCGCTATGAAGGAACGCCCCGATAAAACGTTTTTAACCTTAACTACGTATGAGGTTTCAACACCTGAAGCTTTAAGATCTTCTAAATGTTTCTCAGCTATCTCATCATCACCTACAGCCCCTAGAAAAACTACGTTATTTTTTCCAAGGATTTTAGCAGCGCTTACCGCTGCGTTACCTCCAGAACCTCCTAGATAGTTTTTTATCTGCTTTACCACGGATTTTGGCGGTGCGAAGTTGTCTACGAAGAGGTAGGTGTCGTAATTTAATGAGCCACTAACTAAAAGCTTCATGTAGGTGTTACCCTCTTTATACCTATCTTGACCTTAACGCCCTCAACATCCCACTCCATTATGAACATATCGTCGCTGAAGGCTTCAGATAGTTTCTGCGCTCTAACTTCCTTCATTATATATTCTTTCATAACGTCAACGGCAGTTCTTACTTCAGGATCGTCCGTAGATATAGAAACTTCTATATATTCATCAACGTTTAAGTTAGCTTTATTCCTCATTACTTGAATCCTTCTTATGATCTCTCTCGATAACGCCTCGTGAAGAAGTTCCTTATCTAAGAGCTTAGGAATACATACTTTAAGTCCTTTAGACTCTGTAGATATATAGCTTGAGTCATTAACGCACACATCAGGTAATGATGTCATGAGCTCTACTTGTTTGCTGTTCGTAAGAAATGATATAACCTCCAGGTATTTACTTAACCTACGTATAACGTTTTCATCGCTACCTACGTAAACTTTCCTCACAGGCCATCTTAACTTAAGACCTGCCGTATTTCTTAACGCGGCGACCATACTGGAAACTTCAAATATGAGGTCGAAGTCTTCTTCAAGTTCTTTATTTATTAAATCTTCATCAATACCTTCAAAAACACTTAAGTGAATGCTCTCCTCTAGATCTTTTTCATATACCTTAAAGAACTTCTGCCAAAGAGCCTCTGCTAAGTGGGGTAGGGCAGGCGCCAATAACTTCAGTGCTTTCTTTAATACGTAGTAAAGCACAGCGTAAACTACGTATCTATCTTCACTTTCTTCAGCCCAGACTCTAGGCCTAACCAGTCTGAGATATCTATGACTTAAATACTCAATGAAGAAATTCGTTAACTCCTTAACGGCTAAGTGTATACTATAGTTTCTAATATATTCTTCGAAGTTTCGAGCCGTAGTATTAACTTTAGATAATATCCACAGATCCTCTGGCTTACTCCTATGCATTAACTTCTTTAACGTATGTTCTCGCGGATTGAACTTATCAAGTGACATATACGTGTGCGCAAACCTAAATATATTCCAAATGATATTCATCGTTGTTAAAGAGTCTTTAACCTCGTCAGCGTTAAACATGAACGGATCTCCGGGTGGGTAGGTGCTTAATATGTATAGTCTTAAAGGATCAACGCCAAACTTCTTAATGGCGTCCTCTGCGTATATAACGTTACCTAAGTGTTTGGACATCTTCCTACCATACTTATCTAGCACATGCCCTTGAATTAAGATCTCCTTGTAAGGTGCTCTACCTGTAAGTAGAACTGACGTAGTTAATAACGAGTAGAACCACCCTCTAGTTTGATCTACAGCTTCGGTTATGAAGTTATAGGGGAATAGCTTAGCAAATAACTCACTGTTTCTTAAGCCATCAACTCCAGCAATCCAAGCCACGCCGCTATCTATCCATACATCGATGACGAAGGGTTCCCTAACCCATTCACTGCAGTCATCCGTTTTTATACGTAACTTATCTATCCATGGCCTGTGAGTAAGCATATCATCAGTGAATTCTGAAGCGTTAACAGCTACACGCCTTAATTCATCTATGCCCCCCACGATTAAGATCTTGGTGGGGTTGTCCTTACACCTCCATATAGGTAGTGGAGTCCCCCAGAAGCGAGAACGTGATATAGTCCAATCCTTAGCGTTAGCCACCCAGTTATCAAACCTATCTCTAAGCTTAACAGGGTATATTTTAACCTTACTTAACTCCTTCATTAACTCGTCTCTAATCGCAGATATTTTAAGGAACCACTGCCTATCCGCTCTGTAGATTAACGGTGTATGGCATCTCCAGCAGTGTGGGTAGGCGTGCCTCACGCTTCCACTATATATTAAAAGCCCCTTACCTTTGAGAAGTTTAATAACTTCCTTAGAAGCTTCATCAACGCTTAAGCCTTTGAAGACACCTCCGTCCTCGTTGAAGACGCCATTGATCTCTACTGAGCTAGTTATGGGTAGGTCATGCTTAACTCCTAACTCATAATCTTCGGGGCCATGACCAGGAGCTATATGAACTAACCCCGTGCCTTCATCGAGTGAAACGAATTCAGCAACGTAAACTTTATGTGCGTTAGCATGTTGTTTATGTGTAGGTACCTCCTCCAAGAATGGATGAACATATTCTAAACCAGCGAGTTTCTCGCCTAAAAACCTCTCAACACATTCTACACCCTGTAAACCCGCGTTACTAAAGACATACTCGCTTCTACTTTCAGCTAATATCCAGTACTCGTCCTTAACCCTATATTTACAGTACATGCCTTTAGGATTTACTGCCACTGCCTCGTTATCCACTAAAGTCCACGGCGTTGTAGTCCAAATCAATAAGTATGTGTTTGGATCCTGCGTTAGTTTAAACTTAACTATTATTGATGGTGATGTCTTTTCTTCATAGCCTTGATCCACTTCAGCATCGCTTAACACAGTCTCACATCTAGGGCAGAAAGGTAATACTCTATACCCTTCATATAGAAGTCCTTTCTCATACGCCTTCTTCATTAGATACCATACATGTTCTATATATTTAGGCCTTCTAGTTTCGTAGGCGTTTTCCAGATCTAGCCATAGAGCTATATCTTCAGTTGCGTACCTACTCCAGAAAACTAGGTAATGATCTACTAACTCATTGCATTTTCGTATGAACTCCTCTAAGGAAATCCTACTACCTAACTCTTTCTTGCTTTTCACACCTAAAGTTTTCTCTACCTCAACTTCTACTGGAAGGCCTTGCTCATCCCAACCGGCTTGAGCCCATACATCAAACCCTTTAAGTTTAAAGTACTTAAGAACGAAGTCTTTATATATCCTACCTCTTAAATGCCCTACATGAGGTACGCCGTTAGCTGTTGGCGGCCCTTCAAGAAATGAGAAGATGGGTTTATCACCGGTCCAAGAACGCCATTTTCTAGGTATTTCATTACGTTTCCAGAACTCCTTCACTTCTTTTTCAAGTTCGTTTATCTTCAGCCTTCCCAAATCAATACTTGACACCAATATCACCTACTAACGAAGTTAAATAAGCTTTAAAAAGAATTGTCTGCTAAGCTACGTCTCTAGCTTCTTCTATATCTTCATGTCGGTCGTCGGCAAGTTAATAGTCATTTAAAAATGTCTTTAAGGTTTAAGACCTAGAAATTGTAGGGAGTTAATAAAGTGATAATGCTCTCTTTACCTCTCGGTTCGTACTTAGGTAGTGAATTGAGTAGGTTCTTAGGTCTTCAGAATGTTGAGGTCATCCATAAAGTCTTTCCCGACGGCGAAACCTACTTAAGAATACCTAGCCTAACCCTAGGAAAGCACGTAATGTTGATTCAGACGATGTTTCCTGAGCAAGACCGTAGGATAGTAGAGCTTCTATACGTTGTTGAAACCCTCAAATCTAAAGGTGTTAAACATGTGTATGCGGCGATCCCCTACTTAGCTTATTCCAGGCAGGATAAGGAATTCTTGGAAGGTGAGGTTGTCAGCGTTAATTCTTTGTTAAGACTTTTAAGATGTGCAGGTCTTGAGAGGATTTTCGTGGTGGATCTGCATAGTGAAGTAACTTTACGTGAGTTTGAAGGGTTTATAGAGAATTTAATACCGGTAAAAACCTTCGTCAAGTACTTAAGTAAGTATGTAAGGGGGGATTTCCTAATAGTAGCTCCAGACGTTGGAGCTTTAAAAAGGGTGAAACCCTTAAGTGAAGCTCTAAATATAGACTATATAGTGATTAATAAGTTTAGAGATAGAGTGACGGGTCAGGTAGTTCATGAATTACCAAGTAACGTTGACGTTAAGAATAAGAAGGTAGTCATAGTTGATGATATAATAAGTACTGGCGGTACAATAGCTAATATAGCGTCATACTTCCGTAGGTTAGGAGTTGATGAGATACATATACTAGCTAGTCATGGACTCTTCGTAGGTAATGCTTTAGAAAAGTTAATTGCTTCTGGAGTTACACATATAACTGTATTAAACACAACAGGTGTTAAAGTAACTCATGATATGGTGAGCTACTTAGACATTTCGGAAGAGTTAGCAGATTTCATAAAAGAAAAGCTACCTCTGAATGAATGAAGCCTTTTACCTAGTTCTAATTTGAAGCATGGGAGAAGTCCCCCGGGGGGGAATCGAACCCCCGACCACCCGGTATCTACCGGAGGGCTTGAGCGTTTATATGTACCCTCCGGGGCTGACTACAGCCGGGCGCTCTGCCGCTGAGCTACCGGGGGATCCAAAAATAATGTTTTCAGAGGGGTTATAAGTGTTTTACGTTTTAGAACTGCTAGCTTTTAATAAACCTTAAACCTTAAGCCAGGAAGCAAGGTATTGAGACCCTAAGATATTGTGAATGAGTCTTAATTACTTGAAACGTAGGGCTTTGAAGCTCTAGGCAACTAGAGCAGAGCTACTGCGGTGAGGGGCTCCGAGAGGAAGCGTGATGAACCAGACCACGGAACCAAGAGCAATTGAGAACATCAAGAAATACCGTGGTCTGGGAAACGCTTAATTGGGGTTTTTCCTTAAATACTTTGTTTAAAGCTAAGTTTTTATTAGGGGATATGATCTTCAACAATCGGAGGACTCGTGCTGATGTGTTAAAGAGTTCTGGGAGGCTTATCGTAGATTTAAAACAGCTGCATAAGAGAACCTACTACTATAGGGTCAGGTTAGAGGAAAGTATGAGTAAGATTAAAAGTAGGTTAGAGGAGGAAGACAACGTTGCGATCAAGAAGTCTCTAGAGGATAATTTGAAAACGTTTACTAAGATATACAACGCCGTAGTTGGTATTGAGATAACGCTTGAAGTGTTGATTACAAGACTTGAGACTTTAGGCTTAATAAACATCACGTCTAGAGAGATACTTATGTTGAAGGAAGTGCTTAAGGAAGTTATGCCGAAGGAGGGGTTGCCCAGCGACCTCACATTGATAATTGAAGACTTAATAGACAGGGCTAACGACTTACTGGATTTCATGCCGGTAAATAACGAAATAAAGGTTATGGCTAGCAATGAAGCTAAGAATATAATCAAAGAAGCCGAGCTTATAGCTAAGCAAAGAAGCGAGGAAACGATTTCTCTAGGGGTTTAAATCTATCGCGTCAGTACGTAAGTATTTCCCTCATGCTTTAATATACCCTTCTTAATCAACCATTCTATAGCGTCTTTGAAGTACCTTTCACCGACGTCTAATTCATACCACTCCATAAATTTGCT
Source organism: Zestosphaera tikiterensis (assembly GCA_003056265.1). Taxonomy (GTDB): domain Archaea; phylum Thermoproteota; class Thermoprotei_A; order Sulfolobales; family NBVN01; genus Zestosphaera; species Zestosphaera tikiterensis. The sequence goes on along the minus strand of NBVN01000002.1, from coordinate 257,643 downwards.
GATTATTTCTTCGTAAGTCCATACCGTTTTGTATTTACCCTCCTCCATAAGCATTCTTCTAAGGAATTGGAAGGTATCTTCAAGTCTGGTCCAAGGGTATTGGAACCAAACCCAATCTTTAACTTCTACGCTGTAGTAGTCAGGCTTGAACTTAGCTACTGGGGATATCCACTGCAATACAGCTATCCTTACCTCACTAACGTTCCAATTCCTTAATATGTAGTCTTTAGCTAGTAAAAGAGATTCCCCTGTATCAACGATATCGTCTACGATGAGAACCTTACCCCCTTTTAAATCCAGCTTATAAGGATATTTAATTACGGCTTTCTCTTCAGCTTTAGCAGCTTCAGTCCAATGTTGAGACTGTAAAGATACTAAGTTCTCAATCATTAAGAAATCACATACAAGCCTGGCCGGCACATACCCTCCTCTAGCTATAGCTACAACCAGCTCTGGATTATAGCCTGAGTCTAAGACTTTCTGAGCTACGTCTCTAGACCAAGAGACTATCTCATCCCAAGACACAAGTTTTGTCTTTACTTTTGGCATATTACTAATCCCTAATAAACTGGTTTTTACCTTAAAAAATATTAAAGAACGCACAAGTAATTTATTCGGTGAGTTAATTGAGTTGGAACAGAAAACTCTTAATGGTAGATTTAACGAGGAAATCTTACTACAGTGTGGACATACCCTCAGATACTTTAAGGGCGTTTATCGGCGGGAGAGGATTAGCAGCTAAGCTTCTCTGGGATTTAAACCAGCCTGGGGTTAACCCCCTCTCACCAGAGAATCATTTAATCTTCGCAGTTGGGCCTTTAACAGGTTATCCAGTGCCTTCATCGGGTAAAATGCTAATAGCTTCGAAATCGCCGTTAACAGGTGGTTACGGCGACGGTAACATAGGGACCAGGGCTGCTGTAGAGATGAGGAAGACCGGGTATGACGCTATAGTAGTTAAAGGAGCTTCAGATAAACCCACCGTTCTCTTCATAACGTGTAAGTCCGTCGAGTTTCACGATGCTGAAGACCTATGGGGTAAGGGCACTAGAGAAACTGAGAAGAAGCTTAAGGAGAGGTTTGGCAGTGACGTAAGTGTTTTATCTATAGGGCCGGCGGGCGAGAACAAGGTCCTCTACGCTACGGTTATAAGCGAGCATGGTAGATCTGGTGGAAGGCCCGGAATGGGTGCTGTAATGGGCTCTAAAAAACTTAAGGCGGTAGTGTTTAAAGGTTGTGAAATGCCTGAACCATCTAATAAGAGGGAATTACTTAAAGCAGCTACGGAGGCTTACAACTTCTTAAAGAGCGCGCCCGCTTACGAGTTTTGGGTTAGGCAAGGAACGATGGGAACTATCGTTTGGTCTCAAAAGAATTCTGCCTTACCAACCTACAACTTCAGAGAAGCAGTTTTCGATGATTACGAAGGGATTTCAGGAGATATCATGGAGAAAATGAAGGTGGCTTCAGGAGCCTGCCCTATGTGTAACATGCCGTGTAGGAACTACGTTGAATACTCAATTAACGGCACTAAAGACGTTGCGGAGCCGGATTACGAGAATGTGGCTATGTTAGGTTCTAATATAGGTATAGGGAACTTAGCTGAGGTTTCACACCTAAACAACGTCATCGACGATTACGGCATGGATACTATAAGCACAGGTAACGTTTTAGGCTATGTTATGGAGTTAAGTGAGAAGAAACTGATAAAGGACTATACTTTAGAATGGGGGGACTTTAGGAAAGCTCTAGAGGCTGTTAAGATGATAGCTTTAAGGGAGGGATTTGGTAACTTAATGGCTGACGGCGTTATGAGGCTTTCAAGATACGTAGGTGGTGAAGCACAAGACTTCGCTATGCACGTTAAAGGGCTTGAAATATCAGCTTACGATTGCCACGCAGCCCCCGGCATGGCGTTAGCGTATGGAACTTCAAGCATAGGAGCTCACCATAAAGACGCTTGGTTTATCTCGCTTGAGATAAACATGGGGCGTGATTTATACAACGAAGAAAAGCCGCGGAGGTTAGTGTTGATGCAGAACATACGTGGTGGTTTGTTCGAGTCGTTCGTTTCATGCAGGCTTCCATGGGTTGAGTTAGGTTTAGATATTCAAAACTACGTCAGATTCATTAGAGCGGCAACAGGCGTTGATTTCACGTGGGACGAGCTCATGACAGTAGCGCAGAGAATATACTCTTTAGTTAGGGCTTTCTGGGTTAGGGAGTTTAAAGCTGAAGGGAAGTCTTGGGGTAGGTATATGGACATACCCCCAGCTAGATGGTTTAAGGAACCGTTAACTAAAGGTCCTCTAAGCGGAGCTAAAGTAGATTTCAACGGATATAACTTCATGCTAGATAAATACTACGAGTTAAGAGGTTGGAATTCTGAAGGCATACCTAAGAAAGAAACATTAGAGAAGTTAGGGCTAGACTACGTAGCCTCAACGCTCTACGGCTGAAGTTCTTCATTTAAAAGGAAGGTAATCTCCACATAACTTTTTATTATTTTCGTAACGTCTTATTAACTGATGATAATCAAATGGCTAAAGTTGATTTAAGTAAGCCTTGGGTTAGAGAAGCACGTTATTGGATTAGCTTAGGTGACGGTAGGGTTAGATGCAACCTATGTTACAAGAGATGTCCTATAGCTGATAAGGGGTTTGGAGCTTGCGGAGTAAGGTATAACTACGGCGGGAAATTATATACGTTAGTCTACGGTTTATTAACGGCTACGGCATTAGATCCAATAGAGAAGAAACCGTTAACTCACTATAGGCCGGGTTCATTCGTGTATTCTATATCCACTGCGGGATGTAACTTTATGTGCATGTTTTGCCAGAATTGGACGTTAAGCCAGTCAAGAAGGGAGGAGATCTTCGGAGAATTTTTCACACCTACGGACGTAGTTGAAGAAGCCGTTAGTTTAGGTGCTGACGGCATAAGCTATACATATAACGAACCAACGATCTTCTATGAGTTCATGTATGACGTAGCCAAACTAGCTAAAAGTAAGGGCCTCTTTAACACCATGGTTACAAACGGCTACATGACGCCTGAAGCTGCTGAAGAAATAGCCCCATATATGGACGCAGCCACCGTTGACTTCAAAGGAAACGGAAATAAAGACTTCTATAGGAAATATATGGGCGTACCAGACCCTGAACCTATATTCGAAACTTTAAACGTCCTTAAGAGGAAGGGCGTCTTCATAGAAATAACAGATTTAGTGGTGCCTAAGTACGGAGACTCGGTAGAAGACTTAAGAAAACTCGTGAGGAAAATAGTAGATGTTGTTGGTCCAGATACGCCGTTTCACCTACTAAGGTTTTACCCCCATTATAAAATGAGTCACGTCCCAGAAACGCCGACGAAAACTTTAGAACTTCTCTCTAAAGTAGCTAAGGAAGAAGGCTTAAATTACGTGTATATAGGTAACGTCCCCGGCCATCCACTTGAAAGCACGTATTGCCCGTCGTGCGGTGAGTTGGTGATTCGTAGGTATGGCTTTTACATACTTGAGTGGAGATTAAGCAACGGTAATAAATGTCCTAAATGTGGGTTTAAACTTAATATAGTTGGGGAATATAAAGCAAGCAATAGAAGGAGATCGTTATTTACCTTGTGATCCTCCTACGGCTTTTAAGACTAGCTTTCTCTGTGTTTTAACGTCCTAACTATCAATTATCTTCATAGAGAATGGGTTCCCACCCTTAAGTATCACTAACTAATCTTAGGAGGCTTGAGGGCTTTAAACCCGGTACAAAATCAAATAACTTAAAACCAAAAGAAAGAAAAGGTGAGTTCTCAGTTGTAATGTTTAAAGAACGTCAACCACAGCTCCTACATCATTAGGTTAAAACCTAGCGATTGCTAGACTTTTTATCTTAAATCTTTAAATCTTACCGCTAAACTCTTCCGTGAGGAAATCCTCACCTCCTATTAAAACCCTTTGTAGCGATGCGTAAACCTCATCCACACCGAACATGTCCTTAGATGAGACAGGTATGACCTCTTTGAACGTTTCTTTAAAAACCTCACATAATTTCTCGTTGATTGAAGGTTCTATAAACACGGTCTTAATGCCTGACTCAACACAGCTGTAGTAATCGGACAGCATTCTCAAGAAGAATAAGTTTTCATCTAATGCCTCCGGGTTCTTACGATATGTTTCGTAATCGACCACTAAGTCTACCTTGTTGAGAGCTATGACCATCGGTAGTTTAACTCTATAAAGGGCTGAGAGAGCTAAAAGTGCTGACGCATAAGCTGAGGAGGCGTCTGAAGCCAGCTTAGAATCTAAGACAAATATCATAGCCGATCTATATCCTTTAGTAAGTTCCGACAGTATGATAGGGCCTAACCTTCTGAAAGCAACTATTTCAAGCTGGCCTGGCAGATCTATAATCACGTAATTACCTCTAGCCTCTTCTATATCCCTCCTTAGCTCACCTACGTAGTTTATCAGGTAATCAACGCTTAAGACTAACGCACCATTAGGTCCTAATCCATACTCAATCATTAAATCCCTTGTTTTAACATACCTTCTTACGTCGACGTCTGGTGTGTAAGGCAACAACTCCGCGGCGGGGTCTAAATTAACTTTAACTACGTCTAAGTCATTCTCATGCATCCATAACGATAAAGCACTAGTAAGTGTGGATTTCCCCGATCCTGCTGGTCCGGCAATTATCACAAAGTACGTCGCTCTCACCCCTTACTCATAACCCACGTTTAAAATAAACCTTAAACAATAGTACCTTACTTGAAGATCGTTAACGTTCTACTACGGAAGCAGGTTAGGTAATGCGTTGATAAACAGCTTAAGGATGCAGTACTGCGTTAAATTAACTTTTAAATTCAGGTCTGTATAGTATTTGGGCTCAACAATGAGTGCTAAAGAAAAAGTTGAAACCTTGATAAGTAAAGCCATATCTGAAGGAAGGAATAAGTTACTTGAGCATGAAGCCTATGAAGTACTTCATCACTACGGTTTTCCAGCACCTAAGTACGGACTTGCTAAAACCGTTGATGAAGCAGTTAAAATATCTGAGGAGATAGGATATCCTGTGGTTCTTAAGATAGTTAGTCCGGATATCGTGCATAAATCAGATGTTGGCGGTGTTAAGCTAAACCTAAATAGTAGAGAGGAAGTTGTTAAGGCTTTTAACGAGATCTTAAGAAACGTCTCGATCAACGCACCTAAAGCTAGAGTTGCTGGAATCCTTATTCAGGAGATGATACCTTCAGCTCTGGAGGTTATAGTAGGCGCTACTCGAGATCCTACGTTCGGTCCTGTATTGCTGTTTGGTTTAGGAGGCATCTTCGTTGAAGTCTTAAAAGACGTAAGCTTTAGAATAGCCCCGTTAACGAGATACGACGCTGAATCTATGCTTACGGAAATCAAAGCTGCTAAGATCTTAGACGGTTATAGAGGTATGCCACCTAGAGATAAAGAAGCTGTTGTGGATATTCTATTAAAGCTTTCGAAGCTTATGGAGGATCAGGAACTTATAAGTGACGTTGATTTAAATCCTGTCATGTTATTCGAAGTTGGTAAGGGAGCCAAGATAGCTGACGTTAGAATATTGATAAAGGCATAAGGCTGAAGCTTGTTGAGCGAGGAGCAGCTAATCATAAAGGAAATTGACGAACTGCGAGAAAATGTGAAGGGGTTAAAGGAACGTAAGGCTGAGTTATTAAGCAGTATAAAAACGTTGAAGGAAAGAAAAAGGAAAAGCGTCGATGAAGTTAGAAAACTTCGGGAGGAATTAAGTAAGTTACGTGATCTTAAAAAGAAGCTACTGGAGGAAAAGGCTTCGTTAATACAGCAGCGTAGGGAAGTAGTAAGTAAGTTACGTGAAGTGAAGAATAACTTATTCAGCTTAAGAGAAGTTATGAACAACTTTAAAGACGTTAATGGAGCATCTATAGCTAGGATAAGAAACGAAATAGATAGGTTGGAATGGCGGATAATCACAGAGTCCCTGCCGTTGGAAGAAGAAAACAGAATAATAAGGGAGATATCAAGACTTGAGAACATGCTTGAAAAGATGTTAGAAAGTAGGAAATTAAAGGAAGAATATAAGGAGTTGAAAGTAGCGCTTCAAAGCCATAACATACTCCTTGAAGACATAAATAAGAAGATAGAGGACGTATCGAGTAAGGTAGGGAAGATAATAGAGAAGGAGAAAGCGTTAAGAGAATCTTTAAATAAACATAAGGGTGAGTTAGAAGAAATTAACAAAAGCTTAAGTACCGCATTGCAGGAGTTAGCGCAAGTCGGTGAGAATCTCACAAACAACATACAGAAGTTAAAAGAACTTCAAGAGAAGTTAAAACAGCTTAGATTGAATAAAAAGAAAGCTGAGGAAGAGAGGATACTACTTCAGAAGAAGGAGGAGGTTGAGCAGAAAATGCAACGCGAAAAAAGACTATCGCTTTACGACTTGAAAATACTTTATGGTGAGTTAGAGGAAGGCGATGAAGCCTCATCAAAGAATGAGGATTCGCAAGGGTTCGGATCTGAATGATACTCCTAATCTTTCTCAAATATTTTTAATTGTTTTCTTCATCCCCTCATTTTTTGTTCCTCCGCTCTGTCGGGCTTCATCCTTCACTGCAGAGGCTCTTAGGGACGACCCCGGGCACCCCCACACACGCTTACCCACCCTTTCTTCCATCTCTACGATACTACCTCAGGGATCCACCCACCCCATAGGTGGATAAACCCCCTCATCAACACCAAAAACAATACTCACTTCTAAAATATAAACTTTAAAATAGAAAGAAATTAAAAAACATTTAAGAATATCGATGAATTACATAGAGGACAATACGGCTAAGTAAAATCAACTATTTTATAGTTGAACCCATCTTAGACTTTTTCAAGAAAGTCGGGGAAGTAAGTAGAATTAGGTAGAGATTAGATATTCACCTGTATAAATATATGTTTTAAAATTAATTTCTTGGGGAGTGAAGTAATCGAGTTGGTAAGTGCTGCGGAGAAGCTTTTAGTGTTGGCTGTTGATTACGATGATGACTTAGGTAGGGTTGGAATTGAAACTCCAGTTATAGGGTTTGACAACGTGTTGAAAGTGGCTCAAAAGTATGCTTTAGAAAGACCTGAAGACGCAGACGCAAATACGTTATTCACCGCTTTAAAGGTTTATAGAGAATTGAAGGAAGAAAACGACGCGGTTGAAGTAGCTGTCATCGCAGGTCACGAGAAAGGAGGTTCTAAAGCTGGTGTAAGGCTTAGGAGTCAAGCAGAGGAAGTTATTAAGTTAAGCAACGCTACTTCCGTAGTGTTAGTTTTAGACAGTGCTGAAGATGAGTTCGTAATACCTGTGATTTCATCTATAGCTAAGATCTTAAGCATAGAGAGAGTGGTTGTTGAGCAATTAAGAGGTGTTGAGGAAACGTATATTTTACTGGGTAGGTACTTAAGGAAAGCCATAGAGGAGAAAAGATTTTCTAGGGTTATGTTGGGAGTACCAGGTATATTGCTCCTATCGTACGTGTTAATTTCGTTAACGCCTATGAGTGCTTATGCTTTCAGCGTAACCCTCGCAATATTAGGTCTTATATTAGTGCTGAAGGGTTTCGGTATAACGGATTCCGTAGTTAAGATGTGGAGGTCAGCACCGGTAATGCGGTATTCGTATGTGTTAACGGGCTTGTTCGCAATCATAACATGCTTCGTAGCGTATACCTCAATAAGCTCGCGAGACTTCGCTTTAGACATAATGTCTATAGCACTTTATGTTAGAGAAACATCACCTTACGTAGTCGTTACTTTAACACCTTTGATAGTGGGTAAAGTGTCTTTGAAGGTGTTAAGAAGATCTTTTAGGGCTTGGAGGGATTTAATGATCTTTGCGTTAATTATAGCTATGTATAACCTAGCCTCGTCTGTAAGTAATGTGATAATAGAATCTAACCCAACAAACCTGAATGATGTAGTACGGATACTGTATATAAGCTACATACCGACGATCTTGCTAATTTATATGGTAGTATTTATGGCTGCTTCCGTAATCCTCTACGTAATCGAGAAAGAAGTTATTAGGAAGAAAAGCGCTACAACATAGTCACAACTAAGCTTGCTTCTTTCGTGGAACTGAAGAAGGTGGAACCACTGTAGGGACAGGTAATCCTGCCTCTTTTCTCTTTCTTATCCAGTATTCGCGTCTATTCCTCTCCCTAGGCGGTAAGTTCCTCTTAGGCCTCTTCTCAATCTTAGGTGTTTGACTCCTGACCTTACCGGCTTTCGTCATTGAACCATGCGTAGGCACACTATCCACCCACCTATAGATTTCTCGAGAAAATTTAAGCGTTACTGAACTTAAAATTCCCATCATTAATGGTAGTGCAGGAGATCTATTAATGCTGGTCTCCATTCCCCAAAAGGTAAGAATCTTCAGTGTTGGTAAACTAAGGAGTTTAGGAACGGTTTAAAGCAATACTTTTGTTTATAAACTTTATGAACAACTTGTATTGGTGTTAAAGGTGAGAATTGCTGCGGTGGATAATGTTTTAGGGGCTTTCGCTATTGATGAGGAAGGTAATGTAATAGTTAAAGCTTACGGGCCTACAAACATAAATGAGATTGTTGAGAGAATTATAAATTTAGAGAATGGAAAGCCCTCCGAAGAATTTTACGGGGTGGTTAAGAAGGTAGTTCAAGACTATGGCAATGAAGTAGAGGTCGTTGTTGAGGATGAAGACCACGCTAGAGTCGTGGTTGGGTTGAATGTAAGAGCTGTTATAGAGCCTGAAAATCAAGCAGTCCTTAAGTTAAGGGAGGTTTTACCTTCATTAGCTGTTGAGGGGGGCTTCATCAAAAGTGAGGATTTATGGATGGAATTTATAAATAACGTTATGTTACAAGCAACGAGGGTTAAGCTTAGGAGTGTTGCTGCTAAGAGGGATTTACTCGCTATTCAAGCTATTAGGGCTATAGACGACATAGATAAAACAGTTAACCTCTTCGCTTCGAGAATGCGTGAATGGTATAGTGTTCACTTCCCTGAGTTAGACGACCTAGTCGCTGATCATAGAACTTACGCTAGGATAGTTTACGAGATAAGTAGAAGAGAGGATTTAACGGTTGAGAAGCTGAAAAAGTTGGGATTCAGCGAGAGTAAAGCTCAAAGAATAGTTAACGCAGCCAGTAAGAGTATGGGCGCGGATCTTTCAGATACTGACATAGCTAGGGTACGTGAGTTCGTAAAGATAATCCTCGACATGTACGACTTAAGGGACTTACTAACCGAGTATTTAGGTCAGGTTATGAAGGAAGTAGCGCCTAACATTACTGAGTTAGTAGGGCCTTTGCTCGGTGCTAGGCTCTTATCACTTGCGGGAAGTTTAGAAGACTTAGCTAAGATGCCAGCTAGTACGATACAGGTTTTAGGAGCTGAGAAAGCGCTCTTCAGGGCTTTAAGGACTGGAGGTAGGCCGCCGAAACACGGTGTGATATTTCAATATCCTGAAATACACACAGCACCTAAGTGGCAGAGGGGTAAGATCGCTAGAGCTTTAGCAACTAAGTTAGCTATAGCTGCTAAAGCGGATTGCTTTACTGGGAGGTTTATAGCCGATAAGCTCGTTAAAGAGTTGAAAGACAGAATAGCTGAGATAAAAACCCTCTATGAAAAACCGCCAGTTAAAGCTAAAGTTGCTGAAAGACCTACTGAATTTAAGAGGCATGAAGGGAGGAGAGAAAAACCCTGGAAAAAAGGTAAGAAGTAGGTGAGTAGAATGGTTGAAGTGCTAGAGGTAAAACACCACGATAGATATCAAGGAGTTTACCTAGTTAAGTTAGAAGACGGTAGCGTTAAACTCGCAACTAAGAACTTAGTGCCTGGGAAGAGGGTATATGGTGAGTGGCTTTTCCAATTTGAAGGGGTTGAATATAGGGAGTGGAATCCCTACAGAAGTAAGTTGGCTGGAGCTTTACTGAAGGGCATTAAAGATTTAGTCATAAGTGAAGGCTCTAAAGTACTGTATTTAGGAGCTGGTTCAGGAACTACACCAAGCCATGTCTCCGATTTAGTGGGGCTTAAGGGCGTAGTTTACGCAGTTGAGTTCGCTCCGAGAGTCGTGAGGGATTTGCTTAGGGTTTGCGAAGATAGAAGAAATCTCGTGCCTATATTAGCCGATGCTCGATTCCCTAATCGCTACTCATACCTTACGACGTTGGTTGACGTCCTATACGCTGATATAGCACAACCTGAGCAAGCAGCTATAGTTAATAACAACGCTAAGTTCTTCCTTAAGGACGGCGGTTATCTATATCTAGCTATTAAAGCAAGGAGTGTAGACGTAACTAAAGAACCGGATGAAGTTTACAGGAGTGAGATAGAGGTTCTTAAAAAAGGAGGCTTTGAAATAATAGACGTCGTTCATTTAGATCCCTTCGACAAAGACCATGCCATGGTTTTAGCTAAGTATAAACGTTTTTAGGATATAATTTTAGAAATTAAAGCTTAATAGCCTAGTAGGTATTATGTAATTGAATTAATATGAAAGAGAAGGTGGGTTCAGCAAGGAAGGATAGGGTAAGGAAGTTATATAATGACGTAGTGAATATTCTGAAGTACAGCAATAAAGACTTCATAACGATTAGTTTCCCAACAAGCCATCGTGAAAGATCTATAGATGTTATAACATATAGTGATGAAAAAACAGTTAATATGGTTGTGAGGGTTAAGGATAGGTCCTTCGTAAGTAAGGATGAAGTTAAGGATTTGGTTAAGGCTTCCTTAGCGTTTAACGCCGTCCCATTGGTAGTTTCGGAGGATCAGCAAGTATATGACAACATAGTCTTTGAACGTGAGGGGGTTTACGTCCTTAACGAGCGGACTTTAAACAACCTACTTTCAAATCGTGAAGAGTTAATAACCTTATATAAGAAGGGTGAACTATACCTGAAAGTGGATAAGGATAAGTTCTTAGAGAGTAGGTTAAAGAGAAATCTATCTTTGAACGCGTTAGCCTACTTAACAAACATATCTAGGAAAACTCTAGAAGCGTATGAAAAAAGAGGTGGTAACGTTACAATTGAAACCGCTGAGAAGCTGGTTGCCGTGTTAGGTGAGGACGTAATTAAAGCAGTGACTTTAGAGTATATTCATGAGGACTTTAAAGAAAAGCAGCAGGAAACGCTTATTGACTTAACACCTAAACTCCAAGAAACGATTAGAAAGGGTTTGGAGAAAGTTGTAGATTTAAACCGTAGTGAAGTGAGGGTTTACGATTTACGTAAGTCAGCCCCGGACTACTTAATAAGAAATGATGAATTAATAGCTACGGTTAACGCCGTGGATTTCAGTAGATATGGCTTGAAAGAGATAACCATTAAAATACTGGAGTGTTTGAAACTTTCTGAGCTTACAGACGCTGAAGTAAGTGTTCTTGTAGATAAAGATAAGGCACATATGCTGGAGGAGAGTTTATCTGCTTTAGGTAAATCTAGTAAGATAGAGTTAATAAAGCTTTAGAGGGTTTAAAACGTCAGTTAAAGTTTTAATAACTGGTAGGGCAGGTGTAGGTAAGACCACCGTTTTAACGCGATCCTTAAATATTTTAAGGGATAAATTCTCTATAGGTGGAATATTCTGCCCTGAAGTCAGGTCCGGTGGTGTTAGGTTAGGTTTTGAGATAGTAGATATAGCTACGCAGAGGAGAGGATGGTTGGCTAGGGCTGACGTACCTAGATGTTCAGGACCTAAAATAGGTAAATACTGTGTAATTGTTGATGAAGCGATTAACGTAGGCGTTACAGCTCTCGAATATGCGTTAAGCAACTGTGGTTTAATAGTCATAGATGAGGTAGGGCCTATGGAACTTTCCATACCTAAATTAAAGTCTACCATAGAGAAGGTTTTAAAATCCGATAAAGACGTTATAGCAGTTATTCATAGGAACTTAATCACTGACGTTATCAGTGAATTATGTCGTAACCAAGAGTGTAAGGTTTACGAAGTTAACGAACGTAATAGGGAATATCTGCATTTAGAGATAGTTAAAAACTTTATTTAGCGTTTATTTAAAATTGTTTGGATGTTCTTTAATAAAGAACCTAAGGAATCACGCTATGTCAGCTCAGTTTGTATCAGCTATATTAGCTTCGGAACTTAATTAACTTATGGGATGGGTGTATTAAATGAAGAGCGAGTTGGAGAAGCGGATCTTTGAAATCGTTAAGGAACGTAGTAAGGAAGGTGGAGTTATTCAAAGCGAGTTATGGAGTATTTTAGGTGTCGATAATAGAGAGGGTTCTAAAGCCGTCTTAAGTCTTGTTCGAAAGGGTTTGATACGTAGGGAGCAGGTAGTTTATAAAGGACGTAAAACCTATAGGTTAATTTACAGCCCTGAAGTTAGGGAGAAACTTTCTTTAAAAGTTAATTTAAACCCAGTTATGGAAATACCGTGCTTCACATGTAGGGAGCTCTACAGATGCGGCCTCGGGTATTATAACCCTTACAAATGTAATCTACTGTCTCGATATATCTCATTAAACGCTGAGAGCGGAGGAAGTTAAACACTTATTAACCTTTAATTTATTTCAATTACGTGTGGTAGATAACGCGTTCGACGCTGAGGTAAAACACGATGGGTGTATATCAAGGTAATGACTTCAGGAAAATAAGTGGGGGGAGGAAGAGACCTCATAGGAAGAATAGGAAGTATGAACTAGGTAGATTTCCAACAATGACTATGTTAAGCGATGTCTCTAAAGCTGAGGTTATAAGAACTAGAGGAGGTAATAGGAAGGTAAGGTTGAAGAGAGCATCATACGCTAACGTATTAGACCCAGATTCAAAAACTTACAAGAAAGTTAAGATATTACGTGTTGTAGAGACTCCGTCCAATAAAGAATACGCCAGACGATCCATAATAACTAAGGGTGCTGTAATAGAAACTGAAGTCGGTTTAGCTAAAGTTGTCTCACGCCCAGGTCAGGAAGGTACAATAAACGCCATATTACTCAAAAAGTAAAATAGGACTTTAATAGCAGCGTAGAACTTAAGCTGTTTTAACTCTAACGGCAATGTTTTCTGATATGTAGGGATTTATTTGCATGGATAAATCTAACAATGGCGTTTAAGCAAGTGTGGCGAAGGTGTGGCATATTTCAGGCTTGAACGATTATGTAGTGATTCGTGAGGGTAAGGCTACATTAAAAGTGCCTAACCCTATGAAGTATCTGAGGCAGGATAATGTTTATGAACCTGCTTGGGCTCCAGTCTTCTATAACCCCCAGCAGACTTTAAATAGGGATCTCTCAGTAGTTGTTTTAGCCACGCTTACTAAAACATTTACTAAACGTAGTGAACCTCTGCTAGTTGCCGATCCTTTCTCAGGGACTGGGGTGAGGGCTATTAGATATGTTCTTGAGGTGCCTTCTATAGATGAAGCCTATGCTAACGATTTAGATTTAGAGGCTTATAATTTAATTAAAGAGAATGTAAAACTCAACAACTTAGGGGAGAAGATTAGGGTGTTCAGGTTAGATGCTAACGCATTTCTTTACTTACTTAAGACATTAAGAAAAAGCTTCATATTAGTTGATATAGATCCTTACGGAACTCCAGCACCTTACGTAGACGCTGGGATATGGGCGTTGAGGAGGGGTGGTGTCTTATGTGTGACGGCAACAGACACAGCTACCTTAGGAGGGTTTAAATTTGAAGCTGGGAGTAAACGCTATGACGTTAAGTTAAGTAGGAACGACATACCAAATGATGTTGGTATAAGAATTCTTTTAGGGTTTATGGCTAGGAGGGCAGCCACACGCGATAGATATTTAGAACCACTGTTAGCTTATCATGAAGCACACTACTATAGAGTTTTTGTCCGCGTCGGTAAAGGGGCTGACAAAGCATTGAATATGGTTGAAACGCAACTTAGCTACTTAGAGTTGTGTTTAACGTGTGGATATAGAGATTACGTGCAAAGTTTAAAGAAAGAAGATAGATGTCCTGTCTGCGGTGGTAAGACAGCGGTTATAGGTCCTTTATGGAGGGGGTCTTTAAATAACGTAGAGTTCTTAAACGAAGTTAAAAACACAGTAGGTGCTGAATACCAATATTTAAGCACATACAAAAGAATAGTTAAACTTTTAGACGTAGCCACGTCGGACTTAACTCACCTTAAGCTTTATAACGTACAAACTATAGCTAGGTTCCTTAAAGTTAACATCCCGCAACTATCTAAAATAGTTGAATGTTTAACTTCAAAAGGTTTTAAAGCGTCGAAAACGTCTTTATGCTATACGTGTATCAGAACCGACGCTGATTGGAGCGACTTAGTAGACTGTGTTAAAGGTGTTGAAACATAGTAAGGGAGCTAATATCTACATACGCTTTATTTGAAATAGTTCAAACCCTACATTGGGGACTTCAGCAATCCAATACCTGAACTTCAACGTTCCCTCTAAAGACCTTAAGTATTGGATGACGTTTGATGCGCGCTTATCGCTTTCAACGAAACCATAGACTAGAGGACCCCAACTGCTTTGACCAACTCCCAAAGCACCCGCTTTAGTTAAGGCATTAACTAAGTGCTCGGATTCCTCACAGCAGAAGATACCACCTTGATATCTACTGAAATACTTACCCGTTAACACCTGAATTTTAGTTATTGCTTCACCAAATGATTTAAAGTCTCTATTCTTAATGGAGTTAAGAACTATTAAGAGGTTTCTATATAGGGCTTCCTGCTCTGGATGTGTTACTACGTTATCTAAGGCGGGCTTTTCTTCATATTCACGTAAGCCTTTAACCCCCTCTGGAAGCGCTACGATTACACGCCAGTTCCTAGGCAGTAATAACCTAATTAAAGGTTTAGGTCGTATGTAAGACCCTCCTGCGGATTTCTTAAGACCTGAGTCGATTATGAAACCCCCTCTGAGGAATGTATAGAGTCCGATACCCGATACTTGAGCTACGCCGAATTTCACGGCATTCTTCACGATATCTATTCTTGGGTTAAGCAACTTTTGAATAGCTTTAAGCGTGGTCATCACTATTTTCGTTCTAGAGCCTAACCCAACATGATGTGCTAAATAACCGCTTAGATTTATAGTTAATCCACTTTTAAGTAAATTCAACTCTCTTAGGATACCCTCAATTAACTCGCGAGATTCTTCTGAAGGTGAATTTACGGAGGAAAAAGACTTTTCACTAACGCATACCTCCATAGTAAAGTTGGGTGTGTTTATTACGGATCCTAAAGAACCATATATGTATGGATCGTCTTTAAACCTATAGAAGCCTAGATGAATTCTATAGTATGTTTTTATGGCTAAACCATCAACACACTCGTCGGTTTTCAGCATCCCTCAGCCACACCATATAATCAAGTAATCTTCTGCACCAAAAAAGCTTCTTAACCTTGGTTTTTGTGGCGAATGTATCCTCTTTAAGCTCAGGTTTTGAATATCGCCCTACGACTTCGTTAAAGTCAAAGCCTATAACATCTATGGATTTAGCGCCTAGGTTTAAAGCTAAGTAAGCAGCTCTATCACCGTCTGTAAAACCGCCGAAAACAAGTAGGTTAGAGCTAGGTATACATACCTGCGCAGTACCGAGGACTTTCCTACCTTTAAGTAGGGGTATCCACGAGATAAGCTTTAAGATGTTATCTCCGTGAGCATGTATGACTATAAACCCGTTAAAATTCATTAAATCGTTTAATGTAACTCCGTCGAGATCCGTTACTATAACGTGAGTTTCAACTCCTTTGCTTAAAGCGCATCTATACCCTCCATCAGCACCAACTAAAACATCGTAAGAAGCTGACACGCTTTTTAAATCTGTATGAACACAGGATGGACCAGCACCTATAACTAAAACCTTCCTATTAATAAACATGTTCTTCAATTCTTGAAGAGTTGTGTGGGGATCTGGCTTAAAGCTTTGAAGAATTACATCTAGGGTCTTACCAGCTACGTAATCCCTATCATCGCAAAAACCTAACTCATCTGTAATTCGTTTATAAATCATACACCAAAGCAGGCTATTCCTTAACTCCGAAGCCGACATACTCAGCTCCTCACTAGCTTAAACATCATCTATTACGTCATGAGTTTAACGTTGACGTGTTAAATAAAGCTTTAAATCCTTGATTGATGGTTGATTAAATAAACCTCATTTTTTATCCTTGGATTTAATTAAATATTCGGTAATGGGATGATAGAGCAGCTGCTCAGCAAGTATCTAAGGTTACGCCTTCACGAAGCTTTAATAGTTACGATAGGTGAAAACGGTTTTAACGTAGCTCCCATGGGGGTTGAGTTTTTGGAGGGGATGCTGTTTATAAAGCCTTATAAACATACGAAGACTTTCCTCAACATTAGCTTTAATCCTGAAGTAACCTTAAACTTAACTCAAGAATCGAAGTATTTCTTTAAATCTATATTTAAGCCTTGGGAGTTACTTCTCAAACCGGCGAAGAAGGTTAAAGCCCCTATAGTTGATGGGGATTTCGATCTTTACATAGAGGGTATATTAACGCTTTATAAGGAAGACCCTTTAAGACCTACGTTTAAGTTAGAGGTTTTAAACGCTTACGAAGGTTGTGGAAGTAAGTTAGCATTAAGTAGAGCTAACAACGCACTTTTAGAGGCTTTAGTATATTATACTAAGGTTAAAGATCCTAAATTTAGAGAAAATACTCAGGAATATCTGGAGAGTTTAAAACTGTTGAAGTTAAATTTAAGCCTCGTAAAGAAATTAGGAGATGAAGAGCTTAAGGGGATGGCTATCTATATAGAGGATAAGTTACGTGAGTTGAGCCTTCATGAGTAAGTTAGTAAATGCTTTAATCTTAGGCTTCTTAACGGGCTTACTTCAAGGGTTTATCGATACATATGGATATGCCGTAACTGGCTATACGACAGCTGAGATAGCTGGGGTTGTTGCTGCTATTATGTATTTAATCCTGTATAAGCTAATATTTAGAAAGTCCCCCACGCCTGTAGAGCATTTCATAGGTTCTTTAATCGCTTCAGGAATAGCTATATCCACAACTATAACGGCCGGCATGTATATAACTTATACGATGCTTCACGAGTTAGGGGACGTGAGTTCTTTAAGAATTCCTTCATGGGCGTATCACAACAGCTACTTAAGCATAGAAACTATTGCGTTCTTCACGTACGCGACCTCCATTTCAGTTTCAGGCTCTATCATTGCTTACGTCTTTTATAAACACTTTGTTGAGAAGGAGAAGTTAGCGTACCCTATAGGCTCTTCAATAGCTAGGGTTATACAGTTGGGTAAGGCGTTAAAACGCGAGTATGTTTTAATAACGGTTTTAGGGGGTGCTGCAATACAGCTGATTTCATCGCTAACTGGAGGTTTCTCCGTAGATCCAACGCCTCAGTTGCAGACAATACTTCCAGGTTCTTCAATTGCTTTATCCATGGATATCTTCGTCTTACTTCTAGCTCTACTGATACCTTTAAACACATCCGTAGGTGTTGGTATAGGCAATGTGGTGACGTATTTCGTAATAACACCTATATTAACCACTCTTGGGTTGATGATTTCATTACCTACGATGGATTCTAAAGCTTTAGCTACGGCGGCCTCACCTTTAATATCCTCATTAATAAGTGGGTTCTTAATCGTGTTCTCCAGCTACTACATAATCGTCAGTAGGAGATACTTGATATCTACTTTTAGGTATGTATACATAAGTAAATATCTCCTCCGCTACGTTTTAATGGCGTTAGCTTTAATGATTACAGCCGTCGTTCCGGTTTTACTGCTTACAGACCTACCTTTAACAGCTTTATTAGCCATACCTTTGATAATTTTGCTTCAGTTCTTTCTAACTATATTAACAGCTAGAGTTGCCGGTGAGGTTGGCACGGTTTCACAAGCTACGTTGCCGGTAGCGACCTTAACGCTTTTCGCAAGCGGCGCTAGAGGAGCTATACCCTATATATTTCTAGATCCTTACACGGGAGTCCCCATGCCGCAGTTTTTCGCTGCTAACACCCTCAACTATGTTAAGGCAGGTAAGGTATTAGATGTTAGGGCTGAGGTTTCAACGTTTATACCTGCTTTATTCGCGGTTTTAGGTGCGCCAATAACGCTCATCTACGGTTACATACTAATTTCAGTCTTCGGTTTAAACTCACCTAAGCTTAACTTACTTCGTTGGGTTCCAGTAGTGACGTGGATGAACAACCTCTATAAGGGGGATATCTCAGCGTTTAACACATATACAGTCTTAATAGGGGCTTTATTCGCTATAGCATTCATATTCTTGATGAAGTTCCTCGGTCTTTCAGGTGTGTCATTCTTCGGCATACTAATAGGGGCTACGTTAACCCCAGATTTAGGGTTACTTTTCATAGTTGCTTCACTGATCAAATATGTCGCGTACCGCATAGGTGTAGACGTTTACGAATCCTTAATAACCTACGCTTCGTTAGCGTTAGCCGGTGCTGGGTTAGGCGTCGCATTATCTGTGACGCTTTCATTGATAGGTGTTGCTTAATGATTTACTTATACTTCCTAGTCGTAAGCGTCGCTATCGCTTTAGCATTAGCTTACGTAGCTATACGTTATACGATAGTAGAAACTGAAAGAAGCAGGGAATTTAAAGTTAAGGTGAAAGCCAGGCTTTCAAGGTTTGTCGGTATGTATAGAATTAGCATATTGCTCTTTAGTAAACCTTTCACCTATGTCATAATAGCGACTTTAGTTTTAGCTGTAACAATAGCTGGTTTTTCATCAAGTGCTGAAAGTAGTTACGTTGAATTGAAAGACCCTACTTTAACATCTAAAACGCGTGAGATATACGTTAAGTTCAACAAGCCGGTAACTGCGGATATTTGCTCGCGTATAAAGCAATCTATAGGATCTTTTAACGAATGCTTAAGGTTTTATAGGATAACCTTAGAAACGCCGTATAAGCTGTTAAGCATAAATAAAAACATCTATTGCTTAATATCCTCAGATAAGCGTTTCTTAAGTTCATTACTGAATGTTGACTTTCATGAAGACGTGTATGCCTACGCGGATTTAAATACGGCGACAATGCGTGATACGTTAATATACGACAACCATAGAACGCAAATCAACTTAGTTTACGTAGATCCCGCAAAACTTTCAGCAACGTATATAACGTATAAAGTCCCTTTAATACCTATTCAAGCTTTCATAGGAACAGAACCTGTGACGATACCCACTAGGTACGTTTTAATCACAACCACAGAGAATTTAATGAAGCTTTTCGAAACACATGAAGAGTTAGTTACTGATGTACTTATTAGAGGCGTAGAGTCAGATCAACTTAACGTTTTAGATTTTTATGAGGGGTTAAGCGCGGATTACGACATATTTGAAGTTAGGCTCATAGAGTATGGTAGAGTAGTTATAGTGTCCAACACTAAGATCCCATCGCTTAAGTCTGTGGTTGTAGCTTTAATTACGTCAGCGACGGCGTCGTTAATAACGTTATCGGTTTTCTCTTCAGCGATACCTTATGTAAGGGATTTAAGAGATAAGATAAGTTATTTAGGCTTTCCGCCTTGGGCAATATCGATAGTGTTAACTAGCTATACAGCTACTTCCATGTTTTTCCCTGGCGTAATTACTTTAATTTACGTTTACTTAATCTACGGCGGTACCGCAGCATTTAACTCCTTATTAACTTTAGTTGTAGTTTGGTTAGCATCAACAATCTACGTGAATTTGAAGGCAAGGCCCGAAAGCTTAGCTAGTGAGTCTTACATACCGCCAACCACTAGGTATACCGTGATAATTAAGTGTGAGGATATAAGTAGGTTAGTTGACGCGATAGTTCACTTAATAAAAAGTAATGAATTCTTCGACGTGGAGGAGGTAGAGTATAAGATCGACTCTAATAAGGAGGCTGTAATACATGCTAAGATGCTTTACGTAGATTCTTGGGGTTCTGGTGTGGACTTAACGGTATTCATTAACGTTGAAGAGGGGTTCGCACACATCAACATAAACACTTCCGTGTTTGGGGTGGAGGAGATCTCAGAGTCTATGAGCTTAAGCATTAACTCGCTAGTCATATCTAAAATCGTAGGTGGTGTTAAGGTTTGGGAATCTACGTACTGACGTTAGTTAAGAAGTTAATAGCTAGAAGCGTAGGTGCTAAAACATGTTTAGCTGTAGCGGTAAATCTAGCTTTGCTTCTGTTGGTATCTAATTCTCTTTTTATAGCCTTCCTTACGTTAGCGCTTATATCTGTAGCTTCCCTAGCTTCCGTGTTTATCGATTTTAAACTTCACGCATCAACTATATACGTACTCTACATGTGTGGTTCAAAACCTAAAGACATAAGACTACTTCTGTTATTAATCTCATTTGTAAACTCAACACTTCTTTCAATACCTTATGTGATCTTCTTAGATGCATACAGCCCTATAGCGTTCTTAATCGCTTTAACAACTTTTTTCACGTCTTTAAACCATATTTACATTAGAATTCGAAGCAGTGCGTCCATACCGCAGATTTAACCCCTTTGAAACTTAGTTTAAGTTGGTGATGCTGATCCCGGGCGATGTTGTGGTTGCTTTAAGGGATGTGTGGAAGACGTATGACGAAGGTAATTATAAGGTAGTGGTGTTAAGGAATATAAACGTGAACTTCTTCAGAGGTGAGGTAGTAGGTATTCATGGACCTAGCGGTTCCGGAAAAACCACGCTCTTAAAAATCATAGCTGGTTTTGTAAGGCCTGATAGAGGTGAGGTAATCGTAGATGGGTATAATCTAAACATGCTTGACGACTTAGGTTTAGCCATGATAAGAAACACCGTAGTGAGTTATATCCCTCAAGACTACGGAGTGATAGATGAGCTTACAGTATTTGAGAACGTTGAGTTACCTCTTTTAATAGCTGGCGTAGGTAAGGAAGAAAGAGAGAGGAAGGTGAAGGAAGTTCTCGAGTATATAGGCATGCTTAATAAAGCGAGTTCCTACCCTAAAAGATTAAGTGGTGGTGAGAGGCAGAGGGTAGCCATAGCTAGAGCGTTGGTGATGACTCCATCAGTACTTCTCGCGGATGAACCTACAGCAAACCTAGATTGGGATACCGCTCTTAAAGTTTTAGAGCTCTTTAAGAGTATCAAGAAAGACTTTAAAACAACGATCATTCTAGTTACTCACGATCCACGGTTGATGGACTTTATGGATAGATCCTTAAACTTAATAGACGGGTACTTAAAAGACAAAACTTCAATACGCACTCCAATTAAATAACCTCACATCCCTTCAAGGGCAAATCCTTAAGTCACTCACTACACACATAGAGATATTTAACATTTAGTGTATATGTTTAACATTCATCATTAAGGTATGAGATCATTTAAGGTTAGAACGACCTTCCCGACGTTTTACGTTGCTGTGTTTGTTCTAAAGATTTATTAAACTCTATTACGGCGGTGTGCGGGGTTTCACTTACTTTTAAGCCTCCCCCTTCAGCTATACCTTTAGCTAACTCTATAAGGACTCTACTCGTTCCTTGCGTCGGTAGTATTATTATTTTATCTTTACCTAAAGGTGTGGTGGGCACATCATGCAGTAGGTAGTCTATAGTTTCAGAGATGTCTATGCCTAATTCCTTTAAGACTTTCCCGATGCGTATGCCGTATTCCCTTGAGTTCTTAAGCAGTTCCTCATCTATACGTATGTTATTTTCGACAACTTCTAAAGGGATTAAGATAAACTTAAAGTTCCTGAGAACATACACTAACTCAGCATCCTTAAGTGCTTTAGGAGCGTGTAAACCTTTAGCTTCAAGTCTTAAAGCTTCGGTAAGTAAAGACCTTAGATATGAAGTTAAACTCATACCTTTTTTAGCGACTATATTCTTTAACTCGCTGACTATGCTTACATCTATAGCTACGTTCCGCCGGCCAGTCATGACTTTATTCCTCCAACGTTGTGACTATTACCCCATCTCTAGACTCAAAATCTATTACGTTATATTCTAACGCTTTAAGCAATTCACGCACGATAACCTCAGCTATTTTAGATAGTCTATTAGATCGGCTAAATATCGAAACCACTACTTTAAACCTACCGTCACCTAACTCAACAACGTCGATGTTAGCTATTGGCAACCATAAACTTAAAACCCTAACGAACTCATCTACATCCTTACCTCTTTTCACCTTAGCTAACTCACCATACCAAGCAGCAGATCTCTTAAGCTCTTCAACAACGCGGTTGAAAGCGTTTTCATCTAAGTTGTCAACAACTTCAAACGTTACATTTGACGGAAGTACAACACACCCTAAACGCCGTAAATCCTCCACAGCGTCAACGTTAACTAACATCTTCAGTATATCACCTCTATATTTGAAGGCTCTCGTTATCTCTTTCAAGATTCTTTCAGTAAGTTCAGGTATAGGTATGCCTACACGTTCAGCGATCCTACCCAATTCAAAAACGATGTCTTCTGAGACAGGTATAAATCGTTTTTTTACAGACATTTAACAACACCTACGTTTCCATAATGATGTAAAGCAGGTAAGAGTTTCTTCGTATGTAAGTAAAGTGTATAAGTTGATAAAGTCTCTTAAGGTTGAGGTCTGGGTTGAATGTCTGGGCGTGTCAGCAAGCCGTAACTGTTTGAATATTATTTCACGCAAAGCTACATCACTAATTATTCTTTTAAATAATGACTTATAAACGTTAGAGGAGTTCCTTGATAATCCCTTAAGTTATAACAAAAGAATTGGGTTTAACTGATGCTACATTAACAACGTTTAAATCTATGATAGCAACTTTAAAGTTTTTAGCGATATAGGAATAAGTTATGAATAAACCGTTGTCTGAAAGCTTAGTGAATTTCTTACCTAAGTATACGTAGTATCGAAAATCGCCGTAAGCATAACCCGATGATGTGTAAACACCACCTCTAAGAATAAGTTTCTTGTTTGTTGAGTCAAAACTCAACTGAATGTAGTAGTAATAGGCAAAGTTTAAACCTGAGTATACGTAGGTATCGCTAATAGATCCACCACCGTCTAGGACGTAAGCCTTGGTAGTCATAAGGAAACCCGCACTGTCCCTAAGTTCTACATATAGATATATGCTTGTATCTGGATCTAGTGAAGTTAATTCGACTGACCACCATTGATTTGGATTATTACTACCACCGCCGTAACTAGCCCACGCGTTAACGTAGAAGTTTTTACTATATATACGTAGATTCTGCGCGTCATATAACGCGTACGTACCGTTGAAAGAACTAACTTCTCGAACGTTTTGTGTTTTATATGAGTTGACGGGATTGCTATCGTATAGAGTTGTTAACGTATAATTCGATAATGATGTCGTGGTGCCTAAGGTGTAAGTTATTTTAAATGAGTTCATGCCTGAGACGTTAATAACGCCTAAATATCTCGGGTTGTTGTTTAGATTAAATAGTTTATAAGTCGATAGTCCTTGAATTGACGGATATATGTTAGTAGAAGTCAAACCTAGAATTAAATCTAGATTTGCCTCATTTAAATCTACCGTAATACCTAATGGTATGTTAAGCACGCTAAATATTGTTGGATCGCCTACGTGATTATAAGCGTTTACATTACCGCAAACAAAGGTAAAACCTATTAAAATCGCTAAAAAACCTTTATAGCTTGGGAAGTGCGTATAGATTGTTTGCGGGTTTGCTGTAACTGTAAACGTTGTTGATTGTGATCGCGTATCTATAACGTATGTTGAGCCAAACCATGTGTAATATGCCAACGCTACATTATAACTTAACGTAGGCTCTGTCATAACATCAGAGATTTTAACTGGGATTTTAGACCTTAAGAAAGACTCCAGAGTGATCGTAAAGACTACTGGTTTAACGTAGAGTGTAGGGCCTGACAACCTGCTAATGGAGAAATAAAAGTTTATTAAGGAGGTAGTGTTAGGGCTGATTATAACAGGAACTAAGTAAATTCCGGCAGTCCCGACATACCAGTAGTAGTAGTTTACAGGGTAAAGACCTGATGAATAACGTTGTTCAATCCAATGGGTTGCGTTAATTTTAAACGCTGGTTGATACTCATATTTAAGCCATCCCATAACATATGTAGGATCCCCAACTCCCGTACCTGGTGAGGGATCTCCCCTCCCGTAATAACCTATAAACCATCCATTAGTAGAAGACTTAATTACGTTTACTACGCTCTTATTAAGCTCAACTACAGCTATAGGTACGTAAGTAGCTTCCGTATCTGATAAAGAGCCGGGGACTGGATTTACGAGGAAAGTTTCTCGTTGTGTTTTTAAAGCACCGATGATTACATAAGGTCTCAACGCCGAATATGAAGTTATCTCATTAAATTCCATTCCCTTAACGTTTGAAGGTTTGTTTAAAGACTCTATGTATTCTTTACTCAACATATACGAATCCACATCAGTTAAAATAAGGAGTTTATCAAAAGACGCTAATATGTTCTTTAAAGACGTATCGTCTATTAAGAGATATCTAGTAGTGTTGATTAAAGCCCTCTTATTCAAATACGTTGTGGTTCCATCGTTTTTTAAGGCGACGACTTCAACTAACTTTAGAGGTGGTTTATTCACGTTTATGTAAAGCCCTTCCTCACTTAACGTAAAAAACACGATGGTATTTAACGATTTCTTCAACAGCTTATATTCATCCATCAACGCCTCCCTACTTTCCTGGGTTGACGTTCGTGAGTATATTGCTATATATGAAAAAGACGTAAGTAATATTAATGCGAAGAGTATCACGCCTAAGATTGTTGATCCTGAAGCTTTGTTATTCATAGAAACACCTCCTCAATAGGTACTAACGTACCGTCAGCAAAAAAGAGGGTTATGTCGTCACCGATCCTTTCTATGACGACGTCATAAGGTCTTAATTGAACTACACGGGTTACGCCTCCACAAATAATTTCTACAGTATGTAACTTGTCGTCAGTAGACCAAATCACAGCTAATTTAAATTCTTTCCCAATTAGCTTAACCACCCGAACTTCTGTGCTTATGCGGAAGTATTCAGGCGTGTCTTCTTGAAGTTCTTTACCGTAGATGTAAGTTAAGGAGTAGAAAACTACGCTGGAGATAGATAGCATTAACATCATAAAGAGTAAGTCGATAGTTAACTCACTAATTCCTTTGACTTTAAACACACGCATTTATGCTTACCCTAATTCAACGAAGGTAAATAAAATGTTAATCATGTACTGTTTCAAGCGATTATATTGTTGTGAGTGAATACTTGTTTTAAAGCTTTGATGTTTTATTTAATAGGTACGATGTAGTAGCCTTCGCGGATGTGGTGTGTATGCCTACATACGTCATATGGCCTGAGTACTTCGCTGGTGAATTAACTAGGAGGAAAGGCAGAAGGGTTCCTAAAAATTTAAGCGTTGCGAAGGTAACTCCTGAGATGTTTGAAAAAGCTTGTAGAGAGCTTGGATGGGTTTGTCGAGTTGAGGAGTCTAAATACCCTAGGACGTGGTTTATGGGTTACGGCTTTAAAGTAATCGTTGAGGTTAATAATGAAAGTGAAGGTAAAAACCGTGTGTTGAAGAAGTTAGCTCTAAAGCTTAAAGAATTAAGTCGTGGTAATAACGTAGACGTACATACGTTGTAGTATTAAATACAGTGCCGTATCCTAAGATCGTTTGGTAACGTAGTATATGGATTCCACTTTATAAAATCGGGAATAGAGTTAATTATAGAAATGGTGCGTTAATCTTGATTAAGATAGGGTACTTCCTTCATAGAGTTCCTTCAGGTAAGTTACTCGTTAAGTTAAGCACTACTAACATACCTAGGTTAGGGAGTAAAGTGTTAAATAGTAAAGGTGAGGTAATAGGGTTTGTATGTGATATCATAGGTCCTGTAAGGTCGCCTTTTGCTGTGGTTAAACCTGTAGGTGCGGAAGTTCAAGTAAATCAATATGAGGAGGTATTCCTGAGAAGGTGATTGTCGTGGTTGAATGCCCAGCGGAGTCCATCATATACGACGAGTTTCGCGGTGAGTACATATGTGTAGAGACAGGGGAAGTCCTAGAGGAGAGGGAGCCTGTTTTAACACCTGAATGGCGTTTTCCTGAAGTTAACGACATCGAAAGTAGGGTTAGGGGAGGCACACCAATAACTAGTAAGGTTCATGACTTAGGACTTCACACGGAGATAGAGGCTAGATCCGTGTACGGACGTAAGTTGAAGAGCCTCAATCAAAAGCTTAGAATAGGCTCTAAAGAGAAGAGGGTTGTTCAAGCTTTAAAGCTTATGAATGAAACCGTTAATAAACTTGACGTACCTAATAAAGACGATTTGAAGAATGTAGCTGGTAATATTATCCGTAGGCTATATAAGAGAGGTGTGATAAAAAGGAAGAACTTAAGGGCGATGGTTGCCGCTGTTCTTATAACAACGTTAAAGAATTTAAACATGCCTGTAGACAGTAGGGTCGTACTCGAACATTGTCAAGTAACGGCTCAAGACGTATGGAAAGCACGCCTTAAGATAAGTAGAGATTCGGGGGAACAAATAAAAACGGGTGTAGTAGATCCCTTAAAGTATGTAGAGCAATTCGCTCATAAAATAAACACGCCGCCACCAGCTAAAATGCTAGCCTTTAAACTAGCTTTAACGGCTAAGAAGGAAGGCATTACATCAGGTAAGGGGCCTAAGGGGGTTGCCGCCGCCTCATTATATGTGGCTTCGGTTTTACTCAACATAAAGAAAACGCAAACGGAAATCTCAGAAAAGCTTGAGGTAACCGAAGTAACTCTAAGAAACAGATATAGGGACATTGTCGATGAACTATTAATTGAAGTTAATCTTTAACGGGTTGAAATCACTGCTTGGTAGCCATATCTCATCATATATGTAGTGAACTTAAGACCTGATACAACGCTAAAGAAGTTACGGCATTAATAACAATTAAGGCGTAGTAGGCTATGATGAGTTCTTTCTCACTTAACGGTTTACTAAGGGTTAGGAGCTGAACAAGAGTGATTGGTGCGTTAACGTTCTTTGAAGGCTTTAACTTAAATTCGCTTGTTAAAGTTACAGGCCTAGGGATGGCTTCCTTATTTTTAAATCCTTTAATGCTTGAGATTATGCCGAATCCATTAAGTATTAACGGTGCTGATAGCATTATAAGTAGGAATTCCCTCCTTAGAAGTATAGCTTGGGAAGCTATTAAAGAGCCGATCATGAATGACATAGTATTTCCATTGAATATCTTAGCTGGATATAAATTGAAAGGTAGGTATGTAAGTAACGCAATGATTACGAAAGCTGTTATTGATAACCCGCCCGGTAACGGCGAAGGTCCGTTCATATTCGTAGATATTAGCAAAGCTATAGCGGTTATTAAAGCTACGAACGGCGTTATGCCGTTATGTGTGTCGATCATGTTATACGCGTTCGTGATTACTGTGTAGGCAACTATTAACAGTAAAGGGTAGAGTATGGTTATTCTAACCCCACCCACTACTGGTATGTAGGGATGTGGGTCGAAAACACCGCCTAAAGCGATTATTAAGCCTGGAACAGTAAATAAAGCAACCTTCATAAACGCGTTTAAGCCTCTTAAGTCGTCGTAAAGTCCTAATAAACCAGCTGTTATAGAAGCTAGTGAATGCATAACTATGTATGGATTATTGAAGAAATAACCAGTTAATAATAGTAGGGAAGTCGAAATTAAGAAAGCGGGTCCTGAAGTTCTAGGAATTAAAGGCTTGTTGGGTTTATGAACGTCTGGTGCGAGGAATCCAACCTTACGTTCAAGCTTAATTAAAGCGTAAGTAGCGAGGGGAGTTAGCAATCCACAAAACGCTGCCCATACCCAAACCTCCATCATCGTGAACTCACTCAATATCAAAGCTATAAAGTAACTTAAATTTATGGATAACACTAAAAGACTGAGAGGAAGAATAATATGAAGGTAGCGGTAATTCATGACGCTCCAATACCACCTCAAACAGCTAAGGATTTGTTAGTAGAGCTTCTTAGGAGAGGCATTACAACCTCTTACATCAGGATCTCCAGACTAAACTCGAAGATTGTTAATGGAGCTTCGAAGATTCTCTACGGCCGTGAAAACGTTCTGGAGTTGGACGGTGCCCTATTAAGAGGCATAGGCAACGTAACCTCTATGGAGACCTTACTTAAACGTCTTAACACGTTAGTTCAGCTCGAATTAAACAACGTGTTGTTAGTTAACTCAACTCAAGGCTTAATGAATGCTAGAGATAAGTTTAGAGCTATACAGCTCTTAACTAAAGTTGGAGTTAGGGTTCCCGAATCACTCTTAACAGAGGATGTTTACACACTGTCAGAGATTGTGAGGAGTTGGGGGAAAGCCGTCATCAAACCGATCATAGGTAGTATGGGGTACGGATCCTTATTAGTTACAGACCCCGATATAGCGTATATCATAGGGAAAACATGGTTAGAACATGGTCAACCCCTCCTAGTTCAGAGGTATGTTAGAAGCTACGACAGAGACATAAGAGTTTTCGTCGTAGGTGATGAGGTTTTAGGCGCTATATACAGGTATAGACCCCAACATACCTGGAAAACTAACGTATCCCAAGGTGGGAAAGTTGAAAAAGCTCACGTAGATAGTGAGCTAGAGGAGCTCTCACTTAAAGCAACTAAAGCTTTAAACCTAGACTACGCCGGCGTTGATGTTGGGGAGTCTGCTGATGGGTATGTAGTTTACGAAGTCAATGCTATGCCTAACTGGCAAGGCTTTCTAGCTGGGACGGGGCTTAACCCAGCTCCTAAGATAGTTGATCACTTAATCAAGAAATTGAAGAAGTAGTTCATAAATGTTTAACGAAGTAATGGCTTAAATACGAACTCTATCTTATCATTACATTCATAAAACTCCATGTTTAATTTTCAATTTAAGTAGTTTTAAAAGGTGGGTAGTTTGGATTTGCTGGATCTTAAGATATTACTTAAACTTTCTGAAAATTCGAGGAAGTCGTTTGCTCAGATAGCGAGGGAGTTAGGTGTTGGTGAATCCACGGTTTACTTACGTGTTAAGAAGCTTTTCGATCAAGGCGTTCTTAAAGGGTTTACCGTAGATGTTGATTACAACATGCTAGGCTTTGGTGCTGAAGTTTTTATTGAGCTTAAACCAATACCTAGAAGTGTTAAATATGTAGTTAATGAGTTAATTAAAATACCTAACGTGTTGGAGCTTTATGAAGTAAGCGGTAACTACTCACTGCTTGTTAAGGTAATAGCTAGGAATAACGAAGAACTCTCTGCGGTTATAGATAAAATATCCTCGTTAGGGGACATCTTAGATTTAAACGTTAGGTATGTCTTTAAATCATATATAAAGAAGGGAATCAGTAAAGAGTTTGAAGTAATTTCCTCCACTGATTAGATCACCTGTGAGTTAAGGTTTCTGTTTAATAAATTGACTTAATTAAAGGTTTTAACTCTTAAGAACGTTTTATTAGTGGTTGCGCCATGTCAGAATACGAGATGATGTATAATCTAATGTTAAAAGCAAGGGACGTAATTAAATCAGTGGCTCATGAGACTCCATTAACTCATTCAACGTTCTTTTCCAACATAACAGGTAAGACCGTTTACCTAAAGCTTGAAAATCTACAGAAGACCGGATCATTTAAAGTTAGAGGGGCGTACTTTAAAATATATTCCTTACTTCCTGACGTGAAGGTTAAAGGTGTTGTGACGGCCTCTTCAGGTAATCATGCGCAAGGAGTTGCTTACTCAGCTAGGGAGTTAGGTATTAAATCAACTATAGTTATGCCTGAAACAGCCCCACCATATAAAGTCAACGCAGTTAAATCATACGGTAGTGAAGTTATCTTATACGGACGTGTTTATGACGACGCTTACGTGAAAGCATTAGAGATAAGCGAATCTACAGGCGCTTACTTAATACATCCTTTTGACGATCCTTACGTGATAGCTGGTCAGGGAACTATAGGGTTGGAAATCTCCGAGCAACTGCCTGAAGTGGATACTGTGTTGGTGCCTATAGGCGGTGGAGGTTTAATATCGGGTATAGCGTTAGCACTTAAGAAGAGGTTAGGCAACAAGGTTAAGGTTGTGGGGGTTGAGCCTAAAACCGCCAGCAAAACTAAGGAATCCTTAATTAAAGGAAGCCCTGTAAGAATATCTCCAAATACTTCTATAGCAGACGGCGTATTAACTAAGGGGTTGGGATCCATAACCTTTAAAGTAATAAGAGATTTCGTGGATGATGTTTTAGAGGTGGATGAAGACTCCATAGCTAGGGCTATGTATTTATTGCTTGAAAGAACTAAATTGCTTGTTGAAGGTGCTGGAGCTCTACCTATAGCGGCTTTGCTAAGATATAAAGACGAGATACCAGGTAAGAACGTAGTTGCGGTGTTAAGCGGTGGAAACGCCGATTTAACCGTGCTTTACAGAGTTATATTAAGAGGTCTTATGATCGATGGAAGAATAGCTAAGGTTGTTATGAACTTACGTGATGTGCCAGGTAGTTTAGAAAGAGCTTTAAAAATCATAGCGGAGTTTAGATGTAACATACTGGATGTCATGCATGAAAGGCTGGACTTAGATGTGGAGCCTGGGTACGCACGCGTTAAGGTATTAATGGAGTTACCGGATAGAAACGTATATCAAGAACTAGTTAAAAAACTGCTTGAGTCAGGGATTAAGGTGATTACGTAATGAATCACTTCAAGACGGCGTTAATAATCGAAGCGCGTGTTGAAGCGTTTCAACAACTTTTTGAAGCGTTAACGTATTTCAAAGAATTAAACGTTAAGGAGGGGAGGGTGTGTAGCGATGAGGAGCATATGTATGTATGTGCTTCCGACGATACTTTAATTAAGGTTCTACCGCTTCAGCAAAGCCTCGAACGTCTTGCTGTAGCGACTCAAATACCGCCTTCAATAAAGGTCGAGATAGAATCTGTAAATCCACGCTCTTTAGTAGCAGTAAGTAATGAGGTAGCCACCACGTTTAAGAAGTTCGGGCTTAGAGTAAGACGTAGTGAATGATTTTGTCGTTTTAACGGAACGACCTTCATTACCTGACCTAACCTAACATTTAAATCCCGTAGGCTATAGCGCTTAATACGGCTTTAACCGTTAAAGAGGATAGAGCCGGTATTACTATTAACGCGTCTTTTAAGTTATAACCGCCTATTACGACGTACTTAGATTTATACACTGCAATAGATCTTAAGTTAAGAATGTCTATCCCTAACGTTGAAGCTAAACAACTTAACGAATATGTGAGTATAAAGGCTTTACTCACAGACAAGCTTAAGTGAGTGCTTAACATTATCATTAAAGCCGTGGTTATAGATATACTTGAGATTATAGGTATGAAGATTCCATTCCCCTTGGCTATCTTCGAAAGTCTATTATACGTTAATGTAAGAAAAGCTAGCGTTGTCATATAAAGAGTGGTGGTTATAAGACCTTCCTTAAGTGCTACGTATGTTAAGTAAACAGCGATGGAAGTCGGTATAGCGAAACCCGCTACATTAAAATAGACTTGAGGTGTATACCTAACTTTAAACCTTACTTTTTGAAGTATCTTTACGTTCCATAAACCAACATCAACGAACTTAATCACATCCTCTGTAAATGTCCTACTAAATAGGAAAACATTCCATGGTGAAACCCAATACATAAGTAGCATAAACGACAACGCCATGTAAAACGATGTGAGTTCCTTAACTTCAAGGCTTAAAAATAGCTCATGGAAAAACGCTATTAAAGCTATAACATACACTATATCCCCCAACCCAACGCCCGAATCTCATCTTACGTAAGACTAACTTTTTAAGACTTCCGGCTAAATAACTTTTAACTTAATTAACTAACCCACCATATTGTATGTTAGTGGGGTATCATGAGTCCTTGGAAGCTTAAATGTAGGGAATGCGGGTCTGAATGGGTTTTAAACGTTAGTTACGATCTTAAAAACTTTAAACAACTCTATCATTACTGTAGAGTCTGCGGTAGGAACACCTACCATGAAATACTAGGGAAAACTGCTTGAAAACAAACGTAGTCCTCGAGTTTTCAGAGGAGGTTCATCACATCATTAATCAGTTGGGCGACATTCATCACTTACTTATCCTACTAAGTAAATGGTGTTTTCACTTCTTTTTTAAGTAACTCAATAAATGAATTTAAAGTTAAAGTATGTTGAATTCCTTCACACCTTACCCTTACGTTAAGTGTGGTCGTATTAACTTCCCTTTCACCAACAACTACGATAAACGGTATCCATTCCTTACCAGCATCCCTTATCTTCCTCCCTAAACCTACGTTCCTTAAATCTACCTCAGATCTAACGCTATTTTCACGTAACTTACTTACTATGAGGCTAGCGTAGTTAACGAGTTCTTGATTCTCAACGGTTACAGGTATCACCATGACTTGAGTAGGCATTAACCACGTAGGAAGACAGGGTGTTTTACCTTCCTCTTCAAACTTAAGTGCTTTATCTAAGAGGGCGTAAAACAATACTTCCGGCGCCCCTATTAAGTCTGAAGTTATTATTACTGGATATCTTTGATTATTGTCTTTATCAAAGTAGGAAATCCTAAACGCTCTACTCATTGAGGAAGTTAACGCTGTTTTACTTAACTCAGTCGGCGATTTACTACTGTCTATGTAGACATACCTGATTATGAAATCCCATAGCGAACCTTCCTTAAGCGATACTTTAATTAAAGCTTTAACGTTGTGATTTCTCAATGTTTGTAGTATAGGCTCTAGCAAACCTTCTTTAAAACTCAAGTCTGAAACTTCCGCAATGACCACCATATCTTCTAGGAGATTTAAATCTTTGAAAGCTGTAGTTAAATCTAAAACTAAGTTTTTAACTATATCCAAACCACTTCTTAAGTCGTCTACGACGGCCGTAAATTGAGGTTTAGTTAAAGCTGTTAGGTAGTCCCTAAAGTTTAATTCGCTGGATTTCTTAAGTACAGGCTTTATCTCATACATGAAAAGCGGCGGTTTTACTTGCTTGACGCCCAGTAATTCTTTCAATATATGGGCGTGGATAGGGATTGAGTCGTTTGAAACCTCATATTTTAAACCTTTTTCGTCGGTTAAGATTAAAGGCTCGCTTACGTTGTCGATGTTTAATGAATATCCTAATGAAGATACTTCAACTTTAGTGAAGTTACTGTCCTTAGTAAGGCGTTCAATAATCACGTCATTTAAACTGCTTAATAACCTATCCACATGTAATGCTTGACCAACCTTACCTAATCTAACGCCTAACTTATCACGTATTAAAACATAGCCAAACTTCTTGAAAAGCTCCTCAAGCCTAGGCTTTAAAACCCATTTACTAAGCGATGTCTTCTCAAGGCAGTAAGTGGTTAGGATAGGCTCTTCGGTAAGTCCCTTAAACTCCTCATCGGTTACTTCAATTAAATCTCCTTGAACGTTCATAATGAAGCATTTAAAGATAGTTGGTTTAACTTCTTCTTTAGCCTCTAAAGCTACTCTATACTCACGTGAAAGTTCCGATAAGGGATGGCCTAAACATTTAATGGTGAATGACTTATACCACCCAAAAGGCGCTCTTACGACGTTTACCCCCTTAACTGAAGATTTAACTGCTTCTTCAATCCCCTTAAGGACTTTCAAAGCTTCAGCAGGGTTTGCTAAGTCTTTGGAGAGATGCGCGTAAGGATATATCACGAGATATTCCGGTTTTAACGTTTGCAGGAGGTTTGCGATATCCTCAATTAACATGCTTAGTAACTTACTTAAGGAGTTAAGGTCTCCAGACTCTACTGAGGTAAACATTACTAATGCGTTATTACCGTTAAACTCCTTAAGGATTGGCTCCTCCGCCTCGTTAACGGCTTTACTTAATGCTTTAAATTCAAAATGCTCCGCGTGAATTAGTAAAACTTTCACATATCTCCCTCAAAGTAATACTGATTGTAATCTATATTTAACTTTACTTTAGTTTGAATTACTGAATTACGTGGACTTCAGTACGTGAGATGTTAGGTAAGTTTAATAACCGTCTTAAAACTTATCTATTAGGTAATACTGATGAGTGCCTCACCACCTAGTAAGAAGTTAGCTTCGTTGGAGGACTTAGGCTTAAGTCCAACGATAATAACGAAACTTGCTGAGGCAGGATATAAAACGTTGGAGTCTATAGCGGCTGCTAACGTGACTGAATTGGCTAGTATAGCTGGTATACCTACGCCCACAGCCCAAAGGATAATTATAAAGGCGCGTGATCTTTTAGGGCTTAAATTCAAGACGGCTTTAGAGTTGAAAAACGAGAGGGCTAAAGTAGGTAGGATAACTACAGGCTCGAAGAGGCTGGATGAGTTACTTGGCGGAGGCGTTGAAACGAAGATAATAACGGAGTTTTTCGGCGAGTACGGTACTGGAAAGACAAACCTCTGCCATCAAATAGCTGTTAACGTGCAGCTGCCTGAAGAGAGGGGTGGTCTAATGGGTAAGGCTCTATATATAGATACTGAAGGCACGTTTAGATGGGAAAGGATCGAGTCTATGGCTAGGGGGGTTGGTTTAGACCCTGAGGAAGCTATGAGAAACATCATATGGGCTAGAGCTATAAACAGCGATCATCAAATATCCTTAATAGAGGAGGCAGCTAACGAACTACTACCTAAAGAAAACATTAAAGTGATTATCATAGATTCTGTAGTGAGTCACTTCAGAGCTGAATACACAGGAAGGGAAACCTTAGCTTTAAGGCAGCAAAAACTTAATAAACACCTGCATGACTTAGCTCGAATAGCTGAAGCCTTCGACATAGCTGTAGTGGTTACGAATCAAGTTATGGCTAGGCCGGACATGTACTATGGTGATCCTACGCAAGCTGTGGGTGGTCATGTATTAGCGCATGCCCCAGGCGTTAGAGTACAGTTAAGGAAAGGCAGAGGTAATAAAAGAATCGCTAGAGTTGTAGACGCGCCGCACCTACCTGAAGGGGAGGCTGTTTTTATAATAACTGACGAAGGCATTAGAGACTCTGAAGAGTAGATCCGGAGGACATTTACTTTGGGTTTATGGGACTTTCTAATCATAGCTACTGTTTTAGCTACGTTGGTGTATGCTTCCTATAGAGACTACAGATCAAGGGAGGTTCCAGAACTTACTTGGGTGCCCGGCTTTGCTGTGGTTATTGTTTTAAATTTAATTCAAGGCTCTTATAACTTACTTGAGTTGATTATATCGGCATTGCCGGTGTTTATGGTTTTAATTCTTTCTGTTTTTGACTTAATGGGTGGTGCTGACTTCCTAGCGTTGGCTTTCGTGTTATTAGCTCATCCTAGGATATACCCTAAACCAATTACCTTCATGACTTTAATCTACTCCTTAATACCACCTTTAGCGTTAATAATCTACAACCTACTTCATAACTTAAGGTTTTTAAAGCAGTATAAAAGGCTCACGTGTATAGAAGGAAGTAAGGTAGGGGTTTACGTATTTGGAAAAGCTGTTAAAGCTTCTCAATTTCTTAAAAGTAAGTTTACATATCTTTTAACAATACCTGAAGATATGGAGAGATATGCTTTCAGATGTAGAGCTTCATTTACTTTAGATGATAATTACGAAGAAAGCCTTAAGAACGTAGTTAGAGAGTTAGTTAACGCGGAAAGAGTGAGTGATGATTTTATAGTTTGGGTGACGCCGGGATTGCCACACATAGTCTTCTACTTGGTGGGGTATATAGCGTCACTTCTAACACCTACTGACTTAATAGCTAAACTCCTTACGTCGTAAGCAGCAAGTTTACTTACCTATAGCCGTAGCTAAAAGTAGCTACAGCCCCATAAAGTTTAAGGGAGTGTGAGTTAATAATACGACCTATCTTTAAATCCAAGTTAAATAATACGAAATGTTGAAGTTTAAGAACTTCAGCTCTAGTCTTATAAGTGCTATATATTAAATCGCATTAACTACGTTAAGCTAATATGTGGTGAGGTTTTAAATGTCTTGGGATGCCATAGAATCTTTAAATAGCGAGTTAACGCGGATTAACGAGGATTTAATGTATGAAACAGCGTCAAGCTTTGTTTTCACTTTATCTTCGTCTATTGTACTTAAGTCTTTAGGTTATGGCGATTATTTTAAAGAAGTGCTTCAAATAGTTAAGCTTTTAGCTGGTGATCTAGCTATATACCTAACTACGAATAAATACATAAACGGCCTTGCGACAGAATTAAGTAAATATGCTAAGAAACTTTGGGAGGTGGATTTCGACGATTATGAATTACTTCAGCTAATATACGATTTGCTAGACCTCAAGAAGAAAGTTGAATTAAACGAAGCGGATATGGAAACTTCTAAAAACTTACTTTCTAAGTTGGTTAGCCTGCTTGGCATAGATGTCGAGAAAACTAACGTAATTAAGGGGATATTTAATAATCCGCGACCAGAACTAGTACTGCAGTTCGCCGCTACAGCTTTTGTAGTTAGCGTTGGTGGGTTAGATGGGGATAAATTCCTTAAGGATTGAAACCCTATCAGAAAGGCTTCTTGAGTATCTAGCCCGCATTTCCGTAGGCATGCACGTAAGTTCCGAAGAACTTCAAGTAGTCACTGGTTTATCATTGCTTAAAATCACTCAGGAAACATTAGCTGTGTTATCTAAGGAGTTAATTAAATCCAAAAACGGTTTGCTTTTCTGCAACCTCTGCGGTAAAGGACCCTTCACTAAAAGAGGAGCTTACCTACATTTAATGAGAATGCATAAATACGAAATGAAGACTTTAATACTACAGGAACTAAGGGAGAAAATCTCAAAATCAACTAACTTTAAGTAGCTAGAGTTGAGTTATTAGCGGCGGATCCCAACTTGAGTAGGGCTGCGGGGCCTCGCGGACCCCACTGCCCTACTCAACGTGGCCAGCTTAACTTCCGGGATCTGACGAGTCCGGGTGTTTCCTGGCCACTATGGTCGGGACCGCCATAGTAGATATTGTAAACTAAGGTTTTTAAGCTTTTCAACGAAAGTCCCCCCATTTATGATGGGAGGAGGCAGACCTAAACTTAAGGTAAGCTCAACCTCGAGTTAGTTCTTCGACGGTGATTTTATATATGTGGATTAAACGCTTAAGTAATTAATGTATTCCGACGGTGTTGGATATTTAGTTACTTCACGTATTTCACGTTTTTTAACATCTACGTATTTACCTATGAATTCATTTGAGAATACTGGTTTCAAGTAGGCGTTATCACTTTCTAACTCATCAAGTGCTTCCTCTAATGACCTAGGAAGGACCTCAAAACCCATCTCTTTAGCTTTTCGTTCATCAAGTTTGTAGAGATTATCCCTAACTGGATCTCCCGGATCTATTTTTCTTTTAATTCCATCTAACCCCGCTAATATCACAGCTGTTAATGCCACGTACGGATTACTTGAAGGGTCTGGAGGCCTATACTCTACTCTAACCTCACCTGGCTTAAGAGCTTTAGGCACTCTAACAGCTGCGGATCTGTTGCTAAATCCCCAGGCTAGGTATATAGGTGCTTCATAACCCGGGGTTAACCTCTTATAGGAGTTTACCGTTGGGGACACTAAAGCTGATAAAGATCTTCCATGCTGTAAAAGTCCTCCAATGAAGTAACGACAGTATTGACTGATTTTAAAGGGATCTTCAGGGTCGTAGAATAAGTTAATACCGTCTTTCTTTAAACTCACATGCACGTGCATGCCTGAGCCGTTATCGTCCGGTAGGGGTTTAGGCATGAAGTTAGCTATAAAACCTGTTTTGGAGGTTACATATCTACTCACGTATTTAACATCTATAACTGCGTCGGAGATTGATAAGACGTTACTCGAAGGTATAACTAATTCAAACTGGTTTGGCGCTACTTCATGATGTACTTTAGATATTGGGATGCCTAAGTAACGTGAGTACGTTACTATATGACGTACTAACTTACTTAATAAGCGATCGCCGCATATTTGATATGCGTTCCTAACGTTTAAACGACCTTTAGGCGGTCTTTCACTTAAGTTAACCCTTACGTAACTTGCTGTAGGTGATACCCGTGCCTTAACCTTCATAATGAAGAACTCCAACTCAACTCCAACAACTTCTTCAACGCCGTAGTCTCTTAAGTACTCCATCAGTTTAAATGGTAGGCCACGCGTATCACCCCAAAAACTTCTTGAGTTGTCTCTAACATTGCAAAAGACCCTTCCGAAAGCTGGGTTCCAAGGCAAGACTTTAAATGTTGTTTTATCCGGAACTATCGTTAAGTCGCTCTCGTTAACTTCAGATATGTTAACTGAAGAACCGTCAATTCCGAAGAACTCACTATTCTCATATTCTTCTTTAGATACTGTAAGTTCGTGAAGTGCTCCTACTAGATCTACGTAATGTAGATTCACCCAAGCCAAGCTGTCAGTGTTTTTAAACGCATTCACTTTGTTCACACAGTATAGTTAATTAATTTGAACAGATTATAAGTTTTAATCAATGAAAACAGAAAATATTAAATATATGCTGCGTAGTATGTAATGGTGTGTTAAATGTTTGGAGGGTCTTCAGATATAGATGCTAAAGATCTTTACTTGCTGAAGGAATTAGTTGTTAAAGGTAAGGTTAAGGTTAGGGAGGTTGCTAGGGAGTTAGGATTGACTCCAAGTGCTTTAGTATATAGGGTTAAGAAGTTAGAGCGGGAGGGTTACATAAGGAAATACACGGCTATAATCGACTATAGAAAGTTAGGTTATCAAATAAATGCGTTAACCTTACTTCAAGTGAATGGTGCTCATATAGAGGAGGTTGAAAACCTACTAGCTAAAGAACCCAACGTTAAAGCCGTATATGACATAACTGGGGAATACGATGTTGCTGTAATAGCTAGCTTTAAAAGCGTGGAAGACCTGGACAAGTTTGTGAAAAGACTTCTTAAGATACCATACGTAAAGAGATCCACTACAAGCATAGCTTTCCGAGTTGTTAAAGAAACACCCCATATCGAGGAATTCCTAAGGGATTACTAAAGTAAAACTTTTAATTCTGGTAAGCTATTAAGTTATGGTGCCGCCGTAGCTTAGCGGGCAGAGCGCCGGACTCATACGGCCCGTCCTGGGACATCCGGAGGTCCGGGGTTCGAATCCCCGCGGCGGCACCAGTAGCCGGGTCGTCTAGCGGCCAAGGATGCGGGGCTCTGGTCCTTTGGGGGAGAACCCCCGTGACCGGGGTTCGAATCCCCGCCCGGCTACCACAACAATCTCAAATTTAATTTAACGCTTGCTATACAGTGAGAGAAGACTTATGAATACAGCCTCAGTTAAGTAAGGTATTACGAAAGATAAATCCACGCCTTTACTATGTAGTTCAGAATCTAGTTCAAGTAACTTCTTAAAGTCTTCCCTACTTCTTAGCTCTGGCGTGAATTTAATGTCGTGGAAGGCTTCAGCTATGTATTTATACGTGACTACCGTGGCTAGGTTTAAATCACCTGTGTCCGTATATTTCTTTAGGAACGTGTTTGAGGCTTCAACAATTAAATTATGTTTTAAGCTGATTAACTCTAAGTGCTTGTGATGCTTGCTTAATATGCGTATGAACTCATCTAAAGTTATGTTTTCCACAACTATCCTACCTGGGGTTAAACCACTTAATTCTACAGCTCTTCTTAAGTCGTTTGGCGAGTTTCTTAAAGCGTCGTAAACCTTATGGGTTTCTTGCGGGTTAGCATTCATTATAATGGATTTGAAAGCGTTTAAATACGCGTCAGTGGCTAAGAAGTTTTTAAGCTTTAAAGTATATGAAGCAGCCATGCTTGCCGGTATTAAAACCATGTGCATGAGTGGGTTTGACTGTCCTCTCATAGCGTAAGCGTTTTCTTGAATTGCGTCCTTTATTAAAGTCCCTATGCTTACCTCAGTAAATCCATACCTACCTGAAGCAACTTCATACCCTTCATCCATAGCTTTTAAGTAAGTCCTCAACGAAGTTGTTATAGAGGCTACTATACTGTGGAGATCTTTAAACTTTAAGGAATACCTATGTGGCGCAGCCGGCTTTATATAGGAGTAGACAGCTAGGTCTACAGCCTCAAGCAAAGCCCTTAAAACCTGCGTTGACATTAACTCAATCCCTTACATTTCTACTAAAGTAACTATAATAAACGATTATGGAGTCTTCCAACACGAAATAACGTCTTAAAACTTCAGCAGAACATCAATAACTCACATAAGGTTAATTAAAAGTAAAGGCAAAAAGAATTTAAAAACTCCAGAATGAAGAATTAATTGATGACCTAAGGTGGGCCCGTAGCTCAGCCAGGCAGAGCGGCGGACTCGTGAGGCCGAAGCTCCAGTCCAAACGGGTCTGATGACCGTATGGGATGATAGTAAAACCCCCGTTGGAAGAGACCCGTAGGTCGGGGGTTCAAGTCCCCCCGGGCCCACCACACCGAAAGGGTGGAAGGGCTCCTAAGCCTCTATCAACACACTTAAAAACCGCTTAACTTAATTATCGCATTACTTCAAACTTCCTCACTTCAGATGTTAAAGTCTTAGTCAAGAATCAACTGTTCCCCATCTTAAAGAGTAGGGTAGGGCTTTAGATCCGACTTTCTCCCCGTCCTAAAGGATGAAGCTACGGATTATATTAAAGGTTGATAGTAACTATTGATAAGAGTTAATCATGATTGCTTAAGGTTTTCTAATCCAAAACTCTGTTGCTTTCCTTCTCTTTAACTCACGAACCCTCTTATCTAAATATTTATATACCGTTGAGTGCTCCCTCCCCATGATTATCATTTCTATAGCCTCCCTCGCTAGGTATGCGTTGTCGTAATCACCTATTATAGCTACTATATCGTCGTAAATGCTTATGTAAGTATCCGTAGCTTGTTCAATGTTTGTCTTAACTCTACCCTCCTCACCTATGATTCTACCTTTAACGCGTTGGAGATGGTTTGGTGAGTTACCGACGATTTCCTTTAAGTCGATGATCACTAGAATCTGATCCTCTTCGAGAACTCTCTCTGCTTTATCCGGCGAGAACCCGGCGTCAATAGCTTTAACGAAGTCTGAAGCTTTAAGCAACATATCTGCTGTGACTTCAGGCGTTGCCGGCTCGATAACTAAAGAGCAGTTAACGCTATCAACAGTTATTCTGGTTCGCGTCCTCAACTCCAGCTGTTTAAGGGTCTTACCACCCTCACCTATAAGAACGCCTAACCTCTCCGGACGTACTTTAAGATATACTTTAGTCGTGCTTTGACTTCGGGAGTTCAACTCATTCATATCCATTTTAAACCACTACTCACTTAACGTTTACTTTCACAATTAATCAATATATCCGGAGGTTATTTAAGAATGGTTAAGAGGTTGCGGAAGCCCCGGTAACTCGCTTAATTCGTTAGTTACGTATTTATAAAGTACGTCCACCGAAGGTATTTTCAAACCTACCTCCTTACTAAAGTATCTATGGATATTCCTCAAATCTCTAATGAGTAACTCATGACTATTAGGATGAGTTAAAGGTACGGCTTGGCTTACATCGATTATGTAATGTCTATCCTCGAAGATCATAACGTTGAACTCACTTAAATCGCCGTGAACTAGATTTGCTTTAACGTAAGCTTTCTTAACGTCTTCGATTAAATTTACGAATAACTTAACGTACTCTTCGTATGTTAACGTAATCTCTTTAAGGAGCGGGGCTCGAACCCCCTCCCTACCTATAAACTCCATAACCAAAACATTTTCGTATTGATCTATAGGCTTAGGTACTGAGACGCCTGCGTCGAATAAAGCCTTATAGTTTTTAAACTCTTTTTTAGCCCACATGATGACAAGCTTCCTAGTGGATTTAGGTATGTTATCGCCGAATCTAGGATCTCCTTTAATATACTTAACCATACCCTTCCTAAACTCTGATGAGGAGGTTAAGTAGATCTTAACCGCTAAATCCTCACCTTTAAAGCTTTTACCCCAATAAACTCTGGATTCCTTACCAGTACTTACAACGCCTTTAAGCTCAGCAAGAGTCTTACGCCTCATTAACTGAAGGACTGCCTGAACCGTAGCCCTATCAAAAACCTCTTCAACCGTTTCGAAAAGGTCCTCATCCAAAAGCCTACGTTCCTTTAACTTCGTAATGAATACTTTATCTATGTTCTTCTCAAAGTCTTCATCGCTTATGTTACTCACCTAAGCTTTCAATTAACGTAGGGTCTAGATACCCACCGTCAATTAACTTCTTCTTTTCATCTCTGCTATACCTATAGAGGACATCACCCTTACTTTCGTCAAACTCCCACTTACCAACTAACACTACGTCTTTAATGTTGATCCAAACCTTATGTCTTAATTTACCAGGTATTCTAACAGATCTCTCCTTGCCGTCCATGCAAACAACCTTTAAGTAATTAGCTCCTATGAATTCAGAAACTACGCATACGACAGTCCCTTCGTCAGGGTTAGGGAGGGGGGTCTCCTCAACCTTCTCCTCAACTTTCTTTTTACCCAATCTCACACCTATAAAATGAGATAATGACTATCCTTATAAATTAATATCTTCACCTTCGAAGATACGGAAGTTTCCAGGACCTTTCTAACAATTCTAAAGCTGCCGTCATCACATGAGAGCTTAAGCCCCCCACTTTCATAACCTGCGACAGTACATGAAACTATTTTCGCTTCATCCGGCGGCACTATCTCGAAGTCTTCCTTCATTAAATCGTCAATTTTTACATACTTAACGAGGTCCTTACTTAAGTGCTTAACCCTTAACTCACTTCCCTCAACGTTAAGAACTTTAAGGACTTCATCCCCCACTATTAAGTAATCATCGGGTTTAACCCCAACTACCCTAACGGAAATTGTTAACTTACTGTGTCTCTTACCTCGAACGACCGTATGCAGCTTCCAAGACTCTTTGACAACACCACCGAACTCACGTTTTAAAGTGTTTGCTATGCGCCTAGCGATAGATACATCGTTAAGTTTTATATCTATCCCCTCAACCAATTCTTCATAGTCTGTTACGTTATTACGTAAGTTCTTTAAGTTATTTAAGAATGTCTTCACTCTAATAACCTCTAACCCTCTAGATTTCTGCTTCCTAACGAATCTAACCTGAAGTATCGCTTCATAGCTTTTTACTTTAATGCTAAGACATGAGGGGCACATCCTCTTAAGTATTTCGTAATGGATTACAGAACTCTGCGTGATGACGGCATTCCCATACCTGGCTGTTATCTTTAAGTCGGCCATCCCTGAATAAAGACCTACGACTTCAACGTATACGTCTTTTATGTTGGGGTTGATGTTTTGCTTCTTAACGAATGTTTTATTAATGACTTCCTCTAGGGCTTGACGGTCATCACCTAGAAACTGCGTCCACGTA
Source organism: Zestosphaera tikiterensis (assembly GCA_003056265.1). Classification (GTDB taxonomy): domain Archaea; phylum Thermoproteota; class Thermoprotei_A; order Sulfolobales; family NBVN01; genus Zestosphaera; species Zestosphaera tikiterensis. Next base: position 214,264 of record NBVN01000002.1, on the reverse strand, counting down.
CCCCCAACGAATATTGAACCGCAGGAAGAACACCTAACAACTACTACCTTAGAGGGTAGTTTAACGATCTGCCTTTCCTTAACAAAGCAATTTAAACATAGGCCTTCAATCAGCGGGTTATCCGGGCCTTCCGGCGAACCACACCTTAAGCAAAATTTAGACGTTAAGGACTTCATACTTTCACGATCTGAGCATGTGGTATTCCCTCAACCGTTAAAACAGCTTCAGGGTGTACTAACCCTTCAGAGACGGCTTTGCTTACGGCTTTCTCACCAACGAGTACTGCTATAGCAGCCCTCCGAATATACTCTAAAGCCTCATCTAAGGTGGTTAAGAAACCCTCGAAGAACTCAGCATTTATCGTGAGGATAACTTCGTTCTCTCTGAATGTCCTACCCAGCAAGTCTTTATCGCATACAGCAACTACACTTCCAAACCCGCTCTCGTCTTCCTCCGTTTTATGCACCTTAACGTAAACCAAATCTTCAGTCAGATGGATCACCTACACAGGCTTCGTAGGTGTTTCAGCACCGCAAGCTAAACATCTAATTATCCATACCTTACCCTGCTTCCTCAGTTCTGTTTGGTAAGAACCGCAGGTCTTGCATATCACGTAAATATCTAAGAACTTCTTAAATAAAGCGTTTATCGTTTGAGCGGTTACTTTCAAATATATTGTGAAAACGCCTGAGTCATCTATAGTTCCTCTCGCAGCTAATTCCTTAAGGATATACCTAGCACATACTTTAGGTTCTCTAAGAATTACGTCGCAAACCTGCTTGAAGTTTTTAATTTGAGTTTGATTGCCTACGTATGCTATCTCTAAAGGCGGGATATCCAACGTAGGTGCTGTCCTCCTCTCAGGCAGGTTTTCATACACTCTCTTCAACATCTCTTCATACGTTATATCATCGCTCAACTTTAATTACCCCTAATACTTCATAACGAAACTTTTAAGTTTCTTAGTCATAGTTGGTTTGAATTAAGATGAAGGTGTATATAGAAACCTACGGCTGTGCGTTGAATAAAGCAGACACAGCTTTAATGAAGTCTATACTAGTTAGTAGAGGTCATGTAATAGTTGAGGACTTAAATGAGGCGGACGTCCTACTTATAAATACCTGTACGGTAAGGCTTGATACAGAGCAGAAAATCCTTAAGAGACTTACACAGCTTAAGAACGTCGTTAGCGAAGGTAAGAAGCTCGTTATTACCGGTTGTATGGTATCGGCACAACCCTACACGGTGAGTAAGGTAGTACCAACAGCTTCTTTAGTCTCACCTCAGAACGTAACGCGTGTTTGGGAGGCTGTAGAATCTACTCAAAGGGTTTTACTTCTAGACGGGGTTAGAGATGTTAGTTTACTGAAGCCAACTGTTGAAGGGGTTGTGGCAAGCATACCGATAGCTGAGGGGTGTTTAGGCGACTGCGCTTTCTGCATCACTAAGATTGCTAGACGTAGGTTGAAATCCTACAAGCCTGAGAAGGTCGTGGAGGCCGTTAACGAAGCCGTTAAATTAGGTGCGGTTGAGATAGACTTAACAGCTCAGGATGCGGCAGCCTACGGCGTTGACTTAGGTAACGTTAGGTTACCGGCTTTAGTTCTTGACGTGGTGAGCAAGGTAGAAGGAGATTATATGGTTAGAGTCGGTATGGCTAATCCAGACACTCTCTACAGCTTTCTAGACGAGTTCATAGAGGTTCTAAAACATCCTAAAGTTTTCAAATATGTTCACATACCTCTACAGTCAGCTAGCGATAAAGTACTTAAGATTATGAAGCGTAGATACACTTACGAAGAGTTTAAATCTTTAGTTACTGAGATTAGACGTAAAATACCTGAAGTTCAAATAGCTACAGACATAATAGTTGGGCATCCCGGAGAAGACGAGGAAGACTTTAAAGAAACGCTCAACTCAGTTAAGGAGCTGATGTTCGATAAAGTTCATATAGCGCAATATACGTTAAGACCTAGAACAGAAGCCGCAGGTATGAAGCAAGTTCCGGATCCCGTTAAGAAAAGAAGGAGTTTAGAATTAAATAAAGTTGTTGAGGAGGTTGGAGCTTTAGTCAACTCGCAATACGTAGGTTCGATAGCGTTGGCTTTAATATCTGGGGTGTCTTTTAAGGGTTCTTTAATCGGTAGGTTAATTAATTACAAGCCTGTGGTGATTTTAAACGATGGGGGGTCTTTAGGTTTTAAAAACTACGTAAGTATCTCAAGCTATACGTTCTACGACTTAAGGGGCGTTATACTAAGTTAATGCTTGCTTTTCTCAGCGTTTAGTCTTTCTTTATAGTAGTTCTGAAGTTCTTCCTCACTCATTGAGGCGTAAGGCTCGTCCAGTAAGTGTCTTTTCTCTTTATTTCTTATGAAGTAATGAACTGAGTAGCTGCAGATAGGGACTATCTTTAGATTTCGTTTTTCAGCGTCTTCCACAGCAGCTTCAACAAGTTTCGCAGCATATCCCTTACCCCTATGCTGTTCTGGTGTGTAAGTCTCTATAAGGTGTAGCTTACCACCTTCCTCCTTAAAAGCTAGCCAAGCCTTACTACCGTCTGGAAACCTTATGAAGTATGCCTGCCCACCTTTCTCCACTTTCACATCACTCACTATATCCACCTACTTAATATCCGCGTGTGGGAATAAATTAATTGCCTTCAGCGTATGTGGGGATAAGTTTATAAACTCTCCTGCGATGAAAATCATGATGTAGAGAGGCGTGACGTGGGAAGTGAGGGAGGGCGGCAGTAAGGATAGGTTAAATATAAACGATGAGTTAATTATCGGTAAGCATCTATACGCAAACCTCTACGGCGTTAAAAAAGAACTTCTAAACGATGAGGAATTAATACGTAATACAGTCCTTGAGGCAGTTAAAGCTTCCGGAGCTACGTTAGTAGAGGTTAAGTCTTGGAGATTCGGAGGTAGGAAAGGAGGGGTTTCAGCGATAGCTTTAGTTACTGAGTCACACATAGCGATACATACGTGGGTAGAATACGAATACGCAACCGTAGACATATACACATGCGGTCAACACACAGAACCTTGGAGGGGGTTTGAAGCAGTTTTAAACATACTTAAACCGAGGAAATATAGAGTAGGTTACGTTGATAGATCCCAAACAACATTATGATTTTTTAACTTGCTTAAACACCTTACGTCAGCAGAAAAATTAATTAACCTTAATTCAATAAAGCATTAGAGCCGCGGTAGCTCAGCGTGGTGGAGCGCCGCCCTGGTAAGGCGGAGGTCCCGGGTTCAAATCCCGGCCGCGGCTCCATAAAAGTTCTTAATTCATCCCTAACCTTAGTTCTTAGTTCTTAATATGATAGACGACTAAAAGGTTTCCAATTTCTTCTTTCGATGTTAAAGAGGGTATCCGTTAAAATGTTTAAGGGTTCTAATTGATGTTGTATGCTGATCTGACTATGAACTCATGTGTCACTAAGAAAAGAACTATAGTGTTCCAAGACCGTAACTGAGGTTCTTGATATAGATGAAGGTTTAAAGTTGGTGTCGTAGCTTACTTAAAGAAGACTGAGTTATATTTAGGCTACATCATAGGTTAATACCTGTTGAGGTCACTCCTTAGCTTGGATCTTTAAGGTTTAACTTACGATGTAACTATTATAGGTTCATAAGCTAGATGATTTATAAAACATTCTTCATTCTTTCAAGTTGATAAATGATAGTATGCTGGTGTATGCATCTAAAGGAATTGTAGTGAGGAAATGATTTCAGGGGTTTTTACGTTATTCCTCATATCTACTTTGATTAGTTTCATAACTCGTGCGTTTCTATGTGCGATTAAATAACTTGTTGCGTTGCTAACTATACATGAGTGGTTAGGTATTATGTTTACCTTCTCCCCGACTTTAACTGTGGGGTCTGTACTTATGTCAACCACGCCTATTTCCTCCGATAGGCTTACTATTGTGGTTTTAGGATGTTCGACTATATGGCCGTACCCTTTAATAGATTCTATGCCGTGAGCTCCCCTATCAACGCTTAACGTTTTGCTTCCCGCGTTAATTACAGCTAACCTACCTTCGGAATGTTCTGGGATGGATATAACAGTAGCTAAAACCGTTAAGGCGCAATCGTTGAGTTCAGCGGAACCGAAAACTAACGCTTGGATTCTATCGTAATATACGTAATTACCTGGGAATAAGTGAGTGTATATAGGTTCGTTAACGTCAAATCTAAAAGTTGGTGTGGATCCAGTACCTATAAACTCTAACTCGTAGCCAGCATCCCTTAAAGATTTAACGACGTTTTCAAACTTTAAAGCTACGTCTTTAGCCACTTTACGCACTTCCTCAGCGTTTAAAGCTCTGTAAGCATGGCCTGGATGTGTAGCTATCCCAACAAACTTTAAACTTCTAAACCTACTTAAAGATTTAACGAAGTCCACTATCTTCTCAGGCTTTACACCCAACCTATTTTGACCTACGTCAACCTTAACTACGTAATCTACCACAACGTTATGTTGCGTTAACGTTTTATCTATTAACTCAGCTGAAGCAACACTATCTACTCTTAAAATCACGCGAGCACCATTCTCAACGAGTTTAATAACGCGTAGGAGGTTTTCCTTATCGACTATCGGATAACCTAACATTAAGTTTTTACTTAACCCAGCTTCAACCAACGCTTCAGCCTCATCTAACGTACCACATAGAAAACCTTCAGCACCGTATTCCTTCTGTAACTTAGCTATATATAGGGATTTATGCGTCTTCACCATAGGCCATAACTTCTTATTGTATTTCCTAGCTAAATCAGCAGCACGTCTTACGTTATTTTCAAGTTTGTTTAAATCTACGAGAACGGCTGGTGTAGGAAGCTCATATATGTGCATTAACTAACCACCACGTTAGGTAGTTTAAAAAGGTAATAACGTTTAAGGGAAATACTTAATACAAAAAATATGTCGTAAAGTCTAAATGACTTAATAACAACTTGATTAAACGATAAAATACCTTTCATCATTGAGTATATTAAATCATAAAGTTAAATATTATCTAATATTAAGTCATAATGTCATATCCCTTTTTAAATGGGAGGATCTTCTAAACCCGGTGTTAAGTTCAATGGAGGGTTTTTTCGTAGGTAGGGTTGTGAAGGTTGAGGAAGGCTTACTTACAGTCGAGAAAGGTGTTGAAACGCTTAAGGTTTACGTAAAACCACCTCAAATCGTTGGTAAGTTACGTGAACTTATACGTAACGGTAACGAAGCCTTAGTTAAGGTTTTAATTGAGGGTTTCGTGGGTAGGGACTGCGTTAAAGGTTCTGTAGAGCTTGTTAACGTGGGTGTGAATTCGTTAGGTGTTGATGCGTTAGATCCTTCAAACCCTGAAAGGTTTTCTAAGATGTCGTATTTAACTATTAAACTACCTAAGTATAGGAAAGTGCTTAAAGTACAGCACGAGTTAATTAAGTCTTTTAGAAACGTGTTGGATTCAGAAGGCTTTATTGAGTTACTCCCACCGGTAATCTCCCCAGTAAGCGATCCTGGATTAAGAGGTGCTAGAAAATTAACTACGGAACTCTACGGTTTTAAGTATGAGTTAACCTCAAGCACGATTATGTTTAAGCAAGTGGCTGCGACAGCTTTAGGTAAGATATACTTCATGGCTAGGAACGTAAGGGAGGAACCCCCACATAACTTAAGTACTGGAAGGCATTTAGTGGAGTTTACTCAGTTAGATCTTGAGTGGTCTGGAGCGACTGTAGATGACGTGATTAAACTTGGTGAGAAGCTTGTTTACGAGTCGTGTTTAGATGTTAAGGAAAGGCTTAACCACATAGTAAGTGAGTTTAATCCAGACCTTAAGTGTTTTAAACCACCGTACAGGAGGTTAAGCTTTAAAGAAGTGTTAGAGGTGGTTAGGGGTTTAGGGTATGAAGTTAGCGCGGGGGGCGAGTTACCTCAGGAAGCTGAGGAGGGCTTAAGCAAAGCTTTTAAAGAACCGTTTTGGATTGTTGGGTTCCCATCAAGTAGTAGGGGCTTCTACTACTTAAAAGATGAGAGGGATCCGACGGTGAATAGAGACTTTAACTTAATACTTCCTGAAGGCTACGGTGAAGTTATAGACGGTGGTGAAAGAGAGTATAGGTATGAATATGTAGTTAATAGGTTGCGTGAGTTAAATGAGGACCTAGAAAGGTATTCATGGTTTTTAAACGCGTTGAAAGCTGGGATAGCTCCTACAGCAGGCTTTGGGTTGGGTGTTGAGAGATATACAAGATATTTACTAAAGCTTAGATATGTTTGGGAGGCGGTGCCGTTCCCTAAGCCGCCTGGGGTGGTTGGGTGCCCTTAAAAGAGGTTAAAAACGAGGCTTTAGATGAGTTAGACTTAAAGATAATTGAAGCACTTAAAAACAACTCAAGATCTAAAGTAAGCGATATAGCTAAGAACTTAAGGAAGCCACGTACAACGATAATGCAGAGAATCAAGAAGCTTGAAGAACGTGGTGTTATTAGGAAATACACTGTGGATATAAACCCTCAAAGCTTAGGCTTCAATTACTACGCGTATATAATGATTAAAGTAAGGAAAGGCGTTGGCGTAAAGTTAGATCAGATACAGCTAGCTAGGAAGATAGTAAACGAAACTAGGAGTAGGAATGACCTACCGTTGGTAGAGGAGGCGTCGATAGTGACTGGAGCTTACGACATAATACTTAGGGCTTGGGTAAGGACTTGGGAAGAACTATCTAAGTTCCTCCTGAAATACCTACCTTCAATAGAAGAAGTAGAATCAACTGAAACCTTCATGGTTTTACAGAAAGAACCTCAAAACACTTAATAAACATTTCATTAAATTAGGAAAGAAACTCAAGGGAAACAAAATAAGAACCATTTATAAACTTTACTGTATATGAAAACCATAGTTAATTACACATAGTGAATATAGCTATTAGCACAACATAGTAAATGATGGGTATGGGAGAGGTGGTAAACATACATAAGTTGAACACGCTCGCACCGGGACTCTACTACGTACTAGATTTCATGTCTTTAAGAACATACAATAAAAAACTGAAAGACTTAGTAAACGAAGAAAACGGTAAACAAAAACTAAAGAAACTACTCGTACAACTTCTAGACAGTGAAGAAGTAGCTGAATTCATAATCAAAAAAATAAACGGAACTTAAAATACACTACAATATCTTAAAACGGTGATGGATCTTTAGGCATGGGATCTCCTAGAGGTTGAATTAGCTTCTTGCTACTGAGAGCTATTGCGAAACTCACAGCTAATACTACGTAAGGATTGTTTAGTGTTTTAACCACCTTTACTAAGGTTTCAGCCTTCATTTTATTACCACCAAAGTAAGCTTCGTTTCAGAGAGGGTAAACTTTACTTGAAATAGAACAAATACTTAAACTAATATGATATGCCTCTTTTAAGAATTAACATAGAAAATATATTGTGGTTAGGGAAGAAGATGCTTGAACCAAGATTACTAGAGAGCCTTTACAGTGTAAGGGTTATCGGTAGGTCTAAAATAGCTAAGTATATAGCTACGAAATTAAACATAGATACTAGAACAGCAATCAACAAGTTAAAGTTGCTTTATAAGCTAAGGCAAAATGAGAGCTTATATCTAACTATAGAGTATTTCATGAGTAGACTAAACTTAAAAGTAGCCATGATAATTACGGATTATTCAAGAGAAGAGCTCGCATCTAAAGCTGAGTTAAGATTTTTAAGAAGTGTTACAGAAATCGTACCCAGTGGGTATGCATATTCTTTTTATGTTCCTAAAGATTTTGAGCTGTTAAGTAATTTGCCTTCAGAGGTTGCGAATAATGTAAACGACGTCATAGAGATTCATGAAAGAATTAGAAACAGAACGTTAGCGTCTCTATATGGAGTTGATAGTTTAATGGATTTATCTAAGGCGTTGAGTGAGGATTCCTTCGTTAAATTGAAGAACTATATGGATAAGGTTTTCTCTGATTATTATGTAGGGAATTCGTTAATGTTAGGACTTGAAGATGCGAGTAGAGTTAGATTTGACGCTATTGATTTAGGTATAATTAAGGAGTTGGAGAAAGATCCTTTAGCTTCTTTAAGTGAGATAGCTAGTTCTTTAGGGATTCCGTTGGGTAAGGTTCGTAAGCATGCTTCAGAACATATACCTTACCTTATTAGAGGTGTTAGGATAGCAACCTTACCTATTTACGATGAGGTTTTAGGCTGTTCTTTCATGGTTGTTATTAAGTCACGTGATGTTTTTACTGTTGCTCGTGTTTTGGAGGGTTTAGTTACGCATCCTCTTTTCGCTAGTGCTGGTTTAAGGTTGGATAGGGGTGAGGGTGTTGTTTTTGTTGTTTCTCCGTTCTTTCTTGTGAAGTATTTGCTTAAGTTTCTTGAGTTGTTGGGTATGGAGTGGGGTTTTGAGGTAATTAACGATAGGGTTCGGCTTATGTTACTTAGTTTTACGGGTAAGTACACGATTCCCTATAGGAAGTGGGAGGAGTATGTTCCTAAGATGTCTTGGAATGTTGAAGATTTGAAGAAGATATTTAGAGGTGGTAAGTCAGGTGGTTAATGTGATGAAGTTTCGTGATTGTGTTGGTGGGTTTTATTTTAACTCAGCTCACTACACACCGGTTGGCGGTTCTTTACTTCTTCACGGACATACATTCAGCGTTGAGGTCTGTGTTTCTGGTTCTTTAGATGTTAGCAGTTATTGGGTTGTTGATTTCCTTAAGCTTAAGGAATTGATTGAGGGGTTGGTTAAGTCTTTAGATTATTCTTTACTAATACCTGCTTCAGACTTAAATAAAGTTAGGTTTGAAGGGCCTTTTAAAACGCGTTTAGTTTCTTTAGATTGTTCGTTAATTACTGCTGAATGCTTAGCTAAGTATGTCTGCGATGAAGTTTCTAAAGCGTTAGTTGGTAAGGGATATGAATTCTTAGTTAAGATTTTTGAAGGCGTTGACAGCTACGTTGAGTTTGTGTGTGGTTGATAATTAAAAAATATTTATACATGTTCCATAAATATTTAACTTAGGAGGATAACGTTTTACGCAGGTTTGATAATATGGGTGTGGAGGGATTAAACGAGTATTTTGTTTTCGGTGTTGAGGAGTTAGACCGTAGGTTTACGTCAGCTATTAAGTTAGGTGGTATCGTAGCTATAGTTGGTGGTCCTGGAACCGGTAAGACAACCTTAGCTTCTAGGATTTGCTTTATTAATGCTTCAAGGGGTTACCCATGTGTTTATATATCCACGCAGGAGTTTAAAGAAAAGCATTACACGAATATGTTAGGTCTTGGGATGAACTTCCAAGAGTTGGAGGATAGGGGTTTAATGAAGTTTATTAACGTGCCCATCCCTGGAACTCTTGAGCATGTTGAGGATCTCTTCAACTTAATAACTAACGTAGTTAATGAAATGAAAGCTAGGATCTTAATTATCGACTCTATAACGCCTGTTTTAAGGGTTTTAGCTTCGGATATATCTAGGAGGGCATGGCTTCAGAACTTCATATATACGTTATCTAAAGCTTTAAGGGGCGTGTTGGTGTTAACTGTTGAGATTCTCGATGGTGATGCCTCAGTCAGCGATGTAGAGTACGTTGCTGATGCTTTAATAACTTTAAGACAGGAGCAAACCCATGGATTGCTTGTGAGGAAAGCACATTTAGTTAAGATGCGTGGGGCGCAGATAGAAGTTTCTGAAGTCCCCTACACTATAAGGGAGGGTTTTGGCGTTGAGTTTTGGTTCCCGCCAGTACTTGCTGAAGTACCCCCACCCTCAAGTGAAACTTTAAGAATGCCGTGTAAAGCTTTAAGCGAGTCTTTAGGGAACTTACCTAAAGGTTCTTATGTTTACGTAGCTCATGAGGTAAGGCCCACCTACCAGTTGTGGGTGCCTTTACTAGCTTCGCTAGCTAAACTCAATAGGTTGGGTAAACTCTTAATAGTGAGTTACAGCTCATCACCTAGTGAGTGGTTTGGAAACGCTTTAAACGCTTTAATAAGCTCTGGAGTTCCTAAAGACTTAGCTGAGGAGATCATCAAGACATACTTTGAAGTGAAGTCTTTAAACCCGGCTAGCTATAGCGTAGACGAACTCTACGCTTTAGAGCTTTCGCTAGCTAAGGCTTTGAAACCGTCGGTAATTATATTTTGGGAGGCTAACGTCCCAGAATTTATTCATATGTCTCACGACATAAGTAAGTATTCGTTCTACTTAACTAATCAACTCTTCCTTCTGAAGAGCTTAGGAATAACGACTTTCAGATTCGCAACTGCTTTAAACGAAGAGATATATAAAGTTACCTCGTTTTTAGCTACTGCTTCACTGAAGTATTTAATCGACCCTGACAAGGGTTCCCACCTTCTAATATGGTCTAATGAGAGAATTAAGAAACTACACGAGAAGGATTTAATCAGCTGTGTTGAGGAATGCGCTAGTATTTTAAAGAAGGGTTAGATCTTTATTTACGTGATTAAAACCCCTACTTGAGGATGTGTTTGTGGTTAATAAGTCTTTCGTTTTTAAAGACCGAAAAGCTTATATAGAACCAGTTAATGTGTGTTTTATGGGGTTAACTCATGAGTGTTTACGGAATACCTGTAGTAATACTTAAGGAAGGTACGCAAAGATCGTACGGTAGGGAAGCGTTAAGAAACAACATAGTTGCTGCTAGAGCTTTAGCGGAGATACTTAAAACTAGCTTAGGCCCTAGAGGATTAGATAAGATGTTGGTTGATTCCTTCGGCGACATCACTATAACGAACGACGGAGCAGCTATAGTTAAGGAGATGGAGGTTCAGCATCCGGCAGCTAAGTTATTAGTTGAAACAGCTAAAGCCACGGATGCTGAGGTAGGTGACGGAACTACATCAGCTGTTGTGTTAGCTGGTGAGTTATTAGCTAAGGCTGAGTCACTACTGGATCAGAACATACACCCAACTATAATTATTGAAGGCTATAAGAAAGCAGCTTCACTAGCTTTAGAGTTGCTTGACGAGATAGGTCAGAAAGTGTTCGTTGGTGATTTAAGTAAGCCTGAAGAACTTGAGAAAACAAAGCAAGAGCTTAAGAAAATCGTGTATTCCACGTTAGCTTCTAAATACATAGCCACGCCGGACATAGTTGATTACATGGTTGACTTAAGTATTGAGGCGGCTTTGAAAGCCGCTGAAAGAAGGCCTGACGGAACTTACGACGTCAAGCTTGATAATATAAAGATTGAGAAGAAGAAAGGTGCGTCTTTAGCTGAGACTAAGTTGGTTGACGGTATTGTGTTGGATAAGGAAGTTGTTCATCCTGGGATGCCTAAGAGGGTTGAGAAAGCTAAGATAGCTTTAATAGACGCGCCGTTAGAAATCGAGAAGCCCGACATAACCGCTAAGATAAACATAACGTCTCCCGATCAGATTAAGTCCTTCCTTGAGGAGGAGACTAAATTACTTAAGGATATGGTTGAGAAGATTGCTGCTACTGGTGCTAATGTTGTTATTTGTCAGAAGGGTATTGATGACGTAGCTCAACACTTCCTAGCAAAGAAAGGAATACTAGCAGTAAGAAGAGTTAAAAGATCAGACATGGAAAAACTAGAAAGAGCAACAGGAGGAAGAATAGTAACCAGTATTAGGGACTTAACGCCGAACGACCTAGGATACGCAGAACTAGTAGAGGAGAGGAGGGTAGGCAACGAGAAGATGACTTTCGTTGAGGGCTGTAAGAACCCGAGAGCCGTTACTATACTTATAAGAGGATCTAGCGATATGGTCATAGACGACGCTGAGAGATCGTTTAACGACGCTCTACACGCGGTTAGAAACATACTTAGAGATCCTAAGATCGTTCCCGGAGGTGGTGCTACAGAGGTAGAGTTAGCTTTAAGGTTGAGGAAGAAAGCCGAGGAAGTTAGCGGTAAGGAGCAGTTAGCTATTCAGGCGTTTGCCGACGCTTTAGAGGAGATCGCTTCAATACTTGCTCAAACAGCTGGTGTAGATCCGTTACAGAGTGTGATGGAGTTAAGGAGATTACACAGCGAAGGTAAGGTTAACGCCGGCGTTGACGTGTTAGGAGGTAGGGTAGTTGAGGATATAATGGCTTTGAAGGTTATGGATCCTGTAATCGTTAAGAAGCAGATAATTAAAGCCGCTACAGAAGCCGCTACAGCAATACTTAAGGTTGATGACGTCATAGCGGCCAGCCCACTTAAGAAAGAGGAGAAGGAGAAAGGCGGGGAGAAAGCGCCGGAACCCGGTAAGTACGAATTCGATTAACTCTTAAAACGTAATGCGTAAGTTTTTAAACGTTAAATTCTTTTAAAGGTTAAACCTGTATTAGGATAAGGTAGTGTGTGATGAGTGAAGACTTGATTGAGTTGCTTAAGAAAGTTCAGATTAAGGCGAAGCCCTACAGGCTAACTAGATATGAGAAAGCGAGGATCGTAGCTGCTAGAGCGCTGCAGTTAAGTTTAGGTGCTATACCCTTAATAGATATTAAGAACTTACCTAAAGATCCTGTTGAGATAGCTAAGGAAGAGCTTAAGAGGGGCGTACTCCCTATAACTGTCGTTAGGCGGTTGCCTTCAGGTGAGGTTGAGTTATTACCTGTAAGTAAATTAGTTGAGCTTGAGAAGAAGATTTTTGGTAGGGTTACTATATAGGTCGTAGGTGTTGAGTAAGTCTTGCTTGGCAAGGAGTTAACTAAAGAGGAAATAGAGCAGTTAATGAGTAGGTTTTTCACTTACGTCCTTTCCTACGAAGATGAGAGGGTATTGGAGTACATTGTAGAACCTCATCAAGCCGTTAACTTAGATGAAGCCTTCTCCTCAATATACGATGAGGTTGTTTCGAAGGGTTTCAACACAGTATTAATAAAACACGATAACATGCTTTTGCTGAGGTTTGCTAAACGTCAAGTCAATATGAAGTCTAAACTCCAACTTACTTTAATATTGTTTATAGCTACGATAGCTTCAGTAGCTATTACGGGATATTACACGATATTAAGTTATAATGAAAGCGTTTCACTACTTAACCTTAAGTTAGGCTTAAATATAGAGCTTTTCGACCCTATAGTGGGGACGATACTTTTCGTTGGGGTTGTCCTCACTCCTTTAATGGCTCATGAGTTAAGCCACTACGTTACGAACCTTAGGTTGAAAGTCCCCACAACAACGCCCTTACCTATCCCAGCACCTTTCATATCACCTCTAGGCACCTTCGGTGCGGTAATTCAAATTAGGCACTTACCCAAAAACTTAAAAGACTTAGCTTTAATGGGTATTTCCGGACCTTTAGCTGGCGTGACCTTCTCGATAATAGCTTATTTAGTTGGATACGTTACATCCCCAACATTACCTCTGAACGTCGTTTCCCAAGCTATTGAGAGCAACTTAATATCGACGATTAACATAGCTCCGTTATCGGCTTTAGCTATAGATGCCCTCCTAACCAAACCCACGGAGGTAGTAATATTGAACCCTATAGCGCTTTCCGCTTATTTAATACTAATAGTTCACTTCGCTAACTTACTCCCTATAGGTCAGTTGGACGGAGGTCATGTCTTCAGAGCTTTAACGAGCGTTAAAACGCATTCAACGACTTCACTTATTGTAGCTTTAGCGGGCATTACAGTCTCGTTAGCTATTAGGGAATTGGCTTGGTTAGGTGTGTTTAGCGTTATTGCTTTACTCATATCTGGGAGGGGGCCTCACTTTGGCGCTGCTAACACGTTATCCGTTCTTAACTCTAGGGATAAACGCTTTATAACTTTACTTTACTTACTCCTTTTAACGGCAACCTTCCCAGTAGTAATTATATGAAGATAAGTTTCGTGGAGGTCGTTGATGAGTAACGCTAGCTACGTATTGATAATTGCTGAGAAACCCAAGGCTGCGTCAAAGATAGCTCAAGCTTTAGGTATATCGAGTAGGAAAGTCTTAGGTAGGGTACCGATTTGGGAGGGTTTTTTCAAAGGTCGTAAAGCTATCGTAGCTCCCGCGGCAGGACATCTGTTTTCATTAGCAACGAATGAGAAAGGTTATCCAGTCTTCAACTATTTTTGGGTTCCTAGGTGGGAAGTAGATAAAAACTCAAAACATACGAGGGAGTACTTCAACGTTTTAAGGAGTTTAGCTAAAAACGCCGACGAATTCATTAACGCATGTGATTACGATATAGAAGGTTCCGTCATAGGTTACCTCATAATTAAACACTTCGGCGATGTAAGGAAATCTAAGAGGGTTAAGTTCTCTTCGTTAACCAAGGAGGAGTTAATTAAAGCTTTCGATAAGCTACAGCCTTTAGACCTAGACCTCGTTGAAGCTGGTTTATGTAGGCATGAGTTAGATTGGGTTTGGGGTATTAACGTTAGTAGGGCTTTAATGGATTACTACAAAACAGTATTTAATGAGAGTTTCGTGTTAAGTGCTGGTCGAGTTCAATCACCAACGCTTATTGAAGTACTTAAAAGACATGTGGAGATAGAGACTTTCGTACCTGAAGTATCTTTCAACGTTGCTGTCTACGTAACCTTAAACGGTAGGAAGGTAAAGCTTGAAAACGAGTTTGAACCACCACTAACTAAATCACGTGCTGAAAACATACTTAAGGAGTTAAGGAAGGTAGGCTTTCTAGAAGTGGTTAACGTAGTTAAAGAAAGCAGGAGGTTAAACCCCCCACCACCTTTCAATCTTTCAGACCTTCAGTATGAGGCTTATAGACTTTTTAAGATGTCGCCGTCTGAGACTTTACGTGTGGCGGAATCCCTCTATCTTGATCAGTTAATAAGCTATCCAAGAACCAATTCACAGAAACTACCTAAAGACTTAAATCACTTAAGCATAATCAAGTCTTTACGTAATATAAAAGACTATAGGGAATACATAGACGAGGTTCTAATGAAGAAACGTGTTTTAGAACCTGTGGAAGGAGTTAAGGAAGATAGTGCCCACCCAGCCATATACCCTACTGGATACTTACCTAGGAGGAAGCTTACCGATAAGGAAAGCCTTATTTACGACTTAATAGTCCGTAGGTATTTAGCTTCGTTAAGCGATCCAGCAGTGATTAACGTAGTTAAGATTAGCTTTAAGGCATCCCTATATAATTTCTCCTACACAACTCAAGAAGTGCTTAAGGAGGGTTGGATGGGTTTATACCCTAATCAACTTAAAAACTATGTTGGCTTAGGTGATTTAAACGTTAGGGTAGGTTCTAAAGTTAAAGTTGAGCGTGCTATCTTAATTAAGACTTTCAGTAGACCGCCGCCCAGATATAATAAATCAACACTACTGAAATGGATGGAATCCGAAAACATAGGAACCGAAGCTACGAGGGCTGAAATTATAGAAACGCTTTTTAAGAGAGGATATTTAAAACAGGTTAGGAATGGCTTAGATATTACGGATTTAGGCATTAAAATCGCTAACGTGTTGATGAATTTATTCGCAGAGTTATCAAGCGTTCAACTAACAAGAGAGTTTGAAGATAAACTCAATAAGATCATAAGTAATCAAATCAAGAGAGGTGAGGTTATTGAAGACGCTATTAAGCTACTTAAGCCACGTTTATTAAGTGTGAAGAACTTACTTGAAGATAAAGACTTAAGTAAGTTGTTAGAACTTAGTGGTGAAGGTGTTGGTAAGCGTAGATGTGTTTTATGTAGTAGAAGCGTTAAATACGTCATAAACGGGAATAACCTATGTGAGTTTCACGGCATAGCTTATCAAAACGTAATACGTAAGTTTAACGTTTGGAAGGAACGTGCTGGGTTAGACTTCAAATCTTATGTTGAAGAATTAAGTAAAACGTCTTTATGCGGTACTTACGTTAAGGAAGTATTAACTTTATTTAAGTAGTCTTAAATAAAGCTTTAAATAGTAAGGTTATGTATCCAAGCGCAGGTACTTTAACGACTGATGTACCTACACTCAATACCTTCCCTACGATTTTAGAGCTTGCTATACATCCATCAGGCATTAAGTTGTTATCGCCTTTTATTATAAAGCATGAGTTAGCGTTATTTATCCCTATTATTCTATGTATTATGTACGTTCCGTCAGCTTTTTCATAAACTACGACATCGCCAACGTTGAGTCTTCCTACGTCCGTGTTAACCACTAAAACTATATCACCTGTTTGAAGGAGTGGCTCCATAGACCTCCCTTCAACTACAGCAAACATTATGGCCTTAGATGACGTTAATACTATTAATAGAATAAGTAGCGTAAGCATCAACAATTCTAAAAAACTTCTTGTTTTTAACGTCACTCTTCCTCACTCAAGATCTCAGAGATATCTAACTCTATAACTTTTCCTGTGTATTCACTTCCTTTAGATTTCTTCTCCTTACTCGTTCTTTTCTTTCGTTCCTCACCGAAGGAAACCTCACCTTCAGGCCCTACTTTAATCGACGAGACCTTACCCTTCCATTTATGACCGCATGAAGGGCATGTAAAGGTACCCATAACAGTTATAGTTATCCTACCCTCGGCGTCTGGTAAGGGGCTCACCACCTGCCAAGTCGTTTCAGGCTTTACATCAGCTCCACAGGAAGGGCATCGAACCAAGTCTAACACCATTTAAAACAACAACATATAACATTAATAAATTCAACTACAACCGAAACATATTCAAAGACCTAGGTAGGTTAAGATTGTATTGAGATTCCAATCTTCGATTGCTTTAAATCAGACCCCAGCCTACAATCACGTGTTCATCGCTTTCAACCTTCATCATCAATAAAGATTTACTTATTAAGTTATTTAACGTTAACGCATTCTATCAAGAGCTTCGGTATAATCATAATAAAGTACAGAAGAGGTGGTTAAACGATTGAGTTTAAGAATGTTAAGGGTTTATGGTTGCGTTAAAGCTGCTTCAACCCTATAGTTCATTAAGTGTGCAGCGTTGAATTCTTTGACTTTCTTAGTCCTTCCTAATATTACGATGTCTTCATACGTTGGTATTTTAAAGGGTTTCCCGCATTTCGGGCATTTACTACCTACTTTATAGAATAGCTCTTCAGGTGTAGGAACTCCGAAGCTATCTTGACCGACTCTATGAAATACGTAGATAATCTCTCCACATCCACCACACTTGTATATTATAGGCATTAAGACACCAAGTTAATTCTTTCGTGAAGGGTTAGATAACTTAAAGCCTTCTAAATACGTTTTGGTATTACAGACCAAGACGTAAGTTTATTAAAGTAATACCTTATCCATTAGCGAATTTAAGTAATGCCGTATTACTTACTTAAAATCATGTGTGTTTAATTGTTTAAAAGCTAAAAACTACGTCAAGTAAGTTAATTAAGGTAGGTCGTTAAAGTTGAAGGTCTTCATCTGTGTTACTGGCATGCCTGGTGCTGGGAAGTCGGAGGTAGCTAAGAGATTAGCTGAGGTTTTAAACGCTAAGTTACTTAATATGGGTGACGTTGTTAGAGAAGAAGCGGTTAAACGTGGTTTAAGCATTGATAGGTCTTCTTTAATGAATCTCGCTAAAAGTTTAAGAGAGGAATTAGGGCCTGGCGTTGTGGCTGAAGTCCTTATGAGTAAAATAAATGAAGACGGCGTTTACGTCATAGACGGGGTTAGAAGTCTTCATGAATTAAGGAAGTTTAACGCTGGGGGTAAGGTGTTGTTAGTAGCTGTTCACGCATCGCCTAAAACAAGGTATTACAGGTTAAGTAGTAGAGGCCGTGAAGACGATCCGAAAAACTGGGATGAGTTCGTTGAAAGAGATTTAAAGGAGCTTAAGTTAGGTGTGGGTGAGGTTATAGCCTTAGCTGATGTAATGTTAGTTAACGAAGGTGAGGATCTCGAGAGTTTAGTTAATAGAGCTTTAGAAGTTATTCATAAGGTGTTAGCGAATGTTCCTGCTGAGGGTTAAGGCTGAGCTTAGACCAACCGAAGATGAGGAGAAAGTCTTTAAAGCTTTAAAGAATCTCTTTGAATTTGAGAGGTTAGAGGTTATAGATAGCTACCCTTATAAAGCAGTAGTTGGCGAGTCTAAAAACATCACGTCTTTAAAGAAGCTACATGACATCCTAAGACAGGAGAGAATACTTGACGCCGTAAGGAACGTGCTCATTAAATCTAAGTCTGGATCTACTGTAGAATTTAAGCTACATAAGCAAAGTGCTTACGTAGGTCGCGTGTCTTTAATTACATACGATTCTGAATCTCCGTTAGGACCTATAGTTGTTACTATATCGAGCGATAAAATAGATGAAGTTATAGAGTGGTTAGCGCCGAAAACGGTCTCAGGCCATCCAATTCATGAAAGACCTATGCCTGAAGTAGACCCTTAACCCTTAATGTATAACTTCCAGTACTTCTCAACTATATATGTGTGTTCGAAAAGAGACCTAGCTTCAGATAACAGCTTAAGTTTATCTTTATAGCGCGGGGATATATGATACAATACGAGCATTTCAGCGTGGCTCTTTAAAGCTATTTCAGCTGCTTTAATAGATGTTGAGTGTTTATACTCTAACGCTTTATCGTTTAAGTCGGAAGCGAATGTTGAGTCATGAATTAACACATTCACACCATAACATTCTTTAACGGTTTCTTCTAATGGGAGAGTATCAGTAACGTAGCATATGCTTACATTTCTCCCTTCCAACCGGCTTTTGATGTCTATCCTATACGCTAACACTGTAATCGAGTGCTTCACTTCAAACGGCTTAACATAGACGTCATTACCTAACCTGAGTAAAGAGTTTTTACTTATTGAGAACTTCAACAGCGGGGTATCTCCTGCGGGCTGCGTAGGTAAAGCGTTTACTAAATCAACGATCTCAACCTCTTTAGATATACCTTCTTCGGCTTGAGGCGATACTTCAAACACTCCTGTTTTATAACCAGGCTCAAAATATAGGTTTTTAAAAGAGCATATGAGGTATTCGTAAAGGCCTTCCGGACCCACTAAATATAAGGGTGTAGTGCTTCCGGCTAAGGACCTAGACTGAATCAACGGTACTAAACCTAAGACGTGATCGCCGTGCATATGCGTTATTAAGACGGCATTTATAGATGTAACGCTCTTCCCAACTTTAAGGAGTTTGCTTTGAATGCCTTCACCAGCGTCTAGAAGTATGTTGGTTCTTCCGTAAGTTAGTAGGACTGAAGGTAGGTCGTCACTGCCTGGGTAGGGGCCGCTAACACCTAAGAAAGTTAACACTACTGGATTCATTTTCTCACGACGTATATACTTCTCGTTAAGGATCCATGGACCCAATTTAAAACTCTATCTACAAGTTTTAAGCCAAACCCCTCTATGAATTCCTCCACCGGGATGTCCGATCTTTGAGCGAAGACGGCGTAACCTCCATCCTTAAGTACTTTGCTTAACTCTTCAATAAAGCACTTAGTAAGTTCTAGCAGGTCATTTACTCCAGACGGCTTAGTTAACCTACCGTAAGGTGGGTCTGTAGCTACGGCATCCACCTTATCGAAAGGTAGTTTACAAGCATCACCAACAACTACGTTGGGTTCGCAGTTAAAGTATGTGAGGTTTTCCACAGCCCCCTTTACGTAATCCTCATTTATGTCTAACCCGCAATACTTAAGACCCATAGCACATGACTCAAGGAGGAAACCCCCAACACCGCAGAACGGGTCTAGTAGTAGGTGTTTCTTACTTACGCTCGCCCTACTTAAGTTAACGAATACCCTAGCCCAATACGGAGTCATAGTGCCTGGCCTATATACAGGGCGTGAGGTTGGTTCCCTACTCCGTAAGTCAGCAAGAGATCTGGTGAATTTCCTCAAACCTAAGACAGCGACGCCTTCCGTAAGTATTATATCTAAATAACTACCTTCAACATTCTTACATAAGCTTGCGGAGCTCCTGTTAATTTCAGTTATGAGGTCTTCATACTTTATCCCTAAACCGTAGGTCTTAACCCGCTTGAAATTTACTTTACTGTACCCTCCTAACTCACACAGTTTAGAATTCTTTAAAGCCTTCAAGATGTTGTGAACATCACCATCTGATTCAATCAAGCCTAGTAAATATCCAGCATATTTAGTGAGTACGGCACGTGAGGAGAGAACGTTAAATAGTCTATCGTCGTGAACCTCTATCAACGCAACTTGATCGAAAACGTAAACCTCTTTATACTCTACATCTTCGGCTTCCATTAACGACTTAAGCTCAAGTATAGGTAACTCCCTATGCTCACCTGAAAGGTAAGCGTAAACCAGCACACCCACCAGCCATCCTTAAAACACTTTGTTACTAGCTAATTTTAAAGGTGAAGCCACCGAAGCTTTGAAGAACGTCCCAGCTTTAAAATTTAAAAGCCCTATGAAACAATTAGATAAGGGGGCCCGTAGCTCAGCCAGGCAGAGCGCCCGGCATAAGCGCCTGAAACTCAGGCCTTACGGGATTCATAACCGGGTGGTCCGGGGTTCAAATCCCCGCGGGCCCACCAAATTATGGAGACTTAAAGAAATGAAACATTTAAACATGTAATTTAAATGGCTTTAACGTACTTTAAACCAGGTCGTCTAGTCTTACCTATTATTCTATAGCCGCAGTAAGGACATCTTAAGAACGTATATCCTTCACTGCTTTCCTTAGCCATGAAAGTCTCTAAACCCTCCTCAACTGTAAATTCAGAACCGCATCTCCAACACTTATATGTAACTTTCTCACTCACTGCTCCTATCCCTCCTAACATAGTCTTACATCTGAAGGCCTCATCATGTATGGTGGGATAGAAAGTTTATAAGCTTTCTTTCTTAATAACGTGTTGTTGGCGATGATGTTCATACGTATGAAGGAAAGTCTTAACAACACATTCAATCAAGCATTAACCCATATCACGTCTTCCACTGAAGTCTTGAAGCCTCGAAGCTGATGTTAAGCTGTGAAGAATCCATAGCCTAGAGTCCTCGAAGCTGAATAGGGATGGTGGGTCGGAGGCCTAACTCGAAGGTGAATGGGTGGATATACATTCAAATCGATAAGCAACTCTCTAAAGTAAGGAAGTCAGTTCCTTAATAAGTGGAAAGAAGCTGAATTGACGTTAAACCCATATTTATGTTTTCAATACTTTATATAGTGATTAAGTTTATTTAGGCTTACTTCAAAATATCTTGGTGTAAATAAAATGCCTCTGAAAGTTAAGGTGGATTGGAACCTCTGCATAGCTGATGGGGTTTGCTACGCACTATGTCCGCAAGTGTTCGAAGCGGGACCAGATGGAAAATCTCAAATAGTTAAGGAGTTTAGAGGTAGTGACGTAACTGAAGGTGTGGTTCCAGACGAATTAGCTGACTGTGTAGAGCAGGGTAGGACTGCCTGCCCCGTGGGAGCTATATTAGTTGAGAAAGCTTAAGTTTAAAACGTTTTTAGAGTTAATTAACCACGGCGTTAATTAGCTTCTTTAAAGTTTTCATCAAGCGAGTAAAAAACATAATAATTTAAATACCCTGTTATTAAACACTATACGTACCGTAAATCGTAGGAGAGGAATGAAATGAGTGGATCGAACGTAGGTAAACCGAAGATAAAGGTAATGGATCTAAAACCAAATATGAATAACGTAAGCCTCGTGGCTCGCGTTATTAAGGTAGAACAACCAAAAACTATAAACACAAGGTCTGGAACTAGAACTATTAGCGAAGTAGTTGTAGGTGACGATTCAGGGAAGGTTAAGCTGACTTTATGGGGTAAGGCCATAGCGGGTAAGGTTAAAGAAGGTGATGTAGTAGAGATAAAGAATGCTTGGACAACCGTGTTTAAAGGTTCGGTGCAGTTAAACGTTGGCGGTGAAGGAAACATAGTGGAGTCTCAAAGCGGTGAGGTTCCTGAAGCAGATTCCATACCTGATAACTACCCTAAAGCTCCTGAAGGCTTCAAACCTGAGTTTAGAGGTGCTCGCAGACCACGCAGACCGTTTAGAAGAGGCGGCTTCAGAAGAGAGCAGAGCTCTGAAGAAGGGGAGGAGGAAGACTTCGGAGGTTAGTATCATGTTAGGTTTTGAAGAAATCAAAAGTAAGAAGCCTTTAAAGCAAGGCATTGAGTTAGGTGTTGAAGGAGAAAACTACATAGTGAGCTTAGATGAGGAGAGGACATACGCGCTCTCGTTAAGTGCTTATTACGTGTGGCAAATGTGTGAAGGAACTAAAAACGTTGAAGAGTTAATTCATCAAATAAGTGAGGAACTTAAAGCCTCACCAGAAGCTACGCTTTCAGAGGAAGAATTACGCGAGCCTGTAACGTTAATACTTAACCAACTTGCTGAAGTAGGACTTATAAAATTCGTTGATTAAACATTCAAACTTCAGAACTTTTCTTTTCCGTAGATTAAACAGCCATGCTTAAAACAATTCAATCGTTTTTAAGAGTCTTCAAACAACTTTAAAAGGAAATCAAAATTAAACCCCTACACCATGTGGTCAAGGCGTTAAAAACTCAATATGTGAGCAAACCTTCAATTTTAAGAACGTCTTAACCACGGCATTGTAGGGGTTTATTACATCCGTAGAGACTACCTTAAATAAGTGTGTATTATGATGTGGTGTATCTGAAGCTCCGAAACCTTTAACGTATGGTGTGAAGATATGGCCGTGTTTAACTATATAATCCCACATGAAGTTTTCATCGATGCCGTAACATAAAACACCTAGCTTAGGTTGGCAGTTTATCGTGATGTAGTCTATATGCCACTTGGGTTTTTTAAAGTTTTTAGTTAAATGTCTTATCACCCTTAAATACGGTCTTTTAATGTTTGCGGAGCCTACGTATAGGTATATGCCACGCTCTATTTTTAGGTTACCTAAAGATTTAATGCTTAGTTTAAAGTCTTCAAGACACTCAACGACGTAGATGTAGGAAGCAATGCTTGATTCCTTAGTGTATGTCTTCAATAGCGATCTCCTCGCCCGTCATCCTAGGACTTTACTCACCTTATTTCCGTCGGGTCTTAACCCCTGTTCTTGAGGCATTATTAATCAGCCTCGGAAGCCCTCAAGGACTTCATGTCTTAACCTCTTCGCATAAACCCGACAAAAACGTAAAGAAAGACTATAAGCTTTCTATCCATGACTTAAAAAGACGGGGCTCTCGGTTGTAAGCGTTTACCTCAACTAGATTGTGTTGCTTCAGTAGCTGAAGTCGTATGTGTTGGGATTTCCTCAGAGGGTTTCGCAAGGATATCAACCTCGATTTCAGACATTTCCTCAAGTACTCTTAGAAGTTTTAAACCGGCGTTAGTTAATTTATAAATTCTAAAGTTTCCTTTTTCATTTATTAACTCAACGAAATTTAAAGCTTCTAAAACATGTATCGTAGCTAGAACTTCATACCTTGGAAGACCTGTTAAAGTCACCACGTCGCCTGGCGTGACTACCTTCCCAGCCATAGATTCTAAGATTTTCTTCAGTCTAAGTCTAAACTCCTTCAAGCTATACACCAGTCAATTTCTTAGAGTTAGATGTTTTTAAAATGTAAAGGTATATGAACCTTTTAAATACCCTTGAAAAAGTACGGGTGTTAAAAATGAAAGCGTTTAAAGCGAATAAGGCCGTGAGCGATTTAGTCGTAGTGTTAACTTTAGTTGCTATAGCCGTGCCTATAGCGTTAGCTCTTCAAGGGTGGTTGACATCGCAATCCTCTAGGGTAAGTAGTTACGTCCTCACACCTGAAGTTGAAGGTATTTTAAACCATAAGGAAGTAAGTGGTACGAAGCAGGTATTCGTAGTAACTTTACGTAATAGAAGTTCCAGAGATTTTACCCTATCTAAAGTATTTGCTGTATTAAGTGATGGGACAGTTGAAAACGCTACGTATACAGCAGTAGGTAGTAGTGGAAGTAATTTAAAACAAGGAACATCGCAAACATTCATCATCACCGTAGACAGCGTTAGTGATGTTATGTCGTTAGTGTTTGAGGTTGTGGACGCGTTAAACAGTAAATTCAACGTTAACGTAAACTTAAGGTAAGAAATATTTTTAAACATTATAAAATTTTGTGAAGGTGCTTTTCTATGAGTATAGTTTCTTCATATAAAGTCGGCACCTTCAACATAATTATAGTTAAGGAGGAGTCCGGAGACTATAAGTACATAGCTACTAACAGCGTTGATAAACCATATAGTAACGTATTGAAGGAGGAGTTAGGTAAGGTTTTAATAAGCGCTAAAGAAAGTAACATGTATAGCTACGTTAAAAACGCAGCTGCTGTAATTAAGAGAAAGTTAAGATTAAATCCCAACGAGCTTAAGATAGCCTACACATTACGTGAGGAGATGAAATATAAGAAGTTGCAGGTCTTAATAGACGATCCATATATAGAGGATATCTCTATAAGCGGTCCTGGGTTTGTGTGGGTTAGGCATTCTTTAATCGTTAAATCCGATCCGGACGTTGATTACATTAAAACGAATATAGTCATAGAGGATATGAATGACTTCCTCGAGCATTTAAGTGTGTTAGCGCAAAGAGCAGGCAAGTTAATAACTAAGGCAAGTCCTATAGTAGACGCTAATCTTCCGGCGGAAGATGGTGGGCATCGCATACATTTAGTTCTTCCGGATATAGCGGATAGTAAAGGCGAAATAACCATTAGAAAGAAGCTTAAAACTTACGTAAGTTTGAAGGACTTAATTAATGATGGTATGGTTAAAGAGGCTGTGGTTCAGTTAGTCAACTATGTTTTAAGGAATAGAGGCTCTGTAATAATAGTGGGGCCGCCTGGCTCAGGTAAGACAACATTACTTAAGGCGCTACTCTACGAGTTAATACCTAAGAATTGGAAGGTATGTATAATTGAAGACACGCCCGAGATAGACATACCTAACGACAGCAGTTGGGTTAAGTATGTAGTGCCTACATCACCTTGGAATCTTGAAAGCCCTATAGATCAATTCTTCCTAACTAAAGCTGCTTTAAGGTCGTCCGTCAATAGGTTTATAGTTATAGGTGAAACTAGAGGAGCTGAAGCTAGGGTTTTAGTTCAAGCTATTAATATGGGCTTAGGCTCATTAACAACTTTCCACGGCGGTAGCGCTGAGGAAGCCTTACTAAGGCTTATGTCCCCACCGATAAGCTTAACACCCTATCAAGTATCAATGTTTGACTTGATAATCACATTAAACTACGTTAAAGGGGTGGGGTTAAAAAGAGCTGTGGTTAGCGTTGACGAACCTATATACTCCATATCCGAAGACGTCGTTAAGCTAAATAACCTATACGAGTATGGAGAGGACGTCAGCTTTGAAGAAATCTTAAGTAAAGCTAAGAAAGCAGGTAAGTCACATCTAGAAATTACTCAGCGTTTTACGAGGTTAGTACAGCATGAAGTCATTAATTAATGTTTACGCTGACTTTATACATAGAGAATTGTTCATGGCTAGAAAACCTGTTGAGTTAAGGTTTGTTAACAGATACTTAATGAAGAAGATTTCAATTACGTCGTTATCTTTCTTGACAGTAACTATCTTAAGCATGCACTTCCTACTTAAGATTACATCGTTACCTACCATAGCCTTAGCTTCGTTAACTTCAGCGTTACTACCGTTTATTCTGTATCCAGTATATTTGATTATGGAATCCAGAAGTTACCATAGAGAGTTAGAAGAGGAATTCAAGTATTTCTTGATTTCCAATTATGTGTCTTTATCTAAAGATTCAGACCTTCTCAAAGATCTTCAAAACTTAAGTGCTTGGTGTAATGTGTTTAAAAAGCTTTGTCGTGAGAGTAACATACTACGTAGGTTAGTAGACTTCTTAGGAATCGTTAAAGGTGTTAATGAGTATCGTAAGTGGGTTAAGTCTAAAATAGTTAATAGCGTATTAACAGACTACTTACTAGCTACTAACTCTGGAACCTACGTCTTCTGGATGCAGGGCTTAGGCCAGCGAATACTTGATGAAGTACGAACAAACACTTACAACGTTATCAAAGCTAGAGCCACCGTATCCTTAGTTGTGGCTGTTTTGTTAGGCTACACACCAGTCGTGGTAGTGCCTTTAACTACGTTATTAGGAAGCAATTTCATTAATCAAGTATTTACTTTAACCATCGTTTTAGCGCCTATCTCTTTTTTCGCCTTACCTAAATATCCTAAATATCTAAAGTTCGAGAAAATTACGTCACGTAAGAACTTAACCCTCCTACCCTTACTAACTATCCCAACGATAACATACTACCTACTGTTCAAGAAGTTTAACTTACTGGTTTTAAGCCTGCCTTTACTTATGTTTGGAATCTACGTAACTAAGGACTTCTTAAAAAACGTTAGGGAGTTAAGTCGATTAAGTAAGTTCTTAGATTTAGCGTCAGGCGTGTCATCAATCAGTATAAACCCTCTCGACTCTTTAAAGAAAGCTGTTGAGGCTTCTGAACTAGATTTTGAGTTCTCACCTCTTGAGTTGACGTTACGAAAGCAAAAACCCGTTAGTAGGTCGTGGGTCGCAAGCTTCGTCTTCTACTGCTTAAGTAAGGGGTTAAGCTTAGGTGTTATTAGTAGGGAAGTCTTAAGTAAGTTGCAGGAGGTTGTTAACGAAGCGTTAAGATCGTTTAAAGCTGTAGCACTCGCTAATTCCGTTATAGTGGCTTTAGCTTTATTATTACCTCTACTGCAATCAGCAACTATTAACATAATCCATCAAGCCAACACCGTAATAACCACCTACATAATCATCACGTCAATTTTCTACTCATGCTACGCATCATACGTAGTGTTTGAAGACCTTACTAACACGTTCTTGCCGTCGATAACTATGTTGGAGTTGAACCTCTTAGGTGTTATTTAAGATGTTGGTATTGCCTGAGATAATTAGGTTTGTAAGCTGGGATATTTTAGAAAACTTACTTAATATGAAAGTTACGTATAGAAATGTTTACCTACGACTTCTTAATTACCTACCTGTGTTAGTAGTTTTATCTAGCGATTCCACACGTTCAATATTTAAAGTGAATGAGAACTTAGAATTTGATTTAATAAGTCGCGTAAGTTTTGAATTAAGTGATGACGTAAGTAGGTTAGGCGTATGTTCTGAAAGGCTAAGTAGGTACGCTCTCTTCGACGGAGTTTTAAATGTATGCGTAGGTAAAAATTCTGAAGGTTATTATGAATTCGTTAAGGATAGAGTCGTTAGACCTGGGAGAATCAAGCATTTCACCTTTAACGACTTGCTTGTGGTAACCGCCTGCAGAGGTAGGAAATGCTATGTTCTTATGCTAGATTTGTTGACAGGATCCTATAAAGAGCACGTGATAAAAGCGTCAGATATTGAAAGTGTAATCTGCTCTAAAAACATATGTGTGGTTAAAGGTGAAGATAGATGCTTCTCAGTTTCTTTAACTAGTGAGGAAGCCTATGAAGTTCTTTGTGAGTTGCAACCGCTTATAAGTTGCGGGAACTTCAATTACTTCTTTGACGGTGTGTTAATAGTTAAGCACGTTAAGGACTTATACGAGCCTATATTCCCTTTAAGCGTTGAATACGGCTCTCTCTGCTGTTACGAAGGGGATATAGTTGTCAACTCTAAGGAAGGTGTTTGTTTGCTTAAAGACCACCTACTACTTAAGTTAAGTAATGAGGTGAAAGTAGAGAACCTAACGTGCTTTAGAAATGTAGTAGTTTTCAAAACCAAAGGGATGGCGTGGTCGTTAATAAACGTTGATAATAGAAACGTAGCTTACGTTGAAGCATATTCATGCATTCCAATAGCTAATGATTTAGTTCTCTGCGTGGTTAAGGATGGATTAACGTTACTAAACACGAAAGGTTTAATAACACCTGAAATATCAGTAATTAAGAATTACGTCTCTAGCGAGAGTTACGCACAGGTGGAAGTAAAGCCTTGGAATGAATGGTTTTCGATAAGCTTTAACGGTAACGTAAGCATAGTCAGAGAAGACCTTAAAGGTAATTCAAAAGTAATACATTTAAAACCTAAAGAGTTCGGAAGTCCTATAGATGTAGTTGCGGCACTTAAAACACCTATAGGAACGTTCTCCAAAGCTTTCCAAATAACTTCAAAACCTTTGGTTCTTGAGGGGGTGGTTGTTAAGGACTGCAGCTATAGCGTAAATGGGAAGCTTAAAGACGGCGTTTCCAACTTTAAGATGCTACTTTCTTTAACCTATAGTAAAACTTTCCCTGAAGTCCCTAAAGTCTTGATAACTGGTTTAAGCCCAGGTATGAAAATAACGCACGTTAACGTAATAAACGATAGTGATGTTTTAGTAAACGCTGACTTAAACGTTAAGGAAGTTATTAAAAGCGGGTCTAACTTCCTTAAGTTTAAAGTATCGATGGAGTTTTTTGATGGGGTTATTCAAGATTTAGGATTATTCACTGTAGAGTTTAATAACTGTCGAGAAGTTAAGGAACCACCAACTACTTTAAGGCTAGAGGAACTTCAAAACGGCGTGTTAAGTATCTCGACTAGTGCTGGAGTCCCCTTACGCGTAATTTGCGGGGGTAAGGTATTAAGTGGTGTGCGTGTTGACGTTGAAGATTGCGAACCGCCGATAGTGATTGACGAATACTTAACTTACGAAGGCTACATTTGGGTTAAAACCCATGTCGTTAGATGCTTACCTAAAGTTGATGTTGTAAGAAATAATGCGTTAGGTTTTGAAGTAAGAAACGCCAAGCGTGGCGGGGTTAGATGCGTTGACTATGTTTTTACCTTACCTAAAGACTCTGCGTTAGAGCTTAACTTTATCGACGTTACATGCGATGCTAAGTTATGTACGCTTAAGCTTAGCTATAAATCTAATAACCCTCAAATAACCGTGATCGCTTGTGGCGCTTTACTAAAGCATTCCTACGGCGATGAAGGTTTTCTAGAGGTCACTGCCTCACTTAAGGAGATCTTATCTAACGGTATCTACGTGTTTTCTATTCCAGCAGGGTTTATCGAAAACCTTAAGGTATATGAAGTACCCGTTAAAGATGTGGTTAGGTTTATGCTAGTTAAAGGCTTTACCTTAAGTAAGGTGTTATTCGATGTTGTTAAGGATAGAGCGTAGGTTAAGTAGAGATTATTTTAAGTGGATCATACGTAGGTTCGTCAAGCTTAAGGAGGTCGTTAAAGGAAGGTCCGACGTTAAATGCTATGAGAAAGTTATAAAAGTTGTTGATCTACCCGTTTCACTCCTAGACCTAGATCCTCAAGACCTTCAACATTTCATGTTAAGCTACCTTAACAGCATTAACTTAGGCTTCTCAATTGAGATCCGTAGTTTAATAAGCCCTGTGAGGAATGAGGACTTCATAGAGAAGCTTAATAGAAGGATAGAGACGTTAGAACTAGTGTTGAATAGTAATCCAGCTAATGAAGCCTTGAGAAGCCGGTTAAGAATATTAAGGAAAATACGGGATATCGCTTTAAAGGGCTTTCCTCCACTGAAGATAGAAACGGAGTTTATACTGAAGGAATGCGGTGAGGATTCAAGTAAAGCATATGCGAACTTAAACTCTAAAGTAGAGGCTTTAGTTAAGAGCTTGAATAGTTTAGGAGTAAAGACGGTAGTCAGCAATAACAAACTTAACAGCTTGAAAAATCTAACTAAGCTTTTTAAAGGCGTATTTAAAAGCGTTAATCTAACGTTGATGACTCTTAACCCAGCCTCTTTTATGCTACTCCCGTTTATGCTTAGCGATGGATTTAACGAAGTACGCGGTAATTTCGAAGGTGTTGAGGTTTTACTGGGTACACATCTAATAAGGAAGACCTTAGTTTTCTGGAACGTAGATAATGCTGTATCACCACATATAGTTGTCGTAGGTCCTACCGGTTCCGGAAAAACAGAGTTCTTCGTAGAACTCGTGGAACGTTTTTACGGACTTCATGGAATCCCCTCGTTGATTGTTGATATTAAGAATGAATACTCAACTAGGTTGAGTAGAAGGCAAGTTCCTTATAAGGTATTGACTTTAGGTAATGACATAGCTTTAGGTTTATGTAATCTAGTTCAAGACGAATATTCAGAGGTTAAGGCATCTTCCATAACGGATTTAATAACTAACGCTTACGCATTAAGCGAGGAAGTTGCTTCAGCCCTTAACGAATTGCTTACATATTCGCTAAGTTCATGCGATAATTATGTATTGAACGCTATTCAAAACCTAGCTTTAGTTAGGGATCCCTATATAAGGTTTAAACTAAGTAAAGTCTTAAGCGAGCTCTCAATCTATGAGGTTGGTGAGCCTCTGTTTAATCGGCTGAGGTTTTTCTTAAATGGTTATGAAGATAAAGTTTTAATTCTAAACTTAAGTAAGGCCTTCTTTTCAAACGTTAATGTTCTTAACTTAGCTGTTTTATCATTACTTAAAAGCGTTAAAAAAGCTCTTCTCCTTAGAGGCGTTAACGAAATCCCACACAACCCAGACACGCTTAAGTTTTTAGTATTTGATGAAGCTTGGATATACTCTACGAAGTTACGTGATGAGGTAGAAGGTTTAATCAGGTATTTAAGAAGTTACGGCTTGATTATTGGGATAGCAACACAACATCCTCAAGACTTAATAAGCCTTGGTGAGGTGATAGTTGGTAATGCCGGACTTTTCGTAGCTATGGGTTCTAACGACTTAAGTTATTGGAAGCATGTAAAACGTTACGTGAGGATTGAAGATAAGGACGTAAGCTATTACTGCACATCCTTAAGAAGGGGCGAGGCTATCTGCAGGTTAGCAGGCTCTAAAGGAATGCCTATCGACTTAACCGCGTCTACGAGGTAGTGCGGAGATCCATGCTTAACGCCTATCGCTTCAGTTCAGTATTGGTCCCTCAAGTTCTTCAAGATTTCCATAGCTATCTCTATAAACCCTTTAGAGGAGGGGTTTTTAGTAATGACGTCAGCGACCTTAAGCAAATCCGGGTCTGAATTACCTACAGCTACTAAAAGTGAGCATACATTCTTCATAGGTATATCTACGTCGGAATCACCTACACATATTGTTTTTAAACCTTCAGACGACGTTTCCTTAATGAACTCTGCTATCCCCCTACCTTTATTGCAATTACGTGGGTGGATATGCAGCGCGTATCCACTAGACGTTATTTCAACTGTGTTTAAATTCAATTCTCTAACAAGCTGCTTAGCAATTGCTTCAGCTTCTTCCTCATCTCCAACCCACTCAAGCGCTTTCTCACAAAACCTAAACATATTCTGCCAAGCATCCTTAAAGATGTCTTTATAGTTAAGTAACGACCTATACACTACGTCGCAATCCTCACAACCTTCGCAAACTACCTTAGGTTTATCTACGTAGATTACCGCACCGTTTTCAGCAATTACTTTACCGCTTAAACCTAAGTAGAGCGAGAGACCTCTTAAAACAGGTAGTGAATTACCAGATATTAACACAACCTCCACGCCAGCCAACGTTAACTCACGAAGTACGTTAATGACTTCCGGATCTATGGCGGAGGTCTTCCTATCTATAGTTAAAGTCCCATCAACATCAACAAAAAGCAGTAACTTATTCAACATGTTTCACCTCAGCGATTTTAGTTAAAACTTCATATAAGCTTAAAAAGATAAAGCATTTTATTTAGTTAATCGTAGGTTGATTTAAACAAGTAAAGAAATGCGCATGTTCATGAGGCTACAGCAGTAAACTTTAAACTTACTTTGAAGTATTTCAACAATTAAAATGATGGAAACCTTCAATGAAAACCCGAGCATTTTGTGAAGAACTCAAGTAAAGTTTAAGAGTGTCAGAATTCATATCTTTATTGACGTGATAACCATGTCCACCCCAAAGAAGAAGGTAACAGTTAAAGACCCAACAACAGGTAAGGACGTTGAGTTAGTGCCTGAGAAGGTATGGACCTTAGCGCCTAAGGGTAGGAAAGGTGTTAAGATAGGGTTATTCAAGAGTCCAGAGACAGGTAAGTACTTCAGAGCTAAAGTTCCTGAGGACTACCCAGCTTAAGCATATAAACTAGGTTTTTTCTTTAAAAACTTCCTCCGGTGTTTTACTAAATGATGCGTGTTTTAGTGATTTCAGACATACATGATAGGTTAGAATCTATAGGTAAGCTTAAACGTGTGGTAGGTGATGTTGATCAGGTAGTGATATTAGGTGATATAGTCTCACCGTTCACTTTAAAAACGATCTTAAACGAGGTAAATCCAAACGTTATGGGAGTTTTCGGGAATAACGACGGGGATAAAGAACTGCTTAAGAGGATATCCCCTAACGTTACGGAACAACCTATGGAGTTATTATTCGACGCGTTTAAAGCTATAGCTTTTCACGGGTTTAAAAGTGTTGACTTAACTAAGAAGATAGTCTATAGTTTATGTACTTCCACACAACGCTACTATGATATCGTATTATATGGGCATACGCATATGTATGATTTAAGCTTAGTTAATGATTGTCTGGTTTTAAACCCGGGAGCTCTTTCAGGATATTTAACTTCGATGGAGAGTTACGCTATTCTGTCAATTGAAGGAAACAAAGTTAAAGCTGAAGTGTATGATTTAACGAACGGGACGCTGTTAAAGGTTTTAACCTTAGTTAAACCTTAAATTGATATTCCATGAAAGCCACGGGTGAAAGTGTTGATTTATTCAAGAATAAAAGCTTATTAACCCCCTAAGAAAGTATTCTAAGGTTTACTATGGGAGAGATCGTGCGCGAAGAAAAAAAGGATGTTGAGTCCGAATCCAAGTGCCCTCAAGATAAGATCATCTACGATGAAGTTAGGGGAGAGTATATCTGCACGGAAACTGGGGAGGTTATAGAGGATAAGGTTGTTGACCAAGGTCCTGAATGGAGGGCTTTCACGCCTGAGGAAAGAGATAAAAGAGCGCGTTCAGGCTCGCCTTTATCTCCTACAATACATGATAGCGGTATAGCAACTATGATTGATTGGCGTGATAGAGATGCCTCAGGTAAGAAGCTTGAGTTTCAACGAAGATTGGAAGTTATGCGGATGAGGAAATGGCAGATAAGGACTAGAATACAGGATAGCATAGATAGAAACATAACTCAAGCCGCTACCGAGTTAGAAAGGATTACAGAACAGTTAGGACTGCCTAAAAACATTAAGGAGGAAGCCGCCGCTATATATAGGAGAGCCGTTGAGAAAGGCGTTGTTAGAGGTAGGGCGGTAGAGTCTGTTGTTGCGGCAGCTCTATACGCGGCCTGCAGGATTTACAAAATACCTAGAACGTTAGATGAAATCGTAGAATACACTAAAGCACCTAAGAAAGACGTAGCTAGATGTTTTAGGTTATTAGTTAGGGAGTTAGGCCTTAAAATACCTGTTTCAGGTGCTGCTGATTACGTACCTAGGATTGTTTCAGCGTTGGGATTAGGTGGTAAGATAGAAGCTAAAGCTATTGAAATTCTTGAAGAAGCGAGGAAGAAAGGCGTTACAGCGGGTAAGGATCCAGCAGGTTTAGCGGCTGCAGCCGTTTACATAGCTGCCCAATTACATGGGGAGAGAAAAACTCAGAAAGACATCGCTCAAGTGATTGGAGTTACTGAAGTTACCGTTAGGAATAGATATAAAGAAATAACGCAGTATTTAAACATTCAAGTACCTGAGGAAGAGTAGGGAGTTTTTAAATATAATAATCGATCTTCAAGTTTTCTCTTCTACTCAGTTTCTATGAAGATAACGCTATCCGCCGGTATGCCAAACTCATTAACTAAGATCTGCTTCACCTTATGTCGATGGTCCCCTTGAACCTCTATATGATTATCTTTAACTGTTCCTCCAGTGGCTAACTTAGATTTAAGTACTGAAGCGACTTTCTTTAAGTCGTATACTGAAGGATCGAGACCTTCGATTACCGTAACTTCCTTGCCGAATTTCCTCTTCTCCAGCTTAATCTTAACGAGTTGTTGCTCGGCACCTAACTGAACGCAGAGTTCTTCAGGTAGGCCTCCGCAAAGGGATATTATGTCAACTTTATCCTTCTTACTCATGTTTCATCCTACTACACTACACTTCACGTCAAACCTTATAAAGTTTTCCCTATCCTCCTAAAACAATATAGCTTGTACGCCACATAACTTTGAAAGCATACTTTCAACGATCTTAAGAAGAAAAGATTAAAAAGGAAGTATTAACTTTAACTATAGGAGGTGCCGGGGTAGCTCAGCCGGGTAGAGCGCCGGGCTGTTAACCCGGTGGTCGGAGGTTCAAATCCTCCCCCCGGCGCTATGGTATCGTCTTATCGCTGACGGAACAGAAATCAACTATAAAACCTTAAGTAACGTTAAAACAAATTACGCGTTATTTAATATTTAGTAGTTTAAAATTAAACCGCTTCTTTTTGTTGATAGTCGAAAACTATGTCTGTCTAGACGTTAATTAAGTCGTGTTTACGTAAATCAAAATTAATTAAGATAACCAGCTAAAATTAAGGCTAGAGAAGTTCTTTAAATAAAAATTCTCTTAATTGTCAGTAGCTAGTTAAACCATCATAAAAGGACGTTTTAAACGCTAATGTTTAAATAAGCAAACATGTCTATCATTTGGGGTAATTAATGCGTATCAATAAGGCCGTTTCCCCGGTCGTAGCGACTGTGTTGCTGATTTTGATAGCCGTCGCATCAGGTGTTATATTGTGGATTTGGGTTAATGAATTCACTTCAAGAAGTTTAGCTAGGCATGTAAGCTTTGAAGAAAGCCTTAACATAGAGGCTGTGAAACTGTCTAAAGGATCTGGCGGGATGTATAACGTTTCAGTTTACGTAAGGAATATAGGGTCTGTGGAAACAACTATAGTGGCTGTGTATATACTCGATACTTATGGGAACTTAATAGACTTAAACACATCGTTGCAGGTGACCCTACCCCCAGGCAAAGTTACTTGTTCTGAAACGTATGGTTGCGTTACATTAAGTAACGTGAAGTTAAATCCTGGATATGCTTACGTGTTAAGAGTTGTAAGTAGTAGAGGGTTTAGGTCGGATTACTTATTTACAGCATCTTAAACGTGCCGTTTAGAGGTTCTTTATCGCTTGTACAGTTAAGTTTACAGCATCTTGTATTGACATATCCGGAAGGGTTGCTGAAGCAGCTTCAGCATGACCTCCGAACCTACCTTTACCTAGCTTAGCTATCTCTCTACATACTCTAAAGGCTCTATCCGATAAAGTTCTAGCGGTAACTACGACTTTATCCTCCTCCCTTCTAATGAGTATTACGTCATTCCTACTTAACCTAGCAAATTCTGTTGTGCCTATGCCTAAAAGACCCGCGAAGATTCTTGACTCAGGTAAAGTCAGCGAAACTATTTTGAAGTTTCCGTAAGATAACGCCCTCTCACTCATGATTTTAAGTAGGCGTGAGAGTAGGAACTTAGCCACCCTATATTTATGACTTGTTATTGCGTCGCTAGCTACGTCTTTACTATTCATGAACACGTTAATTAAGTGACTCATGAACGCGTAATCCCCCGGATCCCTCGCTATGGAAAGCTTTATTATGTCGGCAAGCCTAGCGACTTCCGGATTTTGCGCTTCGCTTCCTTCACAAACGTCAGCAACATCTATAAGTAGTTGTTCGTAAGGATTTAACGAAATCTTAAGTGCTTGACTCATAAGTCTAGGACAGGACTGGGCCTTCTCACATATTATCTTACTAGAGCTTAACTTCCTTAACTCGTTAACGAATTCAAGAGAGCTTATGTGATGGTCAATAAATGTTAGCTTACGAGTCTTTCCAGCCATCTCAGTAAGAACAACGCTTAATTCCCTACTTAAAGCCAGGTCAAGGAGAACTACTTCATCAACTTCGCTAGGGCTTTTCCTCAAATCTATATGTGCTCTCCAAGGCTGTGTGAAAATAATCGATATCTTAGACGGCCAGGAATCACGCATAAAATGCTTTATATATAGGTAAGCCGATATTATCCCATCGCAATCCCCATGCGTGACTACAACGTTGGCGCTCAACCCCATCACTACATTATTTATTTAAACGTGAGTTTTAAACGATATTAACTATGCTATAATGACGTAATGTTTAACACCCGTCATTCATTTAATACTGACTTTAAAGTTATTTCTTTAGGGGGGTTAATGGATAAGGAATTCATATTGATTAAAGACCCTGTACATGGATACATAAGGGTTTTAAAGCATGAGATATGTGTGTTGTCATCACAACCTTTTCAAAGGTTAAGAAGGTTAAAACAGCTAGCTACTACACACTTAGTGTACCCAGGTGCTGTCCATACGAGGTTCACACACTCTTTAGGTGTAGCTCACGTAGCCGGAGTTTTCGCTGAATATCTATACTCCAGCCTAAACCTAAACCACTCCGAGCTTAAGAGGCTTGTAGCCATCGCTAGACTTATAGGTCTCCTTCACGACATAGGACACGGCCCCTTCTCACACACATTCGAGGATCATGTCCTAGTAAATTACGGAATAAATCATGAAGTGCTTGGCGGGAAGATCGTTACGGAAGTTCCAGACATCTCTAAGTGCTTCGACGACGAGATAGAGAAAAGCTACGGCGTCTCAGCTGAGTTAATGGGTAAGTTAATTGAAACGCCGAATATTGAATCATGGCCCCTAACCTCCAGCATAAGTGAGGGCGTTACTGAGAAGACGCTTTTCTATATAATCCGCGGTGCCTACAGCGCGGACATTATAGACTACCTTTTAAGAGATTCGCTATATACGGGCGCTAACTACGGCTTAGGACTTGACTGGCAGAGGCTAGCTTATCACTCCCACTTAATAGGGAATAAATTAGTTTTAAACTATAAAGCTAAGGATGTATTAGATCATCTGTTAATAGCTAGGCTCTTCATGTTTAAGACCGTATACTATCATAAGACAGTAAGGGCTTTCGATAAGATAGCTGGTGAGTTACTCATTAAAGCTGATCCCATATTCAACTACGGTGAAGCTTTCGACGACGTCAGTAAATACCTTACGTTAGATGATGAGCACGTACTCTCGCATCCAGAGGTTAGGAAGTTAGACGAAGCTAAATACCTTTTAAATAGGGTAGTGCCATATAAAGCCGTCTACCAAGCTGTAATACCTTTAGACCCTAAGACGAAGAGGTTTGTCTTAATGAGTAAGGAAGCGATAAAGAACATACTCGAGGAGAAATTCAGTAACTTACACCCCAGCTTGAAAAACGTGAAGGACGCGATATTCGTTGACACCCCCAAACTACCTACAAACCCCATGTTTGAAGAGTCTGAGGTCTATATACAGGAACCGGATGGAAGTTTAAGGAACGTATTAATTAGAGAGACGTTAGCTGGTCTTATGCCTACAGAACTAGCGTTCCTTAGAGTCTACGTAAGAGATAAATACGCCAGTTACATAGATACCTTTAGAAGCCTAGTTAAGTCGACGTTTGAAGGTAATCAAGAATTTAAGAGTTTTTACTGACCGTTTCCCGCCCTAGGTTATTGTAGGTCTTGCTAGGGCGGGTTGTGCCTCTGCCTCGTGCTTCACGGTGGCCACAGACCACTCCACACGGGGGTCATGGACACCCTTCGAGCCTAACGGCACAGGGCTCACATCTACGGAGCATGCCCTAGGCTCCGACCCGCTCCTCCAGACACCGCCCATCACGGAAGCGGTCTCACGCCCCAGAATAAAACAATCTACAAAAACCTTTAAAAACCTTTACAATAGAAACTGCAGCCCACCCTTAGATGTTAAGCGTGACTTAGCTTGAGTTGTGGCTATTTAGCTAAGACCTTAACCTTAACGCCTTCTGTGTTTATCACGGCTTTAAAGCTCATGAGGCTAAACATACTTAAGACGTTTAATACGAGTTCCGCTTTACTGTTTTGAACTAATGATATAGTCGCACCTCCGCCACCAGCTCCAGTTAATTTAGATCCTAAAGCACCTGAAGACCTAGCTAGGTAAACCAGCTCGTTAAGCCTCCGCGTAGAAACACCTAAAGCGTCAAGTAACCCGTGATTTACGTTCATCAATAAGCCAACCTCACTTAAGTCGTTTTTAAGTAATGCCTGCTCGGCTTTATTAGTTACGAAGCCTATGCTCTTCATTATTTCATCAACTAGCTCGCTATGTCTATTCCTCAACTCCTTAACCTTAGCCACCATCTCTTTAGTTGTTTTCTCTCTTTCCACGTAACTAATTACTAAAGGTAGTTCACTA
The DNA here is from genome assembly GCA_003056265.1 of Zestosphaera tikiterensis. Lineage (GTDB taxonomy): Archaea > Thermoproteota > Thermoprotei_A > Sulfolobales > NBVN01 > Zestosphaera > Zestosphaera tikiterensis. The sequence goes on along the minus strand of NBVN01000002.1, from coordinate 176,155 downwards.
CTTAACGCTAGTGGTGTCTTATGTACTGTAGTTCCTTCATACCACAGCTTTAAAGTCCCGCCTAAAGCGGATATGGTCGTATCCATAGGTGAAGCTATGCCTTGAACTTCCTTCTCAACTTGCCAACCTAACTGAGCTATAACCTCACTACTTAACTCATGACCTAAACACGTTGCGTACGCAGCTATCGTAGCAACTGAAACCGCAGCTGAAGTCCCTAAACCAGCTCCCACAGGCATTTCAGAAGTTACTACTAGGTTCACACCTTTCCTCTCATTTAAGAACTTAGAAGTTACCTCAATCGCTTTACTTAAGTAGCTCATAGCGGCTAATGATCTCCCGTAGTCTGTAGTTACTACGACCTCGCCCTCGCCGATGGAAACTATAAGACCTGGAACCCTTAAATCCTGAGCGTTAATCTTAATCTCATTATCGTTTCTAAGTTCGGCTTCTACGTAAACCCTTTTATTTATAGCTGTAACTATGGCTGGGTAACCATAAACGACAGCGTGCTCTCCAAACAAAGTAACCTTACCAGGTGCTGAGGCTAGAACCTTAACCACTACTCAACACCTAAATTAATTTCAAGACGTAAGTTTAAACTTTAACTGAAAAACATCGCAGTTTAAAACTACATCAACTGTTGAGGATATTTAAAATTTTCACGTAACTTAAGCTACTTAACTCCTGGTTTTAAGTAGTAAGTCTTTAACAGCGTTATTTAAAAGGTTTGTAACTTAAGACATTCTTAGGTGTGGCGGGCAGTGAAGCTTAAGAAAGTCAGTAGTGACGTTGACGTGTTTAAATCTTCAGATAGCTTGCTTAAGATTATTTCAGCAGGCGGCGTTAAAACCAACATATTAGGTGAGCTACTTTTTAGCGTTAGTGAAGGCTTATTAAGAAAAACCACTAAAAACTACTCTGTTAAGTATTGGTTCGTTAGAGGCGGCGGTAAAGACGTCGTAGTGTTCTCGGCTAGTGGCGAAGGCGTTTTTGAAAACATTATCTTCGGTAAGCTCCACATAGAGAGTGATGGTGTTTTCTGGGAATGCGTTGATGAGAGGTTAAGCAACTTATGTGATGCGGTCTTCAACTCCTTAAGAAGGGGTTACGATGTCATTAAGTCAAGATTAAGCCGTAGTGCAGTCAACGACGTGATTAAGGTGCAGTCTCCGTCGTTTGTAGTTAGTGACGTATATGCTTCGATATTAGACGGCTTTGCTGAAGTAACTTTATCTGAAGCCGTACTTAAATATCCCGTAGTTTTCAGGACGTCGACAAAGTTAGGCGATATAATTAGTTTGGAGGAGTTTTTAGAGGGTTTAAAGGTTAAGTATAAAAGCGGTAAGTACGTTGTTTCAGTCCTTGGTAGAGATTGGATGTTCTCAATAGGTGTTAATCTAGACAGTGGTGAATACACGCCTTCTTTCGTCTCATGGAGTACGAATGAACGGTTGTTAGGTGTTCCAGCGCTTAAGAAATTCTATAGCTTAGATCCTGAAGAGGAGGTTAGCTTAAACGTATACGCAATGTCTAGTTAACTGACTTCCTTCCCGCGTTAAAGGATGCGGTCTTAAAGCTAATGGTAAATGGTAAGTTGATTAAAATAAGAGTAAGAGCATAACTTTATAATTGTTTAAAAACGTAGATAGGTTGAGGCGGGTAAGCGTGGTGACTAAGATAAAAACGATAAAAGAGTTCAACGTAGATAATAAGCCGTTGATCGTTGGTTTGCCTGGCATGGGTAGGGTAGGCTACGTTTCGGTGAACTACCTCCTATCGCGCGTTGGAGGAGAGCTAGTAGCTGAGGTTTATTCGACGGCATTCCCACCTCAACTATTGGTTGGTAAGGGAGGTCTTTCAACGCTTTTCGTGGGTAGGATATATGATGCGGGGAAGTTCCTCATCTTCACAGGGGATGCCCAACCTCAAAGCCCTGAAGGACAGAACGAATTATGTGATGCTCTGCTTAACTACTTAACCTCTAAAGGTACTCTCAACTCAGTAATAGCTACGGCAGCTTACGTAGTTCCAGAATTTAATGAGGAGAGGAAGGTCTTCATAACTGGAAATCAAGCAGACTTCATAGAGGAGTTAAAGAGCTTTGGTGGGGAGGTACTTAATGAAGGAGTGATAACGGGGGTAAACGGCGTTATCGTAGGTTGGGCTGGTTACTACGGAATAAAAGGGGCTGTAGCTTTAGGAGAGACCTGGTCCGCTATTGTTGAATTCGACGAAACTGATTACAGAGCTGTTAAAGCAGTGATTTCATTACTGAATAAGTATCTGAGTATGAACGTAGATCCGGAGCCTCTAACATCTTTAGCTACGGTTGTAGAGCATAGGATAAACGCAACCATAGCTCAAATGACTAAAGTAGCTAGGCGGGAAACTAAAGAAAGTAGGGAAGTTATGTAATCGTAGCTTTAACTTCAACAAAGTACTTGGTTTTTAAGAGTAAGTTAAGGGTTTGAGAAGCGGTGGTTATCGTTTTATGTGTTAAGCTCTCATGCCTTAAAGTGGTATAGGTTGAGTTGTTTAACAATCTTAAACGACGTTATCTAATATACCATAAGTCCTCGACGGGGCCTTCGTAGCCATATTCCCTAGCTATGTTATATGCTTTATTAAGTTCTTCCAGAGATATTCTACGGTTTATCTCCCTCCACCTATCGGGGTATTTAAGCACTAGGTACTCAGGTCTATATTGATCCATTATGTTGACTATAGCTCTTTTAACGTTGTTTGAAGTCCATTCAAGAACCTTCCTAGTGCAGCACTCTACATGACCGGGTAGGATTAAATGCCTTATTATCATATCCCCGTTTTCATGCGCTTCCTTTATGTTTCTCGTCACTATATCGAAATAGTTTTTAACGAGGGAGTATTTAAGACCGCATTCGTTATTGCCATATTTAAGGTCTGGAAGCCATATATCTATAACGTCCTCTAAAACCTTCATGGCTGTCATGCTCATGTACATGTTGCTATTCCATAGTTGAGGAGTTTTAATCTTTAGGTGTTTTAAGGATTTAATTATCGTTAACATGTTTGGCGTGGGTTCACCACCAACGTGGTTTATGTTTTTAGAGCCTGTCGTGCTTAACCATTCTTGAATGTTAGCGAGGCTTACCTCATCAACGTGTTCTACGGGATTAGGACTTCTTTGACTTATTGACCAGTTTTGACAATATACGCATCTGAAGTTACATCCCACGTAGAATATAGTTCCTGAAGGAACTAAAGGTGCTTCCTCACCTACGTGATGAAAGTAATTATCTACGTAAGCATCGGAACCCACAACTCGGCAGAAACCAACCTCACCTTTATTTCTGTTAACGCCGCACCTCCACTCGCATAACTCACAACGGTTCAAGACTTTATTAAGTAATTCGATCTTAACGTCTAAAAACGTTGTTTCATTAAGTCCTTCCAACTTAACACCTTTCCAAGGATTCGATGAATTCATGACTTCAAGCCAGAAGCTCTTAAAACTGTTTTGCAACTTCGTATGGTAGTTCATTAAATCTTCGAAACTCATTTGAGTTAACTCACTTAACCTCAACTCAGCAGGTAAGTTCTTAACTAACACGTATTTAGGTGGAGCTACACCACGCATGACCTTAACATACCATGAGAGCTTCTCCAAAATATGTCTGTCCTTCCAAACCCTAACCGAATCGGGCCTTATCACAGCCACATACTTAACGACGTCAAACATTATCAATACCGAACCAAAACTATATTCTTAAGGGAGTTAATAGAAGTTAATGCGGAGGTTTTTAACTTGGGGTTTACGAGCTTAACTCGGGCTTGATTGATAGTTTTTAATTTTAGCGAAGCCTTATGTTTTTGGTAGGTTAAATTGGATGTAGATTTTGATCTAATAGAACGTTATATCCTAAAGGTAGTAGCTGAAGGTAGATTCCCAAGTATTTCGTTAGGTATAGTTGAGGACGGCGTCATTAAGTATTTAAGAAGTTTTGGATTTAGAGATGTGGAGTCTTCCTTACCAGCTACTCCCGAAACTTCATATTGTTTAGGTTCTGTCACTAAATCCTTCACAGCCATAGCTGTAATGCAGTTATATGAGAAAGGCTTACTGGATCTTCAGGACCCCGTAGGTAAATACGTAGATTTAAACCTTAAAGCTTTCGACGAGGAGATCACTATTCATAACCTTTTAACTCATACCTCAGGGATACCTGCGTTAGGTTACGCCGAAGCTTTAATCGATAGTTACTACGGAATTAGAGATGTTTGGCTACCTATAACGTCCCCAGACGACGTGCTTACCTTTATGAAAGATTACGAGCGTTGGGTAATGTATAAACCGGGTCTTAGGTGGTTTTATCTAAACGAAGGTTATGTGATCTTAGGAAAGGTAATAGAGAAGGTTTCTAAGATAAGCTATGAAGAGTACGTACGTAAAAACATATTAAGTAAGTTAGGTATGAGCAGAAGCTACTTCAGCATCGCTGACTACTTAAATGATGGTAATAAAGCAACTCCCTACATAATAACGAAGGATGGGTTAAAACTAACCAAACCTATTTTCGGAATCACCGCAGACGGAGGTCTTTTCAGCAACGCATCCGACTTAAGTAAGTATGTGTTAACGCTAATCAATAGAGGCTCGTTAAACAACGAAGTGATCTTAAGTAGAGAGTCGTTGGAAATTATGGAGCAACCTCACGTTAAATTACCTTACGAGTCATTTACATCCGATGCTTACGGGTATGGGTTAACCGTGAAGGAGAACTTCTTAGGTTATAAGCTTATAGGGCATAGCGGATCTGTATATGTCTACACAGCCTACATGGGTTACATCCCAAGCAGAAAGTTAGGCGTGGTTTTACTTGCCAATGCCTCAAGCAAACCTCTATCTCTAGTAGGTGCTTACATACTTACATACCTACTTGGAGAAGACCCGGAGAAACTGCCTTACGTTGTTTTAGATCGTTTATATAAGAAATTGGAGGGTACGTACGAAGGGTATATGAAAACCGTAGAGTTACGCATAAGAAGGTCCGGTGATACGCTATTCTTGGTTGAGAAAGATAAGGAAGGCGAAACTTTAACGCCTTTAATACCCCATAAAATAGAGGAAAACTACGCCCTCTTCCACATCCTCACGTTGGCGGGTAAAGTGCCTGTGGAATTCTTCATAAAGAATGAAAAAGACATAATAATGATTTACGAAAGATATAAACTAATCAAACGCTAAGAATCTTAAAACTCAGTTAAACCCTCTAGGTTTTATCAAAGCTTAACGACCTGCTGCAGGCTTAAGCTAATTGAAGTACGCTTAAACCCTTAAGGAAGATACGTAACATAGGGTATAACACTTAGAAGTATTTAAAGTTCTTTAAAGGATGTAAACGGTGCTTGTAACGGTGTTCTTTTATGTTGTGATTTTCTATATAGCTCTAGCACTTTATTAACGGCTTCTTTAGATATACCAGTTACTTTAGGTATTTGCTCCGCTGGAATTCCTTCATCGAAGTAACGGTAGAGGACTTCATCGATAACGTCGTATGTAAGGCCTAACTCTCCTTCTGCTGTATGTCCTGGCCATAGGTCTGGAGCGGGTGGTTTAGATATTACCTCAGCTGGTAGGTTTAAATACTTCGCGAACTCCCTGACTTGGCTTTTATAAAGTCCTACTATAGGGTATAGGTCGGCAGCGCCGTCACCCCATTTAGTGAAGAAACCTATAAGCCATTCAGACCTATCACTAGTTCCTAACACGAGTAGGTTTTCATTGTTTGCTATGGCGTATAAGAGTACCGCCCTAACCCTAGCTTTAACGTTTCCTCTAACGATTTTCTTAGACGATGAGTAGCTTAAACCTAACGACTCAAGAACTGTGGAGACAGGCTTGGTTATGTCGATTATCTTCAATTCAAGACCTAAGTAATCCGCTACTTTACTCGCTAATACCGTAGCGTATCTATCGCTTTCTATTTCAGGCATATGAACAGCTAAAACTGAAGACCTACCTAAAGCCTTAACAGCTAAGGCGGTAGCGACGGCTGAATCACCACCGCCTGAAACACCGACTACAACACCTGAAGCTCCAGCTTCATTAACTTTACTACGGATGAACGCAGTTATAACATCCTCCGCTTTTTTAAAATTCAGCGTTAGATACGGCGGTAACACACTTACCACCTAAGACATATTCGCTAAATCAATTTAAGGAAAACACGTTCGATTACGCGGAGCTAAAAGCTTCAATAAAGCTTCATTTCATATGAGAAGCTTAATAACTTGCTATAGCTTCCGCTATGTTGACATTAAACACAGCTCTACTTTGTTTTGGCATATCGTTCTTTCAACCTTTAACGCAAATATTTCTGTTCTTCACTAGGTAATCACGTTGCATGTTAATTACGTCTTTAGCCATAGCTGAGGGGTTAGTAGCTAAGGTTATTGCCCTGCCGACGACTTCAGAGTCGGCTCCATAACAGAGGCCTTCACCGGGTTGAGCGCCTAGCCTCAATATTCCTGAAGCCAGTATTACAATTGAGGGGAAGGTGTTCTTTAAGTCTTTGATTAAGTAGCTCTTCTTAGCTGGGACTACAGCTCCCTCAGCGTTAACGCCGTTTATGACGTTCTTAACTCTAAGGTATGTAGTGTCTATGACCTCCTCAGATCCTGGGTGCGGCATCGATACTTGAAGGAATAAATCCATACCTACGTCCTCGAGGGTCTTCTTTAATACGTCTAAAGCTCCTTTAACGCCTATGAAGGCATGAGCTACTACGCCGTCAAAGCCTGAATTAATTAGCTCATTAACGCTTAAAGCCATAACCTCACCTAAGTCTGCGAGCTTAAGATCTGCTAGGTAGTAAAATGATGGGTATTCTTGAAAAACACTTCTTAACTGCCTAACCCCGTATCTCAACATGTAAGGTAGGCCTACTTTAACACCTCCCAACTCCTCCGGCGCTTTACTAAGTAAGTCCGTAAGTTGCTGAAGGTTGAACGTAGGGTCATTAATAGCTAGGATTAAGCTCTTACCGCTACCTCTAAACGTTTTAAAGGCTTTACCCATTAAACCCCCAAGATAAAGTAGATTGATAGATAAATATATGTTCATGCTTAAGTATTGCGTTAATGTCTGATGGAATTACTTAAGTCGTTTAAGCTTATAACTACTTCCTTACCTTTCTTAGTTAAGCTTACCGACATGCTTCTGCCGTCCCTCTCCACCGCGATTAAGCCTAACCTAGCTAAGGTATTGAGATCTTCTTCAAGTTCTTTGGAGTACGGCCCGAACGAGTAGTTGATGAAGTCGTACTTAAGTTTAACTAAACCTTTATTTTGAAGTACGTAAATTACTTTATGAAGATCTAGCAAGTTAACTGTTGCGTTATACCTACTGAGGACTTGAAGTATGGTTAACTGCTTAAGCTCGAAGTCCTTGTTAATCATTTAACCACCGTGTTTTGTCTTAGGTTAAATTACCTAAAAAGGCCCTACCTTAATAGGGGTGTACTTAAACTTTGCTTATAAGGGTTGGATTTAATTAGATTGTGAGTGTTGAGGATGGCTTACTACCAGAGTAGAAGGCAGTTGCTGATTTCAATTCTTTACAGCCAGTTCTTAATATTTGTATTGGTTGTTGTTAACGTATTTCATCCGGAACTCTACACGTATACGTTCATCCTATTTTTCATCAGCGCTTTAATCTTCACAACTTACATGATGCGTAAGTCAAGAAGCGCTAGTAAAGTACCTTTAAGCGAGATTAAAAGCGGTAGGCTTCTATATAAAGCTGACTTCAGTGAGGTTTCAGAAATTCAAAGAAATGATGTGGAGTTAATTAACGAGTTAAAACCTATGTTACGGCTTTCTATGATTAGCTTAATTACGTTACCGTTGTTTTTCGTGTGGTACTACATATACTTCCCTTACGTCAACGCTTTATTGGGTGAGGGTGTAGACCTAACGTATAAAGCTTTCATGTACTTAATAGGTTATGAAGTTCCTTACGTCTTAATTAATGTAGTAAATCAGCTTAGTAGGAGATCCGTTAAAGAATTCGTTCAAGTGCTTAACTCATATGAGGTTTACGACAGAGGGTTAGTAAGTTCAAATATCGTACTGTCCTTCCCGTTGGAAAGCGGTAAGTATAGGGTTCTCTTCAATAATAAAAGAAAGTACGTAGACATAATTCAAAAATCAGGTAGGACATCCCTTAAATACAGGCTCTACAGTAAAAACCCAGAGAGACTATTTGAAGTGATAAAATGGTATGGGAAACCAACCGACTATCAAATAGCTTAAGGCGTTAGTCTGAGAATCGAGTAAGGGATTTAATAAACGTTAGTTAGCTATTTCTTAAGGTTTAGGTGGAGGCCACCTTCTATCAAAGTATACGTTTTTAGCTGTAGCGCTTAAAGGTATTCCTAAAGCTACGTCAGCGTCTATAAGACATAGCTCCTGAGCTGCTACACCAGCGGTGAACATAACCCTATTATCTACGTTTAGAAGGGATGCTGTTTTAACTGCGGAGCCTACCGCTATGCCTAAGTTTACTAAGCTACATGCTAAGTTAACGTCGGCTTTCCAAGCGTTAGGCGTTTTAAGCCCTATATCAATTAACTTACACCCTATCAAAACTACGGCATCGCTTTGCCTTACGTTAACAGCGTCTCTAGCGAAGAAATCACCGTAAATCGGTGCTAACTCCTCCATTTTCTTAGCTAAAGACTCCAGCTCCTCCCTACTTTCAAGGACTTTAATCACTAAGTTATCTTTACCTCTAGCTTTAGGTGCTGTAATCGCCGATAAAACCATAAGCTTAGAGACTTCCTTAACTGCTTCACTCACGTAATCCATTACACAACACCAAAACCTATATGTAAGGTATGCTTAAATAGTTAACCTCATGTAAGGCGTGTAAACCGCGAAGGTTAACTTCATTTATTAATTATTTACTTAAGTTGAGGCGTAACTTCAGGGAAGGCCTTCCATAAATGACGTAAGTTAATGCTTAACCCTTAAACTTAATTAGGGCTTAAGAATATATAATCAAGGTGGTGTCTTTGCTAGGTAAGCATCCATTAGAACTACCTCCTTTAAGGAAGTTTAGTAAGGAAGAGCTTGCTGAAGCTTTAAGGCTTTCAGTTATAGCTGAGTTAGACGCTATAAACCTATACCTTCAATTCGCTAGGTATGTAGAGGATGAGAGGTATCGTAAAGTATTTGAAGACATAGCTAAAGAAGAGAAAACGCATGTTGGGGAGTTCTTAACGCTGTTAAAGAGTTTAGACCCGGAGCAGGTGGCCGAGTTAGCAGCTGGTGCTGAGGAGGTTAAGGCGTTAACAGGGATCGAAGCTAAAGACCCGCCTGGAGAAAGCAACGTTAAAGTTGAGGAGGGTTTAACCAGCAAAATAGCTGATAAGGTTAGAGAATACGCCGATAAAACCCGTAAGTTCCGCCACTACATACCGGTAACGTACGTAGGCAGAGGTGTGGAGAACGTCCTAGTGGAGGTTGTTGACACGACCGGCGACGTCATCAAGACAAAACACCTTAAGTACTTACCCATGCATGAAATCAGCGTTGAGTTTAACGTTAAAGTAAGGACTTTAGACTACTTAAGTAAGGCGGGTTTAGAGCTTGAATTACCTACGGCTTCAAACGCGGCGGTTAAACTAGCTTTTCAGGAAGATTCATTCGTTCTTGAAGGTAAGGCAGACTTAGGCATTCCAGGGCTTTTAACATGTGAAGGTTCCCTCAAAACCCCCGTAAGCGATTGGTCCGAGCCGGGAAGTGCTGTTGAGGAGGTGGCTAAAGCTGTTAAGGCAATGCTTAACGAAGGCGTGGCCCCGCCTTACGTACTGTTCTTAAGTCCTGGAAGGTATTCTAAGCTACTTAGATATCACGAAAGAGCAGGGGTTCTGGAGTTGGAGAGGGTTAAGGTGTTAGTTTCAGACGTTGTTCAAATACCTCAATTAAGCGATGACGTAGCGGTTATAGTATCAACTAATAAACACTATATAGACTTGGTCGTAGCCGCAGATACCGTAGTTGATTACATAGGTCCTGAAGCAGATGAACATAAATATAGGGTTTGGGAGACCTTAACTTTAAGGGTTAAGAACCCGAAAGCTATCAACGTACTTAAGACTTAAGTTAAAAAGGTTTTTAAGTAAGGTTAGCGTGTTTTAAACCTTCAAAAACTTCTTCATAACAACTCACTACCTGATCCGAAGTAAGTACTTTAGGATCCCGTCCCTTCCTCCAAATATATGCTTCAGGTTTATACGTGTTACCGTCCCTAACGTAGCCTATCTTAACTACTACATCAGCTAATGATGAGAAGAAGTTACTTAACTCTTCGTTTATACTTGACCCTAACCTAATAGTTAATATGCCGAGCCTCCTCAGCATTAAGAGTTGATTAAGTAGTAAACTCCTTTGTAAAGTTTCAAATTCTTTCGACGTATGTATCATCCACACCTTGTCAACGCCGCCGAACACCACTACATCGGGCTTAAACTCCTTCAGAAGTTTTGATTCGTTAACCATCAATTCCGAAAAACTCATTGAAGCAGGGTTGAGTGATACTATAAGCAGGTTTTTCTTAAGAAGTTCATCTATTCTTTCGTTGGCTTCAGCTACTCCCTTAAGTTGAAGGGACATTAACTCACTTAACATCCTCGGGGGTTGTTCGTAAGCTATTAAAAGCGTTTTAAGGTTGTGTTTAATCGTGAAGTTGAGTAGGGTAGCGATTACGTTATCGCTTATCCTAGCCTCGGCTGGGTATTCAACGTAGACTATATGGCCTGGATGTAGGTGGTTTATATACTTCTTAAGCGGTTTACACGGTAAGTCATACTCAACATTAAGTCTTACCTCTTCGAACCTTCCAACACGTTCATACGGCATTACAACTGAAAGCCTTGTCTTTTAAGGCGGGGATGAAGGTTTATAAGCTGTTGTTCTTAGTTTATTTTTGGTGATGATGTTTAATGTGTGTGGGAGGCAAACCTCAAACAATATCAACTAAAGCACATAACCCATACAATGCCTCCCACATGAAGTTTGAGGCCCTTAGAGGTCGATGATTGATGGAGGTGTCCCGTAACCCCCTTAAGGAGGGGTATCGCTTAAGACCCAGCAGTGAAACCCCGCTTTTAAAGGCGGGGAGAGGGTCATTTCAGTTCCCTTGCCTGATGTTATAGCGAAGGGTAGTTCAACCATCGTTAGGTGTTTACTCCTTGCTTTAACTACTTTTAAAAACCTACTTAGAAGGCCTGCTGTTATGTTATACGTGAATTCCACGATTACGTCAGCAACGAATTCGATATCCCCTAAATCTTCAAGTTCACCGTATAGGGGTTTCTCAACTATGAGAATTACCAAACCCTTAGAGAAGGTTGCTAACTCGTAGAAAAAGTTTTGAAGAACTGCCCTACTCTCTAAGCGGTCTTTCATAGCCTTAATTAAAGGCGTTACGCTATCAATGACTAAAACCTCAGGTTTAACTGAATTCATTACATTACTTAACTCATTCATAACTATCTCAGGATCGTTAACAACCGGCAACTTACGGAAGCTAAACAACCCTTCAGACTCAAGCTTCTCTAAATCCATGTTAAAATTCTTCATAAACCTATAAAGCTTAACCCTATCCTCGTTAAAAGTAACGTAAGCGCATCGATGCCCTCTAACAGCGTTAGCGTAACACGTAGAAACAGCGAATACGGTCTTACCAGACCCCGGATACCCCGCGATAACAAATAAAGTGCCAGGACTTAAAACATCACCTAATAACTCATCGAAACCTTCAACACCAAATCTAAACACCTAAATCACCTGTTTGAGGCTCCGCCTTTTAAGGCGGGGTAAATGTTTATAAGCTTTCTCTAACTTAATAGATATTGGGTTGGGTGTGGGCAACCGTAGCTTGGGATGAGACCCACACCTTCCCGGAGTTGACGGCGGGAGCTGATGGGTGATGCACTCCCGGTGAGGGGCTCCAGAGAGGTGATGGAAGCCCTAGGGGGAGAACCCCTGCCATAAACAGCAGGGGCCGTCAGCAGCTAAATAAGACCTAATCTAGTAGCTATGTCGCTAGCTTTAAACTCTGGAGCTAGTTTAACGTATGCTTTCTTCTCACCCTTAGGTGTTATTAGAGTCCTAACCTCCTCAACCTTAACTCCGAATGCTTTCTCAACAGCTTCTTTGATTTCACCTTTACTTGACTTAAGATCAACTATGAAGGTTAAAGTGTTCTGCTTCTCTATAAGGGTTAACGCTTTTTCTGTAGCTAACGCTCTCTTGATAACTTCACCAAAGTTCTTCATCCGCGCACCACCTCAAACCTCTCCTTCAAAGCTTCAACTGCGGATTTCGTGTATATAGTAAGCCTTCCAGGCCATCCACCCGGAGCTAGGTGGATAACGCTTAACAACCTTACAGGGACGACATCAACGCCAGGTAAGTTCCTAAAAGCTTTATATGCGTTGGGTAGATCTTCATGCGTGACTATTAAGACAGACTTAGGCGTTACGTACTTTCTACCCCTCATCTTGCCTTTCCCAGCTCTAATTCTAGTTCTTTCAGCGGCTCTAACCACGTCATCCCATACACCAAGTTTCTTAAGGACTTCCTTAGCTTCAGAGGCTTTACCGACGTTGACTAAGTCGTCCACGACCACGATAGGTAGTTGCGATGCCGTGAATAAATGCCCTCTAGCCTTAACTAAGGTGATGTCAGCAGTTGCGGCTATAGCTGAAATTAAAGCCCTGACACGTTCTTTCTTGTTTATTAACTCCTTAATAACCTTCTCCACCTTAGGCGGGTGGGCTAACCTCCCACCCCTAACCATAGGGGCGAATACAGCACGACCGTTATCAAGTCTAGGCACTCTAGCAACGCTATGTCCTAACCCCCAAGACTCACCAACTCTTCGTTTCCCTGCAAGGGGATCCCTACCCTTAGGCTGTAAACTAGCTGTGTGTGCTGCGTGGAAAGCCCTTCTAATTAAATCCTTACGTAGCGGGTAGTTAAATATGGGTGGGAGGACTACCTCACCAACTGCTTCACCGTTTAGGTTTAGTAACGGTACGGTCTTCGCCTCTATCTGACCTAAAAGCATTACCTTATGCGCCATTCATCCTCACCTAAAGCTAGATCTTACTCTCAAGGCTTATATAAGTGATCTTAGGCGGTTCTTTAGGCGACCACGTCGGCGGTCTTATCGCCCATCTAAGCACTAAAGGTCTTTTAGGCGTGCCTTGAACTGAACCAGCAACAACGATGTAATCACTTCTCACTATTCCATAATGTGGGAAACCACTTACAGGGGTTATCTTACTTCCGTCATCGCCTATAATCAATATCCTCTTATTCAGTTCCGTCCTTCTATGGAATCCCATTTGACCTGGTTGTGGCACTGGGCTTATAGCTCCCATGGTGGGGCTTCTGGAACCTACCCTTCTAGACCCCTTCCTATGCTTATGCCATCTAGGCAATTCCTTCACACCAAATCGCTTAATAACTCCTTGGAAGCCCTTCCCCTTAGTAACTCCTATGACGTCGATGAACTGCCCTACGTTAAAAACGTCGTTAACCCTAACTGGCTTGCCTAAAACGTCTAAGGCATATTTAATAATCTCTTCAAGGCTGTTTCCACCAACTTTAACCTCTATGATATCCGGCACTTTCTTGCTTAAACCACCAGCAAGTTTAGGTTGAGAGGCCATTATCAAAGAAACCCTAGCTATATTCTGCTTCTCCGACTCTACCTTTCTTAAAGCTCTTTCAAAAGCGTCTGTACTTACTGATAATGTTTTTATCCTTCTATGTATTTCAAGTTCCTCAGGTGGCGTAACCCAAACTTCAGTTAAGGTTTTTAAACCACCTACGGTGGCTTCATAAAATCTAGCGGCTAAAGGTATCATGGGTGGAGTCTCGATAACGGTTACTGGAACGAATATTTGTTGGCCGTAAGTTGCTCGCCCAACACGATCGTCAATCATCAGCACGTGTGTCATTCCGGCTTTATATCCTAGGAAGCCTAAAGGTTTAGGCACTTCTAAACTTACTTCAGGCCATGACTTAACCCTAGGCACAAATTCCTCAGCTCTCTTCCTAGGTCTAACACCTAATGAACCACGCCTCGGCGCTTTCAGCTTCCTCCTAGCCATCTCCTACACCTAAACACCAAACTTCAATCCTAAAACATGACGTAAGTGGATGCTTAAATACTTTTAAAGTGTTGGGTTTAACTACATATCCATAATTGTTGCTGCTATGAATATGTTCACCTAAATCAAAGACGTCAGGTTAACCGCCACTTCAAGTTTAGAAGGTTTAAACCCTCTCTTGTTTGTTAACGTCTGTAGTTCCTACGCCTTGCTGAGTCGATACCTTACCTTCAGTTTCAAGTTTCTTCAACTCTTCCTCAATCTCCTTTTCTATCTCCTCGATGGGCTTAGGCGGTGGGGTCGTCGCTAACGTATAGCCTATCCAGGCTAAAATTCCGAAAACTCCTGCTACGGCTATGAAACCTGTTAACTGAAGTACTATCTTCCAATATTCGGATAGGAACACGAGCCATCCGTAAACGAGTATGACGACGATAGAACCTATTAAGAGGGTTATACCTACCATCTTGTCTTTATTCATTACCTATCACACCAAGAGATTATCTACGTGGAAATATAAAAACGTTAATAATCGATTACTACTTACCGTTGCGACCAAGTTCTAAGATTTAAGGTGTTTAAACATGTTTATTAATGGGTGTGTATTCCTGACGTCAGACCTAACCATGTTTGAAAAAGAGGTTCTAGTTGATCCTAAGGAGTATGTACGTATAGATCATAAACTGCTGAGATTTTGGGTTACGGAAATCTTCGTTTCTTTAGGTTTACGTAGTGAGGATGCGGAGGTAATTTCCGACGTTTTAGTAACAGCTGATTTAATGGGTATTTCAAGCCATGGCGTTCAGAGAGTTAAAAGATATGTTGACGGCATTAAAGTCGGTGCTGTTAATCCGAAACCAGAAATTAAAGTTGTTGAGAGAGGAGCTACTGCGTTAGTCGATGGTGATAATGGATTAGGGCATCCAACGTCGGTTAAGGCTATGGCTTTAGCTATAGCTAAAGCCGAGAGCTACGGTATTGGCATCTCTTTAGTTAGAAGAAGCCATCACTTCGGCATCGCCGGCTACTATGCTTTAAAAGCTGTTGATAAAGGCTTTATAGGCGTCTCAATGACTAACTCTGAAGCTTTAGTGTCTTACGTAAACTCGTTAGGTAGGTTTTTAGGTACGAACCCTCTAGCCGTGGCTGTACCTACGCCAACACCGCCGCCGATACTTTTCGATGCCGCCACTAGCATTGTTCCCGTAGGTAAGGTAGAGATATACGCTAAGTTAGGGAGGGAAATCCCCGAGGGGTGGGTTATAGATAGCGAGGGTAATTACTTAAAGGGTAACGCGTCGGAAGTTTTAAAAGCTATTAAAAATCATCGGGCTTCAATACTGCCTTTAGGAGGGTTAGGTGAGGAATTCGGTGGTCATAAAGGCTCAGGCCTGTCATTAGTTATAGATATTATATCAGGCATTTTATCAGGTGCTGCTTGGGGTCCTCATGTAGGATACACAACAGTTAAGGAAGCCAACGTAGGACATGCCTTCATAGCTTTAAATATAGAGTTCTTCATGGATAAAAACACCTTCTACGAAAGGATATCGAAGTACATTAAGGAAATTAAAGAACTTAAAAAACACCCTAAAGCGTATAAGGTTTGGATCCCCGGTGAGAAATCCTGGCTAACAATGGAGACTAGGAAGAAGCTCGGCATACCAATCCATAAAAACGTGTTAAAAGAGTTAATTGAAATATCTAAAGAACAGCATTTAGAAATACCTTTATCGTTGGACCTTTAATAAACCTTATAAATTCAGCTATCCCTTTATTTTCGGCGGGGGTGCCCGAGCCAGGTCAAAGGGGTCGGGCTTAGGCCCCGATGGCGTAGGCCTGCGTGGGTTCGAATCCCACCCCCCGCACCTAATCTGTTCTTCGAGTAGGTCGCACCTTCCTAAAGACTTACTACGTCTTCTACCTGTCTCGGGCTCATACCATTCCTTATAGAGGTAGTAGTACGTCGTACCCTTATATGTTACCTTCCTAACCCTGTAGAAAACCATAGACACAATCATCTATACCACCCCATCAAAGCTTTAAAGCATTCACGAACTGTGGCATTAAAAACACACCAACACTGTGGTAAACATCCCTTCCCAACTAAACAACGCCTTCCCCAAATCTAAATAACTGCAGAAGCATATCTACCAAACCCCCTACCCAAGAGACCCTACGTAAGTTATCTATAAAAACACCAAGTCTTGCGTATTTTCTCATGTGCATCATTTGTTGTTTAGCTTTAATCATAGTATTTGACGTTGTTAGAAAGGTTTTCGTAGATGCGGGTATTAATTATAATTATTAATTATTAATATAGCTTAAGCTGAGCTGATATTAGTGAAGTGTTTTGAATGAAAAGAAGGTAGATAGCGAGATGATATCATTGGCAGGTGAGTTTTACGTGGTTGCTCAGCTATTTCAGCGCGGTTTCGTAGCTACGCCGACCTTAGGGAAGACGAAACACGTTGATATTCTTGTTTATCATCCAGAAACAGGTAGGAGGGTTATTATTGAAGTTAAAACAACCCAAGAAGAAACCGCTAAAAAGAAGTCAAAGCTTTTCGGTGAAAACTACGAGTGGATAATGCATGAAAAACACGAAAATATAGTGGATCCTAACCTATTCTACTGCTTCGTCCTACTTAGGAGAGTCAACGAACTCCCCAGGTTTTTCATAGTTCCAAGTAAAGAAGTAGCTGAATACGTCAAAGAAGAACATAAACGCTATCTAAGGCATAGAGAGGATAAAGCTAGAGAAGCCATGAAGAAAAAAGGAACAAATAAAATCAGCTATAAAGGTAAAGAGCTAACGTTAGAAGAATACATTAAAAGAGTAGACGAGGAATGTAAAGGCATGAGAAAATTTAGAATAAGCACAAAAGAAAAATCTAAATACGAAGACAATTGGAACGCCCTACTAAAAACTTAAAAGAGAAGTAAGTAACGCGTAAATCAACCATTACCGTCGTTAAAGCTCGTTCTTAGGGTAAGGATATATAGTATACCTAAGGTTTCTGTTACTTTCTTTAAATCCATTGTTGCATAAAGATATAGGGCATTAGCATACTTAACCACAACTACCACGTCTGCATATGACATTAACTACGAACTTTATATGTTTTGCTTCACTAGATGTATAATTGACGCTAACAAAGATATAGTTAATTGCTTAGTGGCGTGTGAAACTTAAAGAAATTCTACAATAGTTATTAATGGTGTCCTTTAAGTGGTTATAGATACTCTAACGGATATACTAGGATATACGGTTTTACAGGTATTAAAAGGAGAGAAAGTTTCAATACGTTTTCTTCAATTCACTTTGCTTAGCTTATCGAGGCTTATTAAGGTTTCTGTTTCACTATATTGCTAGATCTAGATAGAAAAGGCATAGTAGGGATAGCCCTTAATTTCGAACGGTCATGGTGATGAACTTTGAGGTGGAGGGATATACCTGTAGGTGTTCGTAGGTATATAATCTACCACACGATCATATCTCCTCTCCTCATTACTTGGTATATGTTGCCAGCGTACATGCTCATGACTGGCTACTCTATACTTGAGATAGGGCTACTCTTTACTGTCATAAACATTCTATCGGTTCCCTTAACCTACTTCATCGGTAAGCTGTTTGATAGAGTAGCGATTAGGCACGGCCTTATCCTGATAGATGCGTTGGATAGTGTGGAGAACGTTCTCTACGGGTTGTCGTACAGCTTTCTAGGGCCTCTAATGATTTCTCTAGGTCTACTCGTGGGTAAGATCTCTAGGGTCTTCTACCCACTGTATCAAGCTGCTGAGAAGCTACTCTACCCTAAGGATAGGCTTGAGGAAGTGTATGCATGGCATATGAGATTACCGTTGCTGAGCGAGGCTATAAGCTTCATTGTGTTAGGATACATCTTTGGCGTACTATTCCCTAAGCCAATACACTATGCAATTGGCTTTATAGCTATAGGGGGCTCCTCAATATTCACGGTTACGTACTTGGTTAAGTACCTGCCTAGACTTGATGTTGGGGAGAGGATAGGCGACGTATTTACCTTTAGGTTCGATAGAGAGTTCAGGGCTATACTCGCTATAGAGGCTCTGGAGATTCTTGCGCTATATCTAGCACCTGAGATAGTCTTAATAAACTACATGATGATAGATCTCAAGATGTCTTTCTTTCAGATAATGCTTGTAGTAGCTTTATCAACTCTAGCATCGCTACCTGCGACACACCTATCTGAGCGTATACACCCTAGGCATAGATTCAAGGTCATATCCCTATACTTTGTATTGAGAACGTTGTGGGCTTTGATAATGTTTCTAATCCCCAACTTCTACGCTATACTAGCAGCTAACATCATGGCTGAGTTTGGCAATACCCTATCACTACCCTTCTACAGATCATGGATATTTAGCAAGATACCAAGCGATAAAGCGAGCAGCATACTAGCTGGGGTATCGAGTTTTGAGAGAATAATAGGCCTCATAGCACCCCTCACAGCTGGGCTACTAGCAACACTACACCCAACACTACCATACCTAACAAGCCTAATACTATTCCTAGCAACAATCCCAATCCTACTACAATTAGAGAAAAAGTAAGCAACTAGGTCATCGCATTAACTCAATTGCTTCCAATTCTGCATAACGATTCTTTTAATTCAACTTCATTAAGAACATTGAACTTTTTCTTACTGCCTCACTCCTAAGATCCTAGAACCCAAGAGGTCTAGTCCTCGATAACCCCCTAGGAAAGCTAATCCCTTAGAAGATCTAATTCACGATAAAGGGATTGAAGAACCTAATTGAGGTTAGTCCCTGAAAGTAGATTTCCAGGGGTAAGCCTAGAGAAGCTGATTCACGCAGGGATTAGATTTTATGAGGTATTAGAGATACCTGAAAAGCTAATTCCTTTGTGAGTGTAAATTTACACTTAAGCAGAGCGTATGCTTACCTTCACGCTTGAAACTACGCTAGAAGCTAACGCCTACTTAAGCAACACAGCCTTAAAGAAAGTTTAGACTAGTCCAAACTCTGCGTAGATTTTCTAGTTTCTAGTATGGGTTATATTGAGTTCCCTCATTAGGCTTTAAATCACTTTCTTTGTAAAGAGTGCGAGAAAGGTTAAATCCATACTTAAACCCTATAGCTGGAGCCCACGGCTTTTAGGAGCTTCAGCGGGTGCTAGGTACGTCTATTTTTACGTTTCGGAGGGGAGTTTTGCTACTTCCTCAACTTTAGGGAATAGATTATCTAGGGATGAAACATTTCTTCTTTTAGGTTTAAGACTACCTAGAAAGATCCCGTCCGAAGCCAATCTTTTACTATAATTATAATATCGAATATCGTGAGTAGTTCTACTAGTTTAGAGAGATGAGGGTATTTGAAGTGAGGGAGTCTTTAAGAGCTTTTATTTATGAGGGAAGCTATGGCTGGGATCTTAAGCTATATTAAAACATTAAATATCTTAGGCTTGTTTCAGAGAAAAATTACTTTCGTTTTATGAAGTACCCTAAAGCTATACCTATAACCAACAATACTACAGCTACTATTCCTGTTGTTGTCCAGTCTGTTATTGTTTGTGTTGCTGTTGTTGTTTCTGTTTTTGGTGTTGTTATTGTTATTGTTGTTTGTGTTGTTGTGGTTTGTGTTAATGTTTGTGTTTGAACTATTGTGATAGGTATCGCTGTAGTTGTTGTTAACGTCTTCACCTCAGTAGTAACTACTGTAGTAGGTCTTACAGTAGTTATAGTTGTAGGTACTGTAGTTGTTTTAGTTTCAGTAACTGTAGTTGCGGGAGCTGCTGTTGTTTTAACTTCCGTAATCGTTACTGTTGTTGTTTTAGTTACAGTTACTGTAGTTGTAACGGTGGTTGCTGTAGTTGTTTCTGTTAAGGTTGGGTAGGACTCGAACTTCGCTG
This sequence comes from Zestosphaera tikiterensis, assembly GCA_003056265.1. Taxonomy (GTDB): domain Archaea; phylum Thermoproteota; class Thermoprotei_A; order Sulfolobales; family NBVN01; genus Zestosphaera; species Zestosphaera tikiterensis. Next base: position 156,070 of record NBVN01000002.1, on the reverse strand, counting down.
TTAAGTATGCTGGGTTTAACGACGCTTCAGACCCTGCTTTCAACGATATCACTACACTTCCATAGCCTTCAACCTCTATAGCTACTTGCGTTATGTGGTTGTCGGTCTTAGTTATGTTAACGATTTTAGCCGGTCCTTCAGCAACTCCTACGGAGACGTCGCTTGTTGGGTGTGCTATAACTAGGTATAGCCTTCCAGGCGTTAAATCCAGCTTTACTTCCGCACCGCCTTCCTCGTTAAGCATTAACCCGTTGGAGAGTAACTCCTTCCCTGGAGCGTTAGCTACAACTTCTTTAAACCTAGATGCTGTATCCTTAGGTATTCTCACGAGACCTCCTAAAAGTTCCGTAATATCTAAATACCGCCACTTCCTCACCCATTCAACAGAGTTGATTAAGAGCTTCTCAACTACCTCACCTTCAGCAGCCTCCACTTCAAAACTGAAGTACACGGCTCTATAGCCGTTAGAATCCCAGAACTTATCGTAAGTAATAACGCCAGCCAATCCTTTAGGTGATAACGCAACTATCTTAACGGGCATTTTCTGCATTAAGTTAATCAACGCTTCCTTACCGACGTCTACAGATATGTTGAGGGGCTTACCGACCTCAGCAATAGCTATTGACATATTTAAAGCAGTACCTCTAATTCTTGCTGAGTTTAACGCCTTATAGAAATCCCCTATAACATGATCGAGGGCTTTATCTAAGTACATACTTAACTCAGGCGTTTTAACAACGCCCTTAGTGATGTTGTTGTATAGTGAAGCAACCCTATCCTTAACTATGGTGAATTCCGCTCCAGCTTTAGAGGCTGAATCCCACGCTACGTAAGCTAACGCCCTAGGTAGTGCGAGCTGCCAACCAACTTCAGTATATGCTTTAAAGCCATACTCTCTAGCTAACGTCGGCATCTCTACAGTAAACTCCTGCGGTAAGTCCCACCCAAGCCCTCCAGCTTCTAAAGTAAGCTTTAAAACCCCATCCCAAGGCACGTGCGGTATTTGAAGGGGGGTGGAGCCGACGAGCATCCCTATAGGCTGTGTTTGCGGGTAGCTACATAAAGCTTTAGCAACGGCATCCCTTACATACTCCCATAAAGCTAACTCAGGCATTCCAAGAAGTGCTGCCACTGTAGACTCACTTAATATGTTAACGTCTGTTAGGTCGTAGCCTACATGCCCTCTAGTCCCCACCTTAACTCTATCTTCGCAACTAGTCCACAGGATCTCATCGCTGAGTGTAGCGTGTGTAGCTATTAACCCAGCGTGGTTTTCTTTAACGTATGATGTTAAGCGATCTAATAGGCTTCCCCCATCAACTTTAACATCTCTTAAATCCCAATTCCATAACCCCCCATCCTTCAAGCCAAGACCTAAGCTACTTAAGATGATCACGTTCGGTTTAAACGTGTTGAGTATCGTAGCTACATCCCTATTCGGCCAGGATATGTATATGTTGTAGTACTTACCTAAGTACTCCCAGTGGTGGAATAGTACTAACCCATAGTTAACTATAGTTTTTGAAACATTCCAAACATATCTTAACGGCGCTATAACGTCTTCAGGGATTTCATAACTAACGATGTGTTTAGACGTGTTAAACACTTGATTAACGTTTTCTTTAAGAAGCCATAACCACACATGTGGATCTACTATTAAAACCTTCGTAGTACTTACTTTATTAACTACGTAGTAAAAACCTGTGGGTGAAGTCATGGTGTTTCCATCGACGTCTTTAGCGGTAGCTTTAAACATAACGTATGTACCGAAGTTTTGAGGCGGTATGACTGCTTCAGCTATTTTAATCGTTAGCTTAGGTTCTGGGATGGTTATGTCTTTATAGAACTGCTTAACCCAATTCTCCACAGACTTAAGAGCTGTGTTGACATAGCTTACTAAGGAGTTCAACTTCTCCATGAAGGGACTGTCACCAACCGAAACTTCAGCCCAAGACGCTCCACCCACCCTATACTCAAACCTCAGCGTTGGTTGAGACTTCTCATCGAAAGCTAACACCATGATCTTGACGTTTTCACCACCTCCGACAACCCAGCCGTGAGGACCTAAACCAAGCGTCTCACTTACGATACTTGGGTCTTTAAGGACGTCGTAGATAAATGCGTAAGTAAACGGCGGCATATATTTAGATATCTCCCCTTCCTTAACGACATAGCTGTCAAACGCAACTACAGCTCCATCCACAACTAGCTTATACGTAACTTTACTAGCTACGGTAATCCCTATTGTAATCCCTAGTTGTTGAAAGCTCCAGCTCTTCGCAGGCAACCCAGGTATCTGAACTACATACCACCCACTAGCCCATGGGATAGGAATCATAGGAACTCTATGCACTACAGGTGAAGGTGTATATTCACGAGCTCCTACTTTAGCCTCAAGAGATATCGACACCTCTAACTCAACGTCTCCACCGCTGGGGACGTAGGCAAAGATAAGTACGGGTTGCCCTGAGTAAACATCTTCAGGAGTTCTAACTAGCTTATACTCAGTTAAAACCTCCGCGTGAAACATACTTAAAGTCGGTAGTAAAGCTAAAGCTATAGCGGTCAGCAGGAAGAACGCGTAGGCTTGCCTTATCAAGGCAAACACCTCAAGAGGGATTTAGTTTCATAAATTAAAAACTTTCCTTTATTAACTAAATTAAGTGAGGGTATTAAGAGAGGTTTAGGTCTTAAGCTAGTTTGCTTTAGTTAACCTTAGCGTGATGTGCTTGAATTGTAACGGATAAGCTTTATTATCTTTCTTATAATGTCTTGTAATTGTGGGTTGAGAGGTTTAATGAAGTTTGTTGTTGATGCTATGTTGGGGAATCTCGCGCGTTGGTTGAGGATGTTAGGTTACGATACTCTTTATTCGAGGAAGGCTGAGGATTGGCGCATCCTTAGGGTGGCTGAGAAATCAAGCCGTATTATAGTTACGCGAGATGTGGGTCTCTTTAGGAAAGCGAGGAAGAAGGGGTTGGAGGCCGTTTTAATATCTACCGATGACGTCTCGAAAATGCTGGCTCAACTATCTCTCGAGGTTGGTGTGGAACTTAAGTTTAATCCTTCAAATACGAGATGCCCTAAATGCAATACCCTACTTGAGAGAATGAATAAAGCAGAAGCGCTTTCGCTACTTCCTAAAGACTTAGGGGTTAAGTATGAAGATTTTTGGCGATGCCCTAAATGTAGGAAGATATACTGGCAAGGCAATCACTGGAAAACCATAAGCGAAACTCTCGATGAAGCCTTAAGACTTAAAGCGGGGTTAACGTCTAATGGAAAACAGTAAAGATTTTGAAACTCAATACGTAGATCCTGAAGACGTAAACCTCCCTGAAGGGACATTCCTAGTTAAGTTAGCTAGAAAAGCTGTAGAGAACTACTTAGTTAATGGTGTTGTGATAGAACCGCCTGAAGACACGCCTATTAAGCTATATAGATTAGGTGCCTCCTTCGTCACCATACTTAAACGTGTTGATGATGAAAAGCTGGATTTAAGGGGATGCATAGGTTATGTAAAACCTGTAGAGCCTTTAGTAAGTAATGTAATACACGCAGCCATCGCAGCCGCTACAGAAGATCCCAGATTTACACCGTTAAGACATGAAGAATTAGATGAAGTCATATTTGAGGTTTCAATATTATCTAAGATGGAGAAACTAGCTGATGAACCGGAGTTGAGGGTTAAGTCTATATACATAGGGAGGGACGGCCTCATGATTGAGTATGGATTTTACCACGGCATACTTTTGCCTGAAGTTCCCGTTGAGTACTGCTGGGATAACGAAACGTTCCTAGCTGAGACCTGCTTAAAGGCTGGGATGGAACCGGATTGTTGGTTAAACAAGAAAGTCAAAGTATATAGGTATAGGACAAAAACCTTTAAAGAATTAGCTCCTAAAGGAGATGTTATCGAGAGAAAACTACGTGAAGAATACGAAAAAACTTGCAAGCACATGCTTTAACTAACTCACAACACTCACTGCTAGAGCTGTGGGAAGGTTAAATCTATTAATATTCACTACTTAAGAACTCTGGAAACCACTCATAAGTACGGACTTAGATGCATGATGACTTCCAATGTATGTTGGTCCTCTTCTGACCTTGCTTCAAAGCTCACAGAGCCTCGAAACTCTCAACAAATATCAGTGTATTATGCTCAGACGCTTTCTAAGATGAAGCATCTAATGTCTTAACAAACGCTCATGATGCTCTTTCTTTATCTCCTAAGTAAGGACTTGAACATACGCTTACGGGCATAAGCCCATCGTCTAGCTATAGATTCTATTAAAAGAACTTTAACCACAGCTTCAGACGTTCTAAGATTTTTATCGTCAGTTAAAAACCTTCAACATACCAGTTCCAGTTATTGATGTATCGTTCACATCCCAACCTATTTATTTAAGAGTTTAGGATTTGTATTTATAAAGCGCGTTAAATAGTAGTTTAAACGTTCCATGTGTCTGCGCTCTGAATACTGGCCTTATAGCGTACATAACGGCTTTTCCTTTATTAACTTCTGCTTCTAAAACTGCTGGTTTCCTACTTAGGAAATTCTCACCTATTAACCATCCGCTCTGGAGTATGTCTTTCTCTGGGAATCTGGCTACAACTTTAAACTTCTCATTTAGGTATGAGGGAATCACTTCAAGGATCGGTTTGTCAATGAACATAGCTAGCGCTTGAGCTGGCATGCCTAAACCCAACCGATGCTTAGTATCCACTAATATCTTTAAGGTCGAGCCGGGGCAGAAGTATTGCTTAGGATCTTTTAAGTCTTCTGTAAGATCCCTTACGGGTAGGTTTAAAGCTTTAATCGCTAACTCAACGGACTCCCCCATAGTCACTAAAGTACCGCCTTTCTCGACGAACTCCCTTACCTTATCCAGCCCTTCCCTACCTATTCCACTCTTAAATTCTGGAGGCCATGGAGGTAATTTCACAGGCCTAGCTAACCTCTTACTCAACTCCTCCTCTATATTCTCGCCTGTTATGTATGGAAGTAAATCGTTGGGGAAAAGCAGTACGTCAAGCTCTTCGGATATCTTACCGCTTTTCACTAAGTCGTCTTTCACAGAGATGTATGGAAAACCATACTTATCTAGCAAGAATCTAATCCAACCCTCTTCCATATTACCTCCGTAAAATCTTTGATAAATACCTACCTTAGCTACGGTAACTTCCCTAACGTTTGCGTTCAGGCTTTCCGTAACGGATATTGGTTGAACTCCTAAAGGCTTTGCCACCTCACGCAACGCCTGCAGAGCTTCATTGGTTTTTTCTATATAGAAAGCCCCTTCAGGCAGTTTAGCTCCGTTAACGCTTACTTTATCGAATAGTCGATATACTTGGATACCTAAGCTTAAGAGTTTATTAACTACTGCGTAGGTATCGTTAAGTCTTGGATCAAGAAGATATCCACGAGCGTTTTCATTTAATTTAACCTCAGGTAAAGACACGTATGCTATAGGCTCTACCATAACGTTCTCTAGAGGTTCATCAACTCTAATGACATTAACGCCCATAAACTCAGATACTGTATCGGTAGCTATATCATACGGCCTTAAAGGCTTACCATCCCTATCTCTCGTAGTTTCATCATCTGGATATAGGAACCGCTCCAACAGCTTCCTTATTAAAGCCCGTCTAGGTTGAGATAACGGTATGATAAAGCATCCTGCGTCATAAGTCGCAACACCTACTTTAACTTGCTGCGTAGCTTTGAAGACTTTAACCCCCAACTTAAGAAGTAGGTCTATCAGCTTTAGAGCTGTTAGAGGGTCGTGCTGTTCATTAGGTATTAAGAAGGCGTAGGGTTGATTTTCTCTCCCTTTGATAATGCTCCTTAGGGCTTTCAAGTAAGAGTTCTTGAGTAGCTCTCCTTTATGTTTCGCAGCAAGCGTTAATATAGCTAAGGAAGACTCAATTTGCTGTTTAACTATGTCTGAAAGCCTCCACCAACCGCCTTTCCACGGGTTTGGATAATTCATGTATGGTTTATCAGCTAGCCTACCTCTACTATAGCCCTTAAGCTGATGAGGATCTACATATATAGGCGTAGCTATCTTCACGGAAGCCGATTCCGTGAGAATCCCTATTATATTCATGTACTGAGCCATCGTTTGAAACGCTGATATAAAATCTGGGGTGAAGGGCGCTCCCGTTTCGACGCCGGCTATTCCAGCTCTTTCAAGCCACACCGTAACGTAAGAACCTACGAATTGCGTTTCTCTCCATAATATAGGATCAACCTCAGGATATATGGGATCCATCTCAGGCGAGATGAAAAGCCGTGCTCCATACGAACCCATTTGATGATGATCTACGTAGATTTGAGGGCACCAATCCTTATACACTATCTTAGCTATGAAAGAACTTTCAGGAAGGTTTAACATATAAGCATCTCTATTATTGTCATGACCGCAGTACCTATGGTATAACCACGGTGGCGGCGTTCCTTCATATTCTGTCCCTAAAGTTTTATTATACCAGTCAACAACCATTACCTGCCCGTCAGGGTTTTGAGAAGGTATTAGAATAACAATAACGTTCTCAAGTATATTAAGTATCTCTGAATCATCCGACGAAACTAGCCTATAGGCAAGTTCAACAGAACTTTGAGTTCCTCCAACTTCCGTAGCATGCATGCTGTTAGTGATGACTACAACTACCTTACCATTCTCAATCAACTCCTTTAACTCAGCTTCGGTGAAGGTTCTATCTGGGTTGCTAAGCTTACATGATATATTCCTTATTTCTTCTAGCCTGGATAGATTTTCCGGCGATGAAATGAAAGCCACTATAAATGGTTGCCCTTCAGTGGTTTTACCCAGCTCTTCAACAAGGATTCTATTGCTTGCTGACGAGAGATGTTTAAAGTATTCAACTATCTTATCCCATCGAGCTAATTTCCTATCCTCACCTATTTTAAATCCGAAGAATTCTTCAGGTTTGATTATGCTAGGCGAGTTAATCACCTAATATCTTTTTCTACGTAAAGCAATAAAAACTTAAACGACTTCAAAAGCTTATGTAAGTCCTTAACAAGGCCTTACATGTGAAAACATTTTCTCTATAATGAGCTAAGTGTTTAAAGTTATATTAATACGTTATACTCTACTTGTGCTCTTAGACGTTATGTACTCGTAAATACCGGCGATAGCTCTGAATGTAGATCCTCTTAAAGGCTTTAAAACCTCCTCTAAAGTTTTTGCTTTTGCTAAATCTGCGTCTAACTTAAGCATCTCATTATATATATCATTTACGTTGGTTAAACCATTCTTTATCAGTGTATCTATAGTTTTAACCCAAGAAAGTACTTTAACTTCAGCTTTCTGGATAAATGTTTGAGGCTCCTCTACTAAGCCAAAGTGGGATACACCTATTTTAAGTGGGTTTAAAGCCCTCATCCTGTCAAGACTATCTAAATACTTTTCAAGGTTGAAGGGCGGCACAGTCACCGGGTATAAAGCTCCATTAAGGTAATTAGCTATTGAGTCACCCGCTAACAATAAGTTGTAAGGTTCCACTAAGTACGAAATATGGTGTGAGGCATGTCCCGGCGTGTAGTAAGCTTTTAAGCTAATACCACCTAAACCTACGACGTCGTGATCGTTTAAGGCTATTATTTTATCCTCTGGTGTAGGCTCCATTTCACCAAATTCTTCAGCTAAATCCCCTAAAACTCCCTTCGTAGCTTCTCGTAATCTTTGTGGGTTAATAAGATGCTTAAGACCCTTAGGATGAGCGACTACTTTAACGTTCTTCAGCTTTTTAACTAAAGTACCTACGGAACCCGCATGATCTACGTGAATATGCGTTAAAACTAAATATCCGTGCTTCCTCGCTAGCTTCAAATCCTCAACAACCCTTAAGATGCATTCAGAAACTACGGTAGGTCCTGGATCCACTAACGCATAAGCCTCGCTACCTACAAATAAGTACGTAGAGAGCCAGCCAAACCCTCCTAAAGCACCGCAATCAACGATGTAGGTATTCTCGTAATCGACGTTTAAGACCTCATACATATACCCACGCCAAAATATTTTGGATATTTTATTTTTAACCGTTACTGTTGCTAAAGTAATTCCTAACTAATAGTGCCTTATAAACTTCCTACTTAAGTCTTACTTGGGTTGAGGTTAGTAATGCGTAAGAAACACGTGGGTTTTCTAAAGTTAGAGAATGTTGATAAGGCACGCGAGAAACTTCTTCAAAGGGCGAAGCTTAACTTACGTGTTGAAATAGTTCATTTAAATAATGCGTTGGGTAGGGTCGTAGCTGAGGATATCTACGCATTACGTGACTACCCTCCGGAAGATAGAGCGGCTGTAGACGGTGTTGCTGTTAGGTCTGAAGACGTAGTAGGTGCTTCTCAGTCAAACCCCATACGCTTAGAGATAGTTGGAGTTGTTGAAGCGGGAGACGTGATTTCCGGTAAGTCTTTAAGTATTGACGTTAACCAAGCAGCGATCGTATATACAGGCGCTCAACTACCTCAAAATTCCGATGCGGTAATACCTTTTGAAGAAGCTTTAATTGAGGGAAACTACGTTTACGTATTCAAGCAGGTGGAGAAGTTTAAAAACGTAAGTAGGAAAGGGGAGGATTTTAGGGAGGGTGAGCTACTCATATCTAAGGGGACTTTAATTAGGCCTTGGCATATTGCTGCGTTGGTGGAATCAGGTTATAAGGAGGTTAAAGTGTTTGAAAAGCCTAAAGTCTGCGTGATTAACGTAGGGGATGAGCTTTATGAATTCGCTGATGAAGCAAGTAATAAATCAGGTATACCGAACTCAACAGGACCTCTAATCACCGCTTACGTTAGTGAATTAGGTTGTGAACCCGTTTATTTAGGTATAGTTCCAGACGATGAAGTTGCTATTAAAGATATTGTTGAGAAGGCTTTAAGGAAGTGTGATGTTGTAGTGGTGACCGGCGGTACTTCGGTTGGCGGTAAGGATCTCGTGCCTGACGTTCTATCCAAGTTTAATGGAGCTGAGCTTATTTTTCACGGAGTTAACTTAAGACCTGGAAGAACCGCTGGAGCGTTTTTAATTGATGGAAAACCCGTGCTTATGCTATCCGGTCTTCCGGTCGCTGCTTTCGTAGGTTTAGAGAATTTCTTAAAACCGTTAATAGAGAACCGCTTAAACATGAGGAAATTGCCTGAGTCCGTTATTGAGGGTAAGTTAACTCGTAGGTTAGCTAATGTAGTAGGGTTTAAGTCTTACTTCAGAGTTGTTGTTTACGAGGATAATGGTCAGGTTTACATCACTCCTTTAAGGCTCACTGGTTCAGGCATTCTTTCAACTTTACTTAAAGGCAATGCTGTTTTAGTTATTGATGAGAATGTTGAAGGATATGAAGAAGGGAGTTACGTGAAAGTTAAGCTTTTAAACCCTATTTACGAAGGTAGGCCTGAATTCCTGCAGAACAGCTTATGATGCTCTACTAAAGAACGTAATTTAATAAGAAGCTCTTCAGGCACTCCTAAGGAGTTAGGATTCTTAGGTATTAATTCGGTTTTTACGTTTAGTGTTTGACCAGCTATTAAATCTGTTTCATGATCTCCGAAGAATACTATAGCATGCGGAGGGACTTTAAAGAACTTTAGAACTAACTTTAGCTGCTCTAGTCTTTGACTGACGTCCTCCCTCGTAACTATTAGATCGATAAATTCGAGGATGTTCAACTTCTTTAATATCATTACAGTTGTGTCTTTACTTCGTAAAGTAATTACAGATATTTTCAAACCTAGATTTTTTAACTCACTCATCAACTCCTTCAACGCTTCATTGCTTTCAATCCTGTCAACGCTTTTCATCTCTTCATTATGAACGATCTCTAAAACCGTAGCTAGCTTACGAGCATCTACACTCCCAGAAACGCCGCTTAAAAACTCGGCTAGAGGGGTTTTAGGGACTTCAAACCCTAAAACTTTAGCTATCTCCGCGCGAATCCTACGCCAGTCAATACCTGTCCTTACAAGCGTGTCATCAACGTCTAGAACAACTACCTCATAACACGCGTGATGTACTTCACTTAAGCTAGGCAGCAGTCAACACCCTACCTTTTATTAAGTAGGCAGTTTTAATTTTGCTAAGTTTGTGATCGCCTTCGAGAAACGATTTCGTTTTTCATAGGTGTTACCAAGCGTTAATGGATTTCAGATATTTTATTGTTAGTAGATATGCTGATGTTGCGTGAATATCTAACACTAATTTTTAGCTAACGATAACATATTAAAACACTTATGTATCTCTAGTGCTAAACTTGTTGAGGTTTCGACACTGATGATGATGGCGAGGTGGATAAGCGTTAAATGAATTCAAGTTCGATGAGGGGAGTTATGAAGGAATGAATAGCTCCCGCAGTCGGGTTTGAAGGATTCCATAGGCGATGAACACCTACGTAAGCATTAACCTACTTACGTAGGTGCGAACTCATATCTGTAGTTGGAGTTAATTAAATAATTTTAAGCCTGTGGTTAGTAGATTAGGGAGTTGACCAATGGGTGTTGGATACGAAATATTTGAAAAGTTTTTCGCGCCTTCCAGCATAGCACTCATAGGTGCGTCACCTGTTAAGGGCACTATAGGTAGGGCAATAATGGATAACCTCATTGAAAGGTTTAAAGGTAGGATATATCCCGTAAATGTTAAATACGACGAAGTTTTAGGTTTTAAAGCTTATAAGAGCTGCGCGGAGCTTCCTGAAACTCCAGACCTAGTTGTGGTTGCCGTCCCAGCTAAAGTCGTTCCTTCGGTGTTAGATGAGTGCGGCTTAAGGGGTGTTAAGGCGGCCATAGTCATAAGTGCTGGTTTTAAGGAGGTAGGTCCTCAGGGCGAGATGCTTGAGAAAGAACTTGTTTCAATAGCTAGGAAACATGGTATGAGAGTCATAGGTCCTAACTGCTTAGGTATATACGATGCTTACACAGGCTTGGACACTATCTTCAACCCCTCAGATAGGCAAAGTAAACCTTTACCGGGTGATGTGGCTTTCATATCGCAGTCTGGAGCTTTAGGCGCTGCTGTGTTAGACTGGCTTAGTGAAGCCGGTGTAGGTATGTCTAAATTCGTTAGCTTCGGTAACGCTGCTGACGTTAAAGAATGGGAGTTAATAGAGTTCTTAGCTTACGACCCTAAGACTAAAGTTATCTTAGCATACATAGAGGGAGTTGAGGATGGGAGGAAGTTCCTCAACTCTATAAAAACCGCTGTAAAGCTTGGAAAACCTGTAGTCATACTTAAAGCGGGGAAATCGGAGAAGGGCATGAAAGCAGTCGCGTCGCATACAGGTTCCTTAGCTGGTTCCTACCAGGTTTACGAAGCTGCTTTAAAACAAGCTGGAGCTATAGTAGTTAAAGAATTAAATGAACTTATATTAGTTGCTAAAGCATTAAGTTGGTTGCCGGTACCTAAAGGCAATAACTTAGCCATAGTCACTAATGGCGGAGGGGCTGGTGTCTTAGCTACGGACGCAGCAGAACTAGAAGGCCTTAAGATCGTTGAACTCTCTAGTGAAGTTAAAGAATACTTAAGAAGAGAGTTGCCTCCAGCCGCGTCAGTTCAAAACCCCGTGGATATTTTAGGTGATGCTCCCCCCGCTAGATATAAAATCGCTGTGGAAGCGGTTTTGAAAGACGATAACGTAGACTTAGTTTTAGTGATAACTCTTATGCAGTCACCGGCTTTCGAGCCATTAGGCTTTGTTAAGGAGTTAAGCACTTTAGTAAAGTCGTATAGGAAACCCGTGGTTTTAGCCTCGCCAGGTGGTTCTTACACAGAAAGACATATAGAAACCTTAGAACGTGAGGTTAAGATACCAGCTTTCAAAACGCCTGAAGAAGCCATTAAGGCGTTAAAATACGTTTTTCTATGGAGTGAAATATCGAAAAGACATACGTCATAGCTGTTAGATAAGGTGTGAATCACGCTTTACTCAAATAACAGCAAGAAACATACGTTGTGTTGAAGAATGCTTGCTCGAGCTGATTTACACATACACAGCTACGTTAGCGACGGTGAAGCCTCACCTAAAGATATAGTGAAATACGCCCGTAAATTAAAACTTAATGTAATATCCATAACCGATCACAACAGCTTTTTAGGATCTGTAATAGCGTCTAGATATGCAGAGGAACATGATATAGTTGTGTTATTGGGAAATGAAGTCAGGACGGTATGGGGCGATGTTCTAATATTCTGTGAAGAACCTATTACCGTTTCAGAAAATCCTTACCTCTTACGTGATATAGCTAAAGAAAATTCCTGCGTTATAATACCGGCACACCCATTCGATTTAAAAAGACTCGGCGTCGGCGGTAAATCGAGAATTTATGATTTATGGGATGGATTTGAAGTATTTAACGCACGCTCAGACCCTATAACCAACTTGCTTAGTTATTTAATGTTACGTAATAAGTCTAAAACCCTACTATCAAACTCCGACGCCCATACCCTCTCTGAAATAGGATGTTCATATAACTTAATTTACGTAAATGATTTAAAAAAGGAAGAAGTGCTTGACGCTTTAAAGAAAGGACGAACGCTTATGAGACCGGCTTACAAGTTTAACGCTCTCCATAAAATGTTTAGCTGGAGTTTTAAGGCTCGGCTCTACGGCATTTCAGAAAAGCAACTTGCTTTTAAGACTAATCTCCTCCCCGTCCTGAGGGGTGGGGATTCCTCCTCAGGCAGTTCATCGGCTTGAAGACGCATCTCTCTCCACCCACCTCACCCACCTCCGGGCCGGGCCTCCGACCCATTATCCCTATCCCATAGGGTCTCGAGGTTATGGAATACCTTCACCAATCATCGACCTCCGAAGGTCTCAAGCATTCATGTGGGAGGTAAACACCAAGCAATTAATTAAACACAACCTATACTACACCACCATATTAAACACTGCAATCAAGAGTAAACTAAAAGCAATTATATAAAACCTTCCCATCCCCACCACAAATAACGAGGCTCTCGGTTGTAAAGCACTACAGTAACTCCTAAGTTCACGACTTTGGTAAGGTCACTCTCTCGTCTAAGAAGAGTTAATTTACATAACGACATAAAATACTTTATATTAATAACATACAGCAGGTATACATGGTGTCTTAAATGAAAAGAGGCGTAAGTATAGCTGACGTTATCGGAAACACGCCAATAATTAGGCTTGGGAGGTCAATACCTGAAGACGTAAAGGCGGAGATTTGGGTTAAGCTGGAGTTTATGAATCCTACAGGGAGTGTAAAGGATAGAATGGCTTTGTACATGATTAAAAAGGCGGAGAGGGAGGGAAGGCTTACTAAAGATAAAACTATAGTAGTTGCTACTACAGGAAATACGGGGATAGCCTTCGCTGCTTTAGGCGCTGCTTTAGGTTATAAAGTAATGATTGTAATTCCTGAGGAAATGAGTGCGGAAAGGTTTATGTTAATAAGTCATTACGGAGCTGAAATAGTTAAAGTGCCGGGAGGCGAATCAGACGCTTTCGCAGCACTTAAATACGGTAAAGAACTTGAGGAAAAACACCCAGATAAGTACGTATTCCTAGATCAATGGGATGATGAAGCTAATGTGGAAGCACATTATGAGACTACAGGAGCTGAGATATTACAGCAGCTAAACTCTGTAGATGCCTTCGTAGCGCATATAGGTACGGGTGGAACTTTAGTAGGTATAGCTAAGAGACTTAAGGAAAGAAACCCTAAAACCTTAATAGTAGGTGCTGAACCTGCTGAATGTCCAGTTGCTTATCATTGGTTCTATACAGGTAAGGAAGGGCCTTGGGGAAGACATGAAATAGAGGGTGTGGGAGACGGTTTTGTACCAAACATAATTAGAAAATACAGGCACCTCATAGATCATTTCGAAGTGGTTACGTCTGATGAAGCTATTTCCATGGCTAAAAAACTAGCCAGGTATGAAGGCCTTGCTGTAGGAATCTCCTCAGGCGCTAATGTAATGGCAGCTATAAAGATAGCGAGAAGGTTTAACTTAAGTGAAGGCAGTAAGATCGTGACTATATTGCCGGATTATGCCGCTAGATACTTTAGCACTAGGCTTTTTAAATAAAAGGTGGGAAGTGGTTAAGCAAGTTTTGTTGGGTCGGATGTAGTCATCTAAAACTTCTGAGGAGATCCTTTAAATTAAACCTGATCGTTTTCAAACCATTTCTATATGTTGACGTAAGCACAGCCCTAACGTCAGTTGGCAATCCATTAAGTGTAAGTATTAGTCTAAACAACAGTAGGTTCTTAAAAGTAGCGAATCGAATCTCTAGGTAGATTATAAACATATCTAGAGCTACTAAAGCTATGTAGATAGCGCTTAGGATTAAGCTCATCAACGTAAATATCTTCCTAAGTAGTTCATTCGTTAAGGCCAGTAGTCTTATTCTCAAGTGTTTGATACCTCATAATAATAGAAACTATCTAGTTTAAAGCGTTTAAAACCTAGTCAGCTATGGCTGAGTTATCCGCAACTAAGGTTTTATCCGCCTCAGCAACTATGTTGTTCAGCGTTCTAAGGACTATTACATCACTTAGTATGAATGTAAGTGCTTTATCTCGGCTGATTCTGCCTGACCTAACCAACTCCAGAAGTGCTTCCAAATCTCTTGTGAATTGAGGTGTTGTTAGATATGGATACCTACCCTGTATGAAATTAACTACTTCAAGTCCTGTCTTCGTAGGTATGATGAACTGCTTCTTCTTAGATAATACTACGTAACCGTGCCTTAGATTATTTTCTATGGCTTTCGCATATGTGCTTGGTCGCCCTATACGGTTTTCCTTCATTAACCTAATAACGTCTGACGTCGAAAATAGAGTAGCTTTCGAGGATTTGAAGTGATCTACTTTTATCGGTTTCACCTCAGCGAATCTTTCGACTCTATCTAACTCTTCATATATTCGTATAGGTGTTAACCTCGTGAAGCCGACTTTAAGTATTCTAACGGGGTATTCAGCTATAACTTCATATGAGTCAATAGATATCTTAACTTTCTTATAGAGGATTTTTGCCTGACCTGCTTGACTAGCCATAAACCTCCGGAATATCATGTCATATAATGATTTATGAATCCACGTAAGGTTTGAAGCAACCGCGTTCCAAAAGTCTTCATCGATTTTCTCTATAGGTTTAGTAGGTCTAATGCACTCGTGAGTGCCCTCCGTACCCCAACTTCTAGGTGTGAAAATCTCCTGAAGTTCCGGCCTGTTACTGAAATACTCTCTAGCGATTTCAATGCCGACATTAGAAACATGCGTACTATCTGTTCTGTGGTAGGTGATGTAACCTAACTCAAAAAGTTCTTGCAGACCTTTCATTACCGCGGTAGGGCTTAACTTTAGTGTTTTAGTAGCTTCGCTGAGTATCGTGTCGGTAGTGTAGGGAGGTAGGGGATTCACATCTTTCTCTTTTTCATCAAGTACCTCTAAACGCACCGGTTCCTTATTTAACGCGGTGAGTAACCTTCGCATATCCTCTTCGTTTTCAAAGAAGAAATTAACTTTAAGTTCGTTAGGCAGGTAAATCACTACTTTATAGCCTTTGTTGTTGATGTATTCCACATATTTATCAACAACCCACTTTAAAACGGGTGTTTGAACCCTACCCCCACCCAGCCATTGCTTATCGAACTTGGTTTGCAGGATATTACTTAATTCAAATCCTAGTAGTCTATCATCAACTCTACGTACTATTTGAGCATTAACTCTATGGGAATCAATTGCCCTAGGACTGCTTAAGGCTTTAATAAACGCTTGTCGAGTTACTTCATGGAACTCAACCCTCTTCACGTTTTTATTAAATGGCTTTACAGATATGAAAACATCGTAAGCTATTTTCTCACCTTCGTCGTCTGGATCTGTAGCAATGAAGACTTCATCAACTTCCTTAGCGATTTTCCTAAGTGCTTCAATTATTTTTTTGCTGTCCCTAATCCTCCCAGAACCGCATTTAGGGCAGTTGCTCCTATCCTCTGTGAATTGATGGCCGCAGCTGTAGCACCTCTTTAAAGTCGTGTAAATCGGGGTGACATCACCGTCTTCATTCATTAATACGCCGTGAAGCCCCTCCCCAATCGTAATATCTAGTAAATGCCCTAACGTAGGCGCTATAGTGACCACATATACTTTATCACCTAAAGATACAACAGTCTCGTAGGCTACGTAATCCCCAAGTATTCTCTTGCCGGGTGTTCCAAACATTTTAGCTATGGTTTTAGCCTTAGTTGGTGATTCAACAACGACTAAGGCTGATCGAATCCTATCTATGGACATGCTTGAGTAACTACTTAACGACCTAGAAAGTCTCTGCTGTTCTTTAACGTAGTTAAGGTCGATTTGGTTTAACGGCTTTAGCGTATAGTTGTTTATGTAATTCTTAATTCTGTTAATGAAGATCTTAAGCAGATCCTCGTCGTCAAAGAATATTACGGATAATCCTAAAGTCATCCTGCCGTTAAGTAATCTACTACTTCTTCCTGATGCTTGAATGTAAGTCATAACGTCCGGTATCACGCACACTATGTCCTTATCTTTTCTCTTTATAACTAAGTGACTTAACACGAGCTTTCCAGACTTGCTTAACTCTTCCTCAACGAATTTACGTATTCTATCAGCAGTTAATAAAATCAACGTGCTTAACTCCTTTAGATAGCCGTTAAGATCTATAAACCCTTTAAGACCTTTTTGAAGTACCTTCAACGAACCACTATTTAATCTGCTTATGGCTTTAACGACGTTTATATCTTCAGTGCTTGGTTTAAATCCATGCTTAGGTAACTCACCTATCAACTTAGCTAAGCTTACAGGGTTTAAAAGCATAGCGTCTAAGCTTAACTCGAATTTAGGTATGCCCATAAAAACTGTGTTGTATATCCGTAAGGGTTCATCAATACCTCTAGTTAAGATTCCGTAATACGTGGAAACACCAACTAAGATGTCGACTTCACCGTTCCTCATCTTATCGAGGGCTCTTCTTGAATTAGCTAGACTTACTTTAAACCCTTCAGCCTTTAACATATTCGTAAGCTCCTTAGCCTTACTTAAGCCCAGATCCTTACTTACGAATATTAAAGTTCCTCCAGTGAGTTTTTTCAGAAGCTCAACCAACTCCCGGTAGTTTAGAGGTTGATACGCTTCAACTATGTTACGCATGTAATCCGTTATGGAACCTAGCTCAAACCCAAGCAATTCCCTAAGTATTCTAACTCTACTGCCCCTGCCTCTTCCAGTAGCACTAGCTATTAGCAATTGACCTACGTTAACGTAGTTTAAGTTCTTAGCTAAGTTTAACTCTAAGTTCTCTATTTGAACAAACAATTCACGCATTTTCTCGACGTTACCTAAGTACTTATATATGACAGCTTCCTGCTTCGCCTGCAACACTTTAGTAGCTAAATCCAAAGCTGTTTTGGATATACCGAGTAGATTAAGAAGTACGTTAACGATGGTTGAAGACTTAAGTAAAGCGTCAAAGTCGTCGACGACGATGACGTCATATCTTAAGCCATTAAAAGAGCTTAAGTTCTTGTATATGAATGCGTGAGTAAGGATATCAACCCTACCTGAATCCCTCATCTGAAAATATTCTTTAAAGTTGTCTGAGGTCGTAACTATTACGTTACTGTTGCTCATCGATTTAATCGATTGAGCAACTTGAGTCATTAGCTGTCTTGTAGGCACTAAGTAGAGCACTGCTTTACCCTTAAATGCGTTATAAAGAGTGTATACCTGAAGTAGCGTTGACTTACCTACACCTGTAGGAGCGATTAAAGCGAATGATTCCCCGCTTAACATCCTCTTAACCCACGACCTTTGAATACTCCATAGTTTCTTACCTTTAGTAACTGTCGTGAAGAACTCCTCAAATCTTTTTAGTTCGTCCTCCATTAGGAATAAGTCAAGAAGTTTGAAACCTTTGTTTAGGTTGCTCAAAACCTTAGGGAGGTCTACTTCCCCACCCTCTAAGAGGGCTTCGTCTGGGACACACGAACTGCATGGAAGTCCTTTACTCAACCTTTCCTCAGCAATAATGCCGCCGCAGTTAGGGCACATGTTCTTTATTAACACTCTCCAACTCCTGTAGAAAGACTTCAATACTTAACACCTTTTAAAGTGTTAGGTTATTTAATTTATCTCTATATTAAGATTAAACATTAATAACTTTAAACCTTCGATACAAAATTCATATCGTTTAAGGTGGTTGAAAACGGTTAGGAAGTATGTGTTCGTTACTGGCGGGGTACTTTCGGGTTTGGGTAAGGGTGTTACTACAGCCTCCATAGCCCTTCTAATTAAGTTGCTTGGGTATAACGTCACAGCAATTAAGATAGATCCTTACGTAAACGTAGACGCAGGTACTATGAATCCCTACATGCATGGAGAAGTTTTCGTAACTGAAGATGGTGGTGAAACAGATTTAGACTTAGGCCATTACGAAAGGTTTTTAGGCGTGAATCTATCTAAGGACAACAACATAACTACGGGTAAGATCTATAGAGCTGTTATAGAGAAGGAGAGAAGAGGGGATTACTTAGGTCAGACCGTACAGGTGATTCCCCACGTAACTGACGAGATAAAAAGTGAGATAGAACAGATAGCTAACAGATATGAAAGCGATGTAACCATAGTTGAAATAGGGGGTACGGTAGGAGATATAGAGGGCTTGCCTTTTTTAGAAGCTGCTAGGCAGATGAGGTTAGAGAAAGGCCTTGAAAACGTGGTTTTTGTGCATGTGGTTTTAGTTCCTAAATTATCAACTACGGGTGAGCTGAAGACAAAACCTGCTCAACACAGTATGCAGGAGTTAAGGCGAATAGGTATTCAACCGGATATTATCGTAGCTAGGGCTTCAGAAGCTTTAGACGGTGATGCGCGGAGGAAACTATCCCTTTATGGTAATCTACCCGAAAACTTCATATTCAGCAATCCAGACGTGGATATAATTTATGAGGTTCCTTTAATACTCCATAGCGAAGGACTTACGAAAGCCGTATCCGATAAGCTAAGACTTAATTATAGGGAACCTGACTTAAGTGCTTGGAAGGTGTTAATAGAGAATTACAGATCCTCCACTAAGAAGGTAAGGATAGGTATGGTAGGGAAGTACACTAAACTTAAGGATAGCTACTTAAGTATCGTTGAAGCAGTTAAGCATGCTTCATTAAATCAAAGGGTTAAGCCTGAGTTTATATGGGTTGAAGCAACGGATATAGAGAAAGGTAATCTAGACGTAGGAAGCGTTTTAGACGGTGTTGATGGTGCTATAATATTGCCTGGATTTGGAGCTAGAGGTGTTGAAGGCAAGATAAAAGCTATAAGGTACTTAAGAGAGGTTGGAAAGCCGGTATTGGGAATTTGCTTTGGTCTTCAGTTAATGGTTGTTGAATATGCTAGGAACGTATTAGGGTATGAAAGAGCCAACACAACTGAAGTGGATCCAACCACCCCACATCCTGTTGTGGATTTACTTAGCTATCAGAAAAACGTCTTAGTCAAGGGAGGTACTATGAGGTTAGGGGCGTTGCCTGTGAGGTTAGTGCCGAACACGTTAATAAGCGATATCTACGGAAACGCTGAAATCATATATGAGAGACACAGACATAGATATCAGGTAAACCCAGCATATATAGATGATTTCGAAAGCTCTGGATTTAAAGTCAGCGGATTTAGTGAGGAAGGGTTCCCTGAAGTTATGGAGCTTAAAGGTAACGAGTTTTACTTAGGCACGCAATTCCATCCCGAGTTTAAGAGTAGACCTATATCACCATCACCAATATTCTTTAGGTTTGTTAAAACAATTCTAACAAGGATCACTATATAACTTTCTATAACTTAAATTATTAGGGTAAAAACGTGAGCTTTAGTAGTTTAGCCAGGTTAAGCGGTGGGAGACACTTTCTTTTAGGTAATGAAGCCATCGCCCGCGGAGCTTTGGAGGCTGGGTTGGGGGTAGCTGCGGCTTACCCAGGTACACCCTCTTCAGAGATTGTCGAATCGTTAATGAGTGTTAAAGACATTTTAGGCATCTACGTTGAATGGAGTGTTAATGAGAAGGTAGCTTTCGAGACGGCATACGCTGCTGCAATAGCTGGGGTTAAGTCTTTAACCGCTATGAAGCACGTAGGTTTAAACGTAGCGGCCGACCCGTTTATGAGCGCAGCTTATACGGGGGTTGAAGAAAGTTTTGTTATCGTTACCGCAGACGACCCCAGTATGCATAGCAGCCAGAACGAGCAAGACAACAGATGGTTTGGAGTTCACGCCTTCGTACCTGTTTTTGAGCCCTACGATGCTACTGAAGCTAAAGACTTAACTAAGGCTGTTTTTGAGTTTAGTTCTAGGTTTAAACATCCGGTGTTGTTAAGAACTACAACTAGAGTTAGCCATACTAGAGGATATGTTGATCTAGGCCCTATACCAGAACCTAAAGTTAAAGGTAAGTTTAACAAAGAGGACAGGTATGTTGTAGTGCCTGCTAACGCGCGAAGAAACAAACAGAGGCTTTTACAGAAGTGGAAGGAAATCTCCAAAGCCGTGAATGAGTTTCCGTTCAACTCAATTCAAGGGGATGGGAAGAGCTTAATAGTTGCTTCAGGGTTAGCTTACGGGTATGTTAGGGAGGCGGTTAAGTATTTAGGCGTTGAGGATAAAGTTAAAATACTTAAGTTAGCTACTACGTACCCATTACCTAGGGATCTCCTGCTTAAAAGCGTTGAGGACGTTGAGAACGTACTCGTAGTTGAGGAGCTTGATCCATTAGTTGAGAAAGAAGTTAAATCGATACTTTATGACGAAGGCGTTAAAATACCTGTTAGAGGTAAGGACTTAGTTGGTATGGAGTTTGAACTCACACACTATAGAGTTAGGAAAGCCATCGCGGAGTTTATGGGGGTGCGGTTATTAAGTACTGACTCAACTCCATTAACGGTAGATGTTAAATTACCGCCTAGACCCCCTACGTTCTGCCCCGGATGTCCCTACAGGCCGTTCTTCTTCGAGTTAAGGAGGTTCTTAACCCAAGAGAAACTACCCTACATTATCTCTGGAGATATAGGGTGTTATTCACTAGCGTATAATCCCCCATACAACCTTCAGGACGTTACGATTGAGATGGGAAGTAGTATAGGTGTAGGTGGTGGGTTAAGCGTAGTGACAGAAGATGTCGTTATAGCTACTATAGGCGATTCTACGTTCTACCATGCCGGTCTTCCACCGCTCGTAAACGCTGTTTGGTTAAGGAAACCCCTCATTACAGTTGTGTTAGATAACGAAGTAACTGCTATGACGGGTCATCAACCAGCGCCTTCCTCCAGAAGGGACGGCAATCTACAACCGATACTTATAGAAGAGGTTGCCCGAGGCATAGGGGTTAAGTTCGTTGAAGTTGTGGATCCCTTCGACATTAAAAAAGTTCGTGAAGTTCTGAAGAAGGCTGTAGAGTACGTTAAAACGAATAGAGAACCTGCTGTGGTTGTTGTTAGGAGGAGATGTGCTTTAGAGGTCGTTAGGGATTTAACTCGAGCGGGCGTTAAATACGTTACGTTTAAAGTACTTGAGGATAAATGTATAGGTTGCGGCATATGTTATGACTGGTTCTCATGCCCAGCGATAACCTCTTTAAGCAATAGAAAAGCGTCTATAGATCCGGAGCTGTGTGTAGGTTGCGCAGCATGCGTTCAAGTATGTCCCACAAAAGCTATAGTTCCTTCTGAAGAGTACGACCAGGAAGAGGTGGAGAAGTACTGGAGGTGAGGATGTTGATTAACATATTAGTTTCAGGTGTTGGCGGCCAAGGACTCCTTACTCTAGCTAGGTTATTAGGCCAGGCAGCTATAAAGGAAGGCATGAAAGCATACGTAGCTGAAACACATGGATTAAGTCAACGTGGAGGCTCTGTAGTGGTGCACGTCAGGATAGGCAATGACGAGTTATCAGCTCCTTTAATACCTGAGGGGGAGGTTGACATACATGTATCGCTTGAGTTAATTGAAGCTGTTAGAAACATCTCAATGCAGCAGAAGGACTCCATATTAATTTCTAACGATAAGATCATCCGTCCTTCCATCCCCAAGATCGTATTACCCAGTAGAGACGATCTTATAAGGGTAGCTAACGCCGTAAAACATTTCTACTTAGTTAACGCTTCTGAAGAGTCTTTAAATCTAGGCAATCCCTACGGAGCCAACATAGTGCTGCTTGGTTTTACTACATACATCCTTAGCGAAGGTAACATAATATCTAAGGACAGCGTTAGGCAGGAAGTAGCTAACATAGGCAGAGGTAAGGTAAGAGAAGTTAACTTAAAGCTGTTTGACGTAGGTTATGAAAAAGCGTCTAAAAACGTGCGTCCAGACACGGTTGAATATATTCGTAAAAAGAAAGCCTGACTTTAAGTTTTTCCCCTTTTGGAAAATCAAGTGTTTTTCAGAGCTTACTTACTTATTACCCTCTGCTCAATAACTATCATCGTAGTTGTTCCTCTAACTTGAGGTATACGTCTAATTTTATTAATGACTAACTCCCTAAGGGCTTCATGCGTTTCAGCTTCGACCTTAACGACTATGTCGTACATACCATAAACCTCATAGATTTCCTTAACGCCGTCAATCTTAGATAGCGCGTTCATAACGTCACTTTCAGATCCTATCTCTGTATTTATAAGAACTAAAGCTGCGGGCATATCACATCATATTATATTTCTTATCGGAAATTAAAAGCTTTCTATTAATGCCTTAAACATCGTAAAATAGGTAATTGCGGAGAATAAGTTTACGTTGAAACATCTTTACAGAACCTCCTCATCAGCTCTAAAGACCACATAAAATTTCAGAAGCCTGGTCTTCATCACAGCTTCAGACCTTACAAGGTTCTTCATCAAGTTTAGCTTTGTATTGAAGGTTATATTTATCTTTCAACTCTATTTTATAGATTTCATCCGTACTGCATGAGGTTATGTCAAGGTGGATGCCACACACCTTCCATTTGATTGAACATTGTACCGAATATCACATCCTAAGCCCTCGCTACATAAAGAGCTTATGTTTATGGTTTGGCTTCAAATCAATATAAGAAAGCTTAACGTTTTTGAATAGGTGATTAGGTATAAGGTTACATTCCGGGAGTGTTGTTTATTTAGTAAGGAGGTTTAGTGAAGACCTTAGCTTAGTGAGTGAATTGATTGAACATAGCGAAGATACTTACATATTGCTTAAACCAACTACCGCCTTAGTTAAAGGGAGGGGCGTCTCTTCAATACGCATTGCTTTACCTCAACTTTCCATTTTTGCCGCAGAGCCTTTATCGATTAGGGATCCTGATTACGTTTTAGCTGAGGACGTTTGGTGTGATGTTAAGAAAGTTTTTGAGTCTGAGTCTGTTGTTTTTATAGGTAATGGTAGGTTAAGGAAGTTAGTTGAGACTCTGCTGCCTTCTAAGGTAGTTAAGGATGATCCCTCGTCTGTTAAGGGTAGAAGGTGTACCGTAATTGATGAAGGCAGCAACTTAAGCTTAGAGACGTACTTAAATAACTTCCTTATGGAGAGACATGTGGCATTACTGCATTCGCTTAATGACGTTAGGTTAAGGAGTTGTAAGGGATTGCTTAAATCTCTATGGTTTTCACACCCGATTCTGTCTGGTCTGGTATTACCTAACTCGGAGGTTGAGTTTTACAAGGTTGTAGATTTAAATGACATACCTAAGTTGAAACTTCTTACCAAGCCTTTATTAACTCTTAACGATGAGGTTCTTGTAGGTGAGTTAAGCTTCAATAGGTCTATAGTTGTTAATGGCGTTTCAAGAAACGAATTAGAGGTTACCGACTTACTTAATGAGGTTTTAATCAGAGCTTTCATCTACGTCTGCTAAGTCTTCTAAGCTTAAAGTCTTCCTTCTCCTCGACTGAAGTTCCTCGCTTGTGCCTTTAACAACTACTTCGTAGAGAACTGCCTCTTTACCTGGCTGAGGTCTTAAAAGCCTTCCCAGCCTTTGAATGAATTGCCTTCTTGACCCGGTTCCAGCGACGAATATCCCCACTGAAGCGTCAGGAATGTCGATGCCTTCGTCTCCCACAGTCGTAACAACTAAAACCCCTGATTTCGCGTTTTTAAATTGTTCTAAAATACTCCTCCTTCTCGCTTCGTCTAGTTCACCGGTAAGTAGATATGCGTTGGTTTCCTTAGCTATTTCCTCAGCTAGAGAGACGTAATGAGCGAAGACTATAACCTTCCTCCCTTCAGCTACCTCACGCTCTACCAACTCCTTAACCTTATCTACTTTAGCTCTACACGTAGAAAGTATCTTCATGATTTCGCTGTGAACTTTAAGGGCTTGAATGGCTCTTTGATTTCCGGACTTGGCTAAGTCCACCAACGTCTTGAAGTCTAGACCTCCGGAAAGCTCTTTGAAAGCCTTCCTAAGCTCTAAATACCTCTTCTTCTCCTCTCCCTTCAACTCAACTCGTATGGTTACTACCCTATACCTAGCTAAGTAACCCATTTCAGCAAGTTCGTAAGGTGATTTATAGTATACAACCCCACCCATAAGTGGGAAGAGATCTTCATGTTTTCCATCTTCTCTATATGGTGTAGCTGAGAGACCCATTCTAAACTTAGCTGGTGATGTAATAGCTATATGTCTGAATTTATCTGCTGGCAGGTGATGTACCTCGTCTATTATTAGAAGGCTGAAGTAAGGTGCTAACTTACTCATATATCTGTATGCTGTTTGGTAAGTAGCTAAGGTTATAGGCGCTAATTTCTTCTCCTCACTATAGTAAAGCCCTATCAATGAGGGACTTAAGTTCGTGAATTTAACGATGAATTTCTCCCACTGCATTAGCTGTTCTTTCGTGTAGGCGATTATTAAAGTCGCTTCGTTGACTAGGGAAAGAGCTGCTATGCCAACGACTGTTTTTCCAGCGCCTGTAGGGAGGGCTATAATTCCTTGCCCTGAGGCCTTCCACCACGCATCTAAAGCTTCTTTCTGGTATTCCCTAAGGCTTCCTTTAAACTCTACCTTAAGTGGTAACGCGTTAGTTTCTTTAAAACCTGTTAAATCCTCTACTGTGAACCCCAGCTCCTTAAGTATGTTCTTCGTTTTAAAATAGTTGAACGGGTATGTATAGAACGCTTTAGATTTAAAGTCGTATTTAAGGAGGTTTTTCAACTTGTTGTGGTATGTCTCACCTATGAATCTATCGAATTTTACGTATATCTTAGCCCCGTCAAAACTAATAACGGCTCTTCCCAGGTTTTTAGATAAGACTTTATTTAACGTCTCCACTAACGCGTCACTGTATTCGATGCCGATGTCGTCAAGTATGCTTAGAACTTCGTCGACGGTTAGGTTGTTACGCATTATCTTCTCTTTAGATAGTCTGAAGGCTATAGCACCTAGGTCTTTCCCTAAGTAATCAGCTATTTCAATCATTTTACTGAAGTCTTCCCTACTGAGCCAACCCTTATACCTCACGATTAGGTCTTCATCCTTCATTAAATCTCATCCTAGCAACGCAACTACTCTTCAAACAACTCTACAGTGATTTTAGCTCTAACTACGTTGCTTGTGAAAGCCGGCATTTCCTTACCTAGGTCTACAGCCATAACCACTTCATTGCCTAAGCTGTCTTTAAACCTAACTTCAGCTATGTATGACGGTTCGCTTCCGCTTTCCACCACCTTAAGTAGGGCATCGTAAAGCCTTGAAAAAGCTAGCTGGAAAGCGATGGGATTGGTTAAGTCTTGAGGTGTGATCTTAGCCTCCGCCAAACCCTTAGCTATGTTAACGGGTATTTTATCTATTTTAGCATATCCGTTAAACAACGCCTTAACTCTCCCTTCGAATTCCATACTCCCATCTAATCATTTATTCACGCTGGAACTTATATATTAGTGGGGACGTTCCTTCTTCATTAATAGGAAAAACTTTTTAAGGCTAACCGTATTAAACATTAACGAAATAAAAACAAGCAACAACAAGGTGTGTAGAAATGGCGCAAGGTCCGATGTCTAGCAACGTAGTGTTAGTAGGTAAGAAACCCGTAATGAACTACGTATTAGCAACTCTAACTCTGTTAAACCAAGGAGTGCCTGAGATCGTCATTAAGGCTAGGGGACGAGCTATAAGCAAAGCTGTCGACACAGTAGAGATTGTTAGGAGCAGGTTTCTACCTGAGAAAGTAAACGTTAAGGAGATAAAGATCGGAAGTCAGGTAGTAACTAGCTCTGAAGGCAAACAGTCTAGAGTCTCGACGATAGAAATAATAATAAGCAAGAAGGAGTAATAAAGCCGAGGTAAGCATCAAAGCTTTTTTCCAAAACCCTCTTTAAAAAACATGGAATATATGGCTATTTGAAGCGTGCTTGAATCGCTTCACTAATTTTTCATTGACTTCATCGATTACCTAATTAAGTGTAGCGATTCTTCCACTGCTACCTTCACTTAATGAACCCAATGTAAAAAACGAAGGTAATGATTTCGTTAGAGTTAAGTCAGTGGGCTCCTAAGTCTTCACTGTTCCGTGACCGCCACACTCATCATTCATTTAAAATAAGGTGTTTAAGGGTTTAAAACCGCTAATTAAGTTCGTTACGCTTAAATAAATCGGCGTTAATCAGCTTAGGGTTGAGGACTTGAGGATAAGGATCTTAGCGCTTGATCTAGACGGCGTTGTTTGGGATACGCTGGATATATCGGCGTTAAACCCGCCTTTCAAAAAGTTGGATGACTACACTATAGTAGATTCTCAAGGCGTTAAAGTTAATTTACGTGAAGGCGTACGTGAGTTAGTAACTTTCTGTAAAGAAATGGGTTTTAAGGTAGTTACGTTGAGTTGGAATGTGAGGGAAGTAGCTGAAGAGGGTTCGAGTCTGAATGATACTCTCAATCGCTTTTAGTTACTTCTGATTACTTTCTTCATCCCCTCATGTTTTGTTCCTCCGCTCTGTCTGGTTTCATCCTTCACTGCGGAGGCTCTTAGGGGCGACCCAAACACCCCCGCACACGCTTTTAAAACCTTCAGCCAAATGTTTATAGCTCCTATTACATCTCTATCGGCTTTAAACCCGCATTTGTTACATATCCCGAATCTTCCAATTATATCTAACTTTTGATTTACATCTTGGACATGTTGAAGATGTTTTCTTTGGATTCACAAACACTATGGGGACGTTATACTCAATAGCTTTATTCATTATTGATTCTTGAAGCCTCCTATATGCGAACATCGTGAGCTTCCAAACAACTCTATCATTTTTATTATTGAATGATTTTCTAAGTTCCTTTAAATCTTCTAAAGCTATTGCGTAGCCATATTTCTTAGCCTTCCACGTAATTTCTTTAGCGTACTTCCCACACCAATCCACAACAATATTTCTAGACCTCCTATGGAGGCTCCTAACCCTCTTCAAAATCTTCCTATTGTATCTCCACCTCTTAGGATACTTCTTCCGAATTTCTTCAGCTCTAGCTTTTTTACTGAGAGCATCTATAAATTTAGTTCTATACCTCCTAACATCAGAGCCATCATACGATACGACACACCTCAAATTCAGGTCTAGAGCTACAACACCTTTAGGAATGTATGGTGTGTATCTTACCTTAAACACTATGCTAACGTAGAGCTTACCACTACGGTATTTAACGTGAACCTCCTTCCACTTCAAGCCTTCGAATCTTTCAATATATCCATTCCTGTGCTTAATTCTGAGTGTATACCATTTATCTCTAAGGATTATTCTAACTGTTCTGTTGCTTAAATTTACTTTAGCGTCTTGATGGTCTAGTCTAGCACTAAGCTTTTTAACGGTAGGTTTTGAACCTCCGTTGTTTTTAGTGGATTTAACTAAAAAGCTATTGCTGTGTTGTATATGTTTCTAGCTACATGTGCTCTAAAACCATATACTCTAAGCATTTCGTAGAACATTTGATGTGCTTGATCTTTCTTAGGTATCTCCCCCAAATCCCATAACGCATCCACAACCCTCTGAAGAACGTATCTATGAATGGCTAAGTCATAGAGTAGATCCCCAATATCCCCATCTACAACCTCAGCCTCAGCTTTTAAAGCCCTATGATATACTCCCTCAGGCATCCGCCCAACTCTAGAGCGGATAAACGCCTTCATCAGGCAAACACCTAAAAACTCTATTGGTGTATAGATTTATGAGCTTTTATGCACAGACCACATCTTGGTGAGTGAATATATGCTGATATACGTCTTTAAAGCTAGAGTAGTTAAAAGCAACACAAGATACCTAATATACCCACCAAAGGAATACCAGGAGAAGCTTAAGAAGCTCCACGGAAAAGAAATTAACGTTATAGCCATAGAAGAAAGTGATTAAGACTATTTAAGAATATCAAGAAATTATATAGAACGTGCTACGGCTTTAAAGCTTTTCGGGATTTATGAATTGTTTGACGCTCATCTAATAGAGTTTCATCCTAATAAACATTTAATGCTTAAAGATTATTTAGCTAAACTCTCTAAGGAGATTTCCGATGAGGTTTATGTTGAATTGCTTATATACGTGGACGATAGAGATGTTCACGTTTTCGACGTAGTTAAGGAATTTCCGAATGTTGTATTTATTCAATATGGGAGGGACGTGAAGTCATTTAAGGAACTAACTGATGTGATAGTAAAGCTATGTCATCAGAGATGATGAGTTGATGCTGTAGCTTTCTACCCTATCTTCTTAGATTTTAATTCGCTCTTACTTTTTAAAACTTCTTCAAACTCCTTAGCTGTTTTATCGAAGGTGTTAATTAATGCGTTGATTTCGATGTTTTCTAAGGCTTTCTTCAAAAACTTCAACGCACATGTTTTACTGTGAAACGCGTATTTCCTACTACCGACTTCTAACGTTACTCCTTGCCCTTCAGGGAATTTCCTACCGCATACGAGGCATGTATATCTATTGGCTGGGCTCAATCCCGCATCCCTCTTAACGAAGTACTATGTTCTTCCTTACGCCATAGATTTTAAAGTGTTGTTGATATCCCACCATTTGGGTAGTTTTAATTGTGTAGGTTATTTAATATAGAGCGCCTATAAGCTGCGTGATAGGTAGTTTTTATGGATGGTGATGTAATGTTAAACTTTGTGGTGTCCGGTAAGGTAAGGAGTGACTACGTTGGTTTTAGTAAATTCGTAAAGTTGTGGCGTGGTGAAGTTCTTGTCCTTGATTCCAGCTCGGGTTTCTTTAAGGTTTTTTTAAGAGGTCGTTGTGGGGAGAGTCCTCCTGAAGATTTCTTTAGGGGGATTCTCGGGTACGTAAGTTCTTGTTATATGGAGGTTTACTTAGTTGTTACTTTAGAATGCGGTGCTTTATCTAGGTTTAGAGGGTTTTTAGGTGTGTGTTCCAGCGTGGGTGGGGAGCTTCGATGCGTTAAAAAAGTAGGTGGGGATCTATCTATTTTTACGCAGGTGCGTAAGGCACGCGACGGTAGGTTGGTTCTTAAAGCGTTGCTTTTAAAGGGTGGTGAAGTCTTCTGTAGTTCTTCACTTACGGAGATCTCATCCCTTAAGGTTCATTTATGCGATGTTAATGTGATTAAAGGCTACGTTTCAACGCTGTGTTCTTTAGGTAATGAAGTTTTAAGTAAGGTTAAAGAGTTATGTGGAGGTGGATGATGTGGAGCCATTGCTTAAAAGAAGCTTGTACTTCGGCGTATTCTATGGTGTTGTTTTAGGCGTTACTTCATTTGTAGTTAAGCGTTGGTTGAGGTTTAGCAACGTATTCTTTGATGTGGCTTTAGTTGCTGTGTATTTCTTAAGCTATTTTATTTACATCTTTATCTATAGTAGGATAGTTAAAGCCTCCGGAAAGGCTTTAAGTATTAGCTTATTCTACTCGGTTGAGTTTATCTCGTGGGTAGCTGTTTATGAAGTCCTTTACAGGTTGTTACCCAGCGCTTAGTTTATTGGGGGTGTAGGCTATGCCTGCGAGGGTTAAAGGCGTGATTTTTGACTTAGATGGTACGTTGGTGGATAGCGTCGATTTGCATGTAAGCACGTGGGTTGAAGCAGGCCGTGTTTTCGGTGTGGAGGTGGATCCCAAGAAGGTTAGAGGTTTTGTTGGAATGTCGGCTGAGGATATAGCTAAGACGTTAGTTAAGGATGAGGGCCTAGCTCTGAGGTTGGCTAGGTTTAAAAGGAAGCTCTATTTAAGTAGGGTGAATGAGGTTAAGCTGTATAGTGAGGTTCCTGAGGTTTTAAGTAGGTTGAAATTTGAATGTAAAGTTTCGGTGGGTGTGGCGTCCTCCACCAACGTTGAAACGATTGAAGCTGTGTTAAACGCTGTGGGGATTAGAAATTACGTGGATGTGGTGGTCGGCAGCGATATCGTCGGTAAGGGTAAGCCAGACCCTGAAACTTTCGTGTTAGCTATTAAGAAGCTTAACCTTACCTTCAGTGAAGCGGTGGTTGTTGGCGATACGGAATACGACGTGTTGCCAGCTAAGGAGATAGGCTCTATTGCTGTGCTGGTATGTAGGGGGACGTGTAAGAACACTAGGGTTGCCCCCGATTACGTAGTTTATGATTTAAGGGAGTTGTTTAACATAATTGAGTGCTGAAGGGGTGTGATGAGCCCGTTAAGAACGTTATAATTATGTTAAATCCCTTCTTCACATCCCTTCAGTATTAACTCATTTATTTCTGGGATTACCTTAGAGACTTCATTTACCATGGAGTTTAAGAGTTCTTTGATTTCCCACTGCGCGTGTATTGACGTTCGTAAGCATGCTATGTGGATGAATTCCCTAAGGTTTACAGTCATTAAGAGGCGTGTTGACGATGCTTGAGGTAGTATGTATCTAGCGTCTTCGTAAGGTATGCCTGACTTAATCATTTCATTATATAACTCGTAGGCTTTATTTACGTACTCCTTGAATTTAAGCTCCCACATGTTGTTGGCTATCGACGGTGGTGTGATGTAGTCGTTTTCTGCTGTTGAGTATCTCTGACTTTCTTGCGTGTATGAAGCTATTCTATGCCTTACTAGCTGATGGCTGGTGACTCTGGATATCCCTTCTATGTAGAATGTGAATGTAATGTGTTCTAATGTTGAGGGGTATTTAACTGCTTGTAATAACCACTCGCTGAGTCTGTCTTCAGGATATTCCTTAAGGTAATGTTCGAGGGGTTTTTCCTTTAGCTTGCCTGCTGATGTCTTTATAGCTAGTAACACGAGTCTGCGGGGGTCTTTAACGAGGCCGGAAGACCAGGCGATTAACTTAACAAGCACTTCCTACACCGGAGATATCTTAGCTGTTTATAATAAATTAAAAAACGTTGGATTTTACGATCTGGTGATCTCAGCTCGTAAGGGGTGAGAGGAATGTATTTAAGACAAGTAAACTCCTCTGAGTGGATTCCCGCTCTTTGAGGTGGGAGTCGATATGCGCGAGTGTGTGTGCGGTAGCGCATTATCTTGGTTTGGAGTTTAAAGCGGTGTGCGGTTTAATTTGTTACTGTTTTGTTTTTCTTGCTGTGATTATGTAGCCTGTATGCGTTACGTAGAACGTCTTAGGTCTAAGCGCTTCTGGATTTGGTTGGTATTCCCTAAGGGTTGTTTCAAACACTTTAACGTCTATAAACCCCTCTTTAAGTAGCGCTTGCGTTGTTTTGATTATTTGATTTACTGTTGGTATGAAAATCACGGCTGTGGCTGAGGGTTTTAAAGCTTTGTTGAGTTGCGGTAACGCATCCCAAGGGTTTGGTATGTCTAGGAATGCGGCGTCGAGTTCCACCTCATCTACGTTTTGAGTTACGTCTTTATTTTTTATAGTGACTCTATCTGCTAGGCCTATCAATTCGAGGTTTCTACGCGCTACCTCTACGTATTTCTCGTTTATTTCGTAGCCGTAGATATGCCCTTCGTTACCTACGTACCAAGCAAGCGCTGCTGTGAGGAAGCCCGTACCCACTCCTGACTCAAGGACTTTAGAGCCTTGTTTAATGCCTGAGTAGAATATCATTAATGATATGTCTTTAGGATATATAACCTGCGTCACTCTTTTGAAGGCTGTCATCAATACGTCGTTTAAGGTTGGTTTAAGCACGTATGCTTTAGCTCCTGTGCTTAAAGTTATCTGTGTGCCCCACTCCAAACCTATTAGGTCGTCAAGCCTTACGTACCCCTTATCCGTATGTAGGGTTTTACTTCTCTTTACCTGTATTACTTTATGTCTTCTAGGGTCTATATAAATAAGTACTAAGTCTCCTTCGTTTATTATGGCTCGGTTCCGGTGTCTTTCATCACTCGTCAGTAATACCAGCCTCCCTCATTGCCTATGATTTCTTACTTCAGCACTTATTATTTTTA
Organism: Zestosphaera tikiterensis; assembly: GCA_003056265.1. Classification (GTDB taxonomy): domain Archaea; phylum Thermoproteota; class Thermoprotei_A; order Sulfolobales; family NBVN01; genus Zestosphaera; species Zestosphaera tikiterensis. Next base: position 123,724 of record NBVN01000002.1, on the reverse strand, counting down.
AGTTATTTTACGTTAGTAACCATACTATTTAGGGTTGGAGTTGAGTTGGAGGATCTTAGTTTCGAATGATGACGGGTATTTAAGCCCAGGTCTTTACCTGCTTGCTGGCTCCGTAGCTGATTTAGGTGAGGTTTTGATAGTTTCTACTGAGAGCCCTAGGTCAGCTACTGGTAGGGAGATAACCTTCAGCAAGCCTTTGAGGTTTGTTAGGAAGGGTTGGGAGGGGTGGGATGTTTACGTTACTGACGGCACTCCAGTTGATGGGCTGCACTTAGCTATGGAGGTCCTAGGTTTTAAGCCGGATGTGGTGCTTTCAGGCGTTAACGTCGGTGATAATCTATCGTTGCAACATATATTCTACAGCGGTACGGTAGCTTTAGCTATTGAAGCTGCTTTGATGGGTATACCTGCTGTGGCTTTTTCTTCAGGTTCCGAATCTTTCGAGGGCTTCAGCAATGTGAGGTTTAGAGGTGTTGCGTCTCAAGTTATTAGGGCTTTAACTGAGTATGTGTTGGTTTACGGTCTACCTCAAGGTGTTGACGTACTCTCCGTTAACATACCTATGAATTACAGCAACTGCGTTGACGTAGTTAAAGCAGCTAGACTTAGGTGGAGAGCTACATACGTTAAGGGGGTTGATCCAAGAGGTCATGACTACTACTGGCTTAAGGTTGTGAGGTCTTCGCTGGAGGAGGATAGCGACGTTAAGAGGTTTGAGGAAGGGTGTGTAACTATAACCCCCTTAAACATAAATTTAAACGTAGGCAGTGAGAAATACGTTGAATTACAAACCCTTAAGGAATTCGTAGAAGGTCGTATGAGGTTATGAACGTTTAAAAACGATGAGGTGAATACCTCAAAATAAATGATTAAGAAATACCTCACGCCACGCACAGGTTCTATCAACACCGTACTAACCAACACCCGGCAAGCGTCAGCCTCGGGCTATTGGGAGCGGCGGGCATACACCCCCGCCCCATCAAACCCGTCTTCTACGGGTGCCCTCGTCGCCGGAGGGAACCTCCGGCGAACGGCCGCCTCTTTTCGGGGCGAGCTTCCCGCTTAGATGCTTTCAGCGGTTAGCTCGCACGGCGTAGCTGCCCGGCATGCCCTGCCGGACAGCCGGTAGACCAGAGGCCGCGACATCCCGTTCCTTTCGTACTTGGGATGCCTTCCCCTCAGGCGGCCCGCACCCCCCGTGGGTAGAGTCCGAGCTGTCTCACGACGCTCTAAACCCAGCTCACGCTCCCCTTTAATGGGCGGGCTTAGGGAGGGGGAAGAACGCTTACCTTCTTAAGCGCCTTACCCCCTTAGCCCCACCCTTGGGAGCTGCTGCACTCCCAGGATGGGAAGAGCCGACATCGATGTAGCAAACCGCGGGGTCGATGGGGACTCTCGCCCGCGACGACCCTGTTATCCTCGGGGTAACTTTTCTGTCATGCCCGGCCCCCACCGAAGGGGGCACGAGCGTTCGCTAGGCCGCGGTTTCCCGACCAGACCCCTTACGTTCAAGGGTCTGGTAAGGCCAGCTTTTGCCCTTGCACTCTACGGCGGAGTTCTGACCCGCCTGAGCTGACCTTTGGGCGCCTGTGTTATCTTTTCGCAGGCGTGCCGCCCCAGCCGAACCGCCCACCTGACGCTGTCCCTCGGGCGAACCCGAGGTTAGGCCCTCAGATCGCGGTAGGCGGTGTTTCACTTACGGCTCACCCACCCCCGGAAGAGTGGGTTCACAGCCTCCCGCCTACGCTACGCACCGCAACCCGAGAACCAACGCCAGGCTGCGGTAAAGCTCCACGAGGTCTTCTCTCCCTACGGGGGGATGCTGGCCTGTGCACCAGCCCCGTGGGCTTCACGGGGTCCCAGGCTGGGACAGTGGGGCCCTCGTTGATCCATTCATGCGCGCCGGAACTGTCGAGGGCAGACACCACATATTATGCAATACGTGGTGCCTGCCTTACCCGGCAAGGCATTTGGCTACCTATCTCCCGGGGGCTCCCCCCACTCGGCAACACGGGAATCGATTATTTCTAAAATTTGTTTAAGGGCCCTCTTTCTATGGGCCTTCGAGTTCAATCTAGAGAGGCTGTAAGATAAAGTCACAAGCTTCTTAAGACCCGCAGGTCTTTTATGCATTCCACTATGCAAGCCAATGACTATCTCCCTAAACAGCTCATATATTTCTCTCTTAGCTAGAAGGAGATCCCTGTATTTGTCCAAGAACGGTATTAAGCTCTGAGTCAGCTCACTCATTCTATCTACTATAAGCAACCACAGGTGTCTTTGACCAGGCTTTCGAATTATTCTTCCCGCATTAAGTACATCAGCGATAACTTCAAGAGGCTCCCTCCCTTGCTGAGTTATGCTGAAGACGGGATCAAGCCTCACTCCATATACAACGTCTTTCTGTAACTTCACGCTCACTGAGAAACTCCCTTCAGCATCAATGAAGCCCACAACATATCCTATTATTTCTGGCCTCATTACCTCACCAGTCCCAGTTGCATCTTTTCCACCCATGTAATAAGTATAAACTACCGTGTTGCTAGCGGGTGGGAGACCCCCGTTAAGAGGGTCAGAGTTACCCCCGGCCTTCAGCGGCGCTTCACCGGGTTGTACCCCGGCTTCACGTACCGCCAGTGGCCAGGATTCACCCCCCGTACTAATCCTTTCGGACTAGCGGGGAGCTATGTTTTTATTAAACAGTCAGGACCCCCTTGTCACTGCGACCCGCGGTTCCACGGGTTTTCCGCAGAACCGCAGGCACCCCTTATCCCGAAGTTACGGGGCTAATTTGCCGAGTTCCCTAGCCTGGGTTAGCCCCCACAAGCCTTGGGCTCCTCACCCAGGGGCACCTGTGTCGGTTCTCGGTACGGTCGCGGAGGTTCGTTCCCGAACCCCTTTTCAAGGGCGCCGAGGCTCGGCCGAACCCCCTAACGGGGGCCATTCCTCCCTTCAGCCGGTTCTCGCCGTTACGGCACTCCCCGGCCTTCGGGTAGTTAGCCGAGGCGGCTGCCTCGGTCGGCCTACCTCGACGCGTCAGGGTTCGGGCTTGCGTTGCCGCACCTACCTCCGCGGCACGGGAATATTAACCCGTTTCCCTTTCGGCAGGACCGAGTTACGGCCTGCCTTAGGACCGGCTAACCCTCAGCTGACGACCGTTGCTGAGGAACCCTGGCCCTTCCGGCCGTGGGGATTCTCACCCCACTTTGCTGTTACTACCGCCGGGATCCGCACTCGGGACGGGTCCATCGGACCTCACGGCCCGACTTCTACCCCATCCCGACGCCCTCCTACCGGATCACGGCCTCATGGAGGCCGTGCCCCGGGGTCTCGGCGGCCGGCTTAAGCCCCGACGTATTTTCGGGGCCCGCGGCCTCGGCGGGTGAGCTGTTTTGCGGCCACCATCCCTCCGCCCTAAAAGGATTTAAATAATGAGCTTGATCTTGTTTATTTTAGATGGGTTTAATAATGGGAAAGTTTTGTAAAACATATATGTGTATTTTTTCTTTATTCTTACAACGAATCTTGGGTTGTATCTTCTATTAGGGTACCTGGATACTTCCCCACTCTCTATTCCAAAAAGAGTTAGCATCTTATCTTTTATATCCATTAATGGGGGACATACTTCACCTCTCCATGATTGGTATATCTTCAATTGCTTCTTAGTTATATCCACTCCACCCTCTGCATCGAAGAATCCAGCTATGTAATACCTCCATATACCCTTATCGTTGGTGTTTTTAATGAACATTGGCGTGTCCCAGTTTATTGATTTACCTATTGGGTGGTTTAACTCTTTAGCGATATGCTCCACTATTTTCTTTGAGTATTTCTCTATATACGGTATACCTCTATGTGGGATTATCACATTTGTCTCAAATCCATATGCGTACTTGAGTATTTTAACCAATTCATTAAGCCATTCTACATCCTTGCTATATATTCTCAGCACCCAATGCTCCTTGCTATTCTTTCTTTCTACATACCTTCCAATGTAACCGTCTCTTAAAGCACCAGCAATATATGCTTTTAAATATATCCTCTCAGTCATTTTACATACTCGACCCATTATTATGCAGTACGATTCATTTTAAAATTGGCGGAGAGATAAGTGGCTTACGCACTCCCTCCCCGGCAGGGTTTTAGGCCCTGCCTTTAGAGGATGGCTGCTGTTAGGCCCACCTTCCCGCTGTCTTAGGCCGCGGACGCCCTTTACGTTTGGCACTTAGCCGGCACTTTGGGGCCTTAACCCCGGCCTGGGTTGTTCCCCTCTCGGCCCCCAGGCTTACCCCGGGGCGCCCCACTCCCGCCTTCTACGGTGGCCACGGGTTCGGAGTTGGACTGAGAGCCCGGAGCCTTCCGGCTCACGGCACCCTCAATCCGTAGCTCTACCCCGTGACCCACCTCCAGCGGGGCTGTGCTGAGACACACTTCGGAGGGAACCAGCTATCACCGGGCTAGATTGGTCTTTTGCCCCTAGGCGGAGGTTAGAGGAGCGAATTGCACGTCAGCACCCCTTCGGGCCTCCACCGGGGTTTCCCCCGGCTTCACCCTACCCCCGCCTAGATCGCCCGGTTTCGGGTCTCACGGCAGTGACTCCAGGCCCTTGCAGACCCCGCCCCTCACGGTTTCCCGCTGCGGGCAGGTCGGTTTCCCTACGCCTTCGGGGTTAACCCCCTTAAGCTCGCCACTGCCGTGAACTCCCCGGCCCGTGTTTCAAGACGGACGGTGCGACCCCGGTCCTCCCCCCTCGTACTCAACGGTCACCCGTTTTTCCTTCGGGGGGATTCACCCCTTTCGAGCCGCACCGTTATTAGCCGCCTGGTTTCAGGCTCTTTTCACCCCCCTTCCGGGGTACTTTTCAGCTTTCCCTCACGGTACTTAGTGCGCTATCGGTCTCGGGACGTATTTAGCCTTGGAGGTCGGTGACCCCCGACTTCCCACGGCAAAACCAAGCCGTGGTACTCTGCTCCACGGCACGAGCCCCCACCGTTTAGCCTACGGGAGTTGACCTGAGGGCAGAGCAATCAACGCCTGCCCCCAGACTGTCACCCTCTACGGTGGGGCATTCCAGCCCACTTCGGCTACGGTGGGTCGGCTCGCTGGGGTCGAGCCCCAGCCGTGGAGCCGATAACCCCACATCTCCCCACGGTTATCCCGTGGGGATTTGGTTTGGGCTGTCCCCCTTTCGGTCGCCCCTACTCAGGGGATCTCAATTTGATTTCTTTTCCTCCCCCTACTAAGATGTTTCCGTTCGGGGGGTTCCCGCCCCCGAATGGGGGCGCTGAGGGCTGTTAACCCTCAGCAGGAAGTCCCATTCGGGAATCCCGGGTTCGACGGCTGCTTGCGCCTACCCCGGGCATATCGCCGCTTGCCGCGCCCTTCATCGGCGCCCGAGCCGAGCCATCCACCAGACGGCTTCGCGCCGACGCCTCGGGTGTTGGTTAGTACAGTTGCGTTGGAACCTGTGCGTGGCGTTCATCAACATAATCACGCCATCAACTCGGGTCTAAGACCCGAGCCTCATCAAGGGATCACCCCAAACTCTCACGTAGGTAGGCCCTCAAACCCGTCGTAAAGGAGGTGATCCAGCCGCACCTTCCGGTACGGCTACCTTGTTACGACTTCTCCCCCCTCGCGAAGAGGAGGTTCGACCCACCCTACCGGGAAACCCCGGCAGAGTGGGCCTCACCCCCTCTTCACTCGGATGGAGCGACGGGCGGTGTGTGCAAGGAGCAGGGACGTATTCACCGCGCGATGTTGACGCGCGGTTACTAGGGATTCCTCGTTCACGAGGACGAGTTACAGTCCTCGATCCCAACTACGGCGGGGTTTGAGGGATTACCTCCCCCTTTCGGGGTCGGATCCCGCTGTCCCCGCCATTGTAGCCCGCGTGCAGCCCGGGGGTTTCGGGGCTTCAGCAGGGTCGGCCTTAAAGCCAGACCCTTATGCTGACCTGCCGTGGCCCCCTCCTTCCTCCGCCTTTAACGGCGGCAGTCCCCCTAGTGTGCCCCGACCCAAAAGAGCCGGGTAGCAACTAGGGGTGGGGGTCTCGCTCGTTGCTGGACTTAACCAGACATTTCACAACACGAGTTCGCCCACGCCATGGCATCCTTGATCTTGCCATAGGCGTGTCTGGCGACGGCCATGCACCTCCTCTCAGCGTGTCCGGCAAGGTCGTTAGCCTGGCCATCATCCTGCTGTCGCCCCCGGTAAGATTCCTGGCGTTGACTCCAATTGAGCCGCAGGCTCCACCCCTTGTGGTGCTCCCCCGCCAATTCCTTTAAGTTTCAGCCTTGCGGCCGTACTCCCCAGGCGGCGGGCTTAACGGCTTCCCTGCGCCACTGGACGGGCTCTAAGCCCGTCCAACAGCTAGCCCGCATCGTTTACAGCCGGGACTACCCGGGTATCTAATCCGGTTCGCTCCCCCGGCTTTCGCCCCTCACCGTCGGGGGCGTTCCAGCCGAGCGCCTTCGCCACTGGTGGTCCTCCCGGGATTATCGGATTTCGCCCCTTGGGGTGGAGGATCCCAGGCAGGGTTTAGGGGTTTTAAAGGTTTTTAAATCTTGGTTTAAAAATTCTAAAGAACCGTATAACATCGCCTTTACGTGAAACAACAAGGTACGGAATCATGTTTTTATATACTTTCACACGAGAAACTATGTTGTATGAGGCAAGTAGGTTTCTCAATTGATTAAGGAAGTATAAGCTCTTACTCTTAACTTTTACCTCGTAGTAAACTCTGATTCTACCATCCCTTGCCCTATGTATACGTCTGTATATTGAGCCGTCACCATCAAAGTATCCAGCTATGAATTCTAATAATTCCCTCTTATTAATATTGGTTGTTGGTAATATTATTTGTTCAGACTTCCTACCAATAGGGATCATGTATTTAGTGGAAAACTTTAATGTAAGCTTCTTATCTGTTACAGTGACTTCATATGCTCCATTATGGTTTCTGATACTAACTTTATTGCAGGTTAGCTTTTCCAGCATATTCTTTATAGTCTGTGCTCTCCCAAGATCACCCGTATATATTGTTATCGAGTAATCCTTAGGATTAATGTGTCCATCAGCAGCTATTAATCCAGCTAAGTATGCTTCACACATCATAACTCCCTATTGTAAATATTGTAAATAGAAACTTCCCCCTATAAAGCGGTCCTGCCCAAGATTCCTCCATTACCCCGGGAGTACCCTCGGCCTCTCCCGCCCCCTAGCCCGGCAGTATCCTCCCCGGCTCGGGGTTGAGCCCCGAGTTTTAAGGGAGGACTTACCGGGCCGGCTACGGGCGCTTTAGGCCCAATAACCGTCCCGACCATCCGCGCCGGACCTCAACCCATGTTTAAATAGGTTAATGGGTGAGGCCTGGTCTCGCGGGGCTGGTATTACCGCGGCGGCTGACACCAGACTTGCCCCCCGCTTATTCCCCCGCCTATTTACAGCGGGGAAAAGCCCCTCTTCGGGGCACTCGGGGTGACCCCGTCACGGTTTCCCGCATTGCGGAGGTTTCGCGCCTGGTGCGCCCCGTAGGGCCTGGGCCCTTGTCTCAGGGCCCATCTGGGGGCTCCCGCTCTCACGGCCCCTACCCGTTATCGGCTTGGCGGGCCGTTACCCCGCCAACTACCTGATAGGCCGTGGCCCCATCCTCGGGCGGCTTCACGGACATCCCCGTGAAGCCCTTTCGGTGAGGGACCCTTCCAGGCGCCCTCACCTATCGGGTATTAGCCCCAGTTTCCCGGGACTGTCCCCGTCCCGAGGGTAGGTTAGCCACGTGTTACTCAGCCGTCCGCCACGCCTCGGTGTTCGAGGCGTTCGACTCCCATGGCTTAGCCTCACCCCGATAGCGGTCGGGTCCGGCAGGATCAACCGGAGTCGCGGCCGCAGGCCGCGGGGTTGAGGACCTACCCACTGCGTGGTTTGGGGTGATCCCTTGTCAGGCCCGAATGTTCTGGGGTTAGCGCCCCAGGTTATTCGGGCCTCCATTTCCTGTTAGCGTGAGTTGTCGCCGCGGTTGGAGGGCGGTGTTTCACTCTCGGGGTTTTACCCCGTGTCCTACCCAGCCGCCGCCTTAACCGCGGCGTTATCGCCGTAATCTAATTATTGTTTGAACCCTTAATAAGCTCTTCCCCTTCCCGCTATGTTAGGTTGTGGGTGGTTTCTTGTTTTGAGTATAGAGTTTTTGTATAATGGTCTGAAATGAAGTTATTAGCGTTAATTAATTAAGTATTTCAGGTGGGTTGAATGAAGTTAAGCGTGGTTAAGAACTCAGCCCTTATAATAGTTGATGTGCAGGTGGATTTCTGCGAGGGTGGTTCCCTACCAGTTGAAGGCTGTACGTCAATAATACCTAAGATAAACGACTACGTTAAGCTATTCACGGAAGCTCAAGCAACTATAGTAGCGAGTAGGGATTGGCACCCTGAAAACCACATATCGTTCACGACGCGGGGAGGTCCCTGGCCACCACACTGCGTTAAAGGAAGTAAAGGAGCTGAGTTCCACCCAAACTTAAAACTACCTAAGGAAGCGATAATAATATCTAAAGCAACCGAACCAGATCAAGAAGCGTATTCAGCGTTCGAAAACACAAACCTACACTACGTACTAACCCTAAAGAAAGTTAAGAGGGTCTTCATATGCGGTATAGCGACGGACTACTGCGTTAAAGCAACAGCCCTAGACGCTTTAAAACTAGGGTATGAAACCATAGTCCTAACCGACGCGATAGCAGGCGTAAACAAACAAACATCCGAAGAAGCTTTAAAACAACTCCTAAAAGAAGGGGCAATACTAGCAACCAAAGAAGACATCACGTAGGGTTTCGACTCCATCGTATTTTCAATTACTTGTCTCCATCACCTCTATTCTTTACTCTACCCCGAATTCCGAGAGCCTAGCTTCATAGCTCAAACCCTCCCCACCCCTCCACTAAACACCTCAAGCGAAGGTAGAAGCTCCATTCAGTTGAATCTCACCCTTGCCTTCGTCTCTTAATCGAATCATCAAACCAACCCTCAAACATAAAATTAAACAACAAAAATAAAAACGAGAGGAATAAGATAATGAAAAGTGAAGGCGTAGATCATGAAAGCCCTTAAAATGCCTGAAGAGTTAAGGCCTAAACTAGCTGAAGGACCTAAGAAAATATTCGCGGGGGAAAACCCCATAAAAACAGTTGAGGAGGCATTAAACAAAACCACATGCGATTACGTAATAGCCGTAGGCGACGTAATATGCTACACGTTAATTAAAGCAGGTAAAACACCGAACATATGCGTTATAGACGGAAAAACACAGAGGAAGGAAGTGAACGTAGAGATAGACCCAAGCAAATTCAACAAAACATACCAAGTTAAAAACCCAGCAGGACATATAACGTTAGAAGCGATTAAAACGTTAAATAAAGCGCTGAAGGAAGCCGTAGAGGAAAACCTGAAAGTCTTAATCGTAATCGACGGGGAGGAAGACCTACTGGCGCTTCCTTTAATTAAGGAAGCACCCAATAAAACATGCGTCTTCCTAGGAATGCCGAACGTAGGGGTCGGCGTAGTTGAGGTAAACCAACAAGAAAGAAAAAACGCTGAAGAAACGTTAAGTAAATTCACGGAAGTAGAGCTAGGGAGTTGAGACGGTTGGTAACCGTGGGTAAGACCCTAACCATATTAGCTCATGGAGACTCAGACGGGGTTTGCTCAGCAGCGATAGCTAAAGCCGCTTTAAGCAGCAGATACGATGAAGTTAAGGTATTCTTCACACACCCGGCGGGACTGCTTGAAGACTTAACGAACTTCGCCTCAGGCGATTTAATAATAGTCGACGTAGCCATCAACGAAACACACGTTGAAAACATAAGGAATTACCTGAGAAACTACGGCGGTGAAGTAACGTATATAGACCACCACCCACCACCCCTAAACACTTCCGTGGAGGATTTAGGCTTTACTGAAACCTACGTAGACTACGTTGAGGAAGCATCAACCTCAGAACTTACGTATAGGAAATACCGTAAAGAACTAAGTAAAGACTTCGATAGGGTTGCTCTCTATGGGGCTATAGCAGACTACGCGGACGTAACCCCGTGGGTTGAGGAGGCTTTAAGTAGGTGGGATAAGAGGCAGATATACTTCGAAGCGGGGATCCTCTCCCAAGGACTTGAAAACTCTAGAAAACTATACAACCTAAAAAGAGACGTTGTAAACCACCTAAGCAAGAACTTAAGACCTTCAACACATGAAGAACTACTTAAGAGAGCTTTAAACCAAACACAGGAAAACGAAAAACTACTGACTTGGGTAGAGCAAAACGTGAGAATTGAGGGGAGGGTGGCCTACGTGTTAAACCCGCCTGGAAGCATACCCATAGCAGCCATATACACTTTAAGAACAGCAAACACGGAAGTAGGGATCGCGGGAGAGGTGAGGAACGACTTAATAGTAATGAGCTTAAGAACAACAAACAAAAAACTAAACCTAAACAACACACTTAGAAAAATAACACCAACAATAGGAGGTAGCGGAGGAGGACATAAAAACGCAGCAGGAGCTCGAATACCTAAAGAAAACCTAAGCAAACTCATAGAACTACTAAACGAAGAACTTAAAAGAACACAACAAACGTAAGACTTATTAGGTCTTACTCGTTGATTTTCTGGTATAGGGCCCGTCGTCTAGCCTGGTTAGGACGCCGCCCTGACACGGCGGAGGTCCGGGGTTCGAGTCCCCGCGGGCCCACCAAACCCAACACCACTACCCATCATGAATATCAAGCCATATATTAATCTAGTGTATTTACGCATCTTTAGAAGAAGTGTAGAAGCCTTGAGTTAGGTATTCACCCATCCTACACCATCATGATCAAGAATAGGATGACATCTGTAGCTGATACCGCACTGACAAAACTTCTGGAATATCCAATGGCGGAGAAGCTGGCTGAGCTTACAGAAATTTAAGCCATTGAGAGCATAGAGACCCCACACCCTCATCCAAGTAGTTAAAGCTAGCTTAGCGAATCCCCAGCTAAGAAACACAGTTATAGACTTGGTTATGAGGTACGTAGACTTAGGCGATGCTACCATGCCAGAGAGACAACTGAAACTAGAAGAACCTACACGATACGGGAAGACCTTGGTTCCTTAGTGGGAGCCTACCTTTCCCCCTGAGACGAACAAGAAACCTAATAGGTGGCATAGGTTTCTAGAACAGTTGTTTGAGGATAAATACCCTGGAATTGCGTTGGCATTGACCAGCATTCTCGATATAACGCTGAAATTGCCTAAATCGCTATTTGCTATGTCTAAGAAGAGTGTGGGCAAGACACCTCCAGTACTCGATATAACGTCATCCATGCTTAAACAGTTCGTAAAGTCTCTTGAGAGGGCATACGGAGACTTCACTAAATAACCTCTAAACTAGATTCTCCTAAAGTCTCATAACGCGCGTTATTTCCTAGACAACCAATAATGACACATAGGTGCTAAGACCAAAGACCAACTATTTATCCCAAGTACGATTTCCATACTAGCGTCGGAGGTAGCGCATTCCTAGAACCATACATAAGGATAAGGTTTATGACACGGATGTCTCCAACTGCTATAAGTAGACCTATGACTTATAATTAAGGAAGGAAAGGTTATATTGTTCTTACTCCAATATAATGTTGGAGAGAACCTATAGCCACCTACGACAGCAGAGGTGGGGTTGTGAATTCTTATAAACTTGAGTGTGTGAACTTGATCGAGGATTTACACGATTTCTTAACAAGAAAATATAACGTAATTGTTGCGGAGCTTTTCACAAGATTCTATAGGAAAAACATCGAACATAGGAAGACGGTAACGTGGTATAATGAAGATGAAGGCGCTCGTGTTGAGGTCGTCCATGAAGATGCCGGTAAAAAATTTGAGGAAGTAGTTATAGATACCCTCAATAATTTAAAACATTTCTTAGTTAGCGGTAAGATTGATGTCAACGTCTTCAGGCAAGAGATTGGTCGATTAACGTTTGTAACGTACTATAGAGCACCATTAATGTACCCATATTTAAAGGAAATATTACTAGCTTCAGGATGTTCTTTAACTATAAAATCCTCACGAAAACTGCCTACGGAGGAAATACTGAAGCAGTATACTAAGTATATGGAATCCTTAGGTCAGGCCGACCAACGCGATATAGTTGGGGTAAAAATAATTGTGCAGAAAGGCAAAAAACCTCTTTCAAATTATGACGTAAAAATTTACGTTGAAACACCTGAAAAAGGAATAATCATAGCTAATGAAGCTACAATGAAAACGGGAGATAACGGTGAATTAATAATACCCGTTAAAAAATATTCAGAAATTAAAATAATAATACCCAATAAAATTAAAGAAGCTACAATAATGGATGAACGAACTAGAGAAGTATTAAAGAAAATCGCACCAAACGATAAGTATATAAACATACCTATAGGAAGCAACAACGTTAAAGTTGTATTAGACGTAAAGAGAAGAATACGCCCCTACCTCTTAATAGGATATTTTTTAATAGGGCTGACAGCATTAATCACGTTACTTGCGCTACTATCGTTGTTAAGTTAGAGAATAGTGAGCTAAATAGAAATCGACCTTACGCTAGGCAACAACTTCTATATTCTTCTTATATTTAATTCTTTATCATTTACTTGCGCTACTATCTTCCTAGGTGTCATTGCCATCATCTAGAACCTATTTAGCGATAGAGGAAAATATAAATCTATTGTAATAGAGTGTAGCACTGTTTAAAACAGCAAATCTCGTTCATGAAATACATTAGAGGTGTGTTCCTAGATAAGGTTAAGGTAGGCACTGGATTAACGAGTCTTAAATCACTTAGCATCAGCTAATTAACGGCAATATCCGCAGTTAAAGAAAAAGTTTGTTAAAACAAATACGTCTTTAACGTGTTAATATCTGCCTTTAATGATTCTTATAACTAATATCAATGTAGCTATGGATATGCCTGTGATTCCTAAGACCAATATAGTGTTTCTGTCTATAACTTGCTGTAGTTCTTTTATTGAGGTGTCCTGCTCGTCTATGTAACCTCTGATGTCTTTTACTGAACTGCTTAGATTGTTTATAGTTTTCTCTATTTGGTTTATTTGTTGTGTTAGTTGCTGAATTTGCTGTGATAAGCTATTAGTATACCGATTAAGTGTTTCTAACGTTGTTTTCTGGTTAGCTATCTCTATATTGACTTGATTGAGTTGCTGTGTTAAGCTGGTGATACTATTGCTAAGTTGTGATGTTTTCGATGAAGCTATGTCTATCTTATTTAATGCTTCGCTATATTGACGCTCAAGATTTACTAACGTATTGAATATTGTTGCAAGTCTCTGTGTCAAATCGTGTATATCGCTGATTCTTATATTTAGTTGTGTCTCAAGATTTTCAACATCTTGTAGCAATTGTTGCAATTCATACCTGTATTGATTAATAAGTTCAAAGATGTGTTTCTCTTCAACTACGACAGGTATATATATGGTGATGTACCTTTCATCAACTCCTGTATAATAACGAATAGCTACGTCAATAACCCCAGCACCAGGCTGAACACCCTTCACAGATATTGCGATAGGTATAGACTCATTAACACCTACATTTAGAGGAAGCGGGGTATTTATGTAGACAGCCACAAACGATGGGATAGATATGTCGACACTTCTCACAAGTATTGGTGCATACATAGCATTAACATCAATAAATATACTCCTAACTTCGCCCACCGACATATTCACATAACCAAGACCTAAACCCCTCACAGACAACTGAGGCTGAGGAACGCCGTAAACAAGGTAAGCTTCAGCAGGAATATTCTCACCGATATTACACGTATCAATGAACGTGCTTATATACATTGGCGAGCAAACCATACCTTTCACGAATACCTTTACTTTTTTATCTGTTGATTGTCTATATAGTTCCTCTGGAACGTTAAAATCTATCAAAGCTTGCTGTGATGCATCACCTTTTAGCGGAAATGAAACTGTTTGAAGACTATACTCTTTACTACCGTCGGCAGTGTTAATTCTTGCTCCTATTGTAAATATTACAATAACATCATTGCTATCTCCACTTCTTTCAAAATACACCTTCAAAATGTTATTCCTGTTTACTAGCAGGTGTTTGGGAGTCTCTATCTTAAAGGTTCCAGACGAAATTCTAACACCAGCACGCACACTCACCACAGCTATAGCATATGTGTATTCAGTACTTTGAGCATACATCACTTTAGCGATGATTAAAAGATGTGATAGAATAAGTAATGTGGCTACTATAGCAAGAATCTTTACCTCTGAAAACGTTTGTTTTATACTCATAGAGCTTTCTCCAGCTATTTTAGGCTTCTAAACACATTTAAATTTTAATGAAAGATTATCAAGGTTATTAGCAATTCAGGTATGGAAATAATGCTCTTCATCATCCTAATCGGTTACTTCAGTGCGATGCTTTGTAAATTAAGTATGTTCCGATCACTAATTGTAGGAGCGACAGAATACCTCCAAGTGTTGCTCCTACTTCCAATTCTGCGGACTCTATGGAGATAAGTCCGAGAAGACCTACGAGCTGGAGATAGAGTTTGTAAAGTAGAGTGGCCGATGTATAGAAATCGTTCCACCCGATAAGCATCGCCAACCCAGAAATCGTCGATAAAGCTGGAGATTTCACTACGAGAGCTATAACCGCTATAAGCAAACCGATAAAGTACACCATAAATATTGGCGGACGTACATTGAAAAGTCGCCAAAGCTCTATAAAGAAGCGTGTCATATCCCACCCTGTATAAGTTGCTCTAACTTCTGTAATCTCCAGTGTACCTATACGGTATTGCTTACCGTAGTATGATACCCATGGAATCTCTATAAACACATAAGCGTTTATCAATAACATCAGTACATACAAAACTAAAGAAGTTTTCGAAGTGTTTATCCTGAGAGATAGGTGTCTTCTACCTTTCTCCTCACCCCGAGTCTCATCTAGATGCAATACTGGCACAGTATATGCCTTTCCGGAATCCATGTTCGTCTCTTTGCTAGACCGCTCAGCATAGGATTTCTTGTAGCTCGTATGATGCGTTACCTCCCTCACATCTATTTTCCCAGCTTCGCGCTCTTCGTACTCTATACGCCATAACGGGGGTCTTTCAATGTCTTGGTATACTCGTTGAGGAGCATATTCTGCGGAAGCGTGTCTAATGACGTCTATTATCTGAGGAATGTATTGACGGAGATTTTTAAAGCGGGGATCCTTATTAATCTTGATCTCTAAGGCTCCTGTGCTACCAGTTAATCCCGCTAAACCCCTCTTAACATCAGGGTGATTAAGAAAGTCATTGACCAATTTTTCCTCACTAGCACTTGTCGGAAAACCCTTGACAAAATCGCTAATCTCGGAAAACGCCAAAGAGAGACACACAAGAACACAGTCAACGGTTCGACAAGTATCCGTACAGATTACAAACCTCTTTATCTCGTCTTCAAGGCTTAACACCAAATCCCTACTAAATACCTTAATTGTGAATAATATTTAAATTTGTGGGGTAAGGTGTCCACGTTCATTATCTAGGTCTAAGAAACGCTTGTGAAGCAAACTAGAGGTAGTCGAGGAAGAACTAAGCTGATTGGCGTCAAATTAATTTATTTTATTAATTTTTATCTTACTCATGTAAGTATCTTGTAGGTGCTTTGTGAATGTGAAGCTCCCTAGATACGCTCTACCGTTGTTTGTGGTATATCTTGCCAATAGCGTCAAAGGTATGGATAGGCTTAAAGAGCTTGTATTACGTGTTCAGTCTTCAGTTCCAGAATTGAGTAATTACTTCGAGGGACTCTACGCTGACGTCGCAGTCTCTTCCACTATTCATTCAGAGCTTTACCGCGATATACAAACGCTACACATGCGGAAGTATATAAATGTGTACGGCACTACCTCCGAGCTCGAGAAAATCTTATATACGGTCACGAATCGCGGGAGGGCGTTTGTCGAGGATGGCGTTATCCCTGTATTGCAACCCGATGTGTACGTAAAGGTTAGGGAGGTTGTGAGGACTTACCTAGGGTTGGGGGAAAGAAGTAAGAGCGGGGCGGTAGGTTATAGCCAGTCCGTTGGTGAGTTCTTAGAAGCTATGGGGTTTAAGGAGAGGCCCTATTCACAAAGAATGCCTACTCATGCGGAGATGGCCTCATACGTAGAGTCTATGCTTGAGAGCTTTATACGCGAGCAATCTGAGAAGCTTACTACGTCATTAGGGTTCTGTAGGACGGCGTACTGCGTAGCTATGGCGATTGATAGCGTATATTCTTATTTCAGCTCCCTAAATACCGAGCTGAGGTTAGGGCTAGACCTTAGGGAAGTGCTTAAGCAAGTACTTGAACATCCAAACGTAATTAAAGCGGCTGCGAAGATACAAGATATCAAGTTACTACCCGATCTCGCGAGAGCAGACGTTAGATTTAAAACACTCAGATCAGTAAGCGATGTAATTGCTTCATGGACGTCCCGCATCGTTAGCGAACGACCGAAAGAACGCTTAGAGGCTAAAGATAAAGAATATGTTATACCGGTTCGAATTGAGTACGAACCAAATGAAAAAGAAGCAGGGACTGAAGGATGCTTGAGAACAATTACGGTCGGCACTGAAGAAAGAAGCACTGAAATCGGTAGGACAACAGTGGACTCGCAAGGAAAAGAGGTAAGATCAAAACGATTAAGTGTTTTTGCTAAGGTTGTGATTGCGCTGATAGCTGTTTTAGCACTACTGCCTACTGCTAGTTTACTTTTCCATCAACAACTCAACGAAACCCCACCTACGACTACGGCAGAAAGTCTTAAGTCTGATGTACTAGTTAGCCTTGTACCTACAACTACGACTGCAACTACAGCTTTATTACGTGAGACATCACCGTTTACACCCAGCATGCTTCAACAATATAGGGAGCGCCTCGACCTCGGCTCCATGAAAATCTACGTAAACGATACGCACTTAATCATAGAGGAGTTTTGGAGCGGGAAGCCTAGCTATCCCTACTTCGTTATCAAGGGGGGTGAGTATAAACTTCATTTAACGCCCTACCCCATAGATCCAAGCACATCACATGTTATCGCTGCGTACGTGTTCGTTAATAAGACATATGCTAAAGCCCTATTCCCACTAAACGAAATACTAGAGGCATTAAAGAGAGCCGGGATATCGAATTTCGAGATTGATTTATACGACGTTAGCAAGACATGTGAGTTGCGCGTCGACTGGAGTAAGAAATCAATGAGTTTCGGGGGATGTGAAAACGTTATTTTTATACGATCCTTAAGTTTTGGAAACACATTCTATGACGTAATTCTTAGCTCTTTCAACGAGACTACGATTAGCTACCTAAGGAAACTAGTGTATGATAACGTCCCCCCAAGAGACGTTAAAGAGGCCGCCTGGAAAGCTCTAGAGTGGGTTGACGAGAATGCAGGGTACGATTATGTGAAAGCAGGGCTAGTAAGCGTTTCAAATATATACGACCCGATAGAATTCGCCGAGAGGAGGAGCGGAGTATGTGCGGATTACGCAGTTTTTCTTGTTGCTACACTCATCTCAGCTGGCGTTAAACCTGTGTACATCCTCTCACTCAACACGACGGAGGGCCGACACGCTACAGCCGCCGTAGAGATAAATGACACGCTCTTCGTCTTAGACCAGCACCTACCAGTAGCGGAGTGGAGTGATTATCTTGAGTATGAAGTCAACATATTAGGGTATGTGTATGTCTATAGAGTGTCATATGATACACAGGGCGGACCCACAGTAGAGTTCTATAAGTTAAGCAAGGATTACAGGGACACCTACTTCAGTGACGCGATCCCCTCCAAGTTTGCTGATGATGTTTGTAAGGAACTTGCGGCGATACTAGGTGCGTCATGTACATACGCCTGCAGGTCGGAATACTCGTGGAGAATACGATGGACTTGGGACGTACTTAAGCTCTACTCACCGCTATTCCATAAGCAATGGGTTGACTACATCGCCAAAGAACTAGCTCCACATATCGAAGACCGCCCCCTTAGCGTTTGGGTGGAAGTAGAAAGCCCAACAACGCTAGTAGTGTATTACCGCTAAGCAGACAACGTAGAGAATGGTAACGTACGTACTGTATGCTTCACTAGGAACGGGAGCAGAAGTGCTTGGACAATCACTTACACCTAGTTAAAAACCATGTAAACACATCACCGGCCACTTATAAATAAAGTAAGAACAGCAATTGCTGAATAACCTACAACCCCGACGAACAGTAACATTAAACCAACAGCTCTAACCACACCTAAAAACATAGGTAAGTAAGAATTACGTTTTCACTACGTAAAACATATACTTAATTGAGGATATTCCTCTAAAATTTCATCAATACCCATCCCAGAAGCTATCATATCAAGTACATCAGCAACTAATACACGCGTCCCTTTAAACACAGGTTTTCCATGACATATGTTAGGATCTACTATAATCCACCCGTACCTACGATCCATACTCAACCTCACTAACTACTCACACCCCTTAAACAATCTTAACCCTTACCTTCTTATACTTCAATGAATAGAACCCTCTCTTAAAACCTTTGATTAATCCGGCATTTATCAAGTCCTCCCAGAAAGATTACGTTTTTACCGATTTCCTCCCCCGCCCTGAAGAGTGAGAGCCCCCTAGAGGTTCATTGGTTTGGGGCTACGTCCGCTTCGTTTAGCCCCGGGTTGGGCCTCCAACCCATCATCCTATCCTTGAAGGATTCGGTGTAATCATACCTGTTATGAAGAACGTGTTCACTACTGGATAGAGTATTTTCTTAACTTTATGTAGGTTGAGATAAAGTATGTTTGCTCTAAAGCGCTTGTTTATGATTTAGGTACTAACATCACAGTAGTTAGGGAAAGTGTTGGAAAATTAAAGGCGTAATCACATGCGGTATTTCCTGCATTCATCAGCAGCTTACAAAGAATTTTAATTAAGTCTTCCCTCCTTTAGCTTGCTGCGTTGTTTTAACCACTCTCTTCCTGAAGAATTGACATATAAACGGCCCTAAAACGTTCTGCACGATGCTGTAAGTCACCGCCGGCAACGCTGCTAAAGCATCCCAATGCTTTATAGCTAAGACCGTGGCAAGGCCTGAGTTCTGCATGGCTGTCTCTGTACTGATAGTTATCCTATCAGGTAAGTCTAACTTAAAAGCTTTACCGTATGCGTAGCCTAACGCATAACCTAGGAATAGGTGTATTAACGTCGCCACTATCAACAACAAGATCATGAATGGCGTTAAGGTTAGTATCCGCGCCTGCCCGCTCGCTGCTACGTAAGCAACAATTGTAGCTACGGCAAAGCTTGAATATGCCGGCAGTATCGGTTTAATCTTCGCTACATACTTAGACGCGACTGTGTTGATGACTACGCCGATAGTTACAGGTATTAAAGTTACCTGCACCATATCTAGAAAGAGCGCCCACACATCAACTGGAACGAACTTCCCGGCAAGAACGCCTGTTAAAGTGGGTGTTAGTATTGGAGCTATAACCGTATTGATGGCTGAGAGAGTTATGGAGAGAGCTACGTTGCCCATACTTAAGTACGTGTAAACATTTGAAACTACACCGGTCGGGCAAGTTCCTGTAAGGACTTGACCAGCTATAAACTCAGGTACGGCACCAAGTAAAGCCACAGCAACTATAAATCCTCCCAACGGCATAACCGTATATTGAGATAGGATACCAACTAACGCCTTCTTCGGGTTTTTAAAGACGTTCATAAAGTCCGAACCCCTTAACGTTAAACCCATCGCTAATATCACCGAACCTAAGAGAGGCGTTATAGCCGGCGCCAACTGCTTAAACGTTGCTGGGTATGTAAGGCCTAACGCCATCGCCACCAACGTATAGAGCCATAGAAAGTCAGGTATCTTACTTAAGACCTTCAAAGCTTTCGCGTCCATAAACACCTCACCACCTGAACACAGCTCCAGTACTAGCTGAAGATGTAAGCTTCGAATACCTAATGAGGTATCCTTCCCTAACCTTCGGCTCCGGAGGCCTCCACCTCGAGAGCCTCTCCTTAATTTCATCACTTGAAAGCAGCAGGTCTATACTCTTCTTTTTCAAGTCTATTCTGATTGGATCACCATCTTTAACCACGGCTATAGGCCCTCCCTCAGCAGCTTCAGGCGACACATGACCAACGCATATACCTCTCGTAGCGCCGGAAAACCTCCCATCAGTGACCAACGCTACATCCCTATCCAAACCCATACCGCTAATTAACGACGTAGGTGTTAACATCTCCCTCATTCCAGGCCCTCCTTTAGGGCCTTCATACCTTATTACGACTACATCACCACGCCCTACCTTACCAGCCATAATGGCTTCCACAGCCTCCTCCTCAGAATCAAATACCTTCGCATACCCTTCAAACTCAGTCAACCCCTCCGCCACCGCCGACACCTTAATAACCGCCCCCTCAGGAGCGAGGGAGCCCTTCAATATACTTATACCGCCAGTTAACCTCCATGGATCCTCAACAGGTTTGATGACGTCGCGACGTAAAACCTCAACACCCCTTAACAACTCAGCAACAGTCTTCAGCGAGACCGTCATCCTATCCTTATGTATTAAGGACTTTTTATCCAGTTCCTTCATAACGGCTAAAACGCCTCCAGCCTCATGAAGATCCTCAATGTGGTAAGGGCCTGCGGGGCTTAACTTAGCAAGCGTAGGTGTTTTCTCGCTTAACTCATCGAAATCATCTAACGTTATCTTAACGTTAAACTCCCTCGCTATCGCCGGCAAATGTAACACAGTATTTGTTGACCCGCCGAGAGCTAAGTCAACGGCTATGGCGTCTAGGAAAGCTTCCCTCGTAGCTATGTCTCTAGGCCTTACGTCCTTCTTAACAAGCTCAACGATTTTCATACCAGTATACTTAGCTATCCTACGTCTTTCGGCAAGAGGTGCTGGGGCGGTTCCATTCCCAGGTAGGGAAAGACCTAAAGCCTCGCTTAAGCAGTTCATCGTGTTGGCGGTGTACATACCAGCGCACGACCCGCAACTCGGGCAGGCAAGATTCTCCAGCCTACTTAACTCGTCAAGCGATAGCCTACCAGACTTCACAGCCCCTACAGCCTCGAAAACATCGCTTAAGGCAACCTTCCTACCTCGGTATGTTCCAGCAAGCATAGGCCCTCCCGAAACAAATATCGACGGTATGTTCAACCTCCCTATAGCCATTAAAGCCCCTGGGATTATCTTATCGCATGAAGCAACAACTACTAAGCCGTCAAACGCATGTGCTTTAACCATCAACTCTATAGAGTCAGCTATGAGCTCCCTGGAAGGTAGTGAGTACTTCATCCCTTCGTGACCCATTGCGATGCCATCACATACACCAATAATGCCGAACTCAATCGGCACACCTCCAGCCATCCTCACACCGGCTTTAACGTATTCAGCGATTTCCCGCAGGTGTACATGGCCAGGTATGATTTCATTAAATGAGTTCGCAATAGCTATGAAAGGCTTCCCCAACTCCTCATCGGTAATTCCTAAAGCTTTATAGAGAGATCTATGCGGAGCTCTCTCCAGACCTACCTTAGTTACGTCACTCCTCATAACAACCCACAAGTAATGACCTCGTCAAGTAGGAAAAACATAGTGGTTTACATGTAAACCCATATTTATAAACGTGAGGACAACTATCTACCGTGGGTATTGATGAAAGCATACATACTTAAAGTCTGGCAACCTGACTGCCCGGTAGTTAATACTTCGGAGAAGTTCTTAGGAGATCATGTTAAGGTATTTGTGATCAACTCGAAAATAAAGAATAACCATGTGGAGGCTTTAATTAAGATTTCATCAGATAGTACGCTAGCCACGCATAAATTCGTTAATAAGCTTTCAAACTACCCTAACGTCTCAATGTTTCAAGTCCTCGGAAGAAAGGATCGTGAGGTTTTAGGGTTGTTAGTAACTCGTGAGGTTACGAACGCCATGAAAACTTTAGAGGATGTTACCGTGTACTACTTCCCATTCATAGCATATGACGGCATTGAAAAATGGTTCGTCGTATCGAAGACAGGGAAGAGTAGGGTGTTAGAGGCTTTATCAAAGGGAGGTAATGAAGCGCAGGTAGAGACTTCATTAAGCTATGAAGAGTTTGAGCATTTGATGCGGGGAGGCGTAACAACCCTATATACAGCAAGCGAGGACTTGAAGAAAGTCCTTAAGGTAACTGAAAGGCAGTTTAAAGCGGCTTCACTAGCGCTTGAAAGAGGTTACTACAACCACCCAAGGAAGGTAGACCTTAACACGCTGTCTAAAGAGCTTCAAATATCTAAGACAGCCTACGCTAAACTACTGAGGAAGGTGGAGAGAAGGGCTTTAAGCTTATACCTAAGCTTCATTAAATGTAAGTCCCTACGTCTGTGACGACTTAGAAAGCTCAATATACCCTCCACGCCTCGAGAACAGCTCGAAATACCTCCACCACTGCCTTAAACAGTTTAAGGCTGAATCAACGTTTTCCTCACCGTAAAAACCTGCTAACACCTTCCTAACCATTGATACAGACATCCTACCTCCACGCATCTTTACCTCATTAATTAACGTTGTAAAAGGCTCTAACGCAGCAAGCTTGTCTCTAACGATTTTCCTCGCTTCCTTTGGGGGAGCTACCGCGACCTTCGCACCAAGTTCTGTGACTGTAATATCACCTCTATCGAAGACTACGAGTCCAAGAGCTTCAGCCACGTCAATAGCGTGTGTTAATAGATCCATATCCACGTCTATAAGGTTATTCAGCTCTTCAGAGTCGATCTTACCTCCAACGCTGTACACGCTTTCAATAAGGCCGAGTATGTGATCTGGTGTTAAACATACGGGGGCAACGTCGAGGACTTTCCTATTTTGCGGCTGGTTCTCTCCATCCACTCCAGAGCAACCGATAGGTTTATGTATTTAGAGCCTTTTAAACTTTCTATTAATGTTTATCGGTAGTAGTTGATGGATTATGGCTACCTACTGACGGACCTGACCTATAGCTTACTGAGGCTATTAACAGCATATACGATGTCTATCGTAGCAGCACTTCTAATAGGGATTCCTATGGGAAGGTCTAAACTCTTAGAAGCTACTCTCTACCCTTTAATAGACGTCCTCCAGTCAATACCTGTTTTAGGTTTTTTCCCTGCTGTCCTACTGCTCGTAACGAAGGCTGTTCAACCACCGCTGGGGGCGGAGCTCGCCTCCGTTATCCTCATATTTACCGGGCAAGCGTGGAATCTAATCCTAGGCGTCTACTCAGCCGTAAAAGCAGTTCCTGAAGACTTTCTGATGATGTCAGCAATATATAGGTTTAACTTAGCGGCAAGATTGTTTAAGATCTACATACCTACAGCGCTGCTGTCAATAGCTTCCAACAGTATAGTCTCCTGGGCAGGCGGTCTTTTCTTCTTAACAGCTTGTGAAGTTATTTCGTTAGGAAGCGAGGAATTCAGGTTAAGAGGTATCGGAGCGGATATTGTGAACTTAACTGCTGGAGGTGATTTCCTCGGCGCATACGTAGGGGTAGCCCTCCTAACTGGGGTGTCGTTAGCTCTATATATGCTGTTGTGGAACCCCTTAGTTAATGCGGTGTCTGCGTTAGCTGGGGGATCCGCAGTTTCTTATCCGGCGGTAAACATCTTCAGAGCTCTATCACCACATATCTTCGGCAGGATGCCTTCACCCAGTAATTACGTGATTTACCTACTCTCAACTCGAAACCTAGATG
The DNA here is from genome assembly GCA_003056265.1 of Zestosphaera tikiterensis. GTDB lineage: Archaea > Thermoproteota > Thermoprotei_A > Sulfolobales > NBVN01 > Zestosphaera > Zestosphaera tikiterensis. The sequence continues at coordinate 99,914 of NBVN01000002.1, read as the reverse complement.
TAGTGTTGAGCCGCATAAATCTACGGAAATTATTTAAAGCTTCAACGTCGAGAGTCCTTGCTATCGCAGCAGTTCTTACGACCTTAACGATCGCTTGCCTCGTAGTTTTTAAAAACGTTAACACTTTAAAAGTTGATCTAGCGGGGCTTCCGTGGTTTAACGCAACGGTAGGGCTTCTGCATAGTTTATTTAGGGTCTTCACTACGATTTTAGCTTCATTTGCTTTCATAGCGTTTGCCGGTTTCTATGCCTTCGAACATGGTAAGGTAGCGAAGTATATCCTTATCCAGCTTGGTGAAGTCCTCTCATCTATGCCAGCATTCCTTTGGTGGTCGATATTCTCACTAGCGGTTGAAAACGGCCTCATAAGCCCGCTATTAGTTTCATTCCTGATACTGTTTCAGGGGACCGCCTGGTATATATTTTTCAACACGCCTTTAGCACCACCTACAGAAGCTGAACGGAGACTCTATGAGGTGGCTCAGATATACAGGTTAGGAGTGTTTAAAAGGTTTTCTAGAATATACCTCCCGTCGATGATGCCTAGAATTACCGCAGGGCTTTCAGCCGCTTGGGGAGGTGCTTGGAACAGCGTCATCGCAGCTGAATACGCTCAAATAGGATCTAAAACAATTGAATTTTTCGGTATAGGCTACCTACTTAACGTAGCTACCATAGGTGGCGATATCAACGCCACATTATTTTACGCTCTCTACCTAGCTATCTTCATAGTTATCGTGAATAGAACTTTCTGGAGGTGGCTCTTCACCCAAGCATTCATGAAGTATAGGGTGGTGGAATGACTGAAGTCGTAGTAAGCATTAAGGAGTTGGAGAAGGAATACCTCTCCGGCAGGGTTAGGATTAAAGTGCTTAATAAGATTAACCTAGAGATTCGACGTGAGTTTCTAGCTATTCTAGGGCCGAGTGGATGCGGTAAATCAACCCTCCTCAGAATACTTGCGGGGGTGGAGAAGCCTACGAAGGGCACTATAGAATTCCACATAAGTTCTGAAAGGCCTAGGATAGGGTTCGTGTTTCAATTCCCGACGTTGATTCCCTGGCTTACAATACTTGAGAACGTAGCCCTACCATTAGAAAGCGCTGGAATAAAACCTAAGGAAGCTAGGGATGAAGCACGAAAGTATCTCTCGTTAGTTGGCTTAAGCGGCTTTGAAAACGCCTACCCTCATCAACTTTCTGGAGGGATGAAACAAAGAGTGAATATCACGAGAGCGTTAGCAATAAAACCTCAAATACTTCTCCTCGACGAACCATTCTCAAATCTCGATCCATTAACCGCAGAAGCCTTAAGGGCGGAGCTCCTGGATATATGGCTCAGCGGCGTCGCAGGAGTTGAAGCCGTAGTCATGGTCACGCATTCAATAGATGAGGCACTCTTCATGGCTGATCGAATCGCGATACTAACTCCAAGACCTGCGGAAGTACGGAAGGTAGTTGAAGTTAACCTCCCAAGACCTAGGAATAGAAGATCGCCAGAGTTCCAGAAACTTGAGGACTATATCTACGAATTCATAAGCTAGCATTACGCAATAAAACAAAAGCGTCTCTCAAATTACAGAATTAAAAACATTTAGAAAATATTTATTGAATTATGAAATACGTTATAAAAACAGCTAAAGTTAAGGAGGCTGATAGAGCACGCGGATTCATCAAAAACAAGACTAAAGTAATCCCTATCCTAGTTTAAGTTTAAGAACTTCCCCTACAGAACTAGTAATAAGATTCAATTAAATTAGTTTAGCCTAGTAAAGTATGCGCTTCTTTATAGCATTGGTTTAGCTTTACTAGAATGTAAGTTAAAGTTTATTTATTCTGCAAACATGAAAGTGAGTTCTTATATGTGATTAAGGCGTTGCCAATTATAAAAATATAAAGTTAAAACCGCTTTGCTTACAGTTAGTTTATTCTGCATTATTGAAGGCACAATAAACTATCATTTATTTGCTAGTGAAGTATCAGAGTGTTTATATATGTTGTATAGATCTGACCTCCTCCCCGCCCTAAAGAGGCGGGGCTTTCAGTTGCAAAAGCACTCTACATCTATAGATCTAAGCTATTGTGGTTCTTTTACTTTTATAAAACCTCAGCATAGCGTTAGTTTTATAAACCTTTGTTCTAAACAATCATGTGAGGTGAAAATACGTCTCCATATAAGGTTGATTATTTTGATCTTCTGGACTTACTCTTCGAATCGATAGATCTAGACAAGTACGTTATAGCTTTATACATGATTGGCATATCTTCAGGCTTCGAGCCTGATGTAGTTGCTAGAGCTTTAGCGGCTGAGCAGACAACGGGTACGTGGATTAGAACTCCTATGGAGACTCCTGAGATGCGGAGGAACATTGGAGCGAAGGTCTTAGGAGTATATGAAATCCCAGACTACGAGACTGAAACGCCTAAGGAAGGGTTAAGGTGGTTCATCATAGCTATAGGCTTTCCATGGGTAAATTTCGAATCCGATATTTCAGTAATCTTTTCAACCATCACAGGCAATATAATGGCTTACGGTAAAATAAAACTACTAGATATATGGATGCCTAAGGAATATCTAAAGCTCTTCAAAGGACCTAAATACGGCGTTGAAGGGTTGAGAAACCTTATGGGAATCCACGAAAGGCCCTTCATAGTCGCTATGATAAAGCCTTGCGTATACTACCCACCTGATATAGGTGCGAAACTAGCTTATGAAGCATGGGTTGGCGGTGTAGACATTATAAAAGACGATGAACTACTAGCTAATCAAAGCTATAATAAAGTAGAGGAAAGGGTGGTGAAGTTCATGGAGGCTTTAGATAAAGCAGTAGCTGAGACAGGTGAGAAGAAACTATATACAGTCAACATAACAAGCGATCCACCTAAGCTATTCGACTTAGCTGAAAAAGCACAGGAGCTAGGCGCTAATGCCTTAATGGTTAACGCTGTATCAGTTGGATTAGGAGCTTTTAAATCACTAACTGAGGATCCAAGCATTAAGCTACCTATCTTAGCACATAGCATAGACTTCGCGGGAACTATATACACATCTCCCTACGGAGGGATAAGCTCTACACTCATACTTGGAAAACTGATTAGACTGGCTGGAGCTGACATGAATATTTACCCCGCACCATACGGTAAGGTCCCAACCTACACTAAGGAGAAGTATATTAGAGTTGCTAAATATCTTCGAGCACCAATGGAGGGTATTAAACCAACACTACCATGCCCCTCAGGAGGGATAACACAGCTTCACGTACCTCAGTTAATGAAGGATTTAGGGGTAGACGTGGGTATATCAGCTGGAGGAGCAATTCACGCCCACCCAATGGGTTCAAGAGCTGGGGCTAAATCCATGAGGCAAGCAATCGAGGCTACGTTAAAGAACATACCGCTGGAGGAATACGCTAAGGAAAATACAGAGTTGAAGGCAGCTATCGAAGCATATAAGAAAGGCTCGTTGGCGATGATGTTGGGCTTATGAATAAATACATGTAGTTTTACCTCTTTAAAACATTTATAGTTATGCTATATGCTTTATTAACAGGGACTTTTAGTGAATGTATGCGTAGTATATTATAGCAAGACAGGTAAAACACGTAAATTAGTTGAGTATATTAAGGAGAGGCTTAAGGAGTCAGGCATTAATGTTAACGTCTTCCTAGTAAAGCCTACTAGAGAATATTTCGATAAATTCCTCCATTTAAACCCTAGGATACTCTACGAAGCCCTAATGAGAAAGCCTGTTGAGTTAATTAACAGTGATATTAAGCTAGAAAACTGTGACGCATTAGTAATATCTACTCCAGTATGGTGGGGTGCGGCTTCACCACCAATATACTCATTCATAACTAAACACACTGGAAAGTACAGCAACCCTGTATATTGCGTAACAACAGCCGATCTTAATGTGGACTACGCATCAAAACTTAGGAGAGAGCTTGAAGACATGAAATACAACGTAGTAGATTGCTTGTCGGTAGTAGATCCAGATAAAGATAGAGATAAGCTAGATAAACTTGTTAAGGAGATAACGGAGAAACTTCAGCAACGTAGCTAGCGTAGCTAGTATAGTATTAACTATGCTTAGAACTAAGCTTAACAACTAACGTATTACTGTAGATATACTCCAATAACACCATACTATAGGTTCTGCCTTATCATTAATAGATAGTAAATTAGCTAGCATGTATAATCTGAAGCTAGGTAAGAACAAATGAATCCATTAACTAAAGTTGTTTAAGAAGTAACATACGATATAAATACATATTTTTACAACGCGTTGCTGACGTAGTTTAAAATATAAATGTAACAATTTCTATTTATAATACGGTGGTAAATTTGTCTCGTGTTCTTATTCTCGGAGCCGCTGGTGCGGTTGGCAGAGCATGTTCCTTCTTCCTAGTTAATTCAGGAGTCTTTAAGGAGATGGTCCTCGCCGATAAGAGGGTGGATGTTTTAAAGGAAGTCTTTAAGGAGATATACCCTCATGCTGTATCGTTAGAATACGTTGACGTCGAGGATAGGAGTAACCTTATGAAGCTAATGAAGGATTCCGATATAGTGTTAAACGCTGTGGGGCCGTTCTATAGGTTCGGCGTTAAAGTCTTAGAAACGGCGTTAGATGCGGGAGTGGATTACGTGGATGTATGTGACGACTATGACGCAACCGTTAAAATGCTTGAATTATCTAGTAAGGCGGTTAAGAACGGGGTTAAAGCCCTTATCGGTATGGGAAGTAGTCCAGGGTTAAGTAATATTCTTGCTAGATTGGTTTCAGACTACCTACTAAGTGAGGTTCACGCCATCGACATATATCACGCCCATGGAGGAGAACCATATGAAGGTCCTGCCGTCATACAACATAGAGCTCATTCCATGATGATCGATATACCTATATACCTTGATGGTAGGATAGTCTACACTAAGCTAGATAGCGACTTGGCCAAGGAATTTGAGTACGACGTGGAATTCCCGGAGATAGGTACTTACAAAGTATACTTATATCCCCACCCAGAAACTATCACGTTACCTAAGTATATCAACGTAAAGAAAAGAGTAACTAATCTAGGTCTTGTCCTACCACCTGAGTACGCATACCTTATAAGGACACTTGTTAAAGCAGGGTTATTTAGCGATGAAGAAGTCACAATAGATAACACAGTTGTTAAAGCACGCGACTTCGCGACTGCCTACGTATTAAAGAAGAGGAAGGAGATACTCGAGAAAGCAGGTTTAACTAAACCCACCGGATGCTTAATGATCACGATTGAAGGGTTGCGTGAAGGTGTGAAATTCAAATACACATTCTACACGGTTGCTAAAGGACTCGGCATGGGTGAAGGTACGGGGATACCGCTAGCTTTAGGAGGACTATTAATCAAGGAGGGTTTGATAAAAGAGTATGGTGTATACCCACCTGAAGCCGTAGTTAACCCCATGGAGTTATTCAGGCTTGCTAACAAATACGTTACTACGCCGATGGGGAGGGGCATACCTATAAAAGTAGTTGAGGAAGGGCCTGAGGGGAGGAAGACCTATAGCATTGAAGAGTTATTCATGAAGTTAAGCAAGTGACGCAGATGTATATTTTCGCATATGACGTAGGCACTAGTTCCATAAAGACCGTTCTATTCGATGCGGCAAACAGCACCATACGCTATAAAACAACTGCTAAGCTCAACCTTTATATACCTAAGCCAGGCCATGCTGAACAATCACCAGACGAGTTATGGAAGGCCCTTGTAGACGCTACGAATAAAGTTATCGATGAAGCTGGCGTGAACCCGGAGGATGTAATGGGGATAGTGATGGATACTCAAATGGCTGGGGTAGTTCCGTTGTCGAGGGACGGAACCCCACTAACTAACATACTTACATGGCTTGACACTAGGTCAGCCGGCTACCCACGCGAATTATTTAAGGGATTCCCAAAGATCGCAGGCTATAACGTCTTCAAATTAATAAAATTCCTTCAAATAAGCGGGGGCGTTCCAGGCAAAGCCGGTAAGGATCCATTATCGAAGTATGTATGGTTAATGAATGAACAGCCAGACATCTATAGAGAGACGTGGAAGTTCCTCGATGTGAAAGGTTACTTAACGTATAAGATGACTGGAAAAACCGTTATAAGCACCGACGAAGCTAACCTCACATGGCTTACAGACACTAGAACACCAACCGCTGTGGTGTGGAGTGAAAGCCTTATTAAATCGGTAGGCTTAGACGCTAGCAAACTACCTGAAATTAAGCAACCAACCGATATAGTTGGTACGTTAGCTAAGGAGGCAGCTGAAGAATTAGGTCTTTCGAAAGACGTAAAAGTAGTTGTTGGATGTGGTGATATGACCGCCACAGCTGTAGGTTCGGGAGCGGTTGAAGACTATGAAATCCATATATATGTGGGGACGAGCGACTGGATAATAGCTCATATACCGCGGCGTAAGATAGATGTATACCATTACATGGGTTGCTTACCTAGCGCTATACCGGGTAGGTATATGCTTATAGCTGAGCAGGAAACGGGGTCTGCCACGATAGATTGGTTCCTTCAAACAATATTTGGGGAGGTTAAGGAGGACCTATATAAAAAGATAGACGAACTAGCTTCAAGTATAGATCCTAAGAATAACAAAGTATTATTTTTACCGTGGTTGTTCGGGGAGAGGTCGCCAATAGACGATCCGTACGTTAGGGGCGGAATAGTAAACATCAGCTTAGAAAACAGGTTGGAACACGTGGCGCAGGCGGTTATTGAAGGTATAGCATTCAACGTTAAATGGGCGTATACATACTATAAGAGGCTCCTCAATAAGGAGGTAGACCACGTTAACATAGTTGGCGGTGGGGCGTTATACAATAGCTTATGTATGTTCCTAGCTAGCCTACTTAACACTAAGGTTATACGTGTTACCAGCGCTAGAGAGGCGTCAGCTATTGGAGCGTCAATAATAGGGTTAGTAGGGCTTAAATCATTCGACTTCAGTATAGCTAAGAAAATCGTCAAACCGGAGAAGATATTCAACCCCGACCCAGAGCTTACTAAAGTCCTTGAGGAGAGATTCAAATACTTTACTAAACTATACAAGAACCTTAAAGGCTTCTACAGAGAATACCTAGAAAAACAAGTAATTTCATAAGTGCTAAGCATCGCATATAGCTATCTTCTAAACGATAAGGCCTACTAAAGTAGTATAACATTCGTAAGACCCCTCATTACGTTGTAATAAATTCATTAATAGAGGCAAACTAACGTAAGTTAAACCGAAAGTAAAGAATGAATACCCAACGATGAAGGTTTAATTAAAGTTTCAGACTATATTAGAGAGGGTGGGTTAAGCCATGCCTATAGTTCACGTATATGTATGGCTTGGTTTCTCCAACGAAGCTAAAAAGAAAGTAATATCAGGCATAACTAAGGTTTTCATGGAATTAGGCATACCGAAGGAAGCGGTTGAAGTAGTAATTCATGAAGTCCCTAAAGAAAACTGGGGTGTAGGCGGAGAACAGGCCAGCGAGAAGATTAAAAACGTAAGCCTGCCTTAAGCCGTTCTTCAAATATAGTAAGCGAATTCGGAGGTGAACATGGAGAATCGATTAAAGTAGATGAAGGAGGGACGTAGTAGACTTCTAAACCGTAAGGGGTTAGGGAGGAGTTTAAAGCGTGTCACGGAGGTGTAGGGTGCAACAGCTTATCAACTCTTTAAGGAGTTGAGTTACCTACTCTTTTAAATTGTTGCGTTCTTTAAATGGATTAAAGAGTTGTTTAAATCTTATGAAAACTTTATATCGCATCCGCTATAAAATGCTATCATACCTATCATTGAAGCTGGAGGGAAGTACGTGAAGCTGGCTTCAATGCCTTACTACGAGAAGTGGTTTATCTTAGGAGCTATTATCGGGGTTGTAGCCGGTTTAACGGCAGTTACGTTCTATATATTGCTTCAACTATTTGAAGAGGTGTTCATAACTTACTTCATAGGTATGAGCAGTCCAAAACCGCTTGGTGAAGGCGGTACGTTAGATTTCACGTTCAACCCCGGAAACTACCTCCTCATACCGATTTCAACAACTGTTGGTGGGTTGATCTCCGGTCTTATAGTGTATACCTTCGCCCCCGAGGCTGAAGGTCACGGCACTGACGCAGCAATAAAAGCATATCACTTCCGTCAAGGCAAGATAAGGTGGTCTGTAATACCAGTTAAAATCATAGCTTCCGCAGTAACCATAGGTTCTGGAGGTAGTGCCGGTAGGGAAGGACCTACAGCATTATTTTCAGCTGGTGTAGGCTCAGTCATCGCTGACTTACTTCGTTTAAGCCCGAAGGATAGAAGGATAGCGTTGGCTGTCGGACTCGGTGCTGGTGTGGGAGCGATCTTCAAAGCACCGATTGGAGGCGCAATCCTAGCGGCTGAAATACTCTACAAAAGAGATATAGAATCTGAGGTTATTTACCCAGCTATTATAGCTTCAGCGATTGGTTACGCGATTTTCGGAAGCGTATTTGGCTTCACCCCGGTTTTCGGGCCTTACTATGAAGTATATAACCCACTTAAACTACCTATGTACGCGGTTTTAGGACTCGCCACAGGCTTGGTAGCTATCTTATACATTAAGACATTCTACAAAGTTAACACGTTCTTCAAAAAGTTAAGAATGCCGAACCATATAAAGCCAGCAGTGGGTGGGGTGGTGACGGGGTTAATCGCTTTAATAGCTCCGGAAGTGCTTGGACCTGGCTATGGTTGGGTAAACTTAATTGAGTATGAAAGGTTTGCTGCGTTATACTCTCCAATCCTTCCCCCACTACTTTTAATAGCGCTCCTACCATTCCTGAAAATACTGGCGACTTCATTCTCGATAGCATCCGGAGGTAGTGGAGGCGTTTTCGCTCCAGGCCTATTCATAGGCGCGTATGTAGGTGCGAACGTAGGCCTTATCTTCAAACACCTCTTCCCAAGTATCGTACCCAACATAGCCCCATTCGTCATAATAGGTATGATAAGCTTCTTTGCCGCAGCTGGAAGAGTCCCAATAGCTACTTTACTGATGGTTACCGAAATGACTTCAGGCCTGCAAATGCTACCTAACGCGATGGTTGCAATAGCAACCTCCTTCTTAATCTCTAAAGACAATACGATATACATATCTCAAGTACCCACAAGAAAAGACTCCCCAGCACATGAGGCAAGTCATGAAACACTCAATAACGTAAAGTAAAAAACAAAACCAATCAAACCACGCTAAAACGCACGCGTACCTAACTTTAACGGCGTTAAAACCTAGATTTTCTGGGATTTTAATCAAGCGCCAGAGGATGAGGAATCAGCGGGTTTAGTTTTTAGTAATGTGAGTGAATCACGATTCAGTATATTTATGTATTGTGTAGATATGTGATGTTCCGTGTGTTGGGTTTAATGTGCTTATCGGCTGATGATGCTTTAATTGAAGTCGTCGGTGTTTTATCTATCGAAGCATTGAATGGTTTATCAGCTCCGGCATCGTTCCTTATTTGATGGTGCGATGCCCTTTAAGAGATGGTAAGCTAGCTTACTACTTGAAGAGGGAGGGAAAACTTATAAGTTTTCTATTAATATATAACTTGACGATTAAAAGATTAAGTCGTGTTTCATGAGCCTTAGTTATTAGGTAATGTGGGTGGGGTTTGTTGAAGCGTTGGTGATTGCGTTAATTCAAATTGCTGTGTTTATAGCTGTGTTTGTGTGGAGATCGTTAAGTTTAAGTAGGGTTCGAGTTATGAAGTTAAAGATGTATGTGGTGAGTGAGAAGGGGGATTTGCTTGAAGTGGTTCCGCCTCAAAATCATTTGAATCTACCTGAGCTTGAAAGTAGGTTGATGGCTGAGGCGCGGAAGGAATTAACAAGGTATGGTAGTCCGTTAAACCTTTCGAAAACGTTGATCGCCGTGCTTGCTTTAGTGTTATTCACGATGCTGCTTGTAATTTACCTAATGATGTTTTAAACTTAAAAAAGCTTTATAAGGTAAAAGATCGGCCTCCCTAGAATGGGAGTTTATAGTGTTTAACTACGATTTCATCTATTCCAAGTTTTTCTAAGGTTTTCAGCGGTACCTGCATGGATACCTGCACAATGCCTGGTAACCTACCGATTTCAACCGCTCCAGTTATCGTAACTCTATTTAATACCTCCTCAAACTTCATGTTGAAGAGTTTAGCAGCTCGTTCAAAGCCTTTCTTAGCGGCTTCATTTATGTTGGGTCCAGACCCTATTATCTGTAGTGGCGCTACCGGCTCCGGCTCCACCCCAAGTTTTCTAGCGGTTTTAAGGATTTCATCCCACTCATCTTTCCTCCAAGGCCTAGCAAGCGGCGGTAGGTCTTCCTCCGGCGGTAGGAGGATTGGACCCTCAAGCTTAAGATTCTTAACTACGTTTATCTTAACGCGCGTCTCAGCAGATACGTCTGTTGTGTGGCCAGCTACCTCCCCATCCCCCTGCATTGCGTGTACGTCGCCAGCGTACACACCACCCCCATCAACTTTAACTGGAGCTATAACTACCGCACCCTCCCTAACCGAGTCAACGTCTAAATGACCGTCTGTTAAATCCCTTTCATACTGCTCTCTCGTTATTCTGTAGGGGTGTGGAGCGTCTATAAGGAAGTAACCGAAATCACCGGCGTTGTGGGAGTCGGGTATGTCCACAGCCGGTGTTGTACCGAGTTGACCTGGGAAAGGCCTCAACCTAGACACTACACCGACTAAGTCAGCCTTACCTAAAGTTAAAACAGGCACCTGCTTTGACTTAGCAGGTAATGAACTCCAAGACCTAGCGTCTCTAGCGATCTCCAACGCTAGCTTTAAATCAACAGTAACTCCAAAACGCTTAACCTCATCGAAAACTAAAGTATAGCCGTGAACCATCCTAAACGGCGACGCTGGCGACCCACACTTCCTACACTTAATGCTCTCCTCACCAACGCCTAAAACCTCGAAGTCAGGCCAGGGCTCCCTACAGCTCGGACATACCTTCATCACGTAAGGATCTCCTACGTAAGAACCCTCAACAGGTCTATCCACACCTGAAGAGGAGGCTTTCGACAACACCTTAACAGACTCAACGTAAATCACAACAGCGTCTCCAACCCTAGCACCCTCAACAGCCACAGGCAACGTAACCTCATGACCACCTCTGAGAGTCGGGGTTATCATAGGCCCCCAACAACCAGGCGCGGTTATAAACACAATCCTCCCACCATCCGCTACAGGCCCGACCATCCTACTATGAGGGCCTAACACACCGTTAGTGTATTCATCAACTAAAACCTCAGACTGTGAGGACATGGTAGACCATCACTCTATACTCGAGAAGTAAACTTATATATTTCAACGCGTATATCTTCAAAAACGAAGGTCCGTAAAGCAACGTAGCGCATGCTTCAACTTCCTAACCTAACGCTATCTATAGGTAAGGCAAAGTACTTTAAAGAGATGTTATGAGAGGGGAACATTAGATGTTATTATGATGTTATTTAGAAACGTCTAATCTATTTTTATTCTTACTTTTTCTTTTAGTAATTTTAGGTAATGTGCGTAGTCAACTAAAGCTTTTACTACTTTTGCGGCTTTTTGAATGGATAAATATACTGGAACTCCATTTTCCTCAAAGACCTTAACATTACTAAATTCCCCACCAAATACGTTGACAACAATTAGCGGTTTTTCATATTTCTTAACAAGATCTGCTATCTCCTTAGCTATGGCGTCCTCCTTAGGTATGATAAAAGGTAAGTTCGGTATTCTACCAAAATTTCCATAGCCTTGAAGCATTAATCTATCAAAACTATCTTCCTTCATTAAAAGTTCAGTAGCAATTTTAAAGTGTTCTGGATCTACACTAGCTACAAGATCCATAGGATTTCTCCTATTCCAAAAGGGAGGTAAGATCATGTCCATTTCCTTATTCCTTAATCACGTGTTCTGGAAGTGGAGGTAGTTTAAGTCCTAAGCTCTCAAGAGCATCAGAGGCTTCTACACACCATCCTCCACCAGCCGATATAACTCCAACCCTATCCCCTTTAGGTAATGGAAGATTAGCAAATGCTAGAGCTATGTTAAACATGTCATCGAACTCATAAACTCGAATAACGCCGTATTTCTTAAACATAGCATCGTAGAGTTCATCTTTACCCGCCATGGCTCCAGTATGTGAAGCAGCAGCTTTAGCACCACTTAAAGTACGTCCTAATTTAATAACGACCAGAGGCTTCTTTGACGTATAGTATTCTAGAGTTTTCGTGAATTTCCTACCATCCTTAACTCCCTCCTACATATGAAAAACGCCAAAGCTTCATTGATTAACGAAACTCTATTAAAACTCCTATTCAGACAATTAAATAAACCTAATCATCACAAACGAATTCTGTGATAAATATATTGACCGTATTAGCTTTCATAAACTTCCTATCAAAAAGAAACAGCTCTACCGCACTTCTCTTTGTGAAAGCTTTTCTTAAGGCTTCTCATGCTTGCAAGAGTCGCGCTCATTACAGTTACTTACCTTCCTGTCTTATTTTTATCTGACAACTATTTCAATTATATGTGGAGATCGAAGAAATTGATCTTGAAGCACAAAAGACTCCATAACAGTTCCTTTTTCACGCTGAATTTTCGCTTTCTTTATAATAGGAACCGGTTTCATAGCACGACTATTTTAGAAGACGCAAAATACTACTTTTCCTTTATTTACATCGATAATTGATGAAGTGAGAAATACACCAATAAAACACTTTATTATTTGCTTGAAATTATATTCCTCGCTATAATAAGTCTCTGTATTTCTGATGTTCCTTCTCCAATTGTCATTGCTTTAGCATCTCTGTGAAGCCTTTCAACAGGGAAATCTCTGGTATAACCTACTCCTCCGAGTATTTGTATGGCTTTGTCGGTGATCTCCAAAGCTGCTTCACTAGCAAAGAGCTTAGCTACGGATGCCCGGAGGGTTACCTTTTCCCCTCTGTCAGCTAGCCAGGCAGCGTGATAAGTTAGTCCTTCTGAAGCTTTTATTTTCACGTACATGTCAGCGAGCATAAACTGAATTGTCTGGAAGTTGATAATCGGTTGGCCAAACTGAATTCTTTCCTTAGCGTATTTCAATGCCGTTTCATAGGCTGCTTTTGAAATTCCAATAGACTGAGCCGCAACCGCTATCCTTGCAATATCCAAAGCTTCCATAGCTATTTTGAACCCTTCGTTTACCTTACCAAGCACGTTCTCCTTCGGCACTTCCACCCCATCTAAAAATATCTGGGTAGTAGGGGAACCTCTTACACCCATCTTTGATTCGAGCTTTCCTATCTTCAATCCAGGAGCGTCCTTTTCAATTATGAAGGCGGTAATTCCTTTTGCTCCCTTAGAGGGGTCAGTTTTCGCAAATACTATTATCACATCTGCTATTTTTCCGTTAGTGATGAAGTGTTTTTCTCCTCTCAATATGTATTTACCGTTTCTAAGCTCTGCTAACGTCCTTATCGCAGCAACGTCTGAGCCGGCATATGGTTCTGAAAGTGCAAAAGCACCAATATGTGTTTTAGCTAGTTTAGGAAGGTATCTTTTCTTTTGATCTTCATTTCCCGCTAGCAAGATACAGTCCGTAGCGAGAACGTGAGCGTCGTATGAAAGTGCTGTAGAAGGGCAAGCCTTAGCAATTTCTTCGAGTGCAAGGACATAACTCCTTACATCTAGTCCTTGACCTTCATATTGTGTCGGTATCCTTATGCCAAGAAATCCAAGCTCCCCTAATCTCTTTAGATTTCTCTCAATTATTGTATAATCCTCTTTTTCATCCGCTTCAGCAGCAGTCCGCGCAAATTCTTCTGCGGCTTTTCTAGCAACATCAACAACGTCTTTATGAAATTCCTCAAAATATGGATATCCTTCCATAACATTTCACCTCAAATAATTTTCTTTTCTTTGAACATCTTAATTTCTTCATCGCTGTAATCTAATAGTTTCTTAAGTATAGTTTCAGTGCCTTGCCCTAATGCGGGGAACCCTCTCCACACCTTACCTGGGGTTTTACTGAATTTAGGAACAACAATTCCCTTTAATGGACCAAACTCAGGGACTAATAAAGGAGCTTTTTTCTTTTCCATTTTCATTACTTTAGAAGGGATCTCTTCAGAAGACATTTTATCGCCTACAGATGTAGCTTAACAGCAAAATTAATAAGTTTTTTTCTTTCTTTAATATCTCAAAGAAGTTTAAAGAAAAGGGAAATATTAGTTAAATATTCTACTAGTTAAGAAATATCATAGAGATTTTAAGATAATGACAGTAGGGGAAAGGATCATCAGAAATTCAAAGACTTGTTATTGCTAGATCTTTATCTTGGAGTCTTTAATATCTTTTACCTTTTATTTTAAAAGTCAAAGTACAAGGAGAATATGAGGACGCAAAATGACAGATAACGAATTTCATATAGTGGTGCTTATTAAGCCAGTCCCGGACATGGAGAAAGTAAGGTTTGATGTTGAGAAGGGTGTTGTGGATAGGTCTTCAGCTCCTTTAGAGATAAACCCATTTGATTTAAACGCTCTTGAAGCTGCCGTACAGATAAAAGAGAAGTTGGGTGGGGAGGTAACGGCGGTTAGTATGGCGCCTCCGGCGGCGGAATCCGTTTTAAGAGATGCTATAGCTAGGGGTGCGGATAGGGCGGTCTTACTTACGGATAGGAGGTTCGCCGGTGCTGATACGTTAGCAACGTCTTACGCTTTAGCCAGCGCTATTAGAAAATTAGGGAGGTTTAACTTGATAATCTGCGGGGAGAAGACGGTTGATGGGGATACCGGGCAGGTCGGCCCTGAAGTTGCTGAGATGTTAGGCATTCCACACATAGCTTACGTCACGGAAATAAGGGAAGTAACGAAAGAGAAGTTACTAGTTGTGTCGGAGTTGGGGGCTCCGTACTTAATGGAGTTAAAACTCCCCGGGTTAATTACCGTTACGAAGGACGTTAACAAACCTAGACTGCCGACCTTAAAGGATAAGTTGAAAGCTAGGAAAGCGAAGGTAGAGGTTTGGAGCGCTGACGACCTTGCGGACGTTGCCGACGTGAGCAGGTTTGGGTTTTCCGGCTCGCCAACTCAAGTTGTTAAGGTTTTAGTTCCTCCAATGAAAAAGAGGAGAAGCCAGATCTTCAAAGGGGAAGACGCAGTCGACAAGCTTATAGAGGCTTTAGAGATGGAGGGACTTCTGAGGTGATTAAGAATAAGTGAATATAAGGGTATAATGGTATTTGCTGAGCAACATAACGGGAAAATCCACCCAGTTACGTTTGAATTATTAAGTAAGGGGAGGGAGTTAGCAGATAGGAAAGAGGTTGAGCTATCCAGCGTTATATTAGGGCATCAAATAAGGGAAGAAGCTAAAGAACTTATCTACTACGGAGCTGATAAAGTGTTCATATTCGACCACCCCACACTTAAGGAGTTTGATTCAATTCTATATAAGCAGAACATAGTGAGTTTAATAAGAGAAGAGAAACCTGAGATAGTCTTAATAGGTGCGACGCATTTAGGGAGGTCTTTAGCTCCTAGAATAGCGGCGGCGTTAAATACGGGGTTAACCGCCGACTGCATTGACCTACAGTTAGATGAGGATGGGGAGTTAATTCAAGTTAGGCCTGCTTTCACAGGTAACATCCTCGCCTACATAAAAACCAAGACAAAACCCGTAATGACTACGGTTAGGTATAAAGTGTTTAAAGCTAGGGAGAGGGATCCGATGAGAAAAGGTGAAATAATAGAGAAGGAGGTTAAGGTCGTGGAAGATACGGGGACGAAGATCTTAGGGAAGATACCTAGGGAAGCCGTTAACATTTCAGACGCGGGAGTCGTCGTTGCCGGCGGTAGGGGGTTGAGGAGGCCGGACGACCTTAAAATGTTGGAGGAGTTAGCCAGCCTTTTAGGCGGTGTTGTGGGGGTTAGCAGGCCTTTAGTTGATGAGGGTTGGGCCTCAAAAGATCGTCAGGTTGGGTTCAGCGGTAATATAGTTAAACCAAAGCTTTACGTAGCGGTAGGTATTTCCGGCAGCCCCCAACACCTAGCAGGTATGAAGGATTCGGAGATCGTCGTGGCGATAAATGTAGATCCATCCGCACCGATATTCAACGTAGCTGATTACGGCGTTGTTGGAGATCTATATGAAGTCATCCCTAAACCAATCGAAAAAATAAAGTTGAGGAAGATGAAGTTATAGAAGTTGAAAGAGGGATGCGGGGGATGAGGGAAGATATAGTTGAAGCCTTAAAGAATATAGTAGGTGATGATTGGGTCGTTAACAATCCGGAGGCTGTGAAAAGTTATTTAGAGGATGAAACCGAGCCGGGCGTGAAGGTTGAGCCGGCGCCGGCGACGGACGTCGTTGTCGTGAAGCCTGTTAACGCTCAGGAAGTTTCTGAGATTTTAAAGTTAGCTAATCGTGAGGGGGTGCCTGTTTACGTAAGAGGGGGTGGTACGGGACTTGCGTGTGGTTGTGTGCCTTCGAAGCCTGGTGTGGTAATATCTATGGAGAGAATGAAGGAAATAGAAATAGATAAGGAAAACTTAATGGCCGTGGTGGGGGCTGGCGTCACCCTCGGGGAGTTGTTGAAAGCCGCAGCTAAGGAAGGGTTTTTCTTCCCGCCCCACCCAGGAGATGAAGGTGCTCAGATAGGAGGGCTTATAGCATGCAACGCTGTTGGAGCTAGGGCCGTGAGGACAGGCCCTATGAGGAACTACGTGTTAGGTCTTGAAGTCGTGCTCCCCACGGGGGAGATACTACGTTTAGGTGGGAGGTTAGTGAAGGATAATACTGGAGCTGGTAAGTTAATGCATCTCTTCATAGGTACTGAAGGCATACTCGGCGTAATAACTAAAGCTGTTCTTAGACTGTCGCCGCAGTATAAAGCTACAGCAACTATGGTAGTTCCATTCAACGATAGGCGTGCTTGCTTAAACACAGTTCCTGAAATCCTACAGAGCGGTATAATCCCGTTAGGTATTGAATACGTGCAGAAGAAAGAAGTTGAGTTAACAGCTAAGCGTTTAGGGTTGGAATGGCCTTCTAAGGAAGGTGAGTACTACCTACTGATTATGTTGGCGGAGTTCAATGAAGATACGTTATACGCTCAACTTGAGGAGATAGCGTCGATATGTAGGAAAAACGGCTCTTTAGAACCTCTACTTGCTGAAACACCTGAAGAGCAAACCAACATATTGAAAATCAGGAGTGAGATCTACCCGACGTTAAAACCATATATGGAAGACTCACCAGACATTACAGTACCTCCAGCCAACATAGGAAAGCTTATTGAAGAACTGGAGAAACTAGAGAGAAAATACGACATATACATCCCCTTATTCGGGCATGCCGCAGACGGTAACTTACACCCAGTCATACCGGTAAAGGAGGGATGGACTAAAGAACAATATGAAAAACTAAGGATGGAAATGTATCAAATAGCCGTTAAGTTAGGCGGCGTTACAACCGGAGAGCATGGGGTAGGTGAAGCTAGGAAGAAATACCTTAAACTCAACTTAAGCAACGAAGCCATAGAAACGTTAAGAAAAATAAAGAAAGTTCTAGAAACTACTCCGTCTCATTAAAGAATGATTGTTTTATGTTGGTGGTGTCGTTGCGGTTTTCTGCTCTTTGATTTTCTTTATCCCTCTGTATGCGGTGATGTATGCGCTAGCCATGTGTCTGTCTAGTCCTTTCTCCTTCATTATCTGTTTATGGGTTAAACTATTCGTGGTCTTCTCTGGGTTTACTAAGATGACTGTGAAGCCTATCTTCAGAGCTTTCAGTACTCCGTGTCTTATTATCTGTTTCTTAGCGAATTTAGATATTTTGCGGTTCGCATTCGAATTACCTGTAAAACGCCTCTTCTTAACCTTGGTTAAATCCTCAAATACTACGAAGTCTACACCTATACTCCTACACCACTTTAAAGCATTGGATAATGCATTGAGCCTAATCCACTTAGCCCTCTCTGCGGGAAAGCCGTGTGAGGTTACCTCAGAATACCAGAACGTTCTAAGGGCAACAATACTAGCGTTGATGTCCAGTACTGCAACATTTACTCTATCACTATTAACATCGAACCCAGCAACCAAGTTATAACCCCTCTGCTTAGGCTCTGAGAAGTGTTTCAAGTAGAGATGTAGAGGGACTTCGAGATGTATGTACATCTTTCCATTTCTAAAGCTTATCACAACTCCGTAGCTCTCTTTCCTACCCTTTGCAAGCTTTATGAGCTCCTCTATGAGCGGAATGTATTTCTTCCCAAATCTGGATTCAAGCTCTATCCATTCACCGCCGTAGTATCTCACAAGGACTCTGTTCGACGACGCCAACCTAATATTCAGATTCCCTCCCCACGTTACACCACCTCTGGACGCTACCCAAATCCTTCTGACCTTAATCTTCCCCTTACTTCCCTCGGCTAGGAGCTTAGCATACTTATACGCGGTCTCTCCATAGATACTGCTCGGAAGCATCTTAGCGAGCTCTTTGTATGCATCCCTCTGTGGAACATCTCTGAACACTAAATTCAATTCGTGTCTGACGCTTTCCCTGAATCGGTATGCTAGGAAGCAGAGCTTCATGAAGTCTTCGCCAGTCTTCGGGATCAGCCTCCCATTTATTGTTACGAACTGGAATTGCTCCAATGTTTCTTTGTCAGCTATGATCCTAGGCATCTGGCTCAACAATTATCACCTCGACCTCCCTATGAATCCAACCCTCCTTCTCCACCTTCTCACTCAACTCCATGGGGATCAGGACCGCGTATCTAGGTCTCCCCCTAGCAGTTCCATGCCTCGTGATCCTAGCCCTAAAACTCATGATTCTAGCCATCAACACACCTACATATAAGTATCAACAGAAAAGCTTATAAGTGTTACTACAAGTAAGTAATACGGGATGTAGGGGCTCTGACGAGCGATGAGCAGTTGCGAGATAAGGATGAAGACCCCTAAACCCCTCCACATTCGCCTAAGGGAGTCTAGTAAAGCGATGCGGGAGTCTAAGGCAATGAAGCCAGGCTCCCAAAAGGCGGGGGTGGGGGAATACATGAGGGATGAAGACCCAACACAAGGGTCACACCTCTAGATCCAAACAATATCTTAAACCCTGGGAAAGTACTGCCTTAACACCCAACCTCCCCACGATTTCGTTAGTTAACTTTAACTCCTAGAGTCGAAGCCAGTAAGTTAACCAATGCATGTTTCACGTCATAAATCAGGTAATGGCAGGGGATCTCCTTCGTAAGTTTTATAAGTCTTAGGGTTAATTTAAGATAATAGAATGAAGTCGGGAGGGGCTGTTATGTGAGGAGACTCTTCAGAAGTAGGAAGGAGAGGGTGTTTTGCGGTGTTTGTGGTGGTTTAGCTGAGTATTTACGTGTGGATCCCGTACTTATTAGGTTGGCTGTTGTGGCTTTATTTCTTGTTAATCCTGGAGCGGCTATATTACTCTACATAGCTGCTTGCGTGTTAATGCCTGAAGCTCCTGAGGAAGTTAAAAGCGGTGAAGGCGAGGTTGTTAAGGAGGTACCTTCAAAAGCTAGAGAAGCTACTAAAATAGCTTTACTGTCTATAGGCATAGCCTTAATAGTGGTTGGCGCTTTAGTAATAACTTCCAAACTAAAATCATTAATAGATCTGCTCAGGCAGTTATGGACATACATAACACTCCCAACCAACATCGTCGCAGGCCTAGCACTACTCACCATAGGCACCATACTCATAATCATCGCAGTCAAGGAAAGCACCACAAACAATAAACAACAAACTGAAAACCCTCAAAATATTTCCCCCACCCGCCTCGCTACAGCTGTTTAAGCTCCCACACCGCTTGACGTAATAATGAGATTCTCAGTAATAATGCAAGGGAATTGCTTAAAGTAGAGCCAAAAGTGTTTACGTAGTGTAAGTCGTTAATTAAATGTAAACTAGGTTGATAGAAGAATCTAAGATAAGTTAATTAGCCACACATCCTGTCTTCTACTTTACTTGCTCTACGTTGATTGTATATCTTCCGTTGTTGTATTTGATTATTATGTTTTTAATCCAGTTTGGGTCTTCGTTTGGGTAGTCAACTCTATAATGGCTTCCCCTACTTTCAGTTCGTGTTAACGACGCGTGAGCTATTGCTAACGACGTTAATAACGTGTTCTCCACTTCCACATATTTTACTACGTCATGGCGGGTGACGATCCTTATCTTATGTAGGTTTTCAAGAATGTTTGAAAGCTCATTAATGCTTTCGCTAATGGTTTGCGCTGATCTTATAACGCCTACTTTACTCCACATAATACTGCGGATTTCATTCCTTAAGTTGCCGGCGTCGTAAGGCCCTTCTCTCACGTTATATCTCTCAATAACGTTTCTTAAAACCTCAGTATCTACCTGACGTCCTACGCTATCCTTAAATTCTTTTTCGATGTAGTTTTTAATATCTTCAACAGCTTTCTTAGCGAAAACCACACAAGCAGTTAATGCGTTTCCACCAAGTCTATTAGCTCCGTGAACACCACCCATAAGCTCACCTACAGCGTAAAAACCTTTAATTGCCGTTCTGCAGTGCTCATCAACTTCAACACCACCCATTGAGAAGTGAGCCGTTGGTAAGACTTTAATAGGAGGGCTTAAGTTAAGACGCCTCATTAAAACATATCCTGAGGAAAGCCTATCTTCTTGAAGGTCTGGGTAAAGCAGTAAAGCACCGTTAACGTCGTTACCATCGTTAACTTCCTTCATCATATACCTAGATAGTTTATCCCTATGGTAAACCACTGCCCTACCTAAGCTATCAAGCCCGTATTTCTTAATCAAATCCTCTCCTCTTCCATTAACGAGTTTTCCTTTAGTGAAGCCTATCATTAAACTAGGTCTTCCCTCAACCGCTATACCTAGCGGGAAGAATTGAATAAACTCCATATCGATTAAGGGTAATCCTAACCTTAACGCTATGCCGTGTCCGTCACACGTGTGTTGTGAGGGATTATCACTTCTTATGTAAACGTTAGCAGCACCGCCGGTAGCTAACAATACTACCTTACTATTGATTAAGATCCAATCGCCATTACCTGATAAGCATATTACGTAAAAACTACCGTTGCTTCCAAGAATAACGTCTAAAACGTAAGTATTTTCTAAGATTTTAACGTTCTTTTTACTTAATACATAACTCCTAAGCGCTAGAACCAACTCCTTACCAGGGAATATGAGGTCATCACTAACAACACGTAAAAAACCTTTAGACGACTTAAACTTAATCCCCACCTTCTCAAGCAATAAAACACTTTCTAAAGACTCAGACACTAAAGCATTAACTAACGGCCTCCTATTAACATATCTACCACTTTCTAAAACATCCCTTAAATAAGCCTCGCGAGAATAACCGTTAACTGGACAGCGGAAAACACCCTCTGAGTAGTAAGTTGAGGTAGCAAACCCTAAAGAAGACTTAGAAATTAAAACCACTGATGTACGCTCTTTTAATTCATCGTTAAATAATAGGTCTGTAAACAACACACTCGATAAACCAGCTAACCCACCACCCACGATCACTAAATCCGCTGTTAAAAACTTGTTAATTAAGTTGGTGTAGCCCACTTACATCAACCTCCATAGGAAAGCGATGAAGTGGGTGAACTCCCCCTTCTTAAGTGCGGATCTCCCAACCACACAATTAGGCTTGAGAACGTATTAACCACCAAGTATTTTAACATTTGAAATATATTAATCTTTAAATTAAATTCACAAAGAATATACTACCCTTTAAACGTGTAAACATAGCGCTACAAAACCCTTACGGTTTTAAGACATCGTTAGATTTTAGATCTTAACTCAGCAACTCTATAAAAGTAAATTGTAATCCATACGTAGGACATAAAAGCTATAAGTAGCTCGCCTCACCATCCCTAACCATGTCTACGTTAATCGTCAATTCAAACACTGCTTAAACACATGTTTGAAGAGGTTTAGTAGATGAAACGTTATATCTTAACGGAGGTAAGGTATTTTAGGGTGGTGTTTTTGGGTAGGGGTAGTGTTGGTTTAGGTGTTTTATGCGGTGTTTTAACGTTGTTTGTTTTAGGGTGGATACCTATCGTAGGGCCTTTCGCATCTGGTTTAATAGCCGGTCTTATAGCTAGAGGTGCTACTAGAGGGTTAGTAGCCGGTTTTCTTTCAGGATCTATAGGCGCTATAGCCTTAGGCATACTGCTTTCAATACTTGGAGGCGTTTTAAAAGGCTTACTAGGTGCTGTAATAGGTTTAGCAATAGGGTTCCTGGGAGGGTTAGCCTTAACGATAACCATCGCCATATTAACAACAATAGGAGGGTTAGTAGGGGGAGCGTTAAGAAGATAAGCAAAACGCAACTAAAACACAGCTAAGAAAAACAAGTTATTTTAAGACAATACATTTTAATCTATGCTTCACGCCAGGCATTAGACTCTCAAGTCTTTGATAAGCTTATCAAAAGACACAACAAGAACACCTCACATAAGCTAAACCAACGTCAGCAGACTTTCTAAGATTACGTTAGGGGTTAGTTAAGGAGGATAAGATAGGATGTTAGGAGGGTAGGGAAATCCTAGTTTCCGAGATCAGCTTTTCAGTAGGTTGAAACAATAGGTAAAGCTCCCGTTTAACCCAATAAAATTCAACTATCAAGTCTTACTTTTTACTACGGGTAATTGAATGCAAGCATGATCTACGTTTTCAACTTCCTAACCCCCTTAAGAAAGGCGAGCGTTTTTGAGTAGGAGGAAGGTTAGGGTCGTTTATGAGTTTAAGGACTTAGGTGTTGTAGCGATTTTCTGCCGTAAGATATGTAAGTGCCATCAATCCTGCGTAGTTTATAGAAATTACGTTAAGCAGGAATACAACGTAATATGTTTAAACCCGAAATTCTACGACGAGGAGGAAATTAATAATGTCAATAAGGGTTAATCTTTGAGCTACTTGATAAGGAGTTTAGAGTTAAGTAAAATGTTAAAAACGTTAAGAGTCTACTACGGAACTACTCTCTTCTTCAGACACACATTCGATTTTCCATTCGGTTTCAGATATTTTGCTTCTTTATCGCTTCAACGATGTAGTCGTAATAACTCCTCTGTCTCCTTAGCTCCCATTTCTTTAGAAAGTCTTCAAACTTCATACATTCAATGACATCACAAAAGTCCTTACTTGAAGTTTCTACAATACAAATGAGGTGTCTCTCAGGAAATCTAAGACCCCATTCCATTTCATTCACCGTAAGCGTTATAGCTACCTGTTCGCCAGGTCTTATGCGTCTACCTTTACATTCTACGGTATATAATTCACGCCCTTTAGAAACAACCATGTCGAAAGCTCGTGGACCTCCGTAATAGTCTTCATATATTTCAAAACCTTCACTCATTAAGTAATTCTTTATACACTTTACAGCCGTTTCCTCGACCTCTCTTCTCCTATTGCTAAAGTCAAGCTCTTTATTTAGAGCCAACATAAAATCGTCTATAGGTAGCACTTTATCAACTAAAACGCCTCGTAAATCCTCTATAACTATAAACGGTCGAACGTGTCCAGCATTCAATCTCTGAATATAAAGCTTTAAATCTTCAACAAATTCCTTGGCTAAAACTTTCCTAACATCGTCTGCTTCATCAGCACTTATCTCTCCACTTAATCCTTTAAGACGAGCTCCTTCAAACTCTATCTGTCTGTAAACTACAGCCTTATTTATTCTATCCTTTACTTGAGGGAGATCGATTAAAACTTGCTCTCTAAACACATTATTCTCCTCTAGCCTAACAATTATGTTAGCTAGTATGTAGCTACTCCCAGGCTCTAAAACTTTACCCGTCGCAACTCGTCTATAACCTAACTTAAGCCATACATCCCTCCATACATCCTTCGAGGCCTTAGCTCTTCTAACCCTATCCTTCAATTCTATGAGCTTTTCAAGTTTTTTCCTTAACTCATTAAGCTTCCCTTCATAAACAGCTTCAAAAACTTCAAAACTACTTAGGTGAACCCCACTAAGCTCAAAAAGCTTACTTAACTCACTACCAGACGAGCTGTAAACAACATAATCAGCATAAGTATGAGGTGTTAGGGCATAAAGACTAACTTCGTAGATCTTTTCTAAGTAGTTAGTATACATGGCGAACTCGCTTTCCTTATACCCTACATCAAGTGCTACATCAATAACTGAAACCTCTTCAGCTTTTTGACCAAACCTCCAAGCCCTACCTATCCTTTGTATATGCTTAGTTGGACTCCACACAACCTCATAATTAACTACAACATCAAAAGCCTGAAGATTTACACCTTCGGAGAAGACGTCAGTGGATATTAAAATAGCTCCATCCCTCAGCGAAAACTGCCTAACCTCTTCGTTAATCCTAATGTTACTTCTAGCCTTAGCCGTTACATACATTAAAGCCCTTCCATTACATTCAGCTACACCAAAACCCTCACCCTCTCTAATTACAGAACATCTGAAGGCTTTAACCAATTTATCAAAAAGATACTCCGCAGTTGTTGCATATTCAGTAAATATAATTGGCTTCCTACCTTTCAACTCACCGTTTAAGAGACCCTTAAGAACTTCAAGCTTTCTATCGTCACTTACTACAGTCTTTACATCCTCAAGTTTATCACTTATTTGAGCAAGACAAGAGTCTAACTCTATTTCATCAAGCTCTTCTTCACTACAGAAACCGCCAGCAACTTTGTTTAAAGTGGCTAAAAACGACAATGGACTTGAAAGTGCTCTCCTTAAAACTGTATAACGAACTATAGGCTCTACTTCCATGTTCTTAAGTTTCTTGAGCACATTTGAAAGCGCCGTAGATTCCTCATTGCTCGCACGAACCTTAACTATCCAATAACTAAGACGAGGCAAAATTCTACGCCCCTCATAACTTTCAACATCTTTTTTCTCTCTTCTAACAACGATGTCGGATACTAATGACTTAAGGAATTTAAAGCTTTGCTCATCTCCTGTATGTGGAGTTGCAGTCAAAAGTAGGCATCTCCTAGCTCTGTTAATTAATGAAGATAATCTCACACGTAATGTCCTAAACCTGATTTTATGGGCCTCATCAACAACTATTAAATCCCAATCGATGCTTTCAAGAACATC
This sequence comes from Zestosphaera tikiterensis, assembly GCA_003056265.1. Classification (GTDB taxonomy): domain Archaea; phylum Thermoproteota; class Thermoprotei_A; order Sulfolobales; family NBVN01; genus Zestosphaera; species Zestosphaera tikiterensis. The sequence goes on along the minus strand of NBVN01000002.1, from coordinate 74,753 downwards.
CAAATATTCATCCTTTTTAGCACGATCCATAGTTACAATATATACGTGACGTCCAGCGTGAATCTTCGGTGTTTCAACAACATATATTAAGTCTTCATCTATACCAAAAGAACGCATCTCATCCAACCACTGATCCAAAACAGACGTAGGTACTATGATCAAGACCTTGCTAACAGTTCCAGCTTCTAAGACCAGTTTTACGTAGGCTAAGGCTTGTATAGTCTTACCTAAACCTACATCATCAGCTATAAGCACTTTAGGTTTATCCTTAAGTATTAAATCCGAAACTAAGTCTATTTGATGATATAAAAGTTCTTTACCAGCTGCTTTAAACACTTCAATAACATCACGCGGACTAATAACCACTTAAGTCACCTATAATGGATACTCACCTAGTAGCAAATTCAAACATCTTCGCTATAGCTTTACCAAGTTTCCGCATTTTATAACCATACCTACCCTCATCGATAGATAACCTATACAATAATATCAAAGCAAGAGAACTAAATTCGAAGACCCTCATAACATTAACGATCTTTCTTGCCTCCTCAGGACTTTGCCCACCAGCCCTTAAAGCGGTATATATGAGGGCTACCTCGACAAGATTCGGATGCTTCACAGCCAAGATATTGCCATATAAACCCCAATCTCTCCCCTCCTCAAAAGAGATAAAAGAGTTAAAGAGTTGCGAAAATTCCTCCAACTTTATACGTCTGCTTTTATATACTACCATCATACCTAATTTAACACTTACACCCTCACGTAAAGGGCGTATTTCCATCATATCTCACTTTCCTCCAAAACAATCCACATAACATTTCTTGTTTTGAGAGCGTCAATAAAGCTTTTTTCAAGGTTCATAGATGTTTTAAAGCATATCTCGATTTCAACGGTTTCTGTAAGGCTTTCTAAAGCTTTAACGACTCTTGCCAAGTTGTCCATAATGCTTTCATCGATTCTTTTACAACTTAGACTTAAATTAAGCTCAGTTGTTTCTCCACTTACACTACTTGTAAGTTCAACCTCTGAAATATTTTCTAAGAGTTTCTTATTGATTTTCAATCTTGATAACACATATCCTATATCTTTAGCTGAAAGGACACGCATCTTAACGACCTCATCGCTCTCACTAATAACTGTTTTAACTTTTTCTTCTTTAACCCTACCCCTAACTTTAACTTTGATTGACCTATTCTCCTTGTGGTTATCTTCAAAGATAACTGAAACTTTAAGCTCATATTCACCGGCATTTTGAGGCGCTTTAAGCTCTGCAACCGCTCGTTTCCTGTTCTCACTTAAGTTAGCCTTAACAACCTCATCGAGTAATGAAACTTCTACTGCCATCAAAACTTCGTTGGAAGATACTTCAATAGTTAATGGATCACCTCGACTTACTTCAACATACAACTTATTTAAACCATTTACAGAAATTTCAAACTGCTTGACGACTTTCTCCTTAACTATTCTGGCGGTTCTCAGGTAAATCCATTCTGTTTTCTTAATTAAGAATTGATCCAACGGGACTTTACGTGTTGTTACGTAATCACTATACTCTATAAACACTCTTATGCCAGCTTCCTGATGTTCTGCTTGAAGCTCTGTTAGATACTTCTCGATTACGTCTTCATTAGGATTCTTATTTATAAATGCTAAGGCTACCTCAGCGTTTCTTGGATCCTTAGGACTCTCATACTCACAGATATTCTTATCCGAAAGCCATTGATACTTATTACCTTCTCTTAGCACACATTGACACTCATCCTTACATACATTGAGTGCGATATCAACAAAATCTTGAAAACTAAGTGGGTACCCTAATTCACCGCTGTTTAACCATTGACTCCATAGATCTCCAAACCTTACGAAATTCCTGGAACTGTTTAAGACTTTTTTAACGATCTCTTCAGCTGAGGTTTCATTCACATACCTACGAAGCTGTTTTAAACCTCCACTAAATTCTTTATTGCCTATAGAATATCTAGAAAGCCACATCTCAACCCCTTTCTTGATGTACGACAATGTGCTACTTTTAATATTATTAAGCCTAGCTTTAATAAAGTCCTCTAATATACGTTTTAAAAAGTCTTCCTCAACAATAGTAACATCCGGGAAATATCTAGGTACATCATTTAAAACTTCATCCACAGCACATTTAATCCTGCCTAATAAGGTAAGAGCTTCACTAAGCTTCTCCGGAGTAATAGCAAATCTACTTAAAAATTCTAATATATCACCTGCTTCCTCAAGTCTTTTAAGCTCAACATCTTGTGTTTTTACAATAGCTAAGTTACTACGCGGCTTGATTTTTAAACCTCTTAAATCCACTAGAAGTATAGGCTCGTCTGCATGGTCTGCTAAGAATCTTTCTACTTCTCGATAGTCAGCAAAGGAAATCAACTTACCCTCTTTTAAATCTGAGTCTCTCCAGCCAGCAACAACTACGTATTTAAACTTAGGAACGCTTTTAGCTATTTGTTCAACTTCATTCGTCACTACCTTAAGACCATCTTCTGAAGCATATCCGTCCACGACGTTTTTAACAACGATGTTTATGTCCCCTACTACCGGCATATAAAGGTAGCCTATACCAGTTTTATACACTCTATAATGACCTTCGTCAATACTTCTTTTAGCATTCGTCAACTGAATCATGTCAATTGCTGGGTCATAATTCCCGAGTAAAAGCCTTATTTCATCTGGATAAGTCTCCTTCGACGGAAGTAATCTACCTATAAAGCTCGTAAAGAATACGTGCTTAAACATAGACAGTAATGTCATTCTCTCATGCTTACTAGTAATTACTTTAAGTTTATCAACATCCTCTTTATAGAGATTAATGAGAGAAGTCCAAAACTTACTAAACTCAACAGGCGGGATTAGAACCTCCTGTGGTTCAGGTAAATCTGCGTGGATGACTAGTTTACCTTCACGTTTTACAGCATTCCTTATAGCCTTCATCATATGTTGCAACAAACCCCTAGTTAACTGTATCTTTGTAGCTTTAGCTAAACTCTCTTCAGCAAGCATAAGAAGTGTTCGAAGCGTTAATGGGTTGAACGGATAAGTTTCCTTAAGTCTACTACAGAAATCATTTATAGTATCTTTTTCTAGCGAACTCGTTAGAGAAACTTCAACTTCATAACAGTCAGGTTCTTCATGAACATTAGCCCATCTCTTAAATACCTCCACAATGTTCTTAACTACATCTAAATCTACTCGTATAGGTGATATGCGTTCAAGCCTCTCATAACTCTCAGGTATATAACTACCAACCAACGAGTAAGAAACAACTAAGACATGTGTGACACCAGCTTCAACGATAGCTTCAGATAGTATCTGCATATAATCGGCAAAGTCTTTACCAAATCTATCATCATACATCCCAGTCTCGTCAAAAACTATTAAGAGGGGCTTTCTTCTGCTAATCCACTCACGGATCCTACCTTTACTTGGTAAAGCTTGACTCACGTCGCTCCAAGGAGGTGCCTCGGCGTGAGCTCCATGATATAAGAAAACGTGAGGAATGTCAGGAAGGTCAGGAAGTTCTATGTCGATTCCATATTTCTTAAGTTCTTTAGAAACGCATTCTCCTAAACCATTGCATTCACTATAAATTGAAATTAAATGTATTAGGAAAGCTAGGAAATGAGACTTACCGGCGCCAAAATATGCTGGAAGCACGAAAACGTTTTTAGCTGTAGTGACCCCAGCAAGAACCCTAATAATTACTTCAGTCCACTCAAGCATGCGAGGTGTTGGGTAAGTTAAAGAAAGAAACTCACTTCTATTGCAATAATGTTCATGATCAACAGGAGGTCTCACAGAGTTAAAGAGGTAGTCATAAACATACTTTACGTCAACATGCGGGGATATCCTTCCCTCAGCTAACTCTTCAACTCTCTTATAACTCTTTATAATATCTTTAAGAATGCGCACGGTACTCACCGCCTAAACAAGTTTGAGACGTACATTCAAGATTGCTTGAGCTGTTTTAACATCCGGGTCTTCAATGCTTAACACCTCCCTTTTCGCTAACTCTGTTAATGCCATGCATAAAGTTAAAACCTCGTTAATTACATCTCCGTACTTAACCTTAACACTCTCAAATTTAAAGCTGGGGGTTAAAGCGCCAATCTGAATTTCTCTAAAAGCTTCTAGAATCCTAGACTTGCCTCTAACTTTAGAGAGGGCTGATACAAACTCTGTAGCTGTAGTGTTTTTCGGCATAATAACAACGTAAGTTCTTCTTTTACTTACTTTAGGGCCTCCGCTCTCGACTGGTGTAATTAAACCTGCTTTTATCATCTCACTATCACTAAGTCCAGTGGCGTAAGTTACATATGACAATTCATCACTCGATATACTCCCATCCTTGCTGGCTAGCTTAAGCAGTAAGTAAGCTAAGGCATGCGGGTCTTTAACATCTACACCTACAGACTTAAGGCTACCTTCAAAACCTATAGATGACGCCGCAATCACCACATTTTCGGTACTTAAAGTTATCCCTCCATACCTTACTTCTCTAAATCTCAGAAGAGTTGAAAGACCAGCTATAAATGAAAATATAAAGAAATATTTCCTAAATTGACTATACTTCTCAAACTCATTAGCTACAAAATTCACTAGCTTAACTCTATCCTCAGAACTAGCTAAGTCAACCACGTCATAACTGCTTGACCCCTCTGTTTTACGCCAAACAATAACAAACCCACCTAATACTGAAGACTTGCCTCTAGCAATAACGCTTTCCTCTAACTCTGTTTGAATTGGGTAAGCAGCAGAAATCACTAACCCAAGCCTTCTCCATAAAGCATCTATAAGTGAAACCCAAGCTTCCTCTTTCTTAGCTACATAATAAGTGACCAAAACACCGTTAGAGTCTAAGTATTGAAGCACGTTAGCAAATGCCTCAGCTAGAAGATCGCTGAAATCCCTGCTAAGACCAAAGTATTCACGCCTACCCTCATTATCCGAAATCTCACGCTTAGCGTAAACCTCCCACTGCGTTCTAATCTCAACGCCAAACTCGTCAAAGAAAGCCTCGCTTAAGAACCTAGGCCTAAGATTATCTCCCTCAACATCGCTTAAAGCCCTCTTAAGCCAAACATAGTAGAAATCACTTAACTCAGCATAAGGCACGTCATCGGCATACGGTGGATCGGTAACAATAACGTCAAACTTCTCACCGCTGAGCTTGCTGAGCACGGTAGCATCGTCAAGCAGAACCCTGACCCTGCTAGGACTACCAGAAACAGCAGAAACAAGATAAGACAAGCCTTCACTTACATTATCTAGACTTCTAACCCATGAACCTGTTATGTTATACACAGGATTAGCATCGCACCAATTCCACGTCATTGCAATACCTCTAAATGCCATGGTTCTTTTTAGCATAAGCCATGTGTTTTCCCAATATGTAGTTAAGCTGAAATTATCTGAAAAGTTAACTAGTGCTATCGCTAGGTATGTTGTTACTGCTTCTGCGTATCTGTATGCTTCTTCCTTGCTCCAGCCCTCCCTCAGCTTCTCCTCCTCAACCCTCTTACCTGCCTCACGTATGAGCTTGACCAGCTTAACTAGAGTTAGGAGCTGACGCGGATTGAAGAGCTTGTAGAACTTGTCAAAACCCCAAAGAGTTATTCTTAAGGCTCCTGCTGTACCCATTTGATAAGGTGCGAATAGCTCTGTCGGTATGTCTGGGTCCCCCCATATTTGTTTTAGCTTTTCCAGAGCTTTCCACAACTTCTCATTATCTTCTTGCTTCGCTGGTTCAAAGTACAAGTCTTCGTTAACTGATTTGACTCTAACGAATACCTTAGGTCTTGCCGCACTCTTCAGTAATTGTTGCAGGCTTATTTCTCCATTTAGATATTTTTCAAGGTTTTCATTCCATTCCTTTATGGCGTGCTTTAAATACCATACCCCCTTGCTTTTATCGCCTTTACCTGGTCTTATTAATTCGGTATTAACTACTCTATGGTTTATCTCTACCTTGCAGTGGAGACATGTAGCTGTTTCACTTCTTGGCTCTATATTCTTTTCTTTTATTTTATATGTGATTTCCCTGACTCTCACTTTTGATTCGCTAACCTCCTCGGGCTTTACTGCTTTCTGCTTAAGTTCTTTATTGAGATCTTTTACAATTATTTCTTCATGTTCTTCGTTCCAATCTATCCATGCGTATCTTCCTTTATCTTTAACGCGAGCTAACCACCAATTACCTATCATGGGTGAATACTTACCACAAGCGGGACATTTAACCTCCCACGCACCTATATATACTGCGACGTCCTCATCATAAAGTTCTTTAATTTCAGGGTCTTCCTTAAGTTTATTTAGGATCCAATTACCCCAAGCCTCAACGTCTTTTATTAAGCCTTTCCCAAGGCCTTGCTCGACAGCAAATTTAGGGTATTCGAGAACAGCCTTAAGGAATACATAAGCTGTTGGAAGAAGTTCAACAGCTACGACCTCCTTAACCCCCAACCTTAATGCTTCAAGAGGTATTGAACCAAAACCTGCGAAGGGATCTAAAACTTTCTTATCTTTGAAGTATTTATCGAATATATCCTGCGGTATTGTAGGGTTAAGTCTATGCGGGCTTTTCTCTGAATCCAATCGAAGCCAAGTTTTAAATCTACTCCTTTCGATACCATAGGGTAAGAGAGCTCCAGCAATAACGGCTCTAGCACTTGCTAACGGTTTCCTAGTCCACCAAAACACCATTTCCCAATGGTCAGGCCTTCCAGAACCTTTCTCTTTAGTCGAGGCTTGATTAACTAAATCAAGCGGAAACTCCGAAGATTCAATAAACTTCCTTTCCATGTTAGATCCATATATAACACCTTTAAAGTAGTTAAAAATTAAAAATAAGATGCCACAATATGATATACGTCAGCTCACTTCTTAGGTTTTGGTTTTATTCTGATGGTGTATTCTGATTTCTTTCCTTTTGGGCTTGTTCCTATGTAGTGTTGGAATATCCCGCCGCATTTAGGGCATTGTAGTCTTTTAACTTCGTAGAATCTGAATTTCCATGGTTTTCTTAGTTCTTTATATGTGTTTGTTTCTCCTTCGTAGCCACAGTATGGGCATTTTATTTTTTGATTCATTTCTTAACCCTCCTAGGTGGTGGTAGTTTAACGTATATTTCCTCTCTTCCTTTACTTCCTTTAATTCTTACGTAGTGGTTGAATTTCTGACCGCAGTTTAGGCATCTATAGTAGGTTACTCTATATTGAGTGTCTACTCTATTCATTCTATAATCCCAAGACTTAACGGCTTCTACTTTATCACTACCGCATGTAGGGCATCTAACCATTTAACAACACCTAATATTGTATCGTAGAATCTCCATATATGTCTTATATGGAGTTATTTAATTGAGGTTTAATCGATTTTATGGGGTGGGTTTTAAGTTGATGTATCGTGAGGTTAGGGAGTCTATAGTTGATGTTTTAAGGTTTTTAGAAGTTAAGGGTTTAAACTACGGTAGGGCTGGTAACGTAAGCGTTAGAATACCTGAAGCCAACCACGTCGTCATAACGCCCAGCGGCTTCTTAAAATCCGCTTTAAAACCTGAGGACTTAATAGTCATCGATTTAAACGGCGGTTTAATCGAAGGTTCAGGCAAGCCCTCAGTTGAAACCCCAATGCATTTAACCATATATAGGAGGTTCAGTAAAATCAACGCAGTAATACATGCTCACGCACCATACACCACAGTCTTAGCCGTGGTTAGGGAACCCATACCACCGTTAATTGAGGAGATGGTCCTACGCGTTGGTGGCGACGTTAAAGTTACTAAATACGCACCCTTAGGAACTCAAGAACTAGCTGAGGAAGTAGTTAAAGCATTAGAAGGTAGGTCAGCAGCAATAATAGCCAACCACGGAGTCGTAGCCGTAGGTAAGAACCTACAGGAAGCAACTGAAGTACTTGAGTTAGTTGAGAAAATAGCTCAAATATACATACACGCTAAACTCCTAGGCAAAATAGAAACACTACCTCAAAACGTAGTAGAGTATTTAAAAACACTATACATTAAAACTCAAAACACAACCTAAAAACATACTTAATCAAAACCGAGCCTAACTAAACCATTTCTTAACTACCTACACCTTCTGAAATAGGGTTTACCTACATCATAAAGACATTAACTATGTAACGCATGTAAGCTTTTCCCCTTCAGCCATAATGTTTTTAAAGCACCGCATACAACAAGTAATGAAAACTTAATTGAAGTCAAGTCTTCAGGAAGGGATGGTATGTGTTTAAGATCGGTGAAGACAAACCGGTAATTAACCCCTACGAAATAGTGAAGAAAAGAGTGCCATCCGATAAAGTACTTCTATTCCTCACTCCCCGACTTTTCAAGGAAGCTACTAAAATACTGCAGGATAAGAAAGAAGTAAGATTTAGCGGAGCGTTATTTAAATCTGTTGAAGGCTACTACAACGATAGTAAAGTCTTCATAACCCTACCTTTTTGGGGAGCACCGGCAGCCACCGCCGGCTTAGAGACGTTAATAGCCGGTGGAGGTAAGATATTCATTATGGTTGGAGAAGCTGGGGCTTTAAGCCCTAAACTAAGAATAGGAGATATCCTAATACCTACGTGGGGCCTACGCGAGGAGGGAACTAGCTACCACTACATGCCTCCCAACACCATACCGAAACCTGACGTTAAGTTAGCTAAAGCTTTATACAATGAAGTAAAGGAAGTTAAGGGCAGGAAGAAAATCAGAGTTCTTCGAGGAGGTATATGGAGCACCGACGCCATATACCGTGAAACAAAGGATAAAGTAGCTGAGTACTCTAGACTTGGCGCGTTAGGCGTAGATATGGAGGCTACGGCGTTAATGACTGTAGCAACCTACCGAGGAGTACGTCTCGCCGTAGCAGTAGCAATATCGGACGAGCTATACGGTGATCAATGGAAAGCAGGCTTCAAAACTAAGAAGTTGAAAAAAGCTGAGAAGATATTAGTTGAAGCTTCTCTAAAGACAATAGCAAAAACGAAGGTATAAACAAGGAAACCCACCCCGCCTCCCATCACAGATATTAAATTCTCCATCAACCTTTAGAAAACTGTCGTGAACCATTCACGTCCTCCATTGACACCTAACCTGCGAACCATAATCTCAGATGCATAAGAACAGGAATAACTGCATACCTCCCTAGTAACTACATACCTATGAAGTAAACAACATTAATGAGGGAGAAATCTAAAAAAGCGTTGTTTTATACGTTGTTTTAGAGTGTATCGGTTTTAAGGGGGTGGTAGCCGGGCGGGGATTCGAACCCCGGTCACGGGGGTTCCTCCTTGAAGGTCCAAAGCCCCGCATCCTTGGCCGCTAGACGACCCGGCTTCCAAAAATTACTTGACTTAAGTGGTTTTAAAGTTTCCGCCCTCTACATCTCTTAAGTGGTTTTAGTTAATTCTCTTAAAACTATAGCTAACGATACAGGCGCTGGAGGTGTTTCCTCATAATCTTCAATCCTTATATGCTCTCCCAACGCTAACTCACTCTTGCTTAACGAACCTTCAACACCGTTGAAAACCAGCATTACCCTACCGTTGATTTCACCCTTAACTTCAGTTAAGGACTTAGCTACTTCAGAGTTAACTACTATGTAGACTTTATCAGGTTTTAACAACTCAATAACTTCCTGAAGTGTTGGTAGTACGAAAAACGCTTTGTTTTTCTTAATAGCGTATTTACTTGCTTCAGGAACTCCTGTCTGTGCGGCCATCCCTGAAACTCTTGAAGCGACTACGGCAGCTATCTTAACTTTATTATTGCTTAAAGCAACCTTAACGAAATCCACGAGCCTTGAAGGTGAGTTAACGTTATTTAAAACCACTAGAAACTCTAAACCGCTTCCAACCCCACCCATTTTTAACCACCTAAGAATTTAATTAACTCCTCAGCTATAGCTTTTGCTAAAGTTGGTGGTACGGCCTCACCAACTTGATTATACTGTTGCTCCTTACCACCTAAGAAAACGTGATGGTCTGGAAAACCCATCAGCCTAGCCTGCTCCCTAACAGTTAACAACCTATCCTCAAACGGGTGTAGAAACCTAGAGGAACCTAAAACTGTTGGGGCGACTCTATATGGATGTAACCTAATAAGATTCGGTAACCTCCTACCCTCAGCCCCTTCATACTTAACCATTGAAGAACCCCACCCAACCCTAACAGCCCTCTTCAACTTACTCTTGCTTAAGTTTGGCGGAGGTTCATGATTAGGTAGTAACGGCTCATGACTAGGTGGGGGTAGGTCCTTCAAAACATCCCAAACCACTACTTTCCCACCGCTTCTCCTAGGGTTTAAAGTAAGGTTGGATATGAATACTCTAGTCCTACGCGATGGAGTTCCGTAGTCCTCAGCCTTTAAAACGTTGAAACGTACTTCATAACCTACCCTACCGAACTCCTCCTTAAGAGCAGACCTGAGGTCACCCTCCATTATAGCCGGCACGTTCTCCATAACGAAGGCCTTAGGTTCTAAACAGGATAGGATACGTATGAACTCAAGGACTAACTGGCCTTGAGGGTCTTTATAAAGTCTGTCCAGAGGGTCTGACATCCTATTCGGGTTAGATCCTGTGAAGGGCTCACACGGTGGGGAACCTATGAGTACGTCAACCTCAACACCGTTTAAAAGCTTCCTTATTAAATCGCATGAAACCTCACGTACGTCCTCAACTAAAACTAAAGCTGTTGGGAAGTTACTTACGTATGATGAAGCCGCGGCTTCATCGACGTCAATAGCTATTAAAGACGTAAAACCAACTTCATGGAAGCCTCTTGTGAAGCCGCCGGCGCCTGAGAACAAATCAACTAGGTGCGGCGATCTTCCTCTCTTCATTAGCTATTTCCTCTTCCAACTTAGCAATCATAGAGCGTAGGAACTCCTTAACGCCGCTGTTATCTTCTGCTACGAGCTCCCCCTCACATTTCGGGCATTTGAAGTCATTTTCTAAAGCTTCATCGAAAGTTAATCTAGTGCCGTCTCTAGGGCATGTGAAGAAAGTGTTTTTAGATTCGTATTCAAGCCTCTCCTTAAGCTTGTTAACCACCGCTTTCTTCCTTTGAATGAGTATTTGATTTAAACGCCCGGAATCTATAAACCAATAGTATAGGAACCTACCGTCCTCCGGGCTCCTATCCCTCCTATAGGAAGCTATGCCTAAAGCCTGCAACTCATATAAAACCCTCCTAACCTCCTGCTCGTCAAGCCCTGTCTTCTTCATAATATCTACGTCTAATATCCCCTTATCGGATTGAGCTAGAACCTCAAATACGGCGCCTCCGGAATTCCCTACATACTCATTAATGAACTTTATCAAGTCCTTCAGGTTCGCTTCTTTCTTCACTCCTAACCACCAACTTACCTTTGGGGGACGGCACCACATATAATTTAGCATCGGAGAAAATAAATCGTAACTCACCGCCTTTGAAATACCTATCTAGAAAAACCGCTAAAGCAGCTACTTCAGAGTGTGGTTGATGGCCTATGGCTACGTTATAATCAGCTAACTCGTAGTACTCCCGAGGAACTTTAGAAGCCCCAACAACTACTAGTAAGTCCTTACCGCTTTTTCTAATCTCTTCAATGACGTCATCTACGTGGAGTCCATACATAGTTAAGTGAATTACTAAACCGCCCAACTCCCTCCACTTCTTAACGTAGTCTAAGCTGTTAACCCCGTCCTCCACATGAAATGAGGAACCACCCCATAGCGAGCAGACCTTCAATATGCTTTTAAGAACTGCCTCATCACGTACGTCGCCTAGGATAAACCCTGAAGCTCCGAAAGCTCTAGCTACGAGACCCACGTGCGTAGTTACTCTCTTATCTCTAGAGGGTCTATGGCCTATCCTTAAGACGTAGATCTTAACCACTTCAGGCCCTCTAAGCATTACTCACGCTTAACTCTTTAGGTTTAATCAACTCGTAAATAACGTTCTTCAATGAAGACACTCCAAACCCTTTAAGGGCTGAGATACTTACGACACGCCAACTCCACATGTAGTGATTGCTTAAAACCTCCTCAACGACTTTCTTAACTTCAGACACGTCATTCAGTAAATCCACCTTATTTAAAGCAACAACTAAAGGCTTGCCGAAATACCCTATCTTAGAAAGGATGTCAAGCGATGAGAGGACCTTACCCCTAACCTTACTTAAGTCTTCAGAAGCGTCAACAACTAAAACAGTTAGTTTTGAAGTAGCTATCTCCTCTAAAGTAGCGTAGAAAGCCTCAATAACTTCATGCGGTAACCCCTTAATAAACCCTACAGTATCCACGAAAGCCACCCTCAAATCCTCAATCACAGCGGTTGAGACTTTAGGCGATACTGTGGTAAACATCTCCGGACCCACGGGTTTGTTAGAACCCGTCAGTAAGTTAAATAACGTGGTTTTACCCGCGTTTGCGTAGCCTGAAATAGCCACCTGCGGGAAACCCGCGGAGGTTCTGGAAACCCTCTCCTTAAGCCTCCTCTCCCTTAAAGCCTTCAACTCCCTCCTTATCCTAACCAACCTACGCCTCATGTGGTTGTAGTAGACGTCCGTAGCGTATTCGCCGGGACCCATGAAACCGGGTAACTCACCTAACTTAGCCTTCCTAATCCACTCCTTAACTATAGGTAGTTGATGCAGTATCTCAGCCATCTCGATCTGCAGCTTAGCTTCTTTAGAGCCCGCGTGCTCAGCGAATATCTCAAGAATTAAGGATATCTTATCCTTAACCTCCCTCTTAAACTCCTTAATCAAGTTTATCGTTTGCCTGGGGTGGAGGACTTCATATATGTAGATTGAGTTCACGAAATTTAACGAATCGCCGTCTAACCTATCCTTAAGCGCCTTCAACCTCTCCAGATCCAGGAAGTAATTAACGTTTGGTTTGAATGAATTCTTTAAAACAACTTCATCAACAACTCTAAAGTTTAAAGTCTCAACTAACGCCCTAGCCTCACTTAAGTCTTCCAACCTAGAAATAAGCACTACGTTCTTACGGTATCCGTTCCTAACCCTCCCCGCCACCCCCTCTGTCCTCCTTCTTCCTAATAACCACAACGTCACCTAACGTAAGGTCTTTCTTAGGTTTTGAAGTAATGTCTTGGGAGGTAACTTCAACGTCGGCTATAGGCTCCAACAACTTAATCCCTAAGGCTTTCTCCAGCTTTAAAGCTAGGTCTACGGAGGGCGTTAACCTACCCGCCTCCACCCTCTTTATCACGTTCTCACTTTCTTTAACAGCTTCCGCCAAGACTTTCTGAGTCCATCCAAGCTTCTCCCGAGCTTTTCGAATTCTTTCAGCGTAGTCTGGCACGACCTCATACTCCTCAAGGGATATCCTCTTAGGTGGGGAAGGGGTTTTCGAGGTTTCCGCAGGCTTACTTACGGTTTGAGGCTTCGTAGGTTTTGCGGTGGCTTCCTTAATCTCAGAAGCTAAAGCACCTCTAGATACTTTAGAGTAGCAACTACCGCATAAAGTAAGTCTAGCTCCCTCTACGAACACTATCTTAGCTTCACGTCTTCTAACCGGCCTACCGCACATCTCGCAATACGTTACGTCGCTAGACACTACACTCACCTAATCTACATAATCCCTTCAAGGATTATAAGGTGATGGGTATTTATCGCTTAAGACTTCTTTTAAACACTTAAAATATGTTAAAGCTATATGAAGTTTAGGTGTGAAAGGTGGGGGTAACGCCGCAGTTTGCTTTAAGGAACTTGATTACCGAGTTAAACGGCTTAGTAGGTAATGAAATCGTCGTTAAGCTTGTTGATGGAACCACATACGTTGGGACGCTTATAGGGATTGACTTAAGCGATAGGTTATCGCTCCACCTAGTTCTAGAGAACGCTAGAACTCAAGACGGTAGGGTCCTCTATAAGGTCTTTATAAACGGAGGTAGGATATCCGAGATAATCTTCGAGCAGAGACCTACTTTCGACCCGGAGGAATTCGCTAAGTTCGTAGCAAGTAAGTTAAACATACCGCTTAACTCCATTAAAGTTATTAAGGAAGCTAAGTCGGTTTTAGTTTACGATAGGTATAAAATAACTGAAAACGGCGTTGAAGGTGCTGGCGCGTTAGCAAGCAAGCTTTACAGCGTACTTCAGGAGTATATAGACCTTAAGAAGCGTGGAGCACCTATAACCACTTAATCGATTTAGGGATTTCAAACCATGTTTTTTGAAATTAAGGATAAGGATCTCGCCGGACGTATAGGGAAGCTTCGAACTAAGTCAGGCGTTGTTGAAACGCCGGCTTTCTTCCCTGTGATCAACCCGTTTAAGCAGGTTAAGGAGGTACCGCCAGATAAGATATTTGAGATAGGTTTTAAGCAAGTAATAACTAACGCGTTCATAATAAAGCAGAACTTAGGCGATAAAGCTAAGGAGTTAGGCGTTAAGGGAGTTACGGGGTTTAAAGGGGTTGTGATGACGGATTCCGGCGCTTATCAACTCCTCATATACGGTAGGGGGAGGATTCAGATAGATCCAGTGGAGATAGTCCTATATCAGAAGGAGATAGGCTCGGATATAGCGGTAATTGCCGACATACCGACTAGAGACGACTCAACATACGATGAAGCCTTAGAAAGCGTTGTGGAGACTTTACGTAGGGCTAGGGAGGTAAGCCCCTACATACAGGGTAGTGACACGCTGTGGGTTCTACCGATTCAAGGGGGTGTCTACCCAGAGTTAGTAGCTAAATCAGCTAGGGAGGGGAGGGAGATAGAAGGCTATGAAATGTACGCAATCGGCTCTCCAGTAACCGTCCTTGAGAAATACGACTTCAAGAAAATCGTTGAGATGGTTGTTACCGCGAAGATGAACCTACCGTTAAGTAAGCCTATACATCTATTCGGCGGTGGCCACCCATTAATAATACCTTTAATGGTTGCTTTAGGTGTGGATAGCTTCGACTCAGCTTCATATATACTTTACGCTCGAGACGATAGGTATATGACGGAACACGGAACTTACAAACTAAACGATTTAAGCTACCTACCATGTGAATGTGAGGTATGCAGTAGATACACGCCTGAGGAGTTGATGAAGTTAGACAAGCTTGAGAGGTCTAAACTCATAGCTATACATAACCTACACGTAATCAATAGAGAGTTGAAAAGAACTAAAACGGCGATTAAGGAGGGGAGGCTTTGGGAGCTTATTGAAGAACGCGCTAGGTCCCACCCAGCCTTAAGGGAGGCGTTCAACGAATTCATAAAGTATGTTGAGTGGGTTGAAAGACTTGACAGTAGGTTTAAGGGCGATGCTCACGCCATATTCCTCTACGACGTTACTTCATACTACAGAACGGAGTTAATTAGACATAGGAGGAACGTCTTAAAACGTTTGAAGCTTAAGGAGGGTAGGACATACGTCTTACTGCCGGGGCATCCTAAGGAAAAACCGTTTAGGGAGTCATCACTCCTTAAGAAAGCCTTTGATAGAGGCTTAGTTAAGGAATCGGATGAGGTTTTAATCTACATACCCTTCTTCGACATTATACCGTTAGATATCGATCAAGCCTACCCATACGCACAGTTTGAAATGCCTGATGAAGTAGATAAGACTTTAATCGATAACATGTTTGAACGCGTTAAGAAGTTAATACGTGAAATACCTAAAAACTCTGAAGTCTTGATCATAACATGCGATAGTTTCCCGTGGAGTAAAGCTGAAGTACTTAAGCAGGTGGTTGAGGAAGTAGGTGTAGGTAACGTCAAGTTTGCTGAGGTTTGCGTTAATTAATAAAACGATCACATATATGGTTTAGGACTCCTATCCTCCTTAGACTTCCTAACGGTCTCCTCGATTAAAGCCTCCGCATAAGCAACAAGCTTTGAATACTGCAGTAAGTCGTTAACGTCCACGTTTAGGTTTAATATCTCGTTAAGTTTACGTATGAATACCGCCGCGGCGGACGGATCATATTTACTGGGTTCTGTGTAAGGTAGGATAAGCAGAGTTGGTATCCTCTTTAAGTTGAAGACCGTGTAGAACGTAGCTAGGGGGCCGACTATATAGTTACCCTTACTTAAAGTCGGTTCTTTAAAACTCCATCCGCAGTTGTTACTGCATATCCAGCGGAACTCCTCCTCACCTTCCTTAAGCTTTACGTTTAAACCTCCAGTCATTATAGCTTTAAAGCCGTTGTTCTTGAGGAACCACTCAGCCAACGCTAAAGCGTATGGAACCCTCTCAGGCGTGGATGGTAGGGCGTTATTAACTAACACGATCAGGCTATGGTCTTCGATTAGGAAGATCTCGTAGGGGGTCATTAAGCCGTAGTCCTCCACAGCGGCGAAATCCGGCATATACTTAGTTATGACGTCGCCGACCTTAACCCCGCCGAGTTTAGTCGTTAGGTATTTAGTGGCTATAGTCCCCACGTATCCGAAGCCGGGGAAGCCCGTTATTAAAATCCACTTCCTACCCCTACCGTTTAGCAAATCCTTAAACTCATCGTATACGTAGATTTCAACCGCTCTCATACTTCACACACTCCCTAACCTTAACTGCCGGACCAACTAATAACTGCATAACCTCATCAGGGGATAAAACCAACCTACCTACGCAAAGCAGGTTATCATCCTCGTCAACCACTAAAACCTCATCACCGCTTCTAAGATCCTCATCTATTGAGAGGACATGCTTAGCGAAAACCGTTGACTTAGCCTCGACAACACCGTCTGAGATCTCGTTAAACACAATCACCCTTAACTTAGGTTTAGGTACTACCCTATGAAGACGTAAGCCACCCTCCAACCATAGGTTGAAGGTATGGGTGGAAGCAACTAAAGTAGCTATAGTCTTACCTGTTGCGCCATCCAACACAGCTCTAATCCTCCCCGTATTTTTAGAAACGCGTAGTAGGACGTCATCCGTTATTACCTTATCCGCCTCATCAATCATGAATTGATAGTTCATTATCGATCTTAAGAACCTTAACTCCTCATTCGTTGGTTTCCTAACGTAGCTCAACCTCTAAACCACCGTGTGAACGCCGCGACGTCCCTCAACATCACTTCCTTCAGCGTAAGGCCTGAACCTACCCTTCAAAACCTTCTCTATCGCGTACCTGAAGTCCTCCATAGAAACGTAGCGTCGTCCAGCACGTAAAGCTGAGAAACCCGCTTCAGTACATATGGCTTTAATGTCAGCTCCTGAAGCGCCTTCGGTAAGCCTAGCAAGCTCCTCAACATCCACGTCCTTCAACTTCATCTTCCTCGTATGTATCTTAAATATGCTTACCCTACCCTTCAAATCAGGTAGTGGTACGTAAATCAACCTATCGAACCTCCCAGGCCTTAGAAGCGCTGGGTCTATGACGTCCAACCTATTGGTAGTCGCTATAACTTTAACGTTGTCTAACGGGTCGAAACCATCTAACTCAGCGAGGAGTTGCGTTAACGTTCTATGTATTTCCCTCTCCCCGCTCGTACCTAGGTCAAGCCTCTTAGCAGCTATAGCGTCTATCTCATCAATTAAAACTATCGAAGGGGCTTTCTTCCTAGCGTAGTCGAATAGCTCACGAACTATTCTAGCACCTTCACCAACGAACTTCTGAGCGAGTTCGGAGGAAACCAAGCTTATGAACGTGGCGTTTGACTCGCCGGCAACGGCCTTAGCTAGTAAGGTCTTACCGCATCCTGGAGGGCCGTATAGGAGAACGCCTTTAGGTGGTTCAATACCTAACTCCTTAAACAGCTCAGGGTTCTTCAGAGGGAGCTCTATAACCTCCCTTAACTCCCTAATCTGCTCGTCTAAACCCCCTACGTCGCTATACCTCACATTAGGCCTCTCATCTATCTCCATAGCTTTAACGTATGGATCCTCTATAGTTGGTAAGACGCTAACTACGGCTGAACCCCTTTGATTTAAAGCCACTCTAGATCCCGACCTAAGCTTACTAACGTCTACACTACCTGAAATCTCAACGATTAAGTTAGGGCCTGTCGAGCTCTTAACCACTGCCCTACCGTCGGGTAGTACCTCCAGAAGAACGCCTTCGATTAAAGGCGTTGACATAAGCTTCTCAATCTCTTTCTTATAGTAGTTAACCTCATTTCTTAAGTAGTTAACCTCAGCCTCAAGTTCTTGAATCTTCATCTCTAAGTACTTAACGTAGTCTTCGTTAACACCGCTTTTCCTCTTAAAAGGACTGAAATCAATCCCAGACAGTCAAACCACCACTAACTAACTAGTCGTTAAAAAGCATAAAAGCTGTGAAGCGCTCTAAACCTACCTTAACTAACTACCTTCTTTAGAGATCTTAACGTAGACTTTATCCATAACCTCAAATAAATCGCTTATCTTTTCCTTAGATTCTATCACGAAGAGGTAACCCCAAAGAGACACTAGAAGCTTATCGACCTCCGCAACCTCGCCGGCGTTTGACTTAACGGACTCGCGCTTCTTACTCACTACGTAACCCCACCCAAGGAAGTCCCTACCCTCAACGTATTGAGGCATTTCCCTACTGAGGACGAACTCAACCTTATCGCCTTCGTTGAAAACCAGCAAATCCCGCAGTAAATCCATCTTAACATTCACTACGTTACCTCTAAAACTAATCAAGAGAACTTTAGGAATCCTCGACTTCTCGATTTTCTCCACCAAACCTGAGTCGCGTATGAGCCCTTCCCTTAACTCCACTTAAACACCCAAACTTAATATGTAACAATTTATAAATCTAACGATATTGTGGGGTGTTTAAAAACGGCCGTAGGTTTAAATAAAGCATTAACTGAGGAAACCGCATGCTTTCAAATACTTAGTAAGGATAAGGTATCAACCACCGTAGACTTAATTAAAGTTTTAAGGGGGTTTAAGGAAGTATGCGATGAAACATACCTTGAAGTTAAGATAGAGATAAGCGATAAGTACTACTCCTACGTTAAAATAAGTTCAAAATCTGAAGCTTTAAGTAAGTGTAGCTCCTTACTTAAGGCATTGCTTAAGTCTGAGTTCGGAACTAAAGTAGACTTAATTGAGGTAGACTGCATGACTAAAAACCCTTTAGATTTAAACAACGTTTTAAGAAGATAGTTTGGAAACCCACGCTTACGTCGCTACCGCTTACCTTAAGTCCTTACTCACGCAACGGCTTAAGCAAGGAAGTCTTCGTAGGTTACGCGAAAACCTCACCTAAGTTTAAAGTCTACATATCTGGGGATGACCTAGCTAAGCACGCCGTTATAGTAGGCTCTACAGGCTCTGGAAAAACAACTACAGCCGCACACATAGCTACGCAAGCATCCAAGCAAGGAAGGACGTTAATCCTCGACTGGTTTGGAGAGTATCAAAACCTCCTTAGAAGAGGTAAGGTCTTTAAACCGTGTAGGGAAAGCCCAATACCCCTCTTAGTTGATGATGTTGTCGACTTAATAAACATCTTCGAGGAGGTTCTGCAGTTAACGCCAGCGCAGTCCTACATAATGCTTAAAGCGTTGGACGGCGTTATACCAGCTAACTTAAGTGTGCTTGAAGACGTTATAGAAGGTTTTGAAGTTGAGGCTAGGTGGATGTTAGAGTCTAAGCTAGCTCTTTTAAGAAGGCTTCAAGACTTAAGCAGGGGTCGGAACTACATATCTAGGGATTCTAAACTCGTGGAAACGATCTCCAAATCTGAAGAGCCCGTTATCGTTGATTTATCCCAGCTTAAGGACTTCAACGTAAAGAAGCTTAGCGTTCTACTAACACTTAAAGCTGTGGAGGTTTCGAAGATGAAGCACCTACTTAACGATCAGGTCTACGTGTTTGTAGAGGAAGCTCATAACGTAGTTAACTCAAACACTGATTTAGTAGGTCGGTTAATGTCTGAAGTTAGGAAGTTAGGCATTGCTATAGTGCTTGTTACGCAATCCCCTTTAATCCTTAACTACAGGATGCTTAACAACGCCAACGTTAAGGTCGTACACACCCTTAAGTCAAGGGAAGACATAGAACTTATAGTTAAGTCTTTAGGGTTGAGTGAAGACCTTAGGGCTGTAATACCTAAGCTAGGCGTGGGTGAAGCAATCGTAGACGCTCCAGGCCAGGAACCAGTAATAGTTGAGGTGAAGCCCTCATTATAAGCGCTTAACCCACCACAGCCTTCAAATCCGGTGAGATTCACTGAATCTCAGCGAGGATATCCTCACTTAACCAATCGATACCTACGTAGCAAGGCCTCCTTCCTTCTAAAACATCGATTAACTCATGAACCACCTCATCCACACCCTTCCCAGTAACGTCCACCTCACAAACTTTAGACTGTGGGTGTTCCTCCAGCGCGTTATACGTGCAAACACCTAAGAGCTCCGCCTCCACATTCTCTTTAACCTTTAACTCATCCCAACCTCTTTGCTTCAACCTTAAGTAAAGCTCACGTGGATTTAACCTCAACACAAAAATCCTCTCCACATATTCGTCGGGCACTATCTCCCCGTAGTGACTATCTATAACGACATAACCCGACGAACTCTTGAGTACCTCGATTAAATATGCTTTAAGCCTGTCCTCATCTATAACGTAGGAATCCCGTTTTAAATCCTTCTCTAGTATGAAGTTATTACGTAAAGCAACCTCTGAAAGATTTAAGTAGAGGCCGTTAAGCTTTTTAACCAACTCTAAGGCGATCCTCGACTTACCGGTTCCGGGAGTTCCAGACACCACCACTGCTACGCCCAGGCTTCAACACCCCATAATCACTTCTCCTCACTTACTTGCTGACCTCCAACACCTGTTTCTATAAAGTAATACTCACCTATGCTTTTCTGATACCTATCCAGGTATGAACCAGGTTTATTAACCCTAGGTCTTCCCGTCTTCAAATCCCTTCTAAACGTTGTTTGAAGGTTCTTCAGGAATTCATTCATACCCACTCTAACGTCTGTAGGGCTTCTAGCATGTCCTTCCTTACCTGGGATACCGTTAAAAACTATCATCCTGTCAGCGACGTAACTAATTAACGAGACGTCGTGATCCACTAGGAAAACCGTAGTCCTCCTAACCTCGCAAACCTTCTTTATAGCTTTAGCTACGGTTAACCTCTCCTCAACGTCTATAAACGCGGACGGCTCATCTATTAAGTATATGTCCGCCTCCTTAGCCAACGAAACGAAAATAGCGAATTTCTGTAACTCACCACCGCTTAAAGACGCTATCTCCTTATCGCCTAACTTATGAAGTCCTAACTTCCTAACCACGTCGACTTCAAACCATTCGGTCGCGGCTAAGCCCTCCTTCCTAAGCTCCTTCAAAGCCTCCTCAACAGTACGCCATTCGTAAGTTTCAGCTTTTATGTATTGAGGTTTATAGCTTATTTTAAGACCCTCCGTAGTTACGAAGCCTTCATCAGGTTGTAACTCGCCGGCGAGAAGCCTTATGAACGTGGTCTTACCTATAGCGTTAGGCCCTAATATGCCGAGGACCTCGCCCATGTAGGAAAAGCCTTCCTCAACAGTTAATTTAAAGCCGTTTAAGCTCTTAATCAGTTTAGGCCAGTAGAGAAACTCCTTCTTAACTGTTGAGACTTCCGCCGGCGGCTTCGACTGAAATATTATGGGTTCATCCCTAATCCTCATGTTTTCAGCGGGTAGGTAACCCTCTAGGAAGTGGTTTATACCGGAGCCTACGGAATAGAGCTTAGAGCAGAAGCCGTAAACCCCCGGCTCACCATACATTATAACTACGTTGTCTGAGACGTAATCAAGAACCGCTAAGTCATGCTCGACGACAACCACGTACGAGTTCTTAGGGAGTAACTCCCTAATAGCTCTAGCCATAGCTAACCTTTCCTTAACGTCTAAATAGCTTGATGGTTCGTCGAAGAAATACGCGCGAGCCTCCCTTAATATAGCGACGGCTATAGCGAATTTCTGTAGCTCACCACCGCTTAAGTTAGCTATTTTATTATCCCACGCACTATCTAAAGAGAGTATTTTCCTAACGTCGTTAAGCAGTCCCCTCTCATCATATTTTTCGAGGACTTCCTTCACGTAACCCTTAACGTACCTTCTTATTAAATCGACGTGCTGGATTTTATGAATGACTTTCAACTCTTTATTGCTTACCCTCCTGAAGTACTGATGTAATTCAGTACCTCTAAACCGCTCTAAAACCTTCTCCCAAGAAGGGCTTTCGTTAAAATCGCCGAAGTTAGGGATTAACTCACCGGATAATATCCTCAACACAGTAGTTTTGCCTGAGCCGTTCTTACCTAAAACACCTATCACCATACCCTCCTGAGGTGTTGGAAGTCCATATAGCTTAAACGCGTTCGGACCGTATCTATGGACTAACCTCTTCTCAAGCTCGTCAGGCAAGTTAACAACCGTTATGGCGTTAAACGGGCATTTCTTAACGCATATACCGCAACCCACGCACGCAACTTCATAGATTAAAGCCTTCCCACCAACACTTTCAGAAAGTTCTATAGCCTTACCTCCAGATCTATTAACAGGGCAAAACCTAACGCATTCAGTCCTACATCTATGCGGCTTACAGAGCTCGTAATCAATCACAGCCACTCTAACCATCGCCAACACCTAAAAACTACACTCCCTAAGGAACTTAATAATCATTTATAAATGAAGTGAAGGCGTTGAAGCTTTAACTAACCTTAAAATAGTTAATAAATACCCACCACGTAAACTATAGTGGATGATGAGTGGTGACGGCTAGGAGTAGTGACTTATAACTCCAATACTGACTACTTCATTCAAAGCAAGCATAAACTTAAACACAACCTCTTAATTTAGGTCTTTAACAACTTAATTGAGAAAAACGTCATTCACTTAAAAACTTCAATGAGCTTACTCTTCTTCCTCCTCCCACTCTTCTTCCTCTTCCCACCATTCTTCTTCCTCTTCCTCTTCTTCCCACCACTCTTCCTCCATAGCTAGGCACACCCACATATAATGAGTGGTAGGGGTTATAAATTTAGAGTTTCCCATACGTGAAAGTTTTACGCTTTCTTGAACGCGGTGATTTTAAAATACGTTATTCGAGTTAACACATCTTTCAACATTTCTGAAGCCTGGCTTTTACGTATGCCATACACCTCGGCTAAAGCGTCTTCATCAACGAAGTTTAACTCACCTATCTTCCTGTCGAGGCATTTAAACGTTTTTTCAAGGTCTTCAACTTCCGGATCTCTATTTAAGCAGAACCTAATCAGTATGTATGGCTCGCGTGTAAACTTACGTAGTTTGTTTAAAGCTTCTTTAATTTGTCTAGTCCCTACGAAGTAGAGTAAGTACTCAATATGCGGTTTTTCACTTACGTTGTTTTTAGTTATGAATGCTTCAGCCGTGTAGATCGCAGGTATCTTTAGCTGCTGCTCAGCTATAACTAAAGCCGCGGGGATTGCTTGAGTAACGCATAACTCACTCCCGGAGTGAAAGCTTTCAACGAGGTTTAAGACCTCGTTTGAGTACGTAACGCAATATCTTAAACGTACGTTCAATTTGCTTAACTCGTTCAACAGAAATGAAGCGCTTGAGTTAAGGTTAACCTCCATGACTTATAGGCACCAAAGTTACCTTATCCCCATCTTTAAGTACGTAGTTCTCACCGTTGAGAAGGTAGTAATCCACGCCGTTTATGAAAACAACGTAAGAGGATGTAACGCTCCCATCCTCCTCTATAGCCTCCTTCAACTCCGGGACTTCCTCCCTAAGGTTTTTAAGCAGTTCTTTAAGCTTCATACCACCGCTTACGTCTTTAACTATGGAATCCCTACCTAACCTACCCCTTAAAACACCGAGAAGCTCTACGGTAATCATCACGTTTTAAAAACACCTCTTTAAGCTTCCGCCTTAGCCGCTGAGGCCTTCTCTAACTTCTCCTTAATCTTAACTAAGTGGGTTAAATACCCGGCGATCTTATTCCTTAACTTCTTAGACCTTACATATACGTACTTACTAACTAACTTTTTATTCTCTTCAAAATCTTTACTTACTTCACTAGGGTATAACTCAAGCAAACGCCTCGCAGTACGCTTCACTATCGAAGTCCTAACCCTCCCCATCGCTCTCAACCAATTAACTCTTAAAGACGTGGAATATAAGCTATTAACTACGGTTACGAATATAACTTCGGTTATTCAGTAAGTGACGGGCGGTGTTGATTAGCGAAAAGCTTATATAGAACCGTTTGATATTGGATTAATGGGTGTAATCATGGCTGCCAGAGGTCCTGCCCCTACGGCAGGTATACCGGTTTTAATCTTGAAGGAAGGTACGCAAAGAACCACAGGAGCTGAAGCCCTAAGATCTAATATGATGGCTGCGATAACGATATCTGAAATGCTTAGAACGACGTACGGCCCTCGCGGCATGGATAAGATGCTCGTCGATACCTTAGGCGACGTAACGATAACCAACGATGGAGCGACAATCTTAGATAAGATGGATGTACAGCATCCAGCCGCTAAGATGTTAGTGCAGATAGCTAAAGGTCAAGACGATGAAGTAGGTGACGGAACTAAAACCTCAGTTATATTCGCTGGTGAGTTACTTAAAGCAGCTGAGGATCTACTCGCTAAGGAGGTACATCCGACCGTTATAATTAACGGCTATAAGAAAGCTTTAGAGGAAGCTATTAAATACGCTGAAAGCATATCTAAGGAAGTAGATATAAACGATTTAGAAACTCTCAAGAAGATCGCCTCAACAGCTTTAACCAGTAAGGCCGTACATGGCGTGAGAGACTTATTCAGTGAGATAGCCGTTAAAGCCGTTAAGCAAGTAGCTGAGTTTAGAGACAACAGGATATACGTAGACCTAGACAACATCCAGATAATTAAGAAGCACGGTGGCTCATTAGCCGACACTCAGTTAATATACGGTATTGTGTTGGATAAGGAAGTTGTTCATCCTGGGATGCCTAAGAGGGTTGAGAAAGCTAAGATAGCTTTAATAGACGCACCGTTAGAAATCGAGAAGACTGAAATAGACGCTGAGATAAGGATCAGCGACCCTGAAATGATGAGGAAGTTCCTAGAGCAGAAAGAAAACATACTTAAGGATATGGTTGAGAAGATTGCTGCTACTGGTGCTAATGTTGTTATTTGTCAGAAGGGTATTGATGACGTAGCTCAACACTTCCTAGCAAAGAAAGGAATACTAGCAGTAAGAAGAGTTAAAAGATCAGACATGGAAAAACTAGAAAGAGCAACAGGAGGAAGAATAGTTAGCAATATAGAGGACTTAACGCCGAACGACTTAGGATACGCAGAACTAGTGGAGGAGAGGAAAGTCGGAGAGGATAAGATGGTGTTCGTTGAAGGAACTAAAGATCCTAAAGCCGTCAGCATACTCATAAGAGGTGGTTTAGAGAGGGTTGTCGACGAAGCTGAGAGGTCCTTAAGAGATGCTTTAAGCGTAGTAGCTGATGTGTTGAGAAACCCGAGAATAGTTTACGGTGGCGGAGCTTTCGAAGCTGAGATAGCTAAGTTCGTGAGGGATTACGCGTCTAAAGTAAGCGGTAAAGAACAGTTAGCTGTGTTAGCATTCGCTAAAGCCTTAGAAGGTATAATCTCAGCACTAGTTGAAAACGCTGGTTTAGACCCGATAGACATGCTTTCAGATTTAAGAAGCGCTCACAGCAAACCAGAAGGAGTTAAATACGGCATTAACGTATTCAAAGGTAAGGTAGATGACATGGAAGCTTTAGGCGTTATAGAGCCGTTAGCCGTTAAAGTTAACGCTTTGAAAGCAGGCACTGAAGCAGCGACTTTAATACTCAGGATAGACGATATAGTAGCTGCCTCTAAAGCTAAGGAAGAAAAGAAAGAGGAGAAGAAGAAAGAAGAAGAGGAGAAGAAAGAAGAGTAACGAACGTAGGGTAGGTTCATTTAATTAAACGTTTTTTAGTTTTTCCTAATTCAAAATGACTTACGTTCTCAGCCCTTACAACCGAAAGCCCTTGTCCTAAGGCAGAGATGGGAGGGTTTATAACCCTCCTTACTTTCTTGGTGATGTTTTATTTTTGCTTTATGAGAGGGGACTACAAACGTCGAGTTCCTAAGACTTCTCGAGATTGATTAATGATATTCTAAGAATAGTGGCTAGACCTGCGGGAATGACGCGTGATTTGAGTTGTTGTGATGTGGGTAGGGATGTGATTGTTAAGTAACGTGGATTTTACTTTTAAAAGGTTTACGAAGTGGTTTCAGTTCATCAAAGCATATATTTCTTAAAAACGATAAATAATTGGTGTGAGTTTGCGGATTAGAGCGTTAATGAATTCTAGATACCCTAAAATATCACCTAATTCTTTACTAACGCAGGCTAGGGCGCTTATGCGTGATTTAGGCCTGCGTATGCTTCCCGTAGTTAATGAAGACATGAACTTAGTAGGTGTTGTGAGGCGTGAGCATGTTTTAACGCTTACATCCACTAAATCCGACGCTATAGTGGCTAACGTTATGGAGGAACCTCACTTAGTGTTTAAGCCTGAGGAGGAAGACGTGAAGGTTTTCAAAACAATGATAGAGTTCGACGAATGGTATTCACCAGTAGTTAGTGAGGTAGGTAATAAGTACTTAGGGGTGATTTCCCTCGATGCTTTCCTAAGGGAAGTCATTCGTAAGGACACTCCACTTCACGAGATAAAGCTTTCGGATGTTATGTCTACTAACGTAGAATACGTAAGTCCTGAAGACCCTGTAAGTAAGGTTTGGAGGAAGATGGTTGAGCTCAGGTATAGTGGTTTCCCAGTAGCTAGGAATAGAGACTTAGTGGTTGTAGGCATCATAACACAACATGACCTACTGAAGAAAGGCTATACCCGAATAGAGCTTGAATCTGAATCAGGCCCGCGTCCCGGACCTAAGATAAAAGAAGCTATGACCTCACCGGCTGAGGTGTTGAAACCGTATAATAAGGTTAGGGATGCGGTCTCGTTAATGGTTAAGAAGGACTTCGGTAGGGTGCCGATAGTTGACGACTCATATAAACTCGTAGGCATCGTAGACAGAAGCGATTTATGCCTTGTTTATTTAAGGCCTAGGTGAGAACCTTGGTTAAAGTCTACACACCTAGAAGGTTACGTGAGAGGAATAGATGGCTTAGAAGCGACGGTAAACCAAACTTTAAGAGTAGAATACATGATAAAACCCCCGAGTTAAGTCCCTTAATACGTAGGGACGTTCCAGGTGTTAACACATCAACACCCATCCTAAACGTGTGTGAGTTAATGAGTAAACTCAACACCAGGTTAATACCGGTTCTTACCGGACGTAATGAAGTCATCGGCGTGATTACAGCTACGGATATAATAGACTACCTAGGCGGCGGGTTAAAACATAACATCGTCTTAAACCTTAAGCTACCTACGATCTACGACATCCTTCAAGTACCGGCGGGTAAGATAATGACTGAAAACCCCGTAGTTGTGGAGGAGTCTCTAAAGTTAAGTAAGTTGTTGGAGTTGATGGTTAACTTAGGCTTAGGTGCCGTTCCGGTAGTGAGTCAAAACAAGTACGTAGGCATAATAACGGAGTATGAAATAGTTAAGTTCTTAACTTACAAGCATGTAGGCGTTAAAGTAGCTGATGTAATGACTAGGGAGGTGTTAAGCGTAGATGAAAACAGTAAGTTAAGCACAGCTATGAAGTTAATGATTAACTTAGGCGTTAGGAGGTTACCTGTAGTTTCGGGGGAGAAGGTCGTAGGGATCTTCACGTGGAAGGACGTCATTGACTTAATAGGCACTCATAAAATCTTCAACGTCTTAAGCTTAAAGACGTTAGATGAGTTTGCCTCCATACCGGTTACCTCCGTAATGACCCCTGAAGTTATGTTAATCGATCCTCAAGCAGATATAAGTGAAGCTGCGTCTAAAATCCTTGAGACGCAAACATCGTTGCTGCTGGTGTCGGAAGACGGTAGGCTTGCAGGTATTATAACCGAGAGAGACATTATTTACGGTTTGGTGGTGTAGTATGCCCCCTAGAGTGTCCTCCTACATGAGTAGCCCTGTAATAACAGCGTCTAAAAACGATAGCTTAGCCCACATCCGCAACTTAATGATTAGACATAAGATAGGTAAGGTAGTCTTACTAGACGAGGAGGGGAACGTATACGGTATAATCAGTAAAAGCGACTTCATTAGGATCCTCTACAACAGGAAGAGGTATGTTAAGCCTCTGGATAATATACTCGCGTTTGAGATCGCGACCATACCTGTGTTAGGAATACAGTCCAACAAATCCATTAAAGTAGCCGCTCAAGCAATGATTAAGAAGAACGTAGGTTCCCTACTCGTGTTTGACGAAGATCAGAAGCTTGTTGGGATAATAACTAAGGCGGATTTAGTGAGGGCCTACGCTGAGAAATACTCTGGCAGGTATAAAGTGGGGGACTTCATGATTAAGGAAGTCCCTACAGCCACTTTAACGCATTCGCTATATTACGTGATAGACTTAATGAACGAATCGGGTTTAGGGAAGGTAGTAGTTGTTGAGGGGAGGAAGCCCGTCGGCGTAATAACGAAGTCTGACGTCCTATTCCTCAACATAGACGTAGCTGAAAGCTACAGGAAGGTAAAGTACGTTAAGAGACCTGGAGTAACAGGTCGAGGTTTTGAAGGAATCATACGCGTTTATACAGTGCCCGTAGCCGGTGACATAATGACTCCAAACCCTATAACAGTCCACCCCGATGAGGACTTAGCTCTAGCTGCCGACATAATGGTTAAGAACCGCATAGGGACGTTACCCGTAGTTAACAACGAAGGTGAGTTGATAGGGTTGTTAACCAAGAAAGACGTTATAAACGCTTTAAGGCAGGTGTAGCCGTCATGGTGGATATAACTTTAGTTACTGTTAAGGAGATAGCGTCTAAAGAGTTCCTTAAAGTCAGTAAGAATGAGTCATTAGCTAACGTAGTAAAATCTATGGAGAAGTTTAAAACGGATAGAGCCATCGTCTACAGCAATTTAACGCCTGAAGGAATACTCACTAAGAAGGACATAATCACTAGAGTAGCTACTACAAAGAGTAGAAGATACCCTATATCAGCTCTTCACGCTTCATCCGTAATGACGTCCCCGCTTTACACAACCCAACCCAACGTAACCCTACCTAAAGCGGCTAGAGTGATGGTTGAGAAGAACTTCAGCTGCTTACCCATAATGGAAGGCGATGAAGTAACCGGCATGTTAACTAAGTGGGATATAGCTAAAATACTTACAACGAACTCAAGACCGCTATCTCAGATCATGACCACCGACGTTACGATAGTTAGAGATACGGACTCCTTAATCATGGCTAGAAAGTTAATGATTGACGAAGGCTTTTCCTCACTCCCCGTAGTAAACCTCGAAGGTAAGATCGTTGGTATGTTAACCTTAGATGAGTTGCTAAACGCCTTGGTTGAGTTGCTTGATATAATAGCTGAAGCCGGAGCTAAAGACGCTTTAAAGAGGATTGCGGTGCGTGATGTAATGCGTCCAATCACCCCAATGCTTAAGAGCGATGACGCCATAGGCACGGCGGCAGCCCTCATGTTAGAGAAGAATGTAAGAGCCGTGTTAATAACTTCAAATGAGGGTTTGCTTAAAGGTATAGCTACTTTAACAGACCTTACTAAATACGTAGCTGCGTTCAGCGGTTAATTCAATCTTTAAACGAACTCCTCAACTGAAGGATTCAAAACCTCATTGTTGAAGCATAGTTAATATCCTACTAGCGTCTTTAACTATCTCAACGCCTGAGCTAGTCCCTATGACGTCCGCCCCATAACTTACTAACGTTAAAGCTTCAACGGCGTTTCTAACTCCTCCAGCAGCTTTAATCTTAAGTTCGTTTCCAACCAACTTCTTTATGATGAGGACATCCCTAACGCTTACACCCCTAGCACCGAACCCCGTGTTTGTTTTTATGAAGTCCGGCTTATGCTTCAGAAGTATCTTGCATATGGCTACCAACTCCTCATCCGTTAATGCGCTAGTCTCAACAATAACTTTTATACCTAGGTTTAGATCTCTTGCCGTATGAACTAACTCCTCTACCTCCTCCTCAACCTTGCTTAACATCCTTGACTTTAGGTTAACGATGTTCAACACAACATCAACTTCTTTAGCTCCCGCGTTAGCTACGTATTTAAGTTCGTCTATTTTAACTCTCAGCGGATGATACCCATGCGGAAACCCAACAACGCTGGCTATGGGGGTTTTCACCTCAGGAGCTATAAACTCTACTACCGAGGACGGAACTACTAAAGCTCTAAACCCGTACTTATCTGATTCCTTAGCGAAACTAACGTAGTCTTCAACGCTTTTATCGTATTTAAGCATTGTCTGATCTATCCTAAGGTTAATGGTTTTTAAGACGTTAATCAACTCATGACTTAAACTAAGCAATCCAATCACCCACGCTTATTTTCTCCGGTAGGTATTTATCAGCTAAGAAAACCAATCCCTTACTTGTTAAAGCCTCTATCTCAAGCTTGGCTTCCTTCTCACGGAATACGTCAATCTCTATCTTCCACCTTGGCGTTTGGAACCATTTATAGTTTTCAAGCTCTTTAGCCCTCTTCTTATCTCTTTCCTTAGCTTTAATTATATAGTTCCTTCTTTCAGCCTCTGTAAGATACGGTTTCTTATTTAGTTTTTGAGAACCGAATATGTCGGTCATCATAACCCCTAAGAACCTAGCGCTTGGGGTAGCTAAGCGCTCGCTTTCATAAGATAAAGTTATAGAACCTACTTTAAACACGCTGTATATATACCATCCGTAAGGATCGCTGTTATGATACACCACACCATACCCGCCTATGAATGAATTATCGCCGGGGACGGCGAAGTCGTAAACATAGCCTTCATACGGTTCCTCCTCTACATACTCCACAGGCACGACTATAGCATCGCCGAAGACGTGGTTGGGGTGAGTTTCCGAATTAACTAAGTAACCCCCGTCTGGAATGTACGCAAGCTCCGTCTTTACGTTGGTGGATGGATATCTATGAACATCCAACGGTATTTGACGATCTTCTTTAACTACCTTCAACGCTATATTATCTCCATCTTGAGTTAGCGTTGGGTTCAATCCTAAAGCTTGTAGCAATATGAAGATTTGACGAGCTAATATCGGGTTTTTAACTGGGTATGTTATGCTTCCATATCCGTCACTAAGCCCACCGCCGTCTATAAGACCTTTCACGTATGCTAACGCTACATTATATGGGGAGTTCAATATAACGTTCGGCACCCGCTTCGTTGTTGCCTTCCCTAAAAGCCCTATCTCACTAAAGATTACGTGAAGTATTTTTGAATTTATCCGAATCCTTACCTGCTCTCTATCGGTGTTTACGTCAACCTTAGGAACTACATTGAATTTCTCCTTCACTACCTTCACTACCTTATCTATTAAGTCCTTCTCTCTTAAGTTAAAGCTAAGAAGCAGACAACAGTTGTTTAAATCGCTTCCCCTAGCTGTGTATACACCCATAAACCACGCGAGGTCTTCATCTACCTTCACTTTATTAGGTATGAGCCATTTAGACCTTGAGAGCTTAACCGCCTCTGCTTTAAATATGTCGTCTTCGGAAGCCTCCTCCAACTTAATCTTCATGCCGTCTTTAACTATGAAGACTGCGTTGCGGTTGTTTAACTGTCTGAAATGCTTAGCTGTGGTTTCTCGGAGTATATGAGCTACGGTAATTACGGATTCAACTGAGTTAGTGAGGTACGGTAGGCTTTTAGCTACGACTATATAGTCTCCTGGACGTATCTCTTTAGCTGGTATTACTTGTATTCTCCCGTCTCTAAATACGAATAGGGAGTGAGCTTTAGTTACTCTTACGACCCCTCGTCCTTTAGTGCGTATCTTCAATATCGGTTCCTTAACCCTATGTCTGTAGACATACGCTATGTGAGACCATCTAACCCTACCCGTTTTCGGGTCCCGTGAAAGAACCTCCAACGGTACATCCACCCTCTCCCTCTCAAGGTTTGTGAAGTACTTACCGACAAGCTCCTCAATCGAATCCACTCTTACCTCGCCAGTGATGGGGTCTTTAACCACAACGACTTCGTCCGCGGGTATACTGTCTGTAAGGATGTAAACAGGAAGTTTTAACTCTTCATTTAACCTCCTAACAAACCTTCTAGTGGCTCTATCCGGTTGGCCAGCGCTGGTAACTAACAACGCCTTATTCTTCTTCCAGTAACCCAACCTATGCAGTTGCTGGAAGACTGCGTCCTTCTCTATAACCAACACGTATTCAGCGTTGACGTCCAGGAACTCTATGAAGTCCGGCGTGGGTTCTATAGCGTATGCTCCGTGACCCATCTTACTTAAGTCTATAACGTCGTCACCGGATCTAATCCTCATATCCCCTACTACCTTCCCCTTCTCCTTACTTAAAATCAGCATCTCCTCACGTAGCATGTCTATAAACACTTCTAAATCTCTAATCACTGAATCAGATTCTTTCTGCTCCTCCCACGTGTTCTCCTCCCTGACTTTACGCGTTATTGGGTCACGATACTTTATCGTATGCTTACCTCTATAGTAGAGGTCTCTTATCGTTGGGTATTCATTGTTTTTAAGCGCTTCATATATTATGCTAGCCATAAGAACCGTTTGCATGAATTTCTTAGCTTCAGCTACGTTGAAGAAGCTCCTCTTAAACGTAGCGTCACCTAATTTAAGAAGGCCTGAAGCGCTGTCGTATATAGTATTCGATAAAGTCCTTTTCTTAATAACTAATGTCGGCGGTTTCCCCTCCATTATATCGTTAACTAAAGATGAGAACTTCTCCCTTAGAACCTCTAAAGCTTTCAACCTAACTTTAGCGTCTATAGCTGAAACCACCTACTCCACCCCCACGAAAACATCGCTTAAGTTCTTGATCTTAAACGAGGTTAACCTCTTGTTAAGCATGTTCAGCAATTCCCTAGCTAGGACTTCCTCACTAACCTTACCTACAATCCTTGACAGGGATCTCGACACGTTAGGGATGTACTTAGCTATAGTTACGGCTTTCTCAGCTTCCTCCCTCTCCCTAGCCTTCATATTTAAGTAGGACTTAAGCTCTCTAGCCGCTTCCTTAACCGCAAGCTCCATCTCCCTCTCAACCTCTGGAACGTCGGCAACCGCTTCCTTACCAACGCCTTTATAAGGTACTTTAGTACTGCATATGTGTATCAACACTACTAAAGGTGCGGGGAAAACAACGTCGTACCTCTCCCAATCGATGTTCCTCACCACAGCGCGCATTACGTCAGCCGCCTCATCATATAGCAGAGGTATTTTATTAGCGTATCTAAGCAACGGTATGAAATCCTTATCGGATGGTGGGATCCTACCCCCGTAGGCTATGCCGGCCTCCACAATGAACGCATGCCCTTCATAAACGCTGGGCTTCCTAGTAACTGCTTTAACGAATTCCGGCTTTAAAGATTCCTTCAAACCTATCTCTATAAGTTTCTCCCCGAGGTTTGAAAGATGGTCAGCTCTAGGCGGTTTTACGTTAGTTTCTTTAATAGCTTTCAACACCTTCATAAGATCCTCTAAGGTTAAGTCACTAGGTTTTAAATCAGGTCTTAACCCACTACGTTGAACTATCTCATTAGCTGTTGTGATGCCTACGCTTTGGAACTCCTTATAAAGAAACTCAACTAAAGTAGACGCTTTAGTCGTCGCTGCCATCATCTTAAGCATCTCTAAATCGACGCCGTAGGGATGCGGCTGCACCTCCCTAGGCGGGGGAGGCATCTCCTCAGTCGATCTCTTAAATAACATTATCTCTCCGTCAGGATCTTCAAAATATATGTTAGCGTAGGGAGCTATGATCGCAGTCCTCTTTAAATACTCGTAGATCTTCTGTTTGGACCTCTGCCAATCCCCAACCAAGTATATCTTAACTATCGTACCGTGCCAGTCGTTAGTCTTCATATACGTAGCGGCTTCGTGAATTATCGGGGTGTTGTTAATCACGTCTATACCTATCCTATAGTAGTAAACCCTCTTAGACGTTACTTGAGACGTAGTTATCTCCGCAGGTTTGCCGGTTGTTATCTGCCCGTAAAGAACAGCCATCTTAGCACCTAACCCAAACATACCCCTTGTTTGCCTTAAGACGTATTTAGAGCTGTATAGGAGTTGCCCGAAAGCTCTCGGAACGTGGGACGGCGGTAAGCCAATGCCGTTATCCTCTACTTGAACGCTGTATAAACCACCTTCGAAAGCCTCTGATAAACCGACCAACCCCGAGGTAGGGGTTTCAACCTCATTCTTTATGATTACTTTAATGTCCGGTAATATATGATGGGAATCCGTAGCATCTAAAGCGTTTTCAACAAGCTCTCTAACCGTTTGGTATAAGGCTCTAGCAGGGTTGCTGAAACCCGCTATCTCTTTATTACGGTAGAAGAACTCCGAAGGCGATAGCGACTTAAACTTCTCAACGGATGCTTCAGTCATCCACACCCACCTAAAACTCTAATTATAGGAAAACTTTTAAGCACTAACCTTTGATGGATGTTTTAAACACGTCTATAAATTAAGAAACTTCCCAACCCATCAATAAAGAACACATCATAAACCAAGCAACTTCCTTAAAGTTTCTCTATATGGCTTCCTAGCCACGCCCTTCTCCGTCACTATACCTTCAACAAGCTCCGGAGGCGTTATATCGAAGGCTGGATTCATAACTGGCACATCCTTAACAGTTATTAAGATCTTACCTAAGACCTTCCTAACCTCGTCTGGATTCCTCTCTTCTATCACCACTTCCTCAACCCTCCTATGTGGGTCTATAGTCGAGGTAGGTGCTACGGCGTAGAAAGGTACTTTATGCCTGTTAGCCAACACCGCTATGGTGTACGTCCCTATCTTATTTATTACGTGGCCATCCATTAATATCCTATCAGCTCCTACGAACACCTTATTAACGAGTCCTTTACTCATTACGTAGCCAACCATGTTATCGCTTATTAACGTTACTGGAATCCCCTCCTTAACCAACTCCCACACAGTGAGCCTAGCACCTTGAAGAAGAGGCCTGGTTTCCGTAGCTATCACTTTAACCTTCTTCCCCGAACGCCAAGCAGCCCTAACAACACCTAAAGCCGTTCCGAAACCCGCCGTTGCTAAGGAACCTGCGTTACAGTGCGTTAATATAGTGTCTCCATCCTCGATTAACTCACTCCCCACCTCACCAATCCTTAAGTTTGTTTTGATGTCTTCCTCATATATCGTCAGCGCTTCCTTAACTACTGAAGCCCTTAAGCCATCGACGTCGCCGTAAGTCCTTAAGACTACCGCACGCATCCTATCAAGCGCCCAGAAAAGGTTGACTGCGGTAGGTCTAGTCTTAGAGAATCTTTCGATAGCTTTAAGCAATTCAAGTTTGAGGGTCTCTACATCGTTTGACTTAGAATGTACGGCCGCTAAAGCCACGCCGAAAGCTGCTGCCACACCTATCGCAGGCGCCCCTCTAATCTCCATCGCTTCAATAGCTTGAGCAAGTCTCTCATAGTCTTCAGTCTCTATATACTCCTCCTCCCAAGGTATCTTCAACGTGTTTAACCAACGTACCCGCCCGTCAAGCCATTCAATAGCTTTAACTTCACTTCCGCTCAAGTTAAAACACCTAAATATTTGATTAGTCTTAACGTATTATTAACTTGTTGGTGGAGGGGATGGGTGAGGATCGAACATATACTGTGAAGATCGTGGCCGTTGAAGACGGTAGGATCTTGGTTGAGGGGGATCCCTACCTGTTTAAAGACCTTAGGATAGGTTTAAAACCTCCTTCAACTAATAACTACATCCTCGACATAGCTGAGGTTGCCTACATAATCTACTCCGGGGCTGGGAAGGTCTTAGACGAGATGGGTAGGGAGTTAAGCCTTGAAGACGTTTTCGCTAGGTATTCAAGGTCTAAATACGATTGGGTTAAGTTTTCTGTTTTCGTAGATTTAAGGAATAGAGGTAGGGTGGCTAGGGTGGGTTACTCAGAAAACGTCCTGCTAGTTGAGTTCGGCAGCAGGAAGTTCGCTGTTTACGTAGCTGAGGAGAACTCACCCCTTAAGTCTGGAGACATATTGGTTTGGGTTGATAAAGCCTTGATGAAAGGTTATGAGCCAGTCCTAGCTTTAGTTGACGCCCACGGAGACGTGACTTACTACACGTTAAGAACGCAGAAACTTGAGGATCTTAAGGTGTGATGGGATGAAGATACCCTTAGAGCCTGTGCGTGGGATGAGAGACTTAATCTATCCCGACTCCGAAGGGATAGAATACCTGAAAAGCACGTTTAGCGATTTAGCCTCCAGTTACGGATATGAGCTGGTGATACCTCCGACTATAGAGCTCTTCAGCTTATTCGCCGTGAAGTCAGGGCCTGAGATTAAGAAGAGTATGTACGTCTTTGAAGATAAGGCTGGAAGGCAAGTATGTTTAAGGCCGGAATTCACCGCCGGGGTTGCTAGGATATACCTACGTAGTTTTAGGAATAGGCCGAAACCCGTGAAGATATACTACGTGGGGTCGGCGTTCAGATATGAAGAACCTCAATCAGGTAGGTATAGGGAGTTTATACAGGCTGGGGTTGAATACATAGGTGAGCCGTCATACTACGCCGACGTTGAATTACTGTTGCTTATTAGAGACTACTATAGAGCAGTAGGTCTTAAAGACTATAGAGTTAAGTTAGGGTCTATGGGCATATATAGAAAGCTATTCAATAGCTGGAGGATACCTGAGGAGACTCAAGACCTGATAATACACTACCTAGATAAGAAGATGCTTGACGACGCCTTAAAGCTTATTAAGTCATCCAGCGTTGAAGCAGACCTTAAAGTTATTGAGGAGTTAGCGAGCTTCAGTAGTGAGGACCCTCAAGAACTAGAGAGGTATGCGGGTGAGGTTAACGTTAAAGAAGATATTAAAGAAGAGGTGAGGTCGTTAGCTAAGATCCTTAGCATACTTAAAGATTTGAACGTTCCAAACCCGTATGTTGATTTAGGATTCGCAAGAGGTCTGGCATATTATACTGGGTTAATCTTTGAGATAATTACTCCAGCACTTAATTTCAGCATAGGCGGTGGAGGCAGGTACGACGGCTTAATAGCTTTATATGGTGGCGTTCAAACACCAGCCACGGGTTTCGCGTTAGGTATTGATAGACTCTACCTAGCTTTAGAAAACTCAGGTTGGGAAATGCCTAAGAAGCGGTTGAGGGTTGGGTTGATAGCGTTGATAAGCGATTTAAAGTACGTGGATTTAACGTCTAGTAGGTTAAGGGAGGTAGGTTTATCCGTAGATGTTAGGATAACTACGAAGAAGAAAGTAAGCGATTTAATCAGCGATTTCTCCAGCTTAGGATACGACTACGTCGCTATTTTAGGTGAGAAGGAATACAGCAGTAGATCCGTAACGATTAAGAATTTAAAGTTAAGAACTCAAAAGACTTTAGACATAGACTCTATAAAGAGCGGTGAACTACCTTGAGTGAAGAGAAGGTTCGCGACGTTAAAGTTAAAGCCGACGTAAGTGTGAAGGAGTTGATGAGTCTGTATAGGGATATACATGGCTTTACAGCAAGCGATTTAGCGAGAGCTGCGGACATATTGGTTGAGGGCGTTAAGGAAGCGGACCTACGTTTTATTTCCTTCACAGGCAATTTAATAGCTACAGGCGTTAGAGGGATTATATCTCAGTTAATCGATGAAGGCATTTTCAACGTAGTTATAACGACTTGCGGGGCTTTAGATCATGACATAGCTAAGTCTTTAGGGGGTTCATACCTTAAAGGGAGTTTCGACGTTGATGATGTAGACCTTGAGAAGCGGGGTATCCACAGACTAGGGAATGTATTCATACCTTTCGAGTCATACGGCCTTAAGGTTGAGGCGTTCGTTAAGGAACTCATACCTAAGGCTTTAAAGATTAAGGAGGAGTGGGGGGTGAGAGAGCTTCTTAACTTGGCTGGGGAGTTACTGAAAGAAGACTTAAATTCGATCTTAGGCGCTGCTTACAGAAGAAACGTCCCGATCTACGTGCCAGGCATAACCGACGGGGCTTTCGGCACTAACCTATTCATATACACTCAACAAACCCCCTTTAAATTAAACATACTTAAGGACGTGAAGGAACTCATGGATTTAGTGTTTAACGCTAGGAAAAGCTTAGCCCTAGTGTTAGGAGGTGGAATCAGCAAACACCACACTATATGGTGGAATCAATTTAAGGAAGGCCTTGACTACGCCGTATACGTAACCACAGCCGTTGAGTGGGATGGAAGCTTAAGCGGGGCTAGAACTAGGGAGGCCGTTAGCTGGGGTAAGATAAAACCGCAAGCCAAACACGTAACTGTCTACGGCGACGTTACGGTCTTACTGCCTATAATCGCTTCATACATATTAAGTTTTAAGTAGCTTCAGTGAAGAGAAGATTCATCATCTCTTCAATCAGGAGAGCGTCGTATCATCCTCTTCAGACTTATTACGCTTTAAAAGATAATAAACGTGATGATGAAGCAAACGAAATGAAAAGTGATTAAAGCTGTCTCAGCTGAGCATCAGCAATGAACAAACCTGGAATGCAGGGTTCTATACACATCTTATATACGTTTGAGTCAGCGGATCTACTGGGAAGTGCTTCGTCGGTTGCGATTTATAGTGAGGGTCAGCGATACCAGCAACTACATTGACGAGGTGTATAGGGTACGTGTGAATAGCCTGCTAGAATGAGCTAGTAGGAAGTTTCAGGAAGAGTGTCCGGTACTCCTAAAGATAAGGGCTTACTACGTGAAGAACCAAGCGACTGACCTCCTCCCCGCCTTAGCAACACTAAGAACTCTCGCCCTTTAAGGTTTCGCTGTTATAAAGCATAAAAGCATATAAGCTTTCATCCCCACCATAAAGCACTACGGTTAGAAGCCTATGGCTGCGTCATATATGTTGACTTCGCGTATTCTCTTCATTAACAGGGTGGAAAGAAGTAATAGAGTCGCTGATGACGTTAATATCACTGCCGTTAGAACAGGTAAGCTTAAGGTAGGGGGTATTGGAATAAAGTAGGTAGGTCCCTCATACTTTAGGGAGGACGTTAGTAATATCATTATAGCTGTAATAGGGTTGTAGGAGCTTATGTCGGGTGGGGTTAGGAGAGATGTGAAGTAAAGGATCATGGGTAGCAACGGTATGAAATTGGCGATTTTCGCGGTGGTTGCTTTACCAACCATGAGTAAGCCGAAAGCGATTCCAAGCGTTGTCATAAATAATGATGTCAATACTATCGCAGAAATAAGCAAACCAACATTTACTGTTAACGTAATTTTGTCAGCTATGTAGTACATTAGAACAGTTAAAGCTAGGAAAAGAGGTGAGAATACGATTTGACTAATCATATTGGCTACAGTTAAAACTAAAGTTAATTTAATTGGGTTAATGCCCGCGTGTCTTATCAGATAGCTTAAAGCTCCAGAACCCACAACGATCGACCTCGACAACCCTCCCATGATGGCGAAGTTGAACATTAAATACATTATAGAGAACCACACGGGTAGAGGGGTTTTACCGCCGTAAGTGCCTACAGCACCTATAAGGCTGAAAAAACCTGCGAAAACTGTTAATCCAATATACATAGCGGGTGAGAGTAGGTATGACCTAAGGAGGGAGGTGAAGTATAGGGTTAACGCGCTTCTCACGTTACATCCCCAACTTACTTCTGCTGTATAGCTGTGTTAAATCATTGACTTCACGTAATGGTATGCCTTCCCCTTTACCACCCTCTATTAGGGAGTATTCCTCTCCATGCATTTGAAAGATTAAAACGGCGTTTGGGTCACGTCCGGGTATGACCTCCATATTAAACACTTCATGCGATTTTACAGAACCGTATAAAGAACCGTCAAACATGAAGTATAAATCCCAGTCGGTAAACTCCTTAAGTAAATAGATGCTGTGTAAGGTAAGTATAACTTGCTTACGCTCAGCAACTTTACGAATCTCCTCAATAAGTTTTCTAACAAGCCACGGGTCAAGATCCTCAAACGGTTCATCAAGCAACGTAACTTTCGTGTCAGCATATAACGCTAAAACCGTAGTAACCCACTTCCTCTCACCCGCGGATAACTTCCAAAGCTCTTTAGCTTTAGGTTTAATATACGATAAAAGCTGCTGTACATCTCGATAACTACAGTTGAACGCATAGCAGTATATCTTGATTAAATCGCTTAAGCATGTGCTAGGCAATATATACGCGGATTCAATGTTCGTTGACATTAACTTAGGCACACCATCCTTAGTTACATCAACACCGTCAACCTCTATCACACCCTGACGAGGTTTGTAAAGCCCTACAATAGTTTTTATTAACGTAGTCTTACCAGCACCATTAGGCCCAAGGATTATCGAATTACCGCTAAAAACAGCAGAGGATATCGATAAAACTTTTCTATCATCATTAAAAACCACCACAACATCCTTAAGCTTAATCATATACACATCACTCCCTCGAAACACTTGCTAACATATCCAACACTAGCGCTTCTAAGTCTCCCATAGAATTTAAGATTAACACCTAATATTTTATCCCGCTATCTTATCGGAAAGACCTCAAACAAGCCCTTTAGCAAGACCACGTATATGCGTGTCGATGCCCGATCTGAGCTTTAACCTCCCTATAAGCCTCTCGACCTCTCTTAAAACCTCTATAACCTCTCCCTCGCAAACACTTTTTCGACAACACCAGTAACGCACTTTAAGTATTCAAATAGATTTCACTGACTACACACTTTAAGGACCTCAACAACAACTTGAGTATATACTTGGAGAAAATTTTCTAGAGCAGGTTATCGTGGCCCTGATCTGCGTAACGAGCCCACAATATTTTGTAGACACGTTTCTAATTTATCGCAACTTTATTAAGATCTTCAACTATGGTGAGCTAAATTACTGATGTAAAGTTCTAAGAGTTGACTGTAACATCTAGCTATGGTAGCATTCAGATACGCTAGACAGCTTTAAAGGGGTTGAAACCAAAATCACAGTTCACCCAATGATTCACACATGGTAACATTCAACAATTTAGCGACAGTAACTTACATCAGCAGAACTAGATTCTGGAGGGAAACTATTCTCGTATTCTATTACATTGCTTATCCAAAGTTTGTGAATATCCCAGTTATCGCTAAGCGAGCAATCATTCAATACTTTATTAGTTATAATATTCATATGTCTCTTAGGGATAGATTTAGAGACGTGTTTGGTGGGCACGGTGATAGATATCATTAGGCTTAATGTCGAGAACTTTGGATATGTTGGGAAAGGAGAAATAGAACTAGCACCGATCACCTTATTCATAGGACCCAACAATACTGGGAAGTCCTATACAGCTATGTTTTTGTATGCTTCGATAGAAAGTATGATAGAAAGTATACAGAAAATTATAAGGGAAGGATTCCTTAGATTCATAGAAATGAAAGACTTAGGAAACTTGTTAGAAAAGCTAGTGAATGAATATCGAGAAAAAGCTCAGAGCCTAGCTAAAGAACCTAAAAGCCACCGCAAAAATGAAGAATTGAACAAACTTCTAGGGGAATTTGTGGAGAGAGGTATGGAGCTTTACATAAATGAGTTAAATAAGCTATTGAATTCTAAAAACTTTAAAAAACTCGTAATAGAGGAGATCGAGAGGGTATTCTCATCTAGAATTACCGATCTTGTAAGGCGGGGATCGAGCGAAATGAGAGCAAACATTAAACTTAAGGGTAAATTCTTTGAATTAAGCTGTGACTTAAAAGTCTCGATGCCAAAACCTAGGATAAAGCAGGATAGGAACGCAAATCTCGACATTAAGCTTACCGCAAAAACAGATGCCATACTGGGGAGCCTTGAAAAGGGCGTAAAGGAACGTTACTACCGTCTTTTTAGAGTCATCACTTCAAGGAGAGTTACTTCAGAAGAGTTTTTACCATATTTACCATATTTATTAGAAATATTAGAAGAT
This sequence comes from Zestosphaera tikiterensis, assembly GCA_003056265.1. Lineage (GTDB taxonomy): Archaea > Thermoproteota > Thermoprotei_A > Sulfolobales > NBVN01 > Zestosphaera > Zestosphaera tikiterensis. The sequence goes on along the minus strand of NBVN01000002.1, from coordinate 32,760 downwards.
TTATTAGAAGATTTAGAAATAGATTTCGCTAAATTTGACATTCATTATCTTCCAGCCTCGCGAGCAGGGATTTTATATAGCTATAGAACTGTAGCATCCGCAATAATAAAATCAGTACCTAGTATGCCTATTCGCGGTGCTGAGATTCCTAGCGTTCCTGGGACTTTAGCGGATTTTCTAGCGGAGCTTATATCGTTGGATCCAAGGGCAATTAATATAAGTGATGAGTTAAAGGAGATCATCGAGTCATTAGAGGAAATACTGGAAGGAAGTGTAGAGCTTGTTAGAAGAGGTGATATATCTCTTCCCGAGCCTATATACAGGTCTAAAGAATTCGAGTTTCCACTTTCTAATGTGTCTTCAATGATTGCTGAGCTTAGTCCTCTTGATTTATACCTTAAATATGGTTCGATTAAAAAGAATGATATTTTGATTATCGAAGAGCCTGAGGCGCATCTACATCCGGATAAACAGGCGAAGCTAATTGAAGTCTTGACGCTTTTAGCTAAGAGATTGGGCGTAAGAGTCATAATTACAACTCATAGCGATGTGATACTCAACAAACTTAGCAATTTGGTTATGGCTGGATCTTCAAATGCGCCAGAATTTAGAGTCGCATTAAAGCCTGAGGATGTAAAGATCTACAACTTCAGGAAAGATGAAGGTTACTCAATTGTAGAAGAAGTCAAGGTAAGTGAGACGGGTATTCGGGATGACGTGTTTAAGAAAATCATTGAGGAACTTTATGAAGAACATATGAAACTCTACTACAGAGTCCAGAAACTTAGAGCTGGAGGTAGGATACGTGACTGTGAAGAAGATAAAGATTAAAAACACAACTATAACCCTACCGCCTAACGCTGAATTATTAAAACAGACGAATTTAGATGAAGTTTTAAACCAGACCTTAAAGAAAAATGAAAAGAAAAGTGATGTAGCTCTAGTTTTAAAATGTGGCGAATACGTACTCAATATAGTTATTGAGGATACGGGCACGCCTGAGCTTAGGGATATCCGAAAACTTGAAGAGTCATATGATAGACTTATAGAGAAAAATTTTCTGCAACCCGCTAATGCCATAAAAATGCTTTTATTACATCATAAAGGTGGTGTTGACAGCCTACTTAAAAGTCTTGCTATGAGGTCTAAGGTCGAGGTAGTTAGATGCTCCAAGAGTATAGATCTCTATACACTTTTGAGGAAAAGAGAATTTTGTATATGAGTCCTGAGAGCTATTTGTTGGATGCCTCTATAAGATCGTCACTATTAATGTTAAAAACCAATATCTAAGCAGAGGTAAGAAGGATCTGAGCAGGCCTTTCAAACACCTAAAACTTAATTAGAAGATTTAGAAAACCTACCAGAAAATTCAATTAAGGGAATTCAATTCTATGACGGATTCGCTGGAATTTGGCCCGCACGCAGGTTATCCACAGCAGCTCTCTAGGCTGGAAAGTCCCCTCATCAAGTTGCTTGAAAGCTACTTCAGTCATGTTATGTCGCCGTCGAAACGCTTTATATTTTTTCTCGTCGGCAGACTTACTCTATTGTTACCTCAAGAGATTAGAAAACATCTGCTCTGAAATCTCTTCAGCTGAGGTAGCCTATAAATTGCTACGTTTCGCAAGAGGCAACCTTTCATTGAATAGTGACTACCTCTTCAGATGTGAAGCTATGTTTAACGAAGTCTTTATGAAACCTTAACCTGTTCTGGAGGTCGATTGGCTCGCTTCTTCTACAGGTCTGAAGTTAATGGGAACCGTAGACTTCGGTAATCCTTGTGACCTGTACTTGCTACGAATTCATCTATAGAACTATATATGCTTGGCATTAATTTTCAACAGCTTTAAAAGCCAATTGCATGCTCAGTCAAAAGTATGTTCAACATATATTCGATTAAGTAAAATGCTTATTACCTAGTTGATGTTATTACTTATTTAGGATCTTTAATAAATAAACTCGTTGCGGAGGTTTCTGCGATGAGCAACGTAAAGAGGTTTAGACGGGCTCCAGAAAACATATTAAAACTAACATCCATTATTATTGGTGTGGTTTCAGCAATACTCCTTGGAGCAATACTGCAGCTTTATCAGTTGTTCGCGTCTGACAACTTCTCATTAATGATTGCCATAATGCTTAATATCGTTTCCCTTATAGTATTCCTGTTTGGACTTCTGCCTAAATTAACGTTTCTCACAAATTTCTTGATAGCTTTCATCTTTCTTTTCGATTTAACTATTCTATTTATTTTCGTCTTTATTCTCAATACAACACAACACTCTCTATTACCTCAAGCAATGCTGTCACTACTTTACATTTTTCCAGTAGTGTTAGTATATTTAACTAAATTAACTAAACCAAATAGTTTCCGAGGTATTAGCATAGAAGCACTGGGAGGATTATACAGATGGATATTCTTCGTTCAGTCTCAATCTTTCTTACTTTTAATCTATGAAAACAGTGCTGACATATTCATGAAAAGTCTCTGTGGACTTATAGCACTGTTTCTTAGCTCTGTAACGATATATCTTTTCGATCGTAGGGTTAGATCTACTAATTTGATGAGTGTTTCGTTTAAGGAAACACCAAAGAAATTGAGAAATGCAGCAGTCAATATTAGGCTTGTTACAGTTCTCGAAAAGTTTATACAAATGAAATGTTTAATTAAACCTGTTATTGATGAATTGAGTGAAGCGTTAACATTATCTCTTGTTGCTGTACCATTACTGCTGTTGATTGTAATAGCATTGCCTCCAAACATTTTTGGGTCTACACAGCCAGGAAACATAGTGGTAGTTGCTTTCTCAGGTTTGGTCGCCTTCATATCTACGTTATCAATTGAAGCAAAGCTATACACTAAATGCAAAATAGATTTAATATCTCTAGGATATTTTCAACTTCCTTTGCAGTTTGGTGAATTTAAAAAGCTTCGCTTAGTACCAATCATAATTCTCATTGTATTTTTTGCATATCTTATGACTAGCATTCCAATTCACTTAGTGCTACCTTTACTATCCCTACTTCTTGCGCTTTCTTTCTTCACAGTGCCGTTTATAATTTTTTTATCAACAACCCAAGCAATCAACATTATTGAACACATTACTGAAATGGATACGTTAACTAAATTAAGTAATGAACAAAATATACAGCAACTAGAATCATTGGTATTTTCCTTAATAATGTTTCTAACATTTATTTCCTATAGTACAATAATGTGTCTACGTCATAATGCGAAGTGCAAAGAAGGGTAGTGCTCTATCTGAAGTCTATGACTCTGCCTGAGGCGGGAAGTTTATTGTTAAATCATCGTGATATCCTCCCTTCTTAGTAGTGGCCGTAGTTTTTCATAGAGATCCTTAGGATGTATAATAGGTGAAAAACAAGTGGTACAGTCTGCAAGCTTTACGCGTAATGCTGTTCAGTCTTCACTCTCTCAATAACTTCAGTTAGTTCTGAGAATAGCTGCTGTGCTTCGATTCCTTTGAACTTCGAGTTACCTATTCTTACAAAGTACTTCAGCTGATTCGTAACCCCAACGACCCCCTATGTTTGTGTGGGCTAATCCAAACATTACAAGGCTGTAGATTTTCGCACTCGGCAGATTTATTATCGACCTAAGCAGATCAACATCTAAATCGGGGTAATCTTCCTACATACTTCTTTAGAACTCTCCATGACGTGGGGGATCTGCTCTGAATATCATGTCCAGAGCCCTCACTAACTTCTCCGGATTGCGTTCAAGCTTTTCGTCGAGTGTATTTATTAATTCCGAATTAATGCGGTAGGGATATCCCATGTATAAGTCCCAATAATAGAGTCTTGTTTTTCTCATCAACTCTACTGTTTTGACAGAGTTAATTTCAGGGTTTTCGCATGCTGAAGATATGAGAAGCCCTAGCTATTGAGTCTTTAAGATATTCGTTGAGGAGTTAGCTTAAGCTGACGTTAACAGCTGTTGCTAAAGTGTCTGTAGTTGTTGATATCACATGACGTTATATATGTTGCTATATATTTCATCTTAGGTTGGGATCTAGGGATTGAGCTATGGATATAGTTATGGAGCTTGTTAGAGGTGTTTTCATTAAAGATGATATAAAGGTTTATGCGTGTGAAAAAAGACGTGGGAGATTCGTTGAGGAGATATCTATAAACATGTGTATAGAGAGGGATGGTTTTAGACGTTATATATGCTTCATGAAGGTCTTCATGGGTAGGGATCTATATAGGAGGTGGGTAGAGATATTTAACATCGTTAACGATGTGGATTTAGGTGGATATATGGTGAATTTCTACAATACGAAGGTAGATCAGTGGTTAATGGATGTAGTGTCTATATGGCTTGGCCCGGGAGAGAGGATATTTGTAGAGTACGTAAACGATGTAGAGACTAGGAAGCAACTAGAGCGTGGGTATCCAATACCTGTTACTAGACTCGGCTACGAGTTACTTAAAAGAGGGTTTACGTGGTTTAAAGACTGGTATTTCCCGGAAGGGTTTATGGAAGGGAATCCGAAGATACAGGGTGAGAAACCCTTGAATAGGGATATTATGAAGCAACAAATAAGTAGCATTAAACGCGATGTTGAAAAATTCATCCATGCTGTAGAGGGTAGGGAAGCTATAGATATACATGATGAACATGCGTTTCTAAGAGCTAAGAAAGTATTGGAATATATAGAAGGTCTAGACATATAAGCTACTTACTATAAGCACCAAAGTTAACTACGTGTTTTCTCAATGAGTTTACTAACTAAAAATTCCTTTATTCGTTAATGGCTTCCCATCACCTTATAAATTTTGACACATGTTACGACTTCTTCATATACGCTAATCTTAAAACTGCTTTCCTATAAATCGGATCGCCTATCCTAACCCTCCCTCCTCAGCTCATTAGCTACAACCTTAGCTAAGCTAGTCTTACCAGACATTCGTAAGCCTAAGATAGCTATCCAGACACCGCTCCTAACACACTTAAGAGCTAACTCAAGCTCTTCATCTCTATCAAACAATTCCTTCCTAAACTCGCAAGGTCTCTTAATAAAGAACGTAATTTACCCCCTAAACTTAAAAACGTTTCAGCAATTTATATCTGAAGTCCCATTAATAGCGGGATCTTTAACTCCGGTGGTTATATAGTATTGATCATACCTTCATTTTCAGTCTTTTCTTACTGTTACTGTTTTAGTTGTTATTTAACGAAGTATTTAAAAGCTTTCATGGATTATTTCCTAGTTAACGCATGCCGCTAAAATAGTAGGTTAAGCAGATTTCCCCTCGTTTTAGTAGTTGAGGTAATGTCGTTAGCTTTTTAATAACGTTTATGCTTTATTTTATTCTTGAGGTTGAAGATGCCTTTAGAGGATGAGGTAAGGGAAGCTGAGTATGTAGTGTATGGTAGTGCCTGCCCTAATTGCGGAGGTTTTATTAGCGATACTAGGTTGAGGTTGGGTTTACCCTGCTCTACATGCTTGCCTACCCCGCTTAAAGAAGCTTCCTTGGAAAACGTGGTTAAGGAGTTAAGGGCTAGGGGGTTTCTTAAGAAGCTTGCGTATGTGGACTACATAGATAAAGAATCAAGGGAGTTGAGTGAGTTTTTCAAGAGGTGTGTGGGTAGCGAGCCTTGGAGTATTCAGAGGTTATGGATTAAGAGGGTGGCTAAGAAAGCGTCTTTCGCTATGATAGCCCCTACAGGCATAGGTAAAACTACGTTTGGGTTGGTTACAGCCCTATATAAAGCTAAGAAAGGCGAGAAATCCTACATCTTAGTTCCCACCACTACCTTAGCTATGCAGTTAGAGAGGAAGATAAACGAAATTATGGAGAGGGTTGGGTTCTACGCAGATGTGTTGGTAATACATTCTAAGTTAAGGAAAAGTGAGAAGTTACGTAGGGAGGCAAACCTCGACGGCAACTTCGACATATTAGTAACTACGTCGAGATACTTTATGAAAAACTTCGATAGGATTCGAAAACATAACTTTAGCTTCATATTCGTAGACGACGTAGACGCTGTTTTAAAGGGGTCTAAAGCTATAAACTACATACTTGAGCTTATGGGTTTCACAGAGGAGGACTTAGCTAAAGGGCTTGAGTTAGTACGGCTTAAGAGGGAGTTAGCCTATAAGGGAGAGTCCCCGGAACTTATGAGTAGGATTAACGTTTTGAAGAAGTCTCTAGAGTTGAGGAATAGGGAGGGTAAGGTACTTATAGTAGCTTCCGCTACGGGCAACCCGCGGGGAACACGTGTAAAACTGTTTAGAGAGTTGATGGGGTTTGAAATAGGTGCGAGGCCTGAATTCATAAGGAATGTTGAAGACACATACGTTGAGGTTAAGGATTTAAAGGAAGCAGAACACGTTTTACTGAATCTACTGAGGACTTTAGGCGGTGGTGGTTTAGTATACGTACCTATAGATTTAGGTATAGAATACGCTAACGCTTTAGCCAAGTTCTTAAACGAGAACGGCATCAAAGCTCAAGCAATACACAGTAAAAACGTGAAAGCTCTAGACATGTTCATCAGAAATGAAGTGGAGGTTTTAGTTGGTGTAGCAACGTACTACGGAGTTTTAGTTAGGGGTATTGACCTACCTGTTCACATAAGATACGCTGTGTTTATAGAGCCGCCAAGACATAAGATAAACTTAAGGACGGAGAGGTTAGAACCTCAAGACATCCTTAGGTTGTTACCTATAGTTAGAGACGCCGTTAAAGACGCGCAGGAAAAGCAAGATCTTGAAAACACCTTCATAAAGCTTAGGAGGGTTTTCCGAAGGGCTGGAGCGATCTTCCTTCAAGCATCGAAGGAGGTTCTCTCAGGATCTAGGAAACCACAGACAAACGCTGAGGAGCTTATCCTTAAAGCCTACCATAAACTTAAGGATTTACTATCGCGTGAGGAGATCATATCATCCATTAAGAACCTTACTGAAGTATCCGTAGTTGAAGATAGAGGTAGTCTATACGTGTTAATACCGGACGCCCCAACATACATTCAAGCTACTGGAAGAACTTCAAGGCTTTTCTTAGGAGGTATAAGTAAAGGGCTTTCCGTAGTTATTACTTCAGATGTAAGGCTACTTAAAGGTCTGGAGAAAAGACTTAGGCTGTTAATCGATGAATTCACATTTACGAACTTTAAGGAAGTAGATTTAAATAAGGTTTTAAAGGAGATTAAGGAAACTCGTGAGGCTATTCTGAAGATCTATCAGGGAGTTGTTTTAGAGGAGTTAGTTAAAGGTAAAGTACCCGAGTTGAAAACAGTTTTAATGGTTGTTGAATCACCTAATAAAGCAAGAACTATAGCCAGGCTTTTCGGAAGGCCTAGCTCAAGAGATTACGGAAGGCTTAAGGTTTATGAAGTTAACATCGGCAACTATACGTTATTAATAACAGCTAGTGGAGGACACATATATGAGTTACTGACTGAATTAACTTCAGAAAAGGTAGAGAATATCTACAGCGTGGCTTACAGGAGGGATTCAAAAGATAAAGTTCCCTTCATACCTATATACGAAACCATAAAGAGGTGTTTAAACTGCGGACATCAATTCGTTGTTGAGAGATCTAACGCGGAGGTTAAATGCCCTGTTTGCGGCTCAGTTAACGTGGCGGACAGTATAGACGTGATTAACGCGGTTAGGGATGTTGCGCTTGAAGTAGATGAGGTTTGGTTGGGAACGGATCCGGACACGGAAGGTGAGAAGATAGCTTACGATTTAAAACATGTTTTACTTCCTATGAATAAACATGTGAAGAGGATAGAATTCCATGAAGTTACTAGACGCGCTATATTAAACGCTATGAAGAACCCTAGAGATATAGATGAGAACTTAGTGAAGGCGCAGTTAATCAGAAGGATTGAAGACAGGTGGATCGGCTTTACACTCTCGGAAGACCTGCAGACCCGTTTTTGGAGGGATGTGTTCTGTAAATACGTAAGTCAAAAAGCGGTTGAGACCGAGAGTAGGAAGTACTTAAGGTATCAGAAGCTTTGTTCAGACTTTAAAGAAAGGTATAGAAACTTAAGCGCTGGTAGGGTTCAAACACCTGTGTTGGGTTGGATTATCGAAAGGTATGATGAGTACGTTAAGTCAAAGACGTTATTCGTCATAGTAAACATAGATGATTTTAGGGTGGAGCTACCCATACCTAATGAAGTGAGGGCTAAGGTAAAGAATGGGAGACGCTTAGGGTTGAAGGAGGTGAAGGTAAACTTAGAAGTTAGGGATTTAGGCGTGGAGCAAATACCGCCGTTACCGCCTTACTCCACAGACACAGCCCTCTCCGAGATCTCGTCTAGGCTGGGGATGTCGACGACTAAGGTTATGGACATCCTTCAAGACCTCTTCGAATTAGGCTTCATAACATACCACAGAACAGACAGTGTTAGAGTGTCTGACGTCGGTATTTCAATAGCGAGGGAATACCTAAGTGACCTTCTAAAGGATGATCTCCACAAGTACTTCACACCTAGGGTATGGAGTGGGGAGGGCGCGCATGAATGCATTAGACCTACAAGACCTCTCGACGCCGGTTTATTGAGGGAGTTAATAGCTGAAGGCGTTATAGAACCTGTTAAGAAGGTTAGGGTTGAGCACTTCAGAGTTTATGACTTGATATTCCGGCGTTTCATAGCTTCACAGATGAAGCCAGCTGAAGCATTTAAGAAAAGCGTTAAGGTTAAGGTTGATTTAATCTTTGAGGACGGTGAGGTATATCAGCTAGAGCCTTACGAGATTCAATTCTACAGTGACATGTTATTCGACGGGTTTAACAAAGTATACGAGGTCGTGAGAGTTAAGAAAGCCCCTGAACCAGGGCTTTACATCTTAACCGCGGATAAATGCTTAATTAGGGAGTGGTTCACTAAACAACTGCATACTCAGGCTACGTTAGTTAAAACCATGAAGGAGAAGGAGATAGGAAGGCCTTCAACATACGCTAAAATAATAGACACGGTAATAAAGCGTAGGTATGTTATGGTAAGTAAAGGTAGGAATCAAGGTCTTGTACCGCTTCTACTAGGTATTAAAGTTTATGAATATCTGACTACAAACTATAATGGATTAGTTAGTGAGGAAAGGACAAGACTTCTAGAGAGGATGATTCGAGATATGGAGGAAGGGAAGGCACACTACGGCTTAATACTTAATGAATTGTTTGAAGAGATACGTAGATATAAACTACTACGCGGTGGCGCTTTTGCAGAGGCTTAACCCTTACGCGGGTAAATCAACTAATCAGAGTTCTAACTTAATAGCGGTAGCTAGGCTTGATTTAAGCAAAGGCTCTAGAAGCTACATCGAATCTTTAAAAGAGGTGTTAAATCAAGTCTCAAAGAATGTTTCAGCGCTTTTAACTTTACCTCCGGCAAACGCCCTCAGGGATTTTATAAACGGTAGGAAAGACTACACATCCTACAGGAATAATTTAAGGACGTTAACAAACAGGCTTTCCTTACTGGCTAGGGATAAACGAATACCTTTAATAATAACTCCAGTTCTACGTAAAGCAGGCAGTAAAGTTTACATGACTACTTTAATAATCTCACCTTTAGGGCATTATATGTTTAAAGGAAGGAGTTTCATACCTCCTAACTTAGTGATCTCATCCAGTAAGAATGTGGAGTTAGCTAAGGTGGCTAACGTGGATTTATGTTTTCTCTTCATTAAAGATTTGGAAGTACCTGAGGTAGCTAGAATATGTAAGTTTTCCGGTAGTGACGCTATAGTGGCCGTCAACCCTCCCTTACTCACGGAGAGGGACCCCACACTAACGCTTAACTTAAGCATAGCCAGAGCTGTTGAGAACTGCCTACCCGTGATAGGTTTAGGAGGGTATCTAAGCACAGAAGACGTACAGCAACCAACATACCTTATTAACAGCGATGGCGACGTAGTAGACTTCTACAAGGATATGGATCCAAGCGTTTTTGAAGTTGAGGTTAGAAAAGTAAACTCAAAAGTTAGGTTAGATATCGTGAAAAAATATACCTCATTAATTAAAGAACTTACGTAAACCTACCTCTCTACCGGACCTATAACTACCTTACCAGCTAACTTATTGATGTGTTCTACCTGCTCATCAACATATTTTTGAATCTCGCTGATTTCCTGAGCTGTTAAATGTCTAAACCTGCCTTGAAGTTTAAGATACTCCTCTACGGGCTTTCTCTTAGGCACCGGCGTTGTTACGCGGAATTCCCCATTCTCCACTTCGTAGTTCACCCACACGCCTGTAAATACAGCCATCTTAGCTATAGCGATGGTGAGCTCAGGCTCGTACCTCCATCCAGGCACGCATGGTGAGAACGCATGTATTAGCTTCGGTCCCTTTATGCTCAACGCCTTCCTAATCTTTTCGTAGAGGTCGGGTAGGAAAGCGGGATTTACAGTAGCTACGTAAGGCACGCGATGGGCTAACGCAATACTTATTATGTCTTTCTTCCTCCTCCACTCACCACGCCATACCTTCCCAACAGGCGTTGTTGTAGTCCACGCACCGAAGGGCGTTGCTCCACTTCTTTGAATGCCTGTATTCATGTAGGCCTCGTTATCATACACTATATACAGCACGTCGTGACCTCTCTCAAGCATTCCAGATAATGCTTGAATGCCTATGTCGAACGTGCCGCCGTCGCCGCCCATCGACAGTACCTTCACATCCTTACTCTCCGGTATGACGCCCTTCCTCTTAAGAGCTTTTAACGCTGCTTCAACTCCTGAAGCCACGGCGGCAGCATTTTCAAACGCTACGTGAATCCAAGGATGTTTCCACGCGGTCTCCGGATATAGAGTAGTTGTGACTTCAACGCATCCCGTGGCTTGCGTTATTATCGTGTCTTTAGGCACGGCTTTAGTTATGTGCCTCATTAATATTGCGGCTCCGCAACCCTGACACATCCTATGCCCTGGCGCGAAACGTTCCTCCCTAGGTAAGTCCCTTATAGTAAGTGGTCTGCTCATTCTCTCACCCCAACGAAAAGAGGTTCTTTAGGCAGGTCTTTCTGAGGCTTTAACTTAAGCTCCTCCAACTTCTCGACGATGTTCTTTATATGACCTAACGTAACGGGCCTACCTCCCAACCCAGCGATGAAATCAACTACCTTCTTACTTAAGTTGTTCTTACTTAACGTTACAATTACGTCGCTATATAGAGGTCCACCGTAAGGTGATCCAGGCACTAAAGCTCTATCGATAACGCCCACAATCTCAGCATTCTCTAAGTGTTTGACTATCAAGTCCTCAGGGAAGGGTCTGTAGAGCTTAACCCTGAGTAAGCCTACGTTTCCAGCGCTTGTTTTCTCTATGAACGCCTTGATATTACCTGAAACGTGACCCATAGCCACCAACACTACCTCAGCGTCTTCATTACCGAAATATTCCACAGGCCCGTAGGAACGACCGAATTTCTTCTCAAACTCCTTAACGGCTTCGTCGAAAACAGTTCTTGAGTTCTTTAAAGCTTCGTATTGCTGCTTCTTAAACTCGAAGTACCAGTTAGGATCGCCTAAAGCCCCCATCGTTACTGGGTTATCAGGATCTAAAGTATACCAAGTTTTCTTTTTAGGAGCGAATTCTAAACCTTCCTCCCTACTTATCACTTCTATCGGTTCTATCGTATGCGTCATGAAAAAGCCGTCTAAAGCTGTAGCAACAGGCAACAATACCCGCGGGTCTTCAGCTATTCTGTAAGCCAACACTACATCGTCGTGGGCTTCTTGATTGTTTTCAGCCATCATCATAACCCACCCAGTATCGGATACTGCCATAAAGTCGCTGTGATCGTTCCAAATATTTATAGGTGCTGAAAGCGCTCTAGTAGCTATAGTCATAACTATCGGTAACCGCATGGAGGACGCAATAAACATTATCTCATACATTAAAGCTATGCCTTGAGAGGATGAGGCCGTGAAAATCCTAGCTCCGGTCGCGGAAGCCCCTACAGCTGCTGAAAGCGCGGAGTGCTCCGACTCCACATGTATTACTTTAGCGTCTAACTCACCGTTGGCTACGAACTCCGCTATCTTCTCAACTATGGTTGTTTGAGGTGTTATCGGATATGCTGAAACTACGTCGACGTCCATAGCTTTAACGGCGTAAGCTACGGCTGAATTCCCAGATAAAGGTACTTTATGCTTCATTTACCTCACCTCAGGAACCATTTCAATGGCTTTAACCGGACATTCATAAGCGCAAACACCGCAACCCTTACAGTAGTCGTAGTTTACCTCATACGTTATGTTGTAGACCTTACCTGCCTTGGTGGTGTATGGCTTATCCAACTCTAATATCGTTCCTTCAGGGCAGTAAGCCCAGCAGAGACGACATCTTATGCATTTATCTTGATTTATCACAGGGCGTAACGTCCTCCATTCATGTGTTTTATACCTTACCGTAGAACCCGGCTGCAGTATCACCGCCCCTATAGGTAATTCTCTCCAAGACGGGAGGGATTTACTCATGCTTCACCACCTTAACTAACTCGTAAGCTTGCTTAATTAATTGCGCGTTTAAGGAAGCTATCCTACCTGAGAATTTTTCATTAACTACCTCGAGAACCCTATCTAAAGGTAGTAACTTAGTAGTACTTATTAAAGCACCTACCATCGCCGTGTTAACGATTGGGAGGTTAAAGACCTTCATAGCTAGATCTGTGGCGTCTACCGTTGCTACGGTAAGCTTCCTTCCTTTAAGACCTACCTCCTCAACCACCTGCTTCGGGTCTTTAGCGGTGTTCACGATTAAGTAGCCACCATCTTTAATTCCGGCTAAAACCCTAGGTGATGTTATCATCGTAGGGTCTAAAACGACGACGGCGTCCGGTTCTTCAATAGGTGATCTATCATATATCACCCTCTCGTCGATGCGAGTGTAAGCGGTTACTGGTGCTCCTCTCCTCTCAGCACCAAACTCTGGGAAGGCAAGGGCGTAATAACCTGCTTTAATAGCTGCCGACGCCGTTATGTCGGCGGCAGTCACGGCGCCCATACCGCCTCTTCCATGCCATCTTATTTCAAACACAACGTTCACCTTACATGAATATATCTTAAAAACGTAAAATAAATACACATCCTCTACAAACACCATGTATTGAACCTCACAACAAGAATTTAAGAGTTTTAAAGCATATCTTAACTGGATGAAGATTAGTCGCCGACTGATATATGATGAAGGCTCGTGTTACGGACTGTAGATCTTTTACAACACAACGTTTAATAACGCTTAAAAGCTTCAGTTAAATCACTTTAAAGGAGGGCCCGTAGCTCAGCCAGGTAGAGCGGCGGACCCAGCCAGGCCGAGGCTCTTAACCCGTAGGTCCCGGGTTCAAATCCCGGCGGGCCCGCCACACTTACGGCCTGGTCAGGTATTACTTACAGTTCATGCTTTAGTATTCAGAATCGCAACTGGTAAGGTTGGTATTACTGAATGCTTAAACCTAAGTATGTGTTTGTTAGGGATTAGAGGTTAAATTAATTGTAATAACTAAGTATATCCGGAGTGCGATGTTCGACTCTTTGTTAGGTTTGGTGATGTGTTTACATAAGGTGAGTCCTGTTAAGGTAGCTGTGCTTAAAGACTTAGGTAAGTTTACATGGAGTGAGGGGTCTGAAATCCTTTCTAGAGGGAGTGAGGCAAGCCTACCTTATTGGTTAGCTAAAGTGTTAAGTGAGGGTGGGTACGTCGACATACGGGAGCCTACGACAACATATCAGGATGTGGCTAAAGCGTTAGTAACGGAGAAAGGCTTGAAGGAATCTGAGTTTAGTCAGTTGAGGAGTAGGTTTTTTGTTGAGGTGAGGGACTTATTTAAATCGCTTAAGAAGGAGTCTGTTTCAAACCCGGATACAGCAATAACTTTAGTAAAGCTTGAAAGCAACTCAGATGATTTAATCCAGCTTAGGTTAAGGAAGCTCTTAAGGTTAGTGCTTCTAAGCGGGGATAATATCGACGAGTATTTAGATAAAGTCCTACCTGAAGAAAGAGTTCTCTTAACGATAGTACATGCCTTAGTTAATATATGGAGGAAGAAGGTGATAGGTAGTGAGTGAATTTTCAAACCTTACTCAAAAACCTCCTGAAGAAAGGGAGGCTGAAGACTACGTAGGCCTCTTCACTTCCTTTCTAAAGAACTTCAAAGACAGGAACGGTGACTTCAAGTATAAAGAGAGAATTAAGGAAATGATAAGTAGGGAGGGTAAGTCCGTAATAGTGGATTATGAAGACCTGATAAGCTATGACGCCCACTCCATAGAGTTGATAGAGAATAACCCGGTTGAGTCCCTTGAGGCTTTCGGTAACGCTGTTAAGGAGATAGTTTCAGAGATAGACCTAGAATACGCTAGGAAGGTTCCGAAGTTTTTCGTTAGGTTTAACGGATGGTCTAAAACATTAAGCATAAGGAAGATCTCCAGCGAACACATCAACAAGTTAGTGATGGTTGAGGGAATTATAGTTAAGGCAACCCCCGTTAGAAACAAGCTCTATAAAGCTAAATATGTTCACGTACTACCTACAGGCGAGGAACATGAGTTTGAATGGCCTCCCTTTGAAGAGGAGTTAAGGGAAGAGTTAGAGAAACCTCCTTACTGCCCAATATGCATTAACACGTTGACTGAGGATGAGTTGATTAGGAGAAGGTTTAGAGGCGTTATTAAGCTTAAACCAGACAAGTCTAAGTTTAGAGATTGGCAGTTGGTAGTCGTTCAGGAAAGACCTGAGGAGATACCGGCTGGGCAAATACCCAGGTCTGTTGAAGTCGTTTTAACGGAGGATATCGTGGATATAGCTAGGCCCGGCGATAGAGTTGCTGTAATAGGTATCGTAAGGCTTCAGAAGTCGGGAAGAGAGGATAAAACGGTCTTCACCCCATACATCGAAGCTAATAACGTGATAGTAGCTCAGAGAGTTTTAGAGGAGCTTAAGTTAAGTCCTGAGGATGAAGAGCTTATACTTGAGCTTTCTAAAGACCCGTTAATTAGGAGGAAAATCATAGCCAGTATAGCGCCAACCATCTACGGTCTATGGGATGTTAAGGAGGCAATAGCTCTAGCGTTGTTTGGTGGCGTTACTAAAACGTCGCCTGACGGGACTAGAATGCGGGGCGATATCCATATATTGCTTGTAGGCGATCCAGGCACTGCCAAATCCCAACTCCTTCAATACGCTGCTAGAATAGCTCCTAGAGGTATTTACACCTCAGGTAAAGGCTCTTCAGCCGCCGGGCTTACGGCGACCGTAGTTAAAGACAAACAAACCGGTGAGTATTTCCTGGAGGCAGGCGCTATGGTTTTAGCGGATGGTGGAGTCGTAGCAATAGATGAAATCGATAAGATGCGTGAAGAGGATAGGGTAGCTATCCATGAAGCGATGGAGCAAGGAACCGTAAGCATAGCTAAGGCCGGTATAGTAGCTAGGCTAAACGCTAGAGCTTCAGTAATCGCGGCTGGAAACCCGAAGAGGGGTAGGTATATAGCCACCGAAAGCCCCGCCGAAAACATAAACCTACCCGTAACTATCCTTTCTAGGTTTGACCTGCTTTACATAGTTAGGGACGTACCGGAGTTAGGTAAGGACACATCACTTACAAGTTTCGTTTTAAAAACGCATGAAAAAGCAGGGTATGTCGAACCCGATATAAAGCCAGACCTACTCAGAAAGTATATAGCTTACGCTAGAAAACACGTTAAGCCCGTTTTAACTGAGGAAGCTGAGAGGATAATCAAGGAGTATTATATAGAGTTAAGAAAGAGAAGTTCTGAGAGGGAGGATGCCCCACTAGCTATAACCGCTAGGCAGTTGGAGGCTTTAGTAAGGCTTGCTGAAGCACATGCTAGGATGAAGTTAAAACCTAAGGTTGAGGCTGAAGACGCGGTTGAAGCTGTAAGGCTTATGAACGCCGTTTTAGAGCAGGTGGGATTAGACGTTGAAACAGGCAATATAGACATAGACACTTTAATGGCTGGAAAGCCGAAAAGCATACGTGATAAGGAAGTCGCTATAATTAAAACCATTAAGGAAGTTACGCAGGCAGGTGAGGAATGCATTAAATTCAAAGAGCTTAAGAAGAGGGCTGAGGAGATAGGTATAGATGAGGAAACCCTAGATAAGATCCTTAGGAACCTCCGGAGAAGTGGAGAAATATACGAACGCAGGACCGGTTGCTACGCATTAAGTTAAGAAAACATTAATTTTTAAGCCACACCGCTTATTTGCTTATAGGTTGAGGAAAATGTGTGAGTTAGTGGTTAAGTTAAGTAATGGGAAGGAAATACCGATAACTGAGGAGGTCTTAGCCGTAATGTATAAATACGTTAGGTCTATTTACACACTTGAAGAATTAGCTAGGGATTTAGGACTTGAGAATTGGGAGGAAGCCTACGACTTCGTTAAGCGTTTTCCAGCGTGGGTTGCGTGGACGCCTTCATCACTTTTTAATTACATGAAAAGGAGACTCTGCGTTGGCGAATCCCAGTGAGTGTCGAAACCCTACATACGTCGTTACAGTTAAATACGGTAAAGAGGAGCTAGCTGAGAAGGAGCTAGGGGACGCTCTATTCTATAAAGACCCCAACGTATTGATATGTAGGACATCCTTTAAAGGAGTTCTTCTATTAAAGACGGTGTTAAACGACGAGCAAGTGATGAAGCTGATTCTTTCCTATCCACCGTCAACCATAGAGAGAATGGTTAGGATAATCTCCTGTTGTGATATTTCTCTAGACTTGATTAAGTGCTTAAGTGAGATATTAAATAATTTCAATATAGTTGGTTATAAGACCGTTAGGTTTGGACGTAAGGGTTTGCTATCAGATCAGCAAATCTCCGAAGTGCTTAAGTTCCTTAAAGGACGTATAAACCCAAGCCTAGAGAATGAATTAGTTTTAGAGCCCGTCGATAATTACCTCTGCGTAGGGTTGGTACCTGATAAGAAAGACAGAATTAGAAGGAAATTCTTATAAAGATCGTATATCATGAGTTATTTGGTGAGGTTTGATGGGTAGCATTAAGAAGATGGATGTGATTGACGTTCCAGTACCGCAGGGGACGAACGTCATTTTAGGGCATTCACACTTTATAAAAACTGTTGAAGATCTTTACGAGGCTTTAATCACTTCATCGACTTCCATAAGGTTTGGGCTGGCTTTCAATGAAGCCAGTGGCGACCGTTTAGTTAGAAGTGATGGTAACGATGAAGAACTTATTAAACTTGCTGAGGAGGTAGCGCTTAAGATAGGTGCTGGACACACGTTCGTTATATACTTAAAGAATGCTTGGCCGATAAACGTGCTCAACGCAATCAAAAACGTTCAGGAAGTCTGCAGGATCTACACGGCAACGGCAAACCCCGTTCAAGTCATAGTTGCTGAGACGGATCAGGGCAGGGCTGTCTTAGGTGTGGTAGACGGCTTCACAACCGTAGGGATTGAAACGCAGGATCATAAGAAACATAGGCATGAATTCCTTAGGAAGATAGGCTATAAACGTTAAACCTCTTCAATAAGAGGTACCAATCAGATGAACGCTGCGACGGCGGAGTTCACTATCTCATGTTTAGAGATGAAGGAACTACCGATTAGTGAATTCCTAACTTTAAGCGTGTATGAAGTGAAACATTCAGAAACTTTACCAGCGAGTTTAAGCGTCAATCAGCAAGACCTTTCTCAACTTAAGCTAACTCAACTACTTAATACGTTATTACCAGGTAGAGTAAGTAAGTTTAAAAGAGACTGCGATGCTGTAAACATAGACAGCAAATATCTGGACGCTTTCGTTAAGCTAAAGAAAGTCAATTTAAGAACTTTACTTCTCTTTTATAAACCATCTAAACTTAAGGAAATCCAGTTAATAAACACGGTTAATGCAGGTCAAAATAACGTTGACGACGAATCTCAAAATAGAGACCTTACCTCACTTGATGAAGAAGGCTTAAACACATCCTACGATAAGTTAACTATAGTAAAGACCGTAACGAACGGTCAGGGTAACTTAATAGTGTACGACGCTATAGTCAAGACGTTAAGCAACGACCGTCTCAACGATTTTACAGCGCTTAAGATAATTACGGAGGACGGCTTCAGAGTTTTATTAAGTGATGAGATACGGAAGTATGTGGAGAAAGCCTCAGTAAAGCCTTACCTTACTAAGAAAAAACGTCGCGTGAGAAGACGTGGGAAAAGAAAGAATAAAAGACTTAAGAAGAAAAACGTTAAGAAATCGAAGTAGTGGATTGAAAGGTTTTGAAGAATGATTAAAAAACTTCTGCTCTATAGGAGTAATGCCAGTATAGCCTTCTGTGCGTGCAACCTGTTTTCAGCTTGATCCCAAACTACAGACCAAGGACCGTCTATAACCTCATCAACTACTTCCAACCCTCTATGTGCTGGTAAGCAATGCATGAATATCGCGTCTTCCTTAGCTAACTTCATCAACTCCGGAGTCACTCTGAATTTACCTAAATCCCTCTCTCTTTTCTCCTTCTCAGCTTCCTGACCCATACTAACCCAGACATCCGTATAAACCACGTCAACACCTTTAACGGCCTCCTCAGGTTTTCTAACAATCTCTATGTATGAACCGTTTAATTTAGCCTCAGCTTCAGCAAGTTTTACTATGTCTGGATCTGGGTCGTAACCTTCAGCTGTTCCTACCCGTACGTTAACTCCCAGCTTACTTGCTGCTAGGATTAACGAATGCGCAACGTTATTCCCGCCGTCACCAACGTAGGCTAAGGTAATGCCTTTCAACCTCCCCTTCTTTTCTAAGATAGTTAACATATCGCCTACGGCTTGACATGGATGTTCTTTATCGCTTAAAGCGTTAATCACAGGTATTTCAGCATATTTAGCTAACTCTATCAAGTCTGAATGTTTGTAAACCCTCGCTACTATGCCGTCAACATATCTACTTAAAACTCTGGCGGTATCGGCTATGGTCTCCCCCCTCCCTAGCTGAAGCTCCTGCCAGTTGAAGCTCATTACATGCCCACCTAATTGAACCATCGCTTGCTCAAAACTCACTCTAGTTCTAGTGCTTGGTTTTTGAAATATCATGAGTAATGTCTTGCCCTTTAAAACAGGTATTACCCTCTCCCCGGCGTAGAACCTCTGCTTTAGTTGGTATGCCGTGTCTATAACGAACCTTAACTCTTCAGACGTGAAATCAGCTACTGAAAGGAAGTCTCTACCACGTAAGCTCTTCATTTTTAACACCCATCATTACTTCTAGCTAGGGTAAAAATATTTTAATTTAAACGAATATAATACTCAGGCAAGGGATGAACAAGCTGAAAGTTCTAAGTAAGGTCATTGAATCTAAGGGTGGGATAAAGCCTCAATTTACGTTTTACCACGTAGTTAAAGCTATGGAGTTACTTAAGGAGAACGAAAGCTTAGGTAGGCACCACTTAATGCGTGAGTTAATGTTAGGTGAGGCAAGCGTTAAGACATTGATAAGAAGACTTAAGGAGTTAAATCTTGTTGAGACGTCGAGACCTTACGGAACAAGACTAACTAGCTTAGGGCTTGAGTTAGTAAATTATGTAAACTCCTTGATTAAGATGCTGCCTGAACTACCTAAAGAAGGTCTCTGCGTTAAATGTAGATTATCGGGTGTTGTGGTTAAGGAAGGATCTACATTACTGACTCGTTATGATGTACTTAAAATTAGGGATTTAGTGGTTAGACACGGTGCTGAGGGAGCCGTGATAATACTCTTTAAAGATAGCGTAGCTTACATGCCTACGTCAACAGGTGAGGAGCTAGTTAAAGATTTAAAAGCCGTTGAACACGTCTTAAAAAGCGGTTACGTAACTAATAACGACTTACTTATTATCGCGATATGCGGTGAGGAATTACCACATCAGCTTTGCTACGCTTCGGCTGTTAACGCCGTAATCGATATACTGGTGCATGCGTTTTGAAGCGTGGATTTGCTTTATACACAGGCGGTAAAGATTCGCATTACGCCATATATAAAGCACTTGAGGAGGACATTCTAGTGGATCTCCTAGTTATTGTTAAGCCCGTGAGAAGCGATTCTTGGATGTTTCATACGGTCAACATAGATTTAGCTGTAAAGCACGCGGAGTTAATGGGTTTAAACTACCTCTTAATTGAGGTAAGTGGCGTTAAAGAGAAGGAAGTCGATGAATTAAAGCGTAAGTTAAGTCGGGTTAGGGAGCTGTCGGACTATGAAGTTGTGGTTTCTGGGGCTGTAGGATCTACATATCAAAAAGAGAGGGTTGATGTCTTAGCTGAGGAACTGCATATGAGGCACGTAACTCCTTTATGGGGTTTCCCACCATCTAAGCTGATAGTTGAAGAAGCCTCTAATTTAAGCTTCGTAATAACCGCTATTCAAGCTTACGGCTTAAGAATGGATTGGTTAGGCAACGTTATTAACGCTAGCAACGTGCACGCATTCCTCAAGGATGTAGAAGAAGCTTCGATTAACCCGGTAGGTGAAGGTGGGGAGTTTGAAACTTTCGTGTTAAGTTCACCACTCTTTAAACGTGGGCTTCTATACGTAAGGAAGGCCGAAATGGTGACCTACCCTAACTTCGGAGTTGGTTATTACTTAATAAGAGATTTAGGCACCTCTACTTCTTCTTAAACCACATGTCCAAACCCTTAACTGAAGTTCTGATGTTCTCCCTATATGCTTTCTTCAACCTTTCGAGGGCGTTCTCAACACGTTCTTTCGAAAAATCGTATTCTTCGACGAGGAGTTCCGTAACCTTAGTTACGTCAGGCTCACTCCAGTTTAAAACGTATGCATCTGTTACGGGGGGATTTAGGAAGATCCTCCTCACCTCCTCATAGTTGAAGTCTACCTTAACCCCCGGTAAGGCTTTAATGGCTTTTTCGAAGGATCCATACGTCTTCACCAGTTTTAACGCTGTTTTAGGTCCGACCCCCTTAACGCCGTCTGGGTTATAGTCAGTGCCTATGAAGATAGCTATGTCTATCAACTGTTCTCTAGTTACTCCAAGCTCTCTAAGTAGAGACTCCAACTCTATAAGCTCGGGTTTTATCTCGACGTACACTTCTTTACCAGGTAACTTCCTCTTGCCTGATATCGTTAAATTTCTGATGAGTCTTACAGTATTGAAGAGAAGTGAGTCATAGTCTTGAGAAGCTGAAGCCCAAGCATCGCCTTTCCTAGTCATGTAGGCAGCTTGCGCCTCACCCTCGGAGGGCGCCTCCACGTAGGGCACACCCATAGCTTTAAGGAGGTCTTTAGAGGCTTTAACCATATCCGTAGTTAACTTACCGGTAGCTTGCGCGTACTTCCGCGCTTCATCCAACCTACCCTCAGATACGGCCTTCTCGTATTTCTTAAGTGCTTCCTCTCTAAATTGAGTTCTTTCAGCTAGTTCCTTAGCCTTTAGTTCCGGAGGCTTACCATCAAAAACGTAAACGGGTTTTAACCCGTCCTCCATGAGGTTTATGGTTCTGTAGAATAAACCACTTAAGTGGCTGGTGATTCTGCCTTTGCTATCCATTAAAGGCGTTCCATCGGGTTGTCTTATAGCTGCTAAAAATTGATAAAGCGCGTTATAAGCATCTATAGCTATTACCTTACCCTTCAATTCTTTTAAGTCATTAACCTGCTTTATAACTCCATAATCTTCAAGTAAGTCTTTCAAGTTAACACCCAAACGACTCCACCCCTATTTATGAAGTTCTTACGTAGGTTAAATAGATGTTACTTAACGTATGACTTAAAGCGAATGAAATTTTAAATTTCGAGAATGATAAACCTTATAAGCTAATTTAAAACCTAATCATAGGTTGATGGATATGGCACGAGTGAGTGAATTCCAGAGCAGTAGAGGTCCTGTAGTCATCGAGTCTTCAACACCAACCACCTGCTCTAGCTGCGGGAGGTTACTTGCCCCATACGAAAAAGCGGTGAGGTTTACATGTCCCAGCTGCGGTGTTGTAGTTATTTGGAGATGTAGTAAATGTAGGGAGCTTTCAAACCCTTATAAATGCCCTAACTGTGGGTTTGAAGGTCCTTAGGTGAACAACTATGGGTAAGGTAATAGTTGCTTTACGCGTTAATCCAGACAGCGATTCTGTAAATTTAGACAACTTAATAGACGACATAAGGGCTGCTTTGCCTAAACATTACGAAATCTTAAGATATGAAAAGCACTACATAGCGTTCGGTCTTTACGGTTTAATGCTTTACATAGCTATGCCTGAAGATTTTGAGGGAGGGACTGAAGAGCTGGAGAGGATATTATCAAGCGTTAATGGGATTTCCTCAATAGATATAGAGTATGTTACTAGAACCGACGCACTCTAACTTAAAAGCTTTTCTGTATTGTGTCACGCTTTAAAGTTTTGAAAAACATCTATTCCTTGAGTGTTAGGGATGGGTTCGGGTCTGAACGATACTCCTAATCCTTCTCAAATTCTTCTAATTGTTTTCTTCATCCCCTCATTTTTTGTTCCCCCGCTCCGTTGGGCTTCATCCTTCACAGCAGAGGCTCTTAGGGGCGACCCAGGCACCCCCGCACACGCTTACCCACTCTTTCCCCTAATCTCCATGTACTCCCTCAGGGATCCACCTACCCTACAGGTGGATAAACCCCCTCATCGATCCCAAGTAAAACTGCTCAACCAACATATATAAACTTTAAAATAGAAAGAAATTAAAACATTTAAGAACATCAAGGAATTACATAGAGGGCGATAGGACTATAAAGCATAAGGAATATGTATTAAGGGTTGTTGAAGCACGTAAAAATGAGGCTTTAAGAGGTAAGGTTAGGATACCGGAGAGGGTATTAGCTAAGATAGACGCTGAAGTAGGTGATGTCATAGAGATAGTTGGGAGGAGATCTACAGCAGCTATAGCTTGGCCCGCCTTACCTGAGGAGGAAGATAAGGATATAATTAGAATGGATGGAATACTACGTAAAAACGCTAACGTAAGCATCGGGGATAAAGTGATAGTTAGGCAAGCAACGGTTAGGGAAGCAGCCGTAGTTAAGATAGCTCCTGGAGAGCAAACAATCCAATTAAGTAGAAGTGAATCATCCCTTAAAGCCGTTAAGAAGAGGCTTCTTGACTACGTGTTAATGGAGGGCGATATAGTTCCACTGCAGTTGTTGGGTTCGGTTACATACCTATACGTAGTGCAGACAAGGCCTTCAGGCCCCGTAATATTAACTGACGAGACCCAGCTAATCATAGTTGATAAATCACCAACGACTTTCAGAATGCCTAGAGTCACATATGAAGACATAGGGGGGATGAAGGAAGTTATAGAAAGGGTTAGGGAGCTTGTGGAACTCCCTCTAAAACATCCTGAACTCTTTAAGAAGTTAGGTATTGAGCCACCTAAAGGTATTCTACTGTACGGTCCCCCAGGATGCGGTAAGACCTTATTAGCTAAAGCTGTTGCGGCTGAGTCCGACGCCTACTTTATTGCTATTAATGGTCCTGAGATTATGAGTAAGTATTATGGTGAGTCTGAGCAGAGGTTGAGGGAGATTTTTGATGAAGCTAGGAAGAACGCACCAGCAATAATATTTATTGATGAAATAGACGCTATAGCACCAAAAAGAGAGGAAGTAGTAGGTGAAGTAGAAAAAAGAGTAGTAGCACAACTACTAACACTAATGGACGGTTTAGAGGGAAGGGGGGATATAGTAGTTATAGGAGCTACGAACAGAGTTCACGCTGTCGACCCAGCGTTAAGAAGACCTGGAAGATTCGACAGAGAAATAGAAATACCTATGCCGGATAAGCAAGGCAGGCTTGAGATACTTCAAATACATAGTAGGAACGTACCTCTTTCTGAAGATGTAAGCCTTGAGAAAATCGCTGAAGTTACTCACGGCTTTACAGGCGCTGATTTAGCTGCTTTAGTTAAGGAGGCCGCGTTAAACGCCCTCCGTAGAGTCTTACCTAAAATAAACTTAGATGAGGAGATACCGCCTGAGATATACGACAGCTTGAAAGTAAGCATGAACGACTTCATCCAAGCCTTGAAAGTTATTAACCCAAGCGGCTTACGTGAGTTCTTAGTTGAAATCCCTGAGGTTAGGTGGGATGACATAGGCGGTTTAGAAAGCGTTAAGCAAGAACTTAGGGAAACTGTCGAGTGGCCATTAAAATATCCTGAAGGCTTCTCTAGGTTAGGTATTGAGCCACCTAAAGGTATTCTACTGTACGGCCCTCCTGGATGTGGTAAGACCTTATTAGCTAAAGCTGTTGCTACGGAATCTGGAGCTAACTTTATAGCCATTAAAGGACCTGAAATACTGAGCAAATGGGTAGGAGAATCAGAAAAAGCAATAAGAGAAATATTTAGGAAGGCTAGAACGTATGCACCTGCTGTCGTGTTCTTCGACGAGATAGACGCATTAGCCCCTGTAAGAGGGTTTGCCGCTGACTCATACGTTAGCGAAAGAGTTGTAAGTCAGTTACTTACCGAATTAGATTCTGTGGAGAGGCTTAACAGAGTTGTAGTTGTTGCCGCTACCAACAGACCGGATTTAGTAGATCCAGCTTTATTAAGGCCTGGCAGGATAGAGAAGTTAGTTTACGTACCCCCACCAGACTTTCGAACAAGGCTGGAAATACTTAAAGTTCACACGAGAAGAACACCTTTAGACGTAGACGTGGATTTAGAGGAGTTGGCTAGAGCTACTGAAGGTTTCTCCGGTGCTGACTTAGCCGCTTTAGTTAGGGAGGCGGCATTAAACGCTTTAAGAGAGGATATAAACGCGTCTAAAGTTAAGGCTAAGCATTTCAAAGAAGCCCTAGCTAAAGTAACGCCTTCCTTAACACCGGAGATAGTGAAGTTCTTTGAGTCTTGGGTTTTGAAGACTAAGCAGAGACTCCCTAAGAGCGTATCACACCCCTATCAGATATAGCGTAGGAAGCGTAAAGCTTAAAACCCCTCAAACTAACCTTTAAAGGCAATATTTAAACGGTGATAAACGAATTGTCAAGGCATAAGTTTCCAGCAAGTATTATGTATAAGATATTTGAGGTGTTGGTAAGTAACGGATGTGTGATGAAGGAGGTAGACTTATTTGAAAGTCTCTATGAAGACTTCAACATCTCCTACTCAGAGTTTCTAAAGACTCTATTGATTTTAGAGTTACGCGGCTTAATTAAAGTTTCAACAGCTAAAGAAGGAATTAGATACGTATCAATCTCTGAAATCTCGAGGGAGCAGTTTGAGCTAAAGGAGGAATGCCCTGAGTAGTTAAAAAAGACTTAGCAAATGAAGGTTAGGAGCTTATCGTTAATAAATACTCACAAGTCTACGTCATATACGTACTTAACGTTTTCAAGAAATCTACTCAGTAGATCCTGTGTTGGTATGGCTTTCTTTCTAGCAACCTCCTCTACTTCCTTAACTAGTTCCCAAGGGTACATAACGACACCAGGCCTTCCTGGATCATCTATATAATCGCTTTCGATTAATACGTTCTTAAGGTTAAGGCTTAAAGCCTTAGCTATTAACTCCTCACGCCCCAATATAGTTGAGTAGTAACCTAGCTCTTCAGCGTATCTAACGACGTTTATAGATGCGTGGTGAAATACGACACGTTTCTTAGGCAGGTTCGCCGACCTCACGTAAGCATCGACTGTTTTAACCGTAGCTATACCGGCCTGCTCTAAATGAAGGTGTACTATAGAATCCGTATCTCTAGCTATTTCAAAAACCTCACTCATTATCAACTCGTTTAAAACTAAAGACTCCGGTAGGGTTTTATAGTGAGGTCTTCCAAACTCTCCAAAGCCTTGTATAAAACCCTCACGTCTTAACGTAATTAAATGTTTGAGAGCGTTCTCAATGACGTGAAGTATCTCGTCAATCCTATGCAGACCTAAATCCTTGACTAAGCTATCTACGTAACTTGGGTGGATACCGGCTAAGCAAACGACGAGGACTCCGGCCTCGGAAGCAGCCTTACACTCGCGAACGTGAAGATCAAATGACTTAATTAAGCCTTCCAAACCCCCAGGTAATCCATAATGATTAGGAGGGAGGGAAACCAACACCATAAAAACTCCACCAACGTCTTTAAACTTCGTAGCTATTGCGTAACCTCCTAAACCTTTAGGTGACGAATGTAGATGCCCGTCAACGACCTTCACTTTAAACCTCACCTAGAGGTTTACTTAAAAAGCTTTAAATTCCTTTAAACCATGAGAAGTAAGATTTATTTAGGTTCGCGATAAAGAATATTATGGTGTTTACATGTATGAGCGTAGTGTATAGGGAATTTAATAACGTCGCTGAATTCATGAAAAGCATTGATGACGAGTTAGGTGAGCATAGAAAGAAGTTAGGTGAGCTATTGAGGAAGTTGGAAGAGCTTAGAGTTAAAGCCGAGCAAGAGAAGAAGATAAAAACTGTTTTATCTAAGTTAGGAGTTCCGGAGACCGCACCTCAAAACATCGTTGAGATGAAGAACGTGAAGTTGATCATGAACCCAACTCCAGCTCAGGAAATTAGCAACTTAGAAGCGGCTATAGAGTCTTTAAACGCTAAAGTCTCTCAATTAACTGCTATAAAGAAAGACTTAGAGGTGCTTGGCGGTTTAGACGTAGAGGTTAAGTTGACGGTAATATACGTTGAAGGACTTCCTAAGACTGTTTTAATAAGGTTTACATAACCTACTTAATTTAAAGCCTTAAATTTTAAAAATAGGAAGGTTTCTTTTAAATTCATAACTACTATTTCTAACCTCACTTATCGTTAGAATAGGGTCTCCTCTTTAGTTAACCTTCTTGCGATAATAGCCCTTAGCTTTAAAGATCCTATAACAGCTACGGCAGCGATTATGATTACAGCCACTATCGGTAAATACCTAAACAATAGGGTTATAGGCTGCGGCGTTAAGTAAATAACCTCATCAACCCTATCAACTAAGTTAATAACTTTAGAGTCTGGGTAGTAGCCTGCGTACGTCACTTCAATTTTGAAAGGTCCGTAGAATAAGGAAGTTTCTACAACGCCGTTTTCATCCGTTAACAACTTAGTTATTAAAGTATCTAACTCAACGCTGTAGAAGGTAACCTCAGCGTTTCTTATAGGCATCTCACCCTCCTGTACTTTAATCCTTAACGTGTAGAACTTCCTCTTAAGCGGGAACTCCAACGTTAAGTTTTTATCTACCTTAACGCGGGTTATAGAGGATGCTTCATATATTTTAGTATAATCGCTTGAAGGTCTAACCTGAATTGAGTAAAACCCATAGTAGAGGGGTATGGAGACTTTATCCTTTACACCTACAGCAACCTTACTTTCATTAACGTAAACCTCAAACTCCCCCATGAGTCTGTTTATCGTAGCGTCTTTCACAACTATATCTACGTAGTAAGTCACCCTGGACACTCTAACAAACGCCGTAGTTGAGGACTTTAAAACAACTGAAGTGTTGGTTGGTAAGTAAATACCCTCCGACTCAGGCGAAGGCTCCACGTAAACCGTGTAGTTACCGTAGGGCAGGATGTAATATACCCTGTTTATATTTGAGTCAACTATTTGCTTAACGCCGTTGACGTCTACGATTAACGGAGCTATTAACTTCTTAGATATGCTGTCTTCAACTCTAACTTCAAGCACGTACGTTAACCTATTTAACCCCACATCAACTTCCATATCTCTATCAAGGTATATGGTGGTTTCGAAAGACTCATAAACGTTTTCAAAGCCTTGAGCGGGTTCGACCCTAACGGTGTGCGTCCCGTAAAGTATGTTGAAGTCAACGCTTCTTTCTCTTGAAGAAGCAATTAAAGTCTTACCGTCTACAACCACTTTATACGGCGCTATTAAATCACCGCCTAAGCCATCGTTTACATTCAGCTTCAACTTAAACATCTTGTAAGTCATATTGACAGTTAAGACCACGTCTCTAAACTCTCTAACGGTAAATGAGAGGTTAATCGGGTTTATATAAGGCTTAACATGCTTTAAGAATACTTCATACGTAACTCCAGGGATTATATTCTCGAAGGTTACTATTCCATCGCTCCCAGGCCTTCTTTCGTAGAACCCACCAGGATATTTAAAGACTACCGTGACGTTAGTAACGCTTTCGTTACCCGGCATATTAACCTTCAAAACAACTTTAGGTGCGAGAACTTCCTTAAGCGTGAAAGGCTTCCCAAGCGGTGCCAACACGTCTAAATTCCTTAACACTATCAAACCATTCCCGAATATAACACCTGACTTTAAATTACTTAGTAAATCACCGTCTACGTAACCATCGTAAGTTAAGAATAAAGCTGACTCATTTCTAAACACTGGAACTAAGTAAGGCGATGTTTTAATATACTGCAAACCTGATGAAGTAGATATAACGTAGGCATACCCTTCAACACCGGGGATTACTGTTAACCTCCTTATTTCACTACCTGTTACGTAAGTATATATTAGGGAGTATCTTTTCGCGTCGGGGCTAAGCTCATAGGATTTTATCCTACCGTCTTTTAATGTCACAGTCAATATCCTACCGTCAACGTACGTTATAGCGTTTAAACATGCGGTGTTTAATCCTACATAGTCTTTAATTACCGTCACTCGCTTAAAGTCTTTATCGATTCTGTAGATTGTTAAGTATCCATCCTCAGTGTTGTAGAAAACTAACGTGGAGAATTGATCCTGAAAACCTTTAACAAAAGATATACCTGAGTATGTGGTGTTTATTTTGAAGTTTGTAAATCTACCGCCTAAATAGCTTGACGGTGCGTTACTTACATCTAAAATTTCCACGTTAGCCATAAGGAATTCAGGTATTTTATAGAAGCGTCTAGCGTCTAAAGTTATGGGTGGTTGAGGCAAGAATATAGTCATATAGGACGCATCTTCAATTATTAACGCTTTCTTAGGGTCGAAGGTAAACACGTATGCTTTACCGTTTACATCCCATAAAGTTATGTTCGCGTAAAACCCCTTAGGTATGGGTATTTCTAAAGACCCTTCTTTATTAGCGTTAAATCCATATCTGTAGGTAAGTCCGCTTGTTTTATTGTAAGCCAGCACCTCAACTAAAGCGTTGGATGCTGGGCGAATCAAAGTAGCGTTAAACCGGTAGGTGATGTTCAAGTAGAGCTTTATAAAGTCTTCGAATTGAATCCACACAACGCCAAGTTTAGTGGCGTCGTAGTAGTAGTTAGTAGTGTTGAACACTGTAAGTGGTATGATGTCTTGCGGGTATATACGTTCGTACTTAATAGTAGCATTCCCTACCTTCGGCCCCATCCTGAATACGCCTTTTTCAGACTCATCGAATACGTAAACATAACATGAAGCGCAAACTCCAGATACTTCCCCTCCCTCACTGACTAGGACGGCTAGCTTATAGGAGGTCGGGGCTTTTAAGACGTAGAGTTTTCTCACGTAGAAATCAGCACCTAGAACGGCATGCAACAACTTTATTATCCTACCGCCTTCAACCTTAAATAAGGTTACTTCACCTTTATCCGTACCTAATGCTATCCTAGAGACTGGAAAACCATCCGTAGAGAAACTCGTCACGCTCCCCACTAAGGGATATATCTGCAGCAAGGTAGGTTTTTCATATGGGTTACGCACATCTAAAACCGTTACTACGTCAGCACCTCCTAAAGAACCCACTACAAGTACTGACGTTTCATTTAACATCAAAACGTGCTTTACTGTGAGACCTTCCACGCCTAAATCCACTTTATAAGCGTAAGTGCTGTTCGGGAAGAGTTCCTCACTACGCACTACAGACGGGTTAATCGACATGATTGATAAAGCCAAGAAAGCGATTATTAACGTACAGGTCAACAATATAACCCTGTTAAGGTATCTAACACCATTTACTGACATTTTAAACACATCACCAATATATATTATCAAGAAGCACATAAAAAATAACGATGTTGTAATTCTGAACCTCAACTAGCTAAGAATAAACGTAGCATTTACTTCAAGCTAGAATGTGAGTTGAGGGTCGTTATCTACTGTTGAATAAACTTCCTATTTTAAGGACTGCTTATAAACTCCGTTCCTATCCTGTATTAAGGGACGCGTGAGTAGTGAGCGATGCTGTGTTTAAAGCTTTAAACCGTAAGCTTGTGGATGTTGTTAAGTCGTTAGGTATTAACGACTTAACGCCTATTCAAGCTTTAGCCATACCTAAAGTACTTTCCGGCGATCACGTCCTTATAGTAGCTCCGACAGGTAGCGGTAAGACGGAGGCCGCTCTCCTGCCCGTGTTGTCTATGATGGTTGATCACTACAGTGATTTAAACCCCATATCCGCGATCTACATAACTCCTTTAAGAGCTTTAAATAGAGACATGTTTGAAAGAATTTTTAAGATATGCAAGCATCTACATGTTAAAGTCTCCATAAGGCATGGAGATACGTCGAGTAGCGCTAAAGCGTTAATGACTTCGCAACCACCGCACATACTTATAACAACTCCTGAGACTTTCTCATACATATTAGTTCATGAAAAACTGAGGCGATATTTAAGCAACGTTAGGTGGGTGATTATCGACGAATTCCACGAACTTCTAAACAGTAAGAGAGGTACTCACCTACTCGTGGATTTAGAACGGCTGGGTAGAATTGCTAACCGCTTCCAGAGAATAGCATTGTCAGCAAGTATAAGCGATTTGGAGGTAGCTGCTAAAGCATTAGCCCCTAGGGGTAAGGTCTCTATAGCTGCTATACCTGGAGTTAGGGAATCTGAGTTAAGGGTTTACTCATCCAACACAGTTAGATCACCTGAGGATAAAGTCCATACTATAGCAGAGTTAATTAGGGGAAGCGGTAAGGCCTTAGTCTTCACAAACACTAGAGATGAGGCAGAGTTGTTAGGAGTTAAGTTAGCCTCTTTAGGGCTGAAAGTAAAGGTGCATCACGGATCTCTATCTAAGGAGGTTAGGGAAAACGCGGAGAGAGAGTTAAAGGAGGGTTCTCTAGACGCTGTAGTATCCACATCAAGTCTTGAGTTAGGTATAGATGTAGGGCATATAGACGTAGTGATTCAATCATCCTCTCCTAGACAAGCATCTAAACTACTTCAGAGGACTGGAAGGTCCTTACATAGGTATGGGTTAAAAGCTCGGGGATACGTAGTAACGACGTCAAATATGGATGACATTCTTGAATCTGTAGTTATATGTAGAAGGGCAGCATCCAATCAATTAGAACCTTTAACAATCTTTAAGGGTTCTGCGGATGTCGCAGCACACATTCTAGTAGGGCTTGGACTCGAGGGAGGTTTTACTTTAGAGGAAGCTTTAAAAATATTCAGATCTTCCTACCCCTATAGGGACGCCGGTGAGGAGTTAATTAAGGGTCTTACTGATTTCCTTGTTGAACTAGGTTATTTAAGGATGGGAGAAGACGGCAGATATCACTCAACGCAGAAGGGTAGACTTTACTACCTTAAAACGACGATGATAGTTGAAAGCTCCCAATACGCTGTAGTAGACGTAACCTCTGGTAGTTACATAGGTTCGTTAGACGAAGAGTTTCTAGCGGTTAACGACGTAGAGAACGCAGACCTAATCCTTTCTGGGAGGGTTTGGAAGGTCATAAGCGTTGATGATGAGAAGAAGAAGGTCTACGTCGAGCCGGAGGAATCCCTCGACGCTTCCGTACCTTATTGGGTTGGTGAGAATATACCTGTTGATTATAAAGTCGCTAGGGAGGTATGTTCATTACGTCAAACCATATATGAAGGTAAGTTACCGGAACAACACAAGAGTTACTTAGGAAGTGAAGAAGCGCTTAACCACGTCTTAGAGACGTTGGTTAAACACGTAGGTAAAGGCCTCCCAATACCTACCGATAGGCAGTTAGTAATTGAGGTAAGCAACTCTGACTCATCTCAAATCATAGTAGTTCATTCATGTTTAGGTACGAAAGGTAATACAGGTCTAGCGTATTTAATATCGTATAAGATAGCTGAGCGTTTAGGTCATCAACCAGCTTTAAAGGTAGACCCTTATAGGGTATTCGTCTTGATTGATTTAAACTTAGGCAGAAATCCTGAAATTCTTGCGGACGTCATAGATGAAGTGTTTAACGTCGCTAACGTTGAGGAAGTCTTAAACGACGCGATAATGAAGTCAACGCTGGCTAAGTATGTAGCACGTAGAGTTCTTGTGAGGATGGGTATCCTCCCCGAAGAAGCTCCCCCACAAGTTGCTAAGGCGTTGATTAAAAGATACTTAAGGAATGATGTGGTAGCTTCTGAAGTGTTGAACGAGATTAAAACTAAGTATGTTGATGTAGAGTTAGTTAAGAAATTCCTTGAGAGGGTTAGTAAGGGGGAGGTTAAACGTAGTGTAGTGGTTGTTGAGGAGCTCTCCCCTATAGCTGCCGAAGGTCTTAAGAACGTTGGCGGCTACGTTAGAGTGGAGGTTGAGAAAATACCTAGGGATTTGGCTGTAGAGTTGATAAAGAGAAGACTACTCTCTAAGAAAGTTAAGCTTTACTGTTTATTCTGCGGAAATTCTTGGGAGTCCATAGTTAATGAGTTGCCTGAGAGGATTACATGTAGTAAATGCGGGAGTGGTTTAATCGGCGTCTACTTTGGTTTCAACGATTTAAGGCATATCGTTAAGAAAGCATTAAAGCATGGTAAGAACTACGTTTATGCGTTAAATGATGAGGAGAAAGCCCTCGTTAACGAGCTTATAGACACAGCTAAGTTAGTACTTGATTACGGTAAAAAAGCTGTGATAGCCTTAGCTGCTAGGGGTGTAGGGCCTAAAAACGCTGTGAAAGC